>CAZMGP010000015.1:0-81135 GCA_964565875.1 uncultured Enterobacteriaceae bacterium
CAGATTTCGTCGTGAATTCGCCTCAGACTGGCTCAGTTTTCAAAATGAATCAACAAGGTAGTCTTTGTATGTCGGACGCTCCCGATCAAATAGCAGCGGCAAAAGCTCACCGTTAAACTTGTCGTCGAGCCAGGCGCAGGTCCGCGCCGCTAATTCCGCGGTGGAAAACGCATCTTCCGGCCTGGTTCCGGCCGAATATAGGGCAGGGAACGTGCGCGGGTTGATAATTCCGCGATCTATGAGGAAACGAGCGAAGATTGCCCGCCCGACGAGCGGCAGCACTTCATCGCGTGCGCGCTTGATGGAGAGGGCCTTGCTGTCGCGCAGCGCCTCGGCCACCGTCGTGATCAACTCGAACAGCAGGGCATGCAGCGATCGCGCATTGGCAACCTGTTGCTTGAGCGACATAGGGGCGTCGCCGGATGCAAGATCTGAGATCAGAAGCGGCGCGCGATCGCTATCCGCGCGGAAGCGCTCCGGTCTCGGTGCGGCATCCATGAGCGCAATCGGATAGACGACCAGCTCGCCGGGATGAACGACGGCGAGATAGTGGCCTTCGCCACGGCAAGCCAACCTGCGGATCAGTTCGGCAACGACATTCGCGGAGTCTCCGGGTGCCGCGGCCAGCGCGTTTGCTCTGTACAAGTACATGAGCGGGCGATCATCGTGTTCCACTACGCCCGACGGGTTGGGCAAATCCGCAGCTCCTTTACGCGCGGCGCTTTCCGGAAAAAGGTCGACGTAACGCAGCAGGTTTGCGTCGCCTTTGGCGCCAAGGAGCTTTACTGCGTCACGGGCAGCGCCGTAGCGATGGAGCTCCGCTTGTAGGTCAAGCGTCATGCTGATGACCTCCTCCCGCCAACCGCAATCTTGGCAGGCCGAGAACTCTTACCCTTGAGCGGTGTAAGCAAGTTCAATTCGACCTGCCCGGAGACTAGATGCGCGCCGGTGTACCGCAGCACCTGCAGTCGGGCCGAACGCACCGCGATTCTCAGTTCCATCGCGTTTCCGGCTTCCGGTGCCGCGCCGACTTTCCATGCTCCTTCGGCACCCCGGTAAAGCACCAGTTCATCCGGTTCGCCTTCGGCGACGGGATGTTGGAGAGCTTTGTAGAGGCTCGCGGAGAATGTTTGCAGTGCCCTGGGCGCAAAACCAGCCGTATCGAGCATTTTGACGACAGCGAGAAACAGCAGATCGAAAGCAGTGTACGCGGTGGCCGAGCGCCGTTTTCGTTCGCGTGAAGCAAACGGCTCCAACCGTAGCCATGCGCGCAGCTCATGCGGCTGCGCATCTAATGCCCGCATCAGATCGGAGCTGTGGAAATTTTGGGTTTGTCGCATCTTTGTCAAGAATAGCATAGAACTGTGTCTATCACAAGACAATCTATGCTATTTATAGCAAAGAGTGCCGAGATCTCCTTCCTCCTGCGTCGATCAAGACAAGGAGTTCGCGACGCCGCGCTATAGATCGAACTCGCCTTGCTTGCACGTCGTGTCACCGAGAACCGCGGAACAATCAAGGCAACTCCCTGTCGCTAACGCTTTGATTTCCTTGACAGGCATTAACCTTTAGGTTATTATTTGCGGACCCTTAGGGGCGAAAAAATAATGGACAAACCGTCGCAAGGAACCGGGCAATTTCGCTTTCATCCAGAGTTTAGGCCGGAATTTAACGCCTTAGCAGAAGACGTCAAGAGGGAGATGATAAGCACCATATTGGCTATCCAGATGGCTGGTGGTCATATGGCAGGCAGACCCTACGTCGATACATTGAAGGGCTCGAAGCACGCGAATATGAAAGAGTTACGGTTTGCACTGAGGTCCACGGTCTGGCGATTCGCGTTCGCTTACGATCCGACGCAGAACGCAGTTGTTCTGTGTGGAGGTGAGAAACAGGGCGTTAGCGAGAAGCGGTTTTACGACCGGTTAGTCGAGAAGGCGGACAAGAGATACGACGATTGGCTTGATAGATTGAACGAAGCACGCTTGGCGCAACTAAGGGAAATGGGGATCAAGGAAAAATTGGCGAGTCGGTCCAAGAAGGGGCGGAAAGGATGGAAGCGATGAAGCATAGTGCGGTACCAAATAACGCGCTTGCCCGTAGCGGCAAGGGGAAGCGCTCGCCCAAAGTAAAGGCAGCCACCAAAGGTTGGCGCGTATTGTCCAATCTGCCGCAGGAGAAATTGAGCGCGCTGCTTGGACCAACCGTTGATGATGTCATGAACCAAGAATTTGACGCTGAAACAATTGCGGAGATTCGCAGAAACGCCGCGCGCAAAGCTGAGCAAATGCGGTCGTTCACACGAAGCGAGGCCACAGCACGGTCGGCAGCGCTGGGCGTTTTACGGATCATGAGACAGACTGCCGGAATCACGCAGAAGGAACTGGCGAGACGATTGGAAGTATCACCACCGGCAATCTCTAAGATGGAGGCCGGGGATCCACAAATGTCGAGCGTATTGCTGTACGCTCAAGCGTTAGGAAATCGTCTTTCTCTGCTCATTAAGAGCCCCAAAGGGGACAAGGTGGTTCCCTTCAATTCACGGGGAGCGCCACTGCATAGAAAGTCGCAAGCCGAATGATTTGGGTCCCATTTACTTGTGAACTTGGCGTCAGTCATGAGTTCACGGAACGCATTCACTAGAGGCAAGCCATGGAAGGCCAACTTATTACATCCGATCCGGAAATCCTCGGTGGTACACCAGTTTTCGCGGGTACGCGTGTGCCGGTAGCGGTGCTGTTTGAGAATCTCGCCGACGGGCTTAGCCTCGGCGAAATCTTGGATTCCTATCCAACTCTTAAACGAGACCAAGCGGTCGAAGCTCTACGCCAAGCGGAATCCCTCTTGGAGCTCGGGAAAGCAGCTTAGATGCGCATCCTGATCGATGAATGTCTGCCGCGGCACCTTAAGGCCTGGCTCGGTGAATCTCACGACGCTCTCACCGTGCAGGAGTTGGGGTGGGCAAACGTCAAAAACGGCAAGTTGCTGCGCGCGGCCGAGGACGCTGGTTTCGACATCTTCATCACCAGCGACAAAAATATGTACTACCAGCAGAACTTCGACGGTTTGCGAATAACTGCCGTGGTTATCCCGAGCAATCGGAAGTTGCTTGTCCAGAAGAGCGTGCCAGCATTACGACAAACACTTGAGCGCGTTCAGCGCGGACAAAAGGTGGTCATGGACCTTGGTTCAGATACCGACGCGTGGGAGTCATTGCAACTTGATTCCATCGAAAATGAACCGCAATACACCACTCATGTCTTCAAGTCCCCGGGCATCCGGTAACGCTCGCGTTGGTCAAGATACTCAGTTTGTCCGCCACAGGAAACGTTTGCTCAAGGCGCGTTCTCAGGACGGATTGCGTTTGTCGCGACCGCAACCGATAGTTGCTACGAGCATGGGAATCCGCGGTTGCGCCGAGGTTGATCATGACTGACATGTGCGCAACCGTTACGTTGGCCAATATTTGCGCGGCGCTGCAGTGCGGATACGCGCCGCCGCATACACTCAATTGGCCGGCGCTCCGTACACTATGCAGCGGGGGCCAAGCAAACGCCCTGTAAAGACCTACAACGTCGTTGATCTGCCTGAATATGTGCGCTTGCACGTGGAACATTTTCTAAAACACGGCCAGCCTCTCGAAATCCCCGCGCTTGCGCTACCGACTGCCGGATCAGGAGACTTGGATAAAGAGATTCGCGCCGCCCTCAATCAAGCGATCAAGAAATGCGGCAAGTCGCGTGATCTCATCGCCAATGAAATGTCCAAATTGATGGGCCGCAAAGTCACCAAGACCATGCTTAATGCATATACGGGAGAGTCAAGACAGCTAAATCGTTTTCCTCTCTCAATGCTTCTCGCGTTTGAGATTGCGACGGAGTCCTACAACCTTACCAAGCTCATTTCCAAACGCCGCGGTTGCGAGTTGTTGGTGGGGGAAGATATTGCTCTTGCGAAACTTGCGCGCATCGAGCGGAAAAAGCTCGCGCTTGAACGCCGGGCGCAAAATATTAAACAAACAATCGCGGAAGCACCAGAACACGGACTCGGGGTGAAGCAATAACGTGCACCCGTGACAAACGGCGGTCTGCGCGCATCTCGCGCCGTCCCGCGATGGTAACCCGCATCAAGCAAAAGAAAATCCCCTGCATGCAAACATGCAGGGGGATCTTGAGAGGTTAGCCAAATCCTACAAGGGCGATTTGTTCAACACTTTAACTGAACGCCTAGTCTCGCCACCCGGCAGCTCATAGTGCAGGAGCACGTGGTGGCGCAGGTCTTCCGGTGTCGCGAGCGGCGTGGTGCGCGTCAGCAGGCGCGGGCTGCACACCGGCAGCACGACTTCGCCGAACAGCTTGACGGCGCCTTCGGGCGCCGCTTTGGCGGGGCAGTAGCGGATCGCCACTTCGATGCGCTCGCGCTCGAGGTCGACCATGCGATTGTCCGCGGCGATGCGGATGTCGATGGCGGGATGCTTGCGCCGGAAATCGGTGAGCCGCGGAATCAGCCACAGCGAGGTGAAGCCGATGGTCGCGGTGACGGTGAGCGCGCGTCCGGCGCCGCGCTCCCTGATGCGCGCGGCGGCGTCGGCGAGCTGGCGCAGCGCCTGTGCCGTCGCGCAGTAGAGCTCGTGCCCCGCCTCGGTGAGGCGCAGCGCACGGTGGCTGCGCGTGAACAGCGACACGCCGAGCTGGTCTTCGATGGTCTTCACCTGGCGGCTGACCGCCGACTGGGTGACGAACAATTCCGCCGCCGCCTTGGTGAAGCTGAGGTTGCGCGCAGCGGCTTCGAAGCCGCGCAGGAGGTCGAGCGAGGGGAGATTGCGGCGTTGATCAGGCATTCCAAAAACTCATGCGAGCGATTCTCAAATGTCGTTTGAGCAGACGCCCGGGCCGTCCGCATAATTCGTTCGCGCTCCTGCGGCCAGAAGGCGTCGGCAAGCGGCAGGCGCGGGCGATTTTCGCATGATCTAGACGCAATATACAAGGAGTCCGCCATGAGGATAGAGCTCAACCAGGACGCGCTGTGCATGGCGCGCAGGCAAGTGGTAAAGGTATCCGGCGGCCGCGGCCACACCGTGGTCTGCCACGACGGCAGCGTGTGGGTGACGCAAGACGGCGATCCGCGCGACGTGGTGCTGGGGGCGGGCGAGACGTTCACGCTCGATCGCGACGGCACGGCGCTGGTGCAGGCGTTCGAAGCGGGGGCGATCAGCCTGCGCCGACCAGCGCCCAAGATTCGCGGGCTCGGGCTGGGGATGTTTCTGCGCGCCCACGCTTGAGGCGGCAGCCGTGTTCTGCACCTGGCAAGGCGCGCAAGTACGGAGCGCGCCGCCCTCCCCGATCGGCTGCGCCGCGCCGCAACGCTTGTCCGACGGCAGCGCCGTCGTGGTCCGGTCGATGCGAACGGGGGACGAAACGCGGCTCGAGGCGTTCATCGCCGGCCTGTCCGCCGAGCTCCGCTATAACCGCTTCTTGAGCGGCAGGGCGCTCACGCCGCAGGAAATCGCGCGGCTGAGCCACATCGATTACGGGCGCGAGGCGGTCCTCATCGCACTCGCGGCGAGCGCTGGCCAAGCGCCCGTGCTGGGCGAAGCGCGCTATGTCAAAGAGGCGGAAGGCGCGAGCGCCGAGTTCGCCGTAGCGGTGGCCGACGCTTGGCAAGGGCGGGGCGTGGGCAGCCTGCTTCTCGAAGCGCTGGTGGCCGCGGCCAGGGCGAACGGCATCGCGCGCCTGCACGGCATCACGCTTGCCAACAACTACGCGCTGCACGCACTGGTGCGTAAGCTCGGCTTCGCGCTGCGCCCCTATCCGCGCGATGCCACTCTGCGCGTGGTGGAGAAGATGCTGCTCCCGCGGGGAACGACGCGCGCGGTTGCAGGTGAAGGGCCGCGGCGCTCGGCCAACGACGAAGCGCCTGCCGCCGGCGCGAGCCGTGAAAACGCCTGACGGGCGCGAAATGGCCCGCCGTCACCCGCGATCAGGACGCTTGCTGGGCGTGGATGGCGTTGCGCACCGGGCAGACGCAGAAGCGTGCGCCGCCGAAGTCCAGATGGTAGGGGCAGCCCGGCCATTCGGCGCTGCGCACGCATAGCACTTGCGGACCGTGGGCCTCCTCGGCTTCGCACATCGGGCTATCGCCGCAGCGGCCGGTCTTCAGGCAGGAATGCTGGTGTCGGCACTTGGTGGTCTTGTTGATGACTTCTTGCGGGACGCTGAACACTCGCTCCTCCAGTTTTTTCGCGACCCTAAGCCTTTCGCTGGAGGACTTTTTGATAAATGTCAGTTTTGCCTCACGGAGCCGAGCGCCATTGCGGATAGCGAAATGGCGCGCGCCTTAGACCGGTTGCGGGCTGCGCGCGTCGCCTGTCTGGCGCATGCTCTGCTCGTCCGGCAGTTGCCAGGTGATGACGAGCGAAGCCAGGGCGACGAGCGCAAGGGTGAGCAGTGCGGCACCAAAACCCGCGGCCTTCACCGCGGGCCCGAGGGCCCAGACGGCGAGCGAGCTCACGCCGAATGACACCGCCAGGCGGAAACCGCTCACGCGCGAGCGGATGCTGTCGTCGACATAGCGCGCGATGATGGCATCGGTGAACGGGATCGAGCCGAACACCAGCACCATGAAGGCGATCATGGCCGCGTACAGTGCCCAGCCTTCGCTGTATGCCGCGAGCAGGAAAATCGGCGCCTGGCAGGCGACTACGCCGAGCATGACCTTGCGAATGGGAAAGCGGTCGATCAGGCGGCCGACCGCGACCTGCGACACGGAGGCGAGGGCATAGACGCCGGCGAGCAGGGCACCGAGCAAGGCGGGCTGTGCCGCGAGGATCGGCAGGCGCGCTTTCAGCAGCTCGCCGTTACCGTTGGTGGTGAAGTTGAACAGGATGCTGGTGGTGATGGCGAGCATGGTCATCACCAGAAACACGCGGTTGCGCGTTGCCGGCTGCAATTCGATCGAGCGCGCGCCGCCTTTCGCCGGAGCACCGCCCTCCGCCGGCGCGAATTTCATGAAGGCGAAGCCGGCGGCGATGGAGACGAGGCCGGGCGCGATGAACGCCGCTCTCCAGTCGAAATACTGGATGAAGAAACCGGTCGAGATCGCCGCGGTGGCGATGCCCAGATTGCCGATCATGCCGTTCACGCCGATGGTGATGCCGGGCCGATCGGTGAAACGCAGCAGCATCGGGATTCCCACCGGGTGGTAGATGGAGGAAAAAGCGCCCATGACAGATAGCGCGAGGGCGAGCTGCCAAGGATTGCGGCTGGCGGCGATGAGCAGCGCGGAGGCGCCGATGCCGAAGAAGAACACCAGCATCATCGCCCGCCGCCCCCATAAATCGCCCAGCCTGCCTGCCGGAAACGAGCCGAGGCCGAACATGACGAAGGCCCCGGTGGTGTAGGGCATCAGGTCTTCCCAGCGGCCGACGCCGAAGTCGTGCGCGATCGCGGCGACGGCGGTGGCAAACACCAACAGCATCAGGTGATCGATGGCGTGGGCGAGGTTGAGGAGCAGGGAAGCGATGCGCCAGTTCATTGCGCGATCCGATCGAGGCAAGGGGCGAGTTTAACTCGGAATCGCGCCCGCTTCCGCCACCCGCGCGCTCTACCAGGCGAGCAGGCGCGGGCCCAAGGCGGCACCTAGCGCCGTCGGGACGAGGATGCCGAGCAGATACCAGAAAGCGAGAAACGGCGCCGCGAGCTCGGGACAATGCAGCGAATAGACTAGTGCACCGACGCTGCCCGCGAGCAGACCCGCACTCGCGCCCGCCAGCCGCAGCCGCGTCGGCGCGAGTCCTTGCATCGCCCAGAGCACGCCGCAGAACACCGGCAGTGACAGCATGGCGATGAGGAGAGGACAGGAATTCCAGGTCTCGCCGAAGAAGAGAGCGGCGCGCTCGGCCGGCGCCGCCGGCACGAGCACGGCGAGCGCGAGCGCCCACAGCGCGAGTACCGGTGCGGCGAGCGCCGCCGGCACCCAGGCGAGCTTGGCGCCGGGCATGGACAGGCGCAAGGCCGCGGCGAAGCTTCCCGCCGCGAGGCAGGCCAGGAACGCAATCTTTCCCCAGAACATCGGTAGCCGTACGGCTGCGGCGAGATCGGGCCGCAGCCCGAGCAGGCCCGCCATGAGCACGGCGGCAACTGCGGCTCCTAGGCCTATGGCCCGCGCATAGCGCCGGCGCGGGGCCGCCGCCGGCACACCGCTGTCGCCGGCCGCCAGTAAAGCGACGAGTTCTTCGGTCTTCATGTGCCTTTCCTGATCATCGCCGCCAGCGCCTTGAGGCCGCGATGCACGCCGACCTTGACTGCCGATTCCGACATGCCGCTGGCGCGTGCGGCTTCCGCCACCGACAGGCCTTCGAGCTTGGTGTGAACGATGGGCAGGCGCTGGCGCTTCGGCAGCCGCTCAAGCAGCTTGGCCAGGTCGCGCCGCGCTTCGGCGGCTGCCGTGTCGGCAGAGGAAAAGATGTCCACGTTTTCGTCCAGAGGATCGTTAAGTGCGTCGCGGCCGGCACGCCGGCGCAGGCAATCGATCAGCTTGTACTTGGCAATGGCGTGCACCCAGGCGGTGAGCGGCTGCTTCGCGTCGTAGGTGTGGCGCTGGTTGTGTATCGCGAGCAGCGACTCCTGCACCAAATCCTCCACTTCGTCCGGCAAGCGCGCAAGCCGCTTCTTCAGGAAGGCGCGCAGATGCGCGCTCAATTCCTGCAGAAACGCCCGATAGGCCGCTGCGTCGCCCGCGAGCCCGCGCAGCAGCAGCTGCTTCAGCCGCTCCTCGCCCGCCGTCAGTCGGCCCTCTTCATTCATTCGTACATGCCTGGCATTCGGTTACAGGAAGCGCAAAAGAATTCGGCGGCGGGCATTGCCTTCTGTTCGACGCCCTTACTGCCGCGCTGCGCACGCGCATTGTGCACGAGCGTGTAACCGTTCGCCAGTCGCGCGCGAACTAGCTCCAGACCGCGCGCATTCGGCATCCGCCGCAAACGCAATGCGCGGCCGACTACTCAATTACCAGGAGATCGAAACATGCAAACTCGCGCCATCGCCATCACTGCATTGAGCCTCGCCGCGCTCGTATCAGGCGCAGCCCGCGCTGCCGACGACATGAAGAAAATGGACATGTCCCAATTGGAGAAATGCTACGGCGTCGCCCTCGCCGGCAAGAACGATTGCGCCGCCGGTCCCGGCACTACCTGCGCCGGCACCGCCAAAGCCGACTATCAGGGCAATGCCTGGAAGCACGTTCCCAAGGGCACTTGCGTCAGCATCAAGACGCCCAAGGGCATGGGTTCGCTCGCGCCGATCAAGAGCTAGCGCTGCAACCGTTCACCGGGGGATCTATGCAGCTTTCCGCGGGTCTGGGCTTGAAGCCGCAGCACTTTGAACAAGCGCTGGCCTGCAGCGCCGTGGGTCTGTGGTTCGAGGTCCACCCGGAGAACTATATGGTCGCGGGCGGGCCGCGGCTCGCCTGGCTCGAGGCGATCCGCTCGCGCCATGGGCTGTCGCTGCACGGCGTGGGGCTGTCGCTCGCCGCCGACGCCGCGCCGGACGCGGCGCAGCTCGCGCGCCTGGCTGCGCTCGCCTCGCGCTTCGAGCCGGCGCTCGTGTCCGAGCACCTCGCTTGGTCCGTCTGGCGCGGCGCGTGCTATCCCGACCTACTGCCCTTTCCGCGCAGCGCCGCCGCCTTAGCGCGCATCGTCGCCAACATCAGCCGCGTGCAGGATGCGCTGAAGCGGCGCATCGCCATCGAAAATCCCTCGCACTACTTGCGCATCGAAGGCCACAACTACGACGAAATCGATTTTCTCCGGGAAGTCGCGCGGCGCAGCGGTTGCGCGCTATTGCTCGACGTCAATAACGTCTATGTTAGCGCGCGCAATCTCGGCTTCGACGCGGCGACTTATGTCGACGCTTTTCCCGGCGACCTCATAGCCGAGGTCCACGTCGCCGGGCATTCGACCGACCCTGCGCTGGGCGAATCTTTGCTGATCGATAGTCACAACGCAGCGGTCGCGCCGGAGGTGTGGTCGCTGTATCGACGGCTGATCGTGCGCATCGGCCCGCGGCCGACGCTGATCGAGCGCGACGACGCAATCCCCGCTTTCGCCGAACTGCTCGTCGAGCGCGAGCAGGCAGAAGGCGTGCTGCGTGCGCGCTGGAAGGAAGCCGCATGAGCGCAGACGCCGGCAGGGAAATAGGCACACTCGCGCACTTTCAAGACGATTTTGCCCGTGCGCTGTTCGCGCCCGAAACCGGCAGCTATCCGCTCGCACGGCAAGCGGGTTTCGCTGTCTATCGCAATACCGTGATGAAGGGCTTGATCGATGCGCTCGCCGCCAATTATCCGGCGGTGGCGCGCCTGGTCGGCCGCGACTGGTTTCGCAGCGCGGCGGCGATTTACGCTCGCGCGCATCCGCCCACTCATCCCTCGCTGCTCGATTACGGCGCAGGCTTCGCGCAATTTCTGGCGGATTTCGAGCCGGCAGCGGACTTGCCCTATCTTCCCGGGGTGGCCGCGCTCGATCGATTCTGGACCGAGGCGCATACGGCGCGCGACGAGACGCCGCTCGCCACAACGGCGCTGGCGCGCTTGGCGCCGGAGCAGCTCGATTGCCTGCGGTTGCGGCCGCACGCGAGCGCGCGCTGGAGTTGGTTCGAGGCGCAACCGACTTTTTCCATCTGGCAGGGCAATCGCGAAGCTGCCGGCTGCGAGGAGCAAGCGATTGACTGGCAGGGACAGGGCGCGCTGCTCCTGCGTCCGCATGACGCAGTCGCCTGGTGCGAACTGGAACAAGCTGGCTGTGTCTTTCTGGATGCCTGCGCGAACGGGGCGATGCTCGCCGAAGCGGCCGCCGCGGCGCAGGCCACGCAGGCCGGTGTCGATCTCGTCGCACTGCTCGCGCGGCTGCTCGCCGCCGGGGCCTTCGCTGCGATCGAAGTCGTGGAGGCAGCGCAATGACCACCGCGATGGCGAACCGATTCCAGGGACAGCGAGACCGCTACAACCGTGCAGCCGATGGTATTGCAGCTGCCTGCAATCACGCGCTTCTTGCGCTCGTTGCCCGTATCGCGATCGCCGCGATCTTCTTTCTTTCGGGCAGAACCAAGGTCGAGGGTTTGCTCACGCTCACCGACAGCGCCTACGCCCTGTTTCGCGAGGAATACCGCCTGCCTTTGATTCCGCCGGAAATCGCCGCGCACCTCGCCGCCTATAGCGAACATTTCTTCCCCTTGCTGCTCGTGCTCGGCCTGTTCACGCGCGCCGCCGCGCTCGCGCTGCTCGGCATGACCGCGGTGATCGAGATTTTCGTCTTTCCGGACGCCTGGCCGACGCATCTTTCCTGGGCAGGCCTGCTCTTGTATCTGGCGGGGCGCGGTGGGGGTCCGCTGTCGCTCGATCGCGCCTTCGGTTTGAAATAGCCGCCGTGGCCGACGTGAAGTTGCCGTTCCCGTCGACCGGCCGGAACCGCGCGCAAGCCGCACCGGTCTTATTCCTGGGGTGAGAAGCCTGCCTGCCGCAAGGCGCCCCGCCTACGCGGCCAGACAGGCATTTGCGGAGGGAACTCGCATGGCGCATCGAACCGAACCGATCCATCCGGGCTGGTTGCGCCTGACGCATTGGCTGAATGCACTTGCGGTGCTGATCATGGTGACGAGCGGCTGGCGCATCTACAACGCCTCGCCCCTGTTCGAATTCAACTTCGCCAAGCAACTCACCCTGGGCGGTTGGCTCGCCGGCGCGATCATGTGGCATTTCGCCGCCATGTGGCTGCTCGCCGCCAACGGGCTGGTGTATCTGGCATGCAACCTGGCGAGCGGGCGGCTCGCGCGCAAGTTCTTTCCGCTTTCGCCGCGCGCCTTCGCCGCCGACATCGCGGCGGCGCTGCATGGCCGACTGTCGCATGAGGATCCGCGTCGCTACAACGCGGTGCAGCGCGCCGCCTACCTGTTCGTCATCCTCGACGCGGTGCTGCTGGTGCTCTCGGGCCTGGTACTGTGGAAGTCGGTGCAGTTTCCGCTGCTGCGCGAATTGCTGGGAGGCTACGAGAGCGCGCGCCGGGTGCACTTCTTCGCCATGGCCGCCCTGGTTGGTTTCGCAGCGGTGCATGTGCTCATGGCGGCGCTGGTGCCGCGTTCGCTCGCCGCCATGTTGCGCGGCCACTGAGAGGAGAGGGAACATGGCGCGAAAGGCCAAGCTGGACGGCGATGCCGTGGTGAAAGCTGCGCTGACGCGGCTCGATCGGCCCAGTCGCCGCCTGTTCCTGCAGCATACGCTCACGCTCGGCGGGCTGTCGCTGCTCACCGGCTGCGCGATGGTCGATGAGGACGCCGCCGAACGCGCGCTGATGAAGGTGTCGCGCTTCAACGACCGGGTGCAGGGCTGGCTGTTCGATCCCAATCGGTTGGCCCCGACCTATCCCGAATCTATGATCGCGCGACCGTTCCCGTTCAACGCTTATTATGACGAAGACCAGGTGCCGCGGGTCGACGGTGCGAGTTTCCGTTTGGAAGTAAGCGGTCTTATCGCAGACCGCCGTCCTTGGACGCTCGCCGAATTGCACACCTTGCCGCAGACGGACCAGGTGACGCGCCATATTTGCGTCGAGGGCTGGAGCGCCATCGGCAAGTGGGGCGGCGTGCCTTTCGCCACTTTTCTACAGCGCATCGGCGCGGACACCAGCGCCAAGTACGTCGGCTTCAAGTGCGCCGACGACTATTACACCAGCATCGACATGCCGACGGCCCTGCATCCACAGACCCTGCTCGCGCATAGCTACGACGGCGCACCGCTGCCGCCGCGCTACGGCTTTCCGTTGAAGCTGCGCATGCCGACCAAGCTCGGCTACAAGAATCCGAAGCATGTCCGGGCGATATTCGTGACCAACAACTACCCCGGCGGCTATTGGGAGGACCAAGGCTACAACTGGTTCGGCGGCAGCTAGGCTGGATGCGTGCACGCAGTCTTGCCGGCTCGGCTATGATGGAGACAGGGCGTTCACCGGGGTGGAGGCGATTGCCATGAGCCACAAGCACGAGCATCTGGTGCAGACCATCTTTCGCGATCCGATCGTAGGCAATCTGCATTGGCGCGAAGTGGAATCGTTGTTGAACTACCTCGGCGCGGAGATCGAATCGCTCTCCGGTGCGCGGCTGCGGGTAAAGCTGAACGGCTACGAGGACGTACTGCACCGTCCCCACCACGGCAACACCCTGGACCGATCGGCGGTGAAAATCCTGCGCGATTACCTCGCGCATGCCCGGGTTACGCCCTCGCTGCTCGAGGCCGGCCGCGCCGGCCCCCCCGGCGCGAAGCATGCCTAATCTTTTCGCCGGGTTGCCCGATTACCAGTTGCAGGAGCAATTCACCGAACTGTTGAACCGGCCGGGATTGCGTATCGAGCGCATCGTCTCGGGCGGTCAGGCGAGCCCGCCGGGATACTGGTACGAGCAGCCGCAGGGCGAATGGGTATTGGTGCTGCGCGGTGAGGCGACGCTGCTGTTCGAAGACGAGCCGGCGCCGCGGCGCCTGTCGGCGGGGGATTTTGTCGACATCGCAGCGCGTCGCCGGCATCGGGTGGAATCTACCGCCGTTCCTACCATTTGGCTTGCCGTGCACTACGACCGGAGGGAGTCCCCTGCGGATGACCAACGGAAATCCCCTGCGGATGACGCTAGATAGCCACTTCGACGCGGTTGCGCCCGCCTTCTTTCGCCCGATATAGCGCGGCGTCGGCGCGGGCGATCAGAGATTCGGCAGTGTCGCTTTCGGCGCGGCAGGCGGCGACGCCTACACTGATGGCGAGCGGCAACGCGACCCCGGCAGCGCCCAGTTCGATCGGCGTTGCCGACACGGCTGCCCGCAATTTCTCCGCGATCGCCGCCAGCATGCGCGCTTCGGTGTCGGGGAGAATTAGCATGAATTCTTCGCCACCGTAGCGCACGGCAATGTCCGACTTGCGCACGCAGCCGGCGATGCGGCGGCTCACCTCGCGCAGGACCGCGTCGCCTGCCGGGTGGCCATAGCTGTCGTTCACGCGCTTGAAATGATCGATGTCGCATACCAGCAGACCGAGTTCGGTCTGGTAGCGCTTCGCCGTGTACAGCGCCTGCTCCAGGCGCAGCAGGCCGTAGCGCTTGTTCTTCAGTCGCGTGAGCCCGTCGGTGATGGCGCCGGTGTAATTGCGCGAGTTGATCGCGGCAAGCCGCAGATGCACGCCGAGGTTCTCCAGCAGCTCGTTGCCCACCTGGATCGCGCTCGGCACGCCGGCGCAGACGAGCAGGCCGACCAGGCGCGCGTCGGCGACCACCGGCAGTGCGAAATGCAGGCTGCCTGACTCGCGCCGGGTCTGCAGCGTCTGGGCGCGGCAGGCGTCGGCGACGATCTCCGCCGGCGTGCCGTCGACGAGGCTGTGCAGTTGTTCGCCATCGGCACGCAGCATTTCCTCCAGCATGCCCTCACCGCCCGCAATCGTCTCCTCCTTGCCCGCAGTTCCCGCGGTGCAGGTCCAACCGCCGTCCGCCGTCTCCAGGAAGAAAACGACATAACGCGGACGCAGTTTTTCCAGGAGCACGCGGGCGACACCGGTCGCCACCTCGTGGGTCTCCAGCGTCTTCGACGCCTCGACCACCAGGGTATAGAGCAGCTCCGATTCGGCGTGCGCCGCCTCGATATGCGCCACCTGCGCCTCGATGCGCCCGGCCATATGATTGAAGTCGCGCGCCAGCAGAGCGAATTCGTTTCTACCCACCACATGCGCACGCGCCGCCAGGTTTCCCGATGCCAGCCGTCCCGCCGAGCGCGCGATCGTATCGACTGAGCGCATCACCAGCATTCGGAACAGCAGGCCGATGAGCGCCATGATCAGGATTCCCGCGACCAGGGCCGTCAGCACCAATTCGTCGCGCCGTTCGGCCGCGTCGCGTTCCAGCGGCGCTAGATCGTAGTCTATGGCGACGAGGCTGCGCGGCGGCTTCTTGGCCTCGTGGCAGCGCATGCATTCCTGCGATATGGGGATGGCATTGACCACCCGCAGGAACTTCGCTCCGCCCTCGCCCGTCACCGTGGCGAAAGCGGGAAAGTCGCCCGGCCGCGTGCTGTCGCAGTGCGGGCATGCGGGGTTCGCGTGGACTTCGATGCGGCTGCCGATGGCGCCGATGTCGGTGGCGGCCTTCACCCGGCCGTCGGTGGTGAACAGGAGGATGCTGCGCGCGTCGGAAATGTCGCGGTGCTGCACCGCTTCCGACGAAATTGCGTGCCAGACCTCGCGCCCGCCGCCCGCCAGCATCTGCTGCGCGAAATCGGTGGCGAGCAGGACGCTTTCGTTGCGCGCCACGCGGATGTGCTGTTCGGTGAACAGCTGTTCCTGCTTGTGGCTGAACAGGAGAAAGCTGAGGGCGAGCGCGGTCCAGGTGATGAGCAATACGCCCAGGCCGAGTCGGACCGGTACGCGGTTCCAGATTCGTACCTTCAGCTTGGCGCCGTAGTCAGGCGAGTTCACGTCGTCTCCCCGTGTGTCCATCTTATCATCTCCCCCGCGTGCCTCCCATGTCGGGACGGACGCGGGCCCGCTGCTATAATCAGCCGCGCCGGCGCAGCGACCGAATTTAGGGATGGGGCTGCGCCTTGCACATCTCACTCTATGGAAATCTACGATATCGCCGTAATCGGTGGCGGCATCAACGGCGCGGGCATCGCGCGCGACGCCGCCGGGCGCGGACTGCGGGTGCTCCTCGCCGAGCAGAACGATTTCGCTTCGGCGACGTCGTCGGCGAGCACCAAGCTGATCCACGGCGGCCTGCGCTATCTCGAATATTACGAATTTCGCCTGGTTGCGGAAGCGCTGGCGGAACGCGAAGTCATCCTGCACATTGCGCCGCACATCGTCTGGCCGCTCGAATTCGTGCTGCCGCACGAGAAGCACCTGCGGCCGGCATGGATGATCCGCGCGGGCCTGTTTCTCTACGACCACATCGGCGGGCGCAGCAGCCTGCCGCGTTCGCGTAATGTGCGGCTCGCCGCGGACGCTTACGGCGCCGGACTGAAGCCGGAATTCCGCCGCGGCTTTGCCTATTACGACGGTTGGGTCGACGACGCGCGGCTGGTGGTGCTCACCCTGGGCTCGGCGCGCGCCCACGGCGCGACGGTGCTCGCGCGCACGCGCTGCCTGGGCGCGAAGCGCGAAGCCGACGGCTGGAACGTGACGCTGCGTGACGAAGCAAGCGGCGCGGTGTCGGCGATCCGCGCTCGCATCCTGATCAATGCCGTCGGGCCTTGGGTGAAAAGCCTGCTCGAGCGCGAACTCGCCATCGACTCCCCCGGCCAGGTGCGCCTGGTGAAGGGCAGCCATATCGTGGTGCCGCGCATCCACGACCGGCGTCACGCCTATATCCTGCAGAATCCGGATCGGCGCGTGATCTTCATGATCCCTTACGAGCGCGAATTCACGCTCATCGGCACCACCGACGTGCAAGTCGGCGCGGGCGAAGTGCAGCCGGCGATCTCGGCCGAGGAAACGGCTTACTTGTGCGCAGCGGCGAGCCGCTATTGCGCGCGCAAGCTGACGCCGGACGAGGTGGTGTGGAGCTACAGCGGCGTGCGGCCGCTCTACGACGACGGCAAAGAAGACCCGTCGGCGATCACCCGCGACTACGTGCTGCTGCTGGACGAGGCGGGGCCGCCGCTGTTGTCGGTGTTCGGCGGCAAGATCACGACCTACCGCAAGCTCGCCGAGCATGTCATGGAAAAGCTCGCGCGCTGGATACCGGCACATCGGCCCTGGACCCACACCGAGCCTCTGCCTGGAGGGGACTTCGGCGGCCGCGATTTTTCCACCGTGTTGCAGGATTTCCGCGCGCGCTACGCCGCACTCGATCCGCATTGGCTCGCGCGCCTGTTGCGCCGTCACGGCATGCTGGCGGAGAAGATTCTCGCCGGAGCCAAGGCGGAGACCGCCTTGGGCGAGAACTTCGGCGGCGGCTTGTACGAGTGCGAGCTCGCCTATCTGGTCGAACACGAATGGGCGCGCAGCGCCGAAGACGTGCTGTGGCGGCGCACCAAGTGCGGCCTGCACATGAGCGGGGACGAGCGCCGGCGCGTCGCCGAGCGCCTGGGACGCGAGCGGTGAAGCCGCTCGCCGCCATGCCGCCCGAGCTGCGCGGCCGCATCCGCGGCGTGTTCTGCGACATCGACGACACCCTGACGAGCGCAGGCAAGCTCACCGCGCGCGCCTACGCCGCGCTCGAGCGCCTGCACGCGGCGGGCAAGTTGGTGATACCGATCACCGGCCGGCCGGCGGGCTGGTGCGACCACATCGCGCGCATGTGGCCGGTCGACGCGGTGGTGGGCGAGAACGGCGCCTTCTACTTCTATTACGACGGCGAGCGCGGGAAACTCGGCCAACGTTTCCTGTTCGATGCGGCGACGCGCGCCGCCAACCGCGAGCGCATGAACGCCGTGCGCGAGCGCATCCTGCGCGAAGTGCCGGGCGCCGCCCTCGCCTCGGACCAGCTCTACCGCGAAGCCGATCTGGCGATCGATTTCTGCGAGGACGTGCCGCGCCTGCCCTTCACGGAAGTGGACCGCATCGTGGCGCTGATGCGCGCCGCGGGCATGACAGCGAAGATCAGCTCCATCCATGTGAACGGCTGGTTCGGCGATTACGACAAGCTCGGCATGACGCGCCTGCTGATGCAGGAGCGTTACGGCGTCGGCCTCACGCGCGACGAGGCGGCTTACGTCTTCGTCGGCGACTCGCCCAACGACGCGCCCATGTTCGCTTTCTTTTCCAACGCCGTCGGCGTCGCCAACGTCGCCGACTTCGGCGCGCGGCTGGAAACGGAACCCGCCTACGTCGCCAGCCGGCGCAGCGGCGAAGGCTTCGTCGAAGTCGCCGATTTGCTTCTCGGCACCGCCTGATGGAATGGTGGCTGGGTTACGCCGCGGTGGGCGTGGCGGTGGGATTCTTTGCCGGGTTGCTCGGCATAGGCGGCGGCGCGATCATGGTGCCGCTGTTGGTGATGCTGTTCGAAGCGCAGGGCCTGCCCAAGGCGCATGTCCTGCACCTCGCCGTCGGCAGCGGCATGGCGAGCATCCTGTTCACTTCGCTGTCTTCCATGCGCGCGCACGCGGTGCGCGGCGCCGTACGCTGGGATCTGGCCTTGGCCCTCACCCCGGGGATCCTCGCGGGAGGCCTGCTCGGTTCGGCCATCACCTCCTGGATTTCGACCCAGGTATTCGCAACGCTGTTCGCCGTGGTCGTGTTCTTCGCCGCGGGCAACATCCTGGTCGACCGCAAACCCAAGCCCTCGCGCGAGCTGCCGGGCGCACTGGGTTCGATGGCGGTCGGGGTGGTGATCAGCTTCTTTTCCTCGCTCGCGGCCCTGGGCGGGGCCTTCCTCACCATTCCCTTCGCGCTCTATTGCAACGTGCCCATGCTGCAGGCGATCGGCACGGCGGCGATCGTCGGGTTCCCCATCGCGGCCGCCGGCTCGATCGGCTTCATCCTCACCGGCTGGGGACAGGGCGGGCTTCCGCCCGGTAGCGTAGGCTACGTCTACCTGCCTGCGGTGGCTGGCATCACCTTCGCCAGCGTGCTGACCGCGCCCGTGGGCGCGGCCGTCGCGCATCGGCTGCCGACCAAGCTGCTGAAGCGCATCTTCGCGCTGCTGCTCGCCGTGCTGGCGACGCGGATGCTGATGAGCCTCTGGTAGGGCGCGCTCGCGCCCCGTCTAGACCGTGCCTTCGGCTTTGAGCTTGGCGATCGCGGCCGCGTCGAGCTGCAACACTTCGCGCAAGATTTGGTCGGTGTGCTGGCCGAGTACGGGCGGCGCGAGCTTGTGCGCGAGCGGCGTCGCCGAAAAGCGCATCGGGCTCGCCACCGTCGGCAGCTTCCCCGCGACCGGATGGTCCAATTCGACTCGGATGCCGCGTGCCTTCACCTGCGGCTCTTCGAATACCTGCGCCACGTCGTTGATCGGGCCGTTGGGCACGCCCGCCGCCTCCAGCAGCTCCACCCATTCCTTGGTGCTGCGCTTGGCGAACACCTCTTGCAGCAGGCGCGTCAGCTCGGCACGGTTTTCCACACGCTTGCCGTTGCTCGCGAAGCGCGCATCGGCGGCGAGCTCCTTGCAGCCGGCGGCCTCGCAGAACTTGCGGAACAGGTTGTCGTTGCCGCAGGCGAGGATGACGTTGCCGTCGGCAGTCTTGAACGGCTGATAGGGCACGATGTTGGGATGCAGATTGCCGATGCGCTTGGGCGGCTTGCCGGTGGCGAAATAGTTGGTGTTCTGGTAGGCGAGGAGCGCGATCTGCGAATCGAGCAGCGCGAGGTCCAACTGCTGGCCGACGCCGGTCTCGGCGCGGTGCGCGATCGCCGCGCAAATGGCGATGCTCGCGTACATGCCGGTGATGATGTCGGCCACCGGCACGCCGGCGCGCTGCGGCCCGCCGCCGGGCGCGCCGTCTGGCTCACCCGTGACGCTCATCATGCCGCCCATGCCCTGGATCATGAAGTCGTAGCCGGGATGCTCGCGATACGGGCCGCTCTGGCCGAATCCGGTGACCGAGCAGTAGATGAGGCGCGGATTGATCGCCTTCAGGTCGTCGTAGCCCAGGCCGTAGCGCGCCAGGTCGCCGAACTTGTAGTTCTCGATCAGCACATCCGACACCCGCGCGAGTTCGCGCACCAGCTTCTGACCCTCGGGCTTGGACAGATTGACGGTGATCGACTTCTTGCCGCGATTGGCCGAGGTGAAATAGGCCGAGTCCTTGGTGTCGTTGCCGGCCCGGTCCTTCACCCAGGGCGGACCGTAGGCGCGCGAGTCATCTCCAACTTTAGGGCGCTCGACCTTGATCACCTCGGCGCCGAGGTCGGCGAGGTTCTGCCCGGCCCAGGGGCCGGCAAGCACGCGGGAAAGATCGAGGACGCGGATATGCGACAGGGGACCGGGCATGACATCACACTCTCAAATGTAGGGAAGAACGGGCAGGGAATCAGCGCGTGCCGCCCATCATCTGATCGGGCAGCCAGGTGGCAATCTCCGGAAACACGCACAGGATCACGATCGCCAGCATCATGCACAGCACGTAGGGAATGGTGCCCCACATGATGCGCGTCACCGGCACGTCCGGCGCGATCGAGCTGACGATGTAGATGTTCAGGCCCACCGGCGGATGGATCAAGCCGATTTCCATATTGATGGTGAGGATCACGCCGAACCAGATCGGGTCGAAGCCGGCCGACTTGATGATCGGGTACAGGATCGGGCTGGTCATGAGGATCACCGCGGCGGGCGGGATGAAGAAGCCGCACACCAGCAGGAACACGTTGATCATCGCCATCAGCACCCAGCGATTGACGTGCATGTCGGCGATCGCCTGGGCGAGCGTCTGGGTGAGATAGAGCGAAGTGAGCATGTAGCCGAAGAGCACCGCGGCGGCGATGATCATCAGGATCATGACGGACTCGCGCGTAGTGTCGCGCAGGATCGCCCACCACTCGCGCGGCCGCCACATGCGATAAATGATGAGCGCCATCACCACGCACAGCGCCGCGCCGACGCCGGCCGCTTCCGAGGGCGTCGCCACGCCGCCGTAGAGCACGTACATGACGCCGGCGATGATGGCGACGAAAGGCGCGATCTTGGGGACCGACTGGAACTTCTCCGTCCAGCTATAGCGGAAATCGGCCGCATGGGCGCGGAAGCCCTTGCGCCAGATGATGAACAGCGTCCAGACCATGAACAAGCCGGTGAGCATCAGGCCGGGCAGCACGCCGGCGAGGAACAGCCGCCCGATCGAGGTTTCGGTCGCGATGCCGTAGAGGATGAAAGTGATCGAGGGCGGGATGAGGATACCGAGGGTGCCGCCGGCGCAGATCGAGCCGGTGGCGACGTCGTCGGGGTAGCCGCGGCGGCGCATTTCGGGAATCCCCATCTTGCCGATGGCGGCGCAGCAGGCGGGCGAGGAGCCGGTGAGCGCGGCGAAGATGGCGCAGGCGCCGAGGTTGGAGATGGCGAGCCCTCCGGGCAGCCGGTACAGCCAGCGATCGAGCGCTTCGTACAAGTCCTTGCCCGCGGGCGAGGAGCCGATCGCCGCGCCCATCATCACGAACATCGGAATCGACACCAGGGTGAAATCGTTCAGCCCGGCATAGAAGGTCTCGGCGACGACGTGCAGCGCGTCGAAGCCCTGAAAGATGACGATGAACACGATCGAAATCGCGCCCAGGCCGAAGGCGACGGGCGCGCCGGAGAGGAGCATCAAAAGGGTGAGCACGAGCACCAGCGCGCCTTGCATTCCGGGACTCATCAGCGATGCCCTCCGCTTATGCCGAACGGCGGCTCACGCCCGCTCACCAGGCTCGCAAGGTCCGCGACCGACTGCAGCGTGAGCAGGCCCAGGCCGATGGGCAGCGCCGCATAGGGGATCCACAGCCGCGCCCGCCACATGGTGTCCGACACCCATTTGTTTTCCCAGGCCTCCTGCCAGAAGTGATAGGTGAGCACGGTCATGAGGACGCAGAAGAAGATCGTCACCAGGCTGGCGAAGAGCGCCAGCCACCAGCGCAGGCGCGGGCCGGAATAGAGCGGCAACACGTCGACGCAGACGTGGCCGCGCGTGGTCAACACGAACGGGCTGCCGATGAAGGTCGCGGCGATCAGGCTATAGGTGACGAAGTCAGTCTGCCAGATGGTGTTCTCGTTCAATGCATAGCGCACGAACACCATATGGCATACCACCAGCACGCTCAGCGCGATCAGCGCCGCGGCGAGGTAGCCGAACAGTTGGGAGAGCATTCTGACACTGCGGACGAATTTGTCCATGAACCCGATCCATCGTTTGCGGCCGGATGGCCGCGGTGAGGGGCGGGCGGCGTGTACCGCCCGCGGCGCGGCTACTTGACGCTCAATGCATCGTCGACCAGCTGTTTGCCATCCGGAACTTCCTTCGCGAATTCGGCGTAGGAACTTTCCTTCGCCACTTTGACCCAGGCGTCGTACTCGGCAGGCGTCAGCGTGACGACGTCGACTTTGTGCTGCTTGAACACCTTGACCATTTCGTCGTCCAGGCCCTTCGCCTCCTTGGCGAAATAGTCCTGCGCCTTCTTGCCTGCCGCGCGCAACACATCTTGCTGCGCCTTGTTCAGTCGATCGAACGCCTTCTTCGACATCAGCACCGGCTCGTACATGAACCAGAGTGCGTTGTCGCCGGGGGCGGTGACGCATTTCACTTGCTCGTAGATACGGAAGGAGACGAAGCTGCCGGTGCTGGTATCGGTCGCCTCGGCGACGCCGGTCTGCAGCGCGTTGTACACCTCGTTCGACGGCACCGAAACGATGGAGGCGCCGGCCGCCTGCCACATGGCGGCGAAGGTCGGGCCGGCCGAGCGGATCTTCACCCCCTTTATGTCTGCCGGGGTGCGGATGCAGGTTTTCTTGGAGGCCACTGCGCCCGCGAGCCAGGCGTCGGAGAGCACGATCACCCCTGCCTTCTCGATCTTCGCCTTGATGTCCTTCATGAACTTGGAGTCGTTCAGGCGCGCGGCGCGCTCGTGGCTGCGCACCAGGCCGGGCATCAGCGTCGCGCCGAAGGCGCGCACCTTGCCGCTGGCGTAGTCCAGCGGGAAGGAGGCGATGTCGAGTTGGCCGTTCACCAGCGCATTCCATTGCTCGTTCGGCTTGAACAGCGACGCCCCCGGATACACCTGGATGTTCAGGTCGACGTTCGCCGCCTTCGCCTCGCGGGCGATGATCTGCACCATTTCGTCGCGCGGGTCGCCCTTGCCGCCAGGGAACTGATGCGAAGCGCGCAAGGTCGTCGCGGCGATCGCCGGTGCGCTCAGGACGGCTGCGGCGGCGATCGCCAAAAGCATGCCCACGGGTTTGAAATTCTTCATGGCTATCTCCTCCAGATAAGTCGGTAAGTGTTGATGCCCAGCTGTCCTCGGTTGACCCGAGGTATGAGTATCACAGGACGCTCCACGGTCGCCGGCATTCTAGGCCACCGGAGGCGCGGATACAAACCCAGCGGCGTTGCGCTGCAGCACTCGCGCGCCGCATTCCGTCTCACTTGCCCTTGAACTGAGGCCTTTCTTTGGCGAGGAATGCTTTAAAGCCGATGCGGTAGTCTTCGGTGTCGAAGCAGGCGTAGCCTTCGTCGCGCTCGGTTGCGGTGAGGGGCTTGGGGTCGGCCAGGCGCCGCGCAAATTTCTTGTGCCAGCTCGCTACCAGCGGCGCGCCGGCGGCGATGCGCTCGGCGGTCGCCAAGGATTCTTTCTCCACCTCGGCATCGGCGACGACGCGGTTCACCAGCCCCTTGTCTTTCGCTTCGTCCGCGCCGAACACCCGGCCCTCGAGCAGGATTTCGAGCGCCACGGCGCGGCCCACCAGTTCCACCAGCGCGGCCATTTCGCCGTAGCCGACCACCAGGCCGAGCTTGTTGATCGGGATGCCGAAACGGGAAGAGGCGCCGCAAATGCGCAGGTCGCATTGCGAGGCGATCTCCAGTCCGCCGCCGACGCACACGCCGTGGATCATCGCCACCGTCGGATGGCGGCAGGCTGCGACTGCGCGCATGGTCGCGTCGATCAGCTCACCGTAGCCTTTCGCCACCTTGGCGTTGGTGCGCACTTGTTCGAACTCGCCGATGTCGGCGCCGGCGGCAAAGGCCTTTTCGCCCGCGCCGCGCAGCACGACGCAGCGCACGGTCGCATCGGCATCGAGTTCGCCCATGACTTCGCCCAGCCGCCGCCACATGGCCACGGTGAGGGCGTTCAGCTTGTCCGGGTTGTTGAGTGTGACCGTGGCGATGCTGCCTGCGCGCGCGACCAGTATGGGTTCGTTCGGCATAATCTCCCCTCGTCTTAGGTCCCGCGCAGCTTGCGCCAGGCGGCAGAAATGATCGGCCAGAAGAGCATGAGGAGCGCAAGGGTGGTGATCGAGCCGACGAGCGAATTCGACCAGAACACGCCAAGCTCGCCCTTGGACGCCATCATGGTCTGGCGGAATGCGGCCTCGGCGCGGTCGCCAAGGACGAGTGACAGCACCATGGGCGCAAGAGGGTAGTCGAGCTTCTTCATCACATAGCCGACCACGCCGAACAGCACCATGAACCAGATGTCGAGCATGGCGCTGTGCACCGAATACGCGCCGATGGCGCAGACCACGATGATCACCGGGGCGATGATGGAAAAGGGGATGCGCAGGATCGCGGCGAATAGCGGCACGGTGCTGAGCACGATGATCAGCCCGGCGATGTTCGACAGATACATGGACGCGATCAGGCCCCAGACGAAGTCCTTCTGTTCGACGAAAAGCAGTGGCCCGGGCTGCAAGCCCCAGATCATCAAGCCGCCCAACAGCACCGCCGCCGTGGCCGAACCAGGGATGCCGAGCGCGATCATCGGCAGCAGGGCCGAGGTGCCGGAGGCGTGCGCCGCGGTCTCGGGCGCGATCACGCCTTCGAGCATGCCGCTGCCGAACTTGTTGCCGTCTTTGGAAAAGCGCTTGGCGATGCCGTAGCCCATGAAAGAGGCAGCGGTGGCGCCTCCCGGGGTGATGCCCATCCAGCAACCGATGGCCGAGCTGCGGATGAGCGTGAGCCAATACTTCGGCAGCTTGGCCCAGGTCTGCAGCACCACCTTGGGATTGATCTTGGCGCTCTTGCCCTCGAAGGCGAGGCCTTCCTCCATGCTGATCAGGATTTCGCCGACGCCGAACAGGCCGATGACCACGATCAGGAAATCGATGCCGCGCAAGAGCTCCGACCAGCCGAAGGTCATGCGCAGCTCCCCGCTCACCGTGTCCATGCCGATGGCGGCGAGGCCGAAGCCGAGCATCATGGCGATGATGGTCTTGGCCGGATCCTTGCCCGTGCCGATGAAGCTGCAGAATGTGAGCAGGTACACGGCGAAGAATTCCGGCGGCCCGAATTGCAGCGCGAACTTCGCCACCAGCGGCGCGAGGAAAGTGATCAAGAGCACCGCGACGAAGGCGCCGATGAAGGAGCCGGTGAAGGAGGCAGTGAGCGCTTCGCCCGCCCTGCCCTGCTGCGCCAGCGGATAGCCGTCGAAGGTGGTAGCGACCGAGTGCGTTTCGCCCGGTATGTTGAACAGCACCGAGGTGATGGCGCCGGCGAACAGCGTTCCCCAGTAAATGCAGGAGAGCATGATGATCGCCGAGGTCGGCGGCATGGTGAAGGTCAGCGGCAGCAGGATCGCCACGCCGTTCGGCCCCCCCAGGCCGGGCAGCACGCCGATGACGATGCCGAGCACGATGCCGATCGACATCATGCCTATGTTGTACCAGGAGAGCGCTACCGCGAACCCGTGAAACAGTGCTCCGATCTCATCCACTTGGCGATTCTCCGGTCGTGCGCTTCAATAGCCGAACAGGGCTTCGAGCGGCCCTTTCGGCAGGGGAACGAGAAACTGCAGCTCGAACAGCCAGAACAGCACCAGGTTGATGCCGACGCTCACTGCGAGCGTCTTCACCCAGCTGTACTTGTCCATAGCCCGCATGAAGGCGGCGATGAACACGGTGGACGCGACGTAGATGCCGATGAATTCGATGGCGAGCACATAGATTGCCGTGGGCACGAGCACCAGCAGCACCAGCTTGAACTTGTTCCAGGGAACGAAAATCTCGCGCCTGCGCTCCTTGTCGAACAGCGAGCGCAGCAGTACGACCACGCCCGCCAGGCAGAGGATGGCGCCGATGCGGAAGGGGAAGTAGCCCGATTCCGGGCCATCTGATGCCCAGCCGGCGCCGATGCGGTGGTTGTCGATCATCATCACCACCCCGACCAGGATGACGACGAACGCCGTGAGCGCATCCGCCGCGGCGTGCGTCAAGCCGCGGCGGGCGCGATGCGCTTGCTGCTCCATGCTCTAAGCTCCTCCTCGCGCGCGCCGGGCGCGCAGGCCCGGTGCGCAGCTCGAGTTTGCGTGGCTACTTCTTCGCCGCGAACCCGGCTTCGGTCATCAGCTTGTTGTGGAAGGCTTCATCCTTCTCCAGGAACTTGACGAAGTCTTGGCCGGTGTAGAACACGCTGTTCAGCGCCTGCTTGGCGACGTATTCCTTCCATTCCGGCGCGGCCACCACTTTCTTCAGCAGATCGGCATAGAACGCCGCCTGCTCCGCTGTCGTGCCGCCGGGGAGGAAGTAGGCGCGCAGCATCTGGTACTGCACGTCCACGCCCGAATCCCTGCAAGTGGGGATGTCGGCCCAGGCCTGGTCTTTGGTGATCTTCTCCTTGTACACCATGCGGTGGTCGGAGAACACGCACAGCGCGCGCACCTGGCCGGCGCGCCATTGGGCGACGTTCTCGCTCGGGTTGTTGACGTTGGAGTCGATGTGCTTGCCCACGAGCTGCGTCGCCGCCTCGCCGCCGCTCTTGTAGGGGATATAGGTGAACTTGGCGCCGGCGATCTTCTCCAGCGCGACGGTGATGATGTGGTCCTCGCGCTTGGAGCCGGTGCCGCCCATCTTGAACGAGCCGTTCGCTTTCTTCGCCGCCTCCAGGTACTCCTTCGCCGTTTTGTAGGGGGATTCGGAATTCACCCACAGCAGGAATTCGTCGGAGGCGATCATCGCCACCGGATTGAGGTCGCGCCAGTTGAACGGCAGGCTGACGGCGATCGGCAGGGTGTAGATGGCGGAGAAGGCGACCATCAGCTTGTGCGGATTGCCCTTGGACTCCTTCACGTCCATGATGCCCTCTGCGCCGCTCGCGCCGCCCTTGTTGATGATCAGCATCGGCTGCTTCATCAACTGGTGCTTGACCACGATGCCCTGGATGGTGCGAGCCATCTGGTCGGAGGCGCCGCCTGCGCCGGCGGGGACGATGATTTCGACCGGTTTAGCCGGTTCCCAGGCGCCGGCCGGCAGGGGAGCGAGCGCCGCGCAGACGAGCGTTGCCGCGCACACGGGCATTGGGACTTTGTTCAACCATTTCTTCATGCTGTTCCTCCGATTGGGATGGAAAATGGATGCAAGGAGTCGAACCGCCGCGTTCTCAGGCGGCGGCTTTCGCGCCGGGCTGCGCTTTTGCGGCGCACTCTGCGAGATAGGACATGGCCGCGGCCGTGCCGCCCTGTTTGTGCGGTACGCCGGCGAGAGCGAAGCCCATTTCGACGCCGGCGAGCGTGCCCACCAGAGTCAGGTCGTTGAAGTCGCCCAGGTGGCCGATGCGGAATACCTTGCCGGCGAGCTTGCCCAGTCCGGTGCCGAGCGACATGTCGTAGGCTTCGAGGATGGTCTTGCGCAGCGCGTCGGCGTCGTGCCCCGCCGGCATCATCACCGCGGTGAGGGTGTTGCTGTATTCCTCGGGAACGGCGCAGAGGACTTCCAGCCCCCAGGCGCGTACGGCGCGTCGCGTCGCCTCCGCATGGCGCGCATGGCGCGCGAAAACCTGCGATAGGCCCTCCTCGCGCAGCATGGCGATCGCTTCGCGTAGCCCGTA
This sequence comes from uncultured Enterobacteriaceae bacterium, assembly GCA_964565875.1. Lineage (GTDB taxonomy): Bacteria > Pseudomonadota > Gammaproteobacteria > Burkholderiales > SG8-39 > 2-12-FULL-64-23. The sequence goes on from CAZMGP010000015.1 coordinate 27,460, forward strand.
GAGCAGGTTGGTGGCCGGGGTGTAGGGGAAGTAGCCGGATTTATTCGCGGCGATCATTTCCTCCCAGCCCCAATAGGACTTGGGCAGTTTCGAGGACTGCGCGGCCTTGCGCGCCTTCTCGCTGACGGCGTTGAAAGACAGGCCGGGCGGCAGCATCAGACCTTTTTGCGAGCCGGCCACGGTCACGTCCACGCCCCACTCGTCATGGCGATAGTCGATCGAGGCGAGCGAAGAGATGGTGTCCACCATGAGGAGCGCCGGATGGCCGGCGGCATCGATCGCTTTACGCACCAACGGAATGCGGCTGGTGACGCCGGTGGAGGTTTCGTTGTGCACCACGCACACCGCCTTGATGGCGTGCGCCTTGTCTTCGCTGAGCTTCGCCTGGATCGCCGCCGCGTCCGCGCCGCGGCGCCAGTCGGTGGAGAGGAATTCGATCTGCAGACCGAACTTGACCGCCATCTTCTGCCACAGAGTGGCAAAGTGCCCGGTTTCGACCATCAGCACCCGGTCACCGGCAGAGAGCGAATTCACCAGCGCCGCTTCCCAGGCGCCGGTGCCGGAGGCGGGATAGACCACCACCGGCTGCTTGGTCTGGAATACATGCTTCAAGCCTTCGGCGATTTCCAGGCCGAGCCGACCGAATTCCGGCCCGCGGTGGTCCATGGTCGGACGATCGATCGCGCGCAGGACGCGGTCCGGGACGTTGGTCGGGCCGGGAATTTGCAGAAAATGACGACCGCTTTTGAATGCCATGGCGAGTTTCCTAGTGAGCGAGGGCGGTTGGGTGACGAGTTTGAGGTGCGGATTTTGTATGCAATTCAATCATGGTTCTTGCCGCCGCGTCAACAAGTTCCATAATCATTTGTAAATACTAGATATAAATTGAATTGCCAAGCCTCTAGGCCCAAGGTATTATGCATACAAAAGCATTTGAGGGATGGGCAAGTGGAAAATTCTGCATCTAGCCCCAGCGTCCGAGCCTTGGCCGAACCGCGACTGCTCGGCGCGGAGGTAGTCGACCGGCTGCGCGACATGATCATCCAAGGCGAGCTTGCGCCTGGGGTGAAGCTGAATGAACGCATGCTGTGCGAGCGCCTGCACACCTCGCGCACTCCCGTGCGCGAGGCGATCAAGTTCCTCGCTTCCGAGGGCCTGGTCGAGCTCTTGCCAAACCGCGGGGCGATCGTCACGCCCATCACCGCGGCCACCGTGCGCGAAATGTTCGTCTTGCTCGGTGCGCTCGAGGCGCTCGCCGGTGAGCTCGCCTGCGCCAAGGCCAGCGAGGCTGAGATCGCCGAGATCCGCGCGTTGCATTACCAGATGCTGGCGCACCACGCGCGGGGCGAACTCGCGCCTTATTTCCGCTGCAACCAGGAAATCCACATGCGCCTGGTCGAGAGTTCCGGCAACGCCACGCTCGCCAACACCTATCGCGGCCTGAATGCCCATGTGCGTCGCGCGCGCTATATGGCGAACTTGTCGCAAGAGCGCTGGGACCACGCTGTCGCCGAGCACCAGGAAATGTTGGATGCGCTCGCGCGGCGCGACGGCCCTCTACTCGCCTCGCTGCTGCGCAAACACCTTGCCAACAAGATGGTGGTGGTGATGGAGGCTCTCGGGCAGCAAGCCGCTGGAGTAATGGAGTAAGGTAGCGCCTTGCGCGCCTCGGGCCGGGGCGCTGCGTGCAAAGGATCAACGCGATGAACATCGACATCATTTCCGACGTAGTCTGCCCCTGGTGCTACATCGGCAAGCGCCAGATAGAGGCCGCGCTCGCTGCCTACGCCGAGCAGCATCCCGACGCGCAAGCGCCGCAAGTCAGCTGGCGGCCGTTCCAGCTCAATCCGCAGTTGCCCGCGGAGGGCATGAGCCGCGAAGAATATCTGCAGCGCAAGTTCGGCGCCGCGCGCGCGAAGGACATCTATGCCCGCGTGGCGGCCGTCGGCGCGCAGCACGGCATCGCCTTTGCCTTCGACAAGATTGCCCGCCAGCCGAATACCGTCGCCGCGCACAGCCTGATCGCGCTTGCGGGCACGCGAGCGGAAAGCGATCCGCAGCTGCAGGGCAAGGTAAAGGAAGCGCTGCTGCAAGCCTATTTCATCGACGGCGTCGATCTCACCCGTGCGGAGAACCTGGTGGCGATCACGGCGGGGGTGGGACTGGAGCGCGCCGCGGCCGAGCGCTGCCTCGCCGATCCGCAGTCGCGCCTTGCCGTGGAGGAAGAGGACCGGCGCGCGCGCAGCCTGGGAGTCGAAGGCGTGCCGTTTTTCATTTTCAACGGCCGCTTGGGCGTGTCCGGCGCGCAAGGCCGCGACGCCTTGCTGCGCGCCATGAACGAGGCGGAGTCGGCGCTCGCATGAGCACCGTCGGGCTGGGCGCCAGCGCGCTCGCGGCGCGGCTTGCGCGCGAAGTCGAGGGCGAAGTTCTGTTCGACCGCGCCAGCCGCGGCCGCTACGCCACCGACGCCTCGATCTATCAGATCGAACCCATCGGCGTGGTCGTGCCGCGCAGCGAAGAGGCCGCGCGCACCGCCATCGCCATCGCCGCCGAGGCGGGCGTGCCTATCCTGCCGCGCGGCGGCGGCACTTCGCAAAGCGGCCAGACCGTAGGCGCTGCCCTGGTCATCGACAATTCCAAATACCTGAACAAGGTGCTCGCCTTCGACAAGGAGGCGCGCACGGCCGTGGTTCAGCCGGGCCTCGTGCTCGACCAATTGAATGCTTTCCTCAAGCCGCACGGCCTGTGGTTTCCGGTGGACGTCTCGACCAGCGCGCAGGCGACGCTGGGCGGCATGACCGGCAACAACTCCTGCGGTTCTCGCTCGATTCGCTACGGCAACATGGTGCATAACGTGCTCGGCATCGACGCCGTGCTCGCCGACGGCGCGCAATTCCACTTCGGTGCGAGCGAGCGGCTCGCCGATGCGGCTCCCGCCTATCGCGCGCTGATCGAGCGCGTGCACGCCGTGGCGCGGCGCGAAGCGGCGGAAATCGCGGCGCGCTGGCCGCAAGTGCTGCGCCGGGTGCAGGGCTACAACCTCGACATGGTGCTACCCGAAGCCGACGGTGCGCTGCGCGCACATAATCTCGCGCATCTGTTGGTGGGTTCCGAGGGCACGCTCGCCTATTCGCAGCGCATCCACCTCAAGCTCTCGCCTCTGCCCGCGCACAAGGCGCTGGGCGTGTGCCATTTCCCGAGCTTCTATCAGGCGATGCAGGCGCCGCAGCATATCGTCAAGCTCGCACCGATGGCGGTGGAACTGGTCGACCGCACCATGATCGAGCTCGCGCGCGGCAATCCGACCTTCCGCCCGGTGGTAGAGCGCTTCCTGAAGGGCGAGCCCGACGCCATCCTGTTGGTGGAATTCGCGGGTGAGGATCGCGCCGAGCAACTCTCCAAGCTGAAGCAGTTGGGTGAACTGATGGCGGAGCTCGGCTTTCCCGACGGCGTGGTGGAAATCCCCGAAGCCGGCCTGCAAAAGGAAGTGTGGGAGGTGAGGAAGGCCGGTCTAAACATCATGATGTCGATGAAAGGCGACGGCAAACCCGTGTCCTTCATCGAGGACTGCGCCGTGCCGCTCGAGCATCTCGCCGAATACACCGAAGCGCTGACGCAGGTGTTCGCCAAACACGGCACGCGCGGCACTTGGTACGCGCATGCCTCGGTCGGCACCCTGCACGTGCGACCGGTGCTGAACATGAAGGAGGACGGCGCGCAGAAAATGCGCGCCATCGCCGAAGAAGCCTGCGCCTTGGTGCGCAGCTACAAGGGCGCCGCCTATTCGGGCGAGCACGGCGATGGCCTGGTGCGCACCGAGTGGATCGAACCCATGATCGGCGCGCGCCTGACGCGCGCGCTGGAAGAGATCAAGGACCTGTTCGATCCGCGCGGCCTGATGAATCCGGGCAAGATTGTGCGCGGCACCAAGCAGGACGATCGCAGCCTGTTCCGCTTCAAGCCCGGCTATGCCATCGCCGAATTCGACACCGCCCTCGATTGGTCGGAGTTCCAGGTCACGGCGCAGGGCGCGGGCAGCCGCGGTGTCCAGACGAACGCCGCGGGCAGCCGCGGCTTGGCCGCGGCCGTAGAGATGTGCAACAACAACGGCCATTGCCGCAAGTTCGATGCCGGTGCCATGTGCCCCTCCTACCGCGCCACCGGCAACGAGCGCGATCTCACCCGCGGCCGCGCCAACACCCTGCGGCTGGCGCTTTCGGGCCAGTTGGGCGAAGAGGCATTCACCTCCGAGGCGATGCGCGAGGCATTCGATCTGTGCGTGAGCTGCAAGGGCTGCAAGCGCGAATGCCCGACGGGCGTGGACATGGCGAAGATGAAAATCGAGTTCCTGTACCACTACGTTCGGGGCCACGGCTTGCGGGCGAAGGATAGGCTCATCGCCTATCTGCCGCGCTATGCGCCTTGGGCGGCGCGGCTGTGCGGGCTCGCCAATTTGCGCGATGCGCTGCCGGGCGCCGCGCTGCTCGGCGAGGTGTTTCTCGGGTTTTCGGCGAAGCGCTCGCTCCCCCGCTGGCGCGCCGATCCCTTTCACCAAGACCGCACTATGCCGAGCGCCAAGGTGCAGGCAGGCGAAGTGGTGCTCTTCGCCGACACCTTCAACAATTATTTCGAGCCGGACAACGCCCGCGCCGCGCGCACGGTGCTCGAGACCGCAGGCTATCGCGTGCACGTCGCGCGCCCCGCCGCGGGCCAGGGCGAGCGGCCGCTGTGCTGCGGCCGCAGTTTCCTCGCCGCAGGCTTGGTGGACGAGGCACGCGCCGAGGCGCAGCGCACGCTCGCCGCGCTCAAACCTTACGTCGAGCGCGGCCTCCCCGTCATCGGCCTGGAGCCTTCCTGCCTCTACACCTTGCGCGATGAATTCAAGTCCATGCTGCCCGGCGCGGAGACTGACGCGCTTGCGGCGCGCGCGCTGCTGTTCGAGGAATTCCTCGCCGCCGAGCACTCAGCGGGCAAGCTCAAGCTCGAACTGCGGCCGCTGCCGCAGAAGAAGGCGCTGCTGCACGGCCACTGCCATCAGAAAGCCTTCGGCGCCATGTCACAGGTGGCGCAGGTGCTCCGCCTGGTGCCCGAGCTGAAAGTGGAAGTCGTCGAGTCCAGCTGCTGCGGCATGGCCGGCGCCTTCGGCTATGAGGCTGAGCACTACGAGCTATCGATGAAAATGGCCGAGGCGGCGCTGCTCCCCGCGCTGCGCCGCGCGGATGACGCTACGCTCATCGTCGCCGACGGCACGAGCTGCCGCCACCAGATCCACGACGGCTTGAAGGCGGACAAAGGGTCGGCGACCGGAGCCGCGCCGCGTGCGGCCGAGCACGTGGCACAGGTGCTGGCGCGATCGCTTTCGGCGTAGGACGTGCTCGAGGACTTGCCGCAGCTCGCGACGCTCGCTGCGATCGCCTTTCTCGGCTCCTTCGTCTACGGTGTCACCGGCTTCGGTTCGTCGCTGGTGACCATCCCGCTCGCCACCCACCTCGTGCCCCTGCCTTTCGCGCTCGCGGTGTTCGCCTTGATGGATCTCGCCAACGCCTTGCGCATCGGCCTCGCGCGGCCGGGCGACGCGGTGCGAGGCGAACTCGTGCGCATGGTGCCGATGGTGCTCGCCGGCACCACCTTGGGCGTGACCGCTCTGGTCAATCTGCCGCGTGCAGGCGCCATGTTCGCCCTCGGCTGCTTCGTCTTGCTCTACGCCGGCTACAGCTTGGTGCGCCGACCGGGGCACGCGATCGCAGCGACGAAGTGGGCCTATCTCGCCGGCTTCGTCGGTGGCATTACCAGCACTCTGTTCGGGGCGGGCGGGCCGCCGTACGCCATCTACCTGTCCCATCGGCCGCTTTCCAAGGAGGGCTACCGCGCGACCCTCACGCTCACTTCCTTGTTCAGCATCGGCATGCGGGTCGTCGCCTTCGCCCTCACCGGCCTGCTGTTGCGGCGCGAGGTACTGCTCGCCGCGATCGCGGTCCTCCCCGCAGCGTTTGCCGGCGTCAGCCTCGCCTCGCGAGCGTTCCGGCGCGTGTCGCACGCCTTGTTATTGCGGCTGGTCGCCTGGCTGCTGCTCGCCACTGGCGGCTCGCTTGTCGCGCGGGCGCTGGGCTGAGTTTGCTCCCCAGGCTAAACTGACACCCCATGCAAAGCATTTCATTTCGGGATCTGTTCGACCGCCTCGGCAGCGCAGGCATGACATTTAGTCAGCGCGCCGCAGCGCTCTCCGGGGAGGAAGTGGAACTCCGCGGCTATCTCGTCGCCATGCACAACGACCCGCGCCAGATCGTGCTCGCGGGTGAGGCGGGGATCTGCCCCGACTGCGCCGAGCGTCCGGTGCCTTTCGTGCATCTGCCCGGCTACGATCCGGGTGCCGGGCTGTTCGCGCCGCAGGCGGTGCGCTTGAAGGGGCGGCTGTCCTACGGCTTTGCCGTCGCGCCAGAAGGCTATGCCACGTTTTTGCGCCTGGAGCAGGCAAGCGTGTCCACCGGCTTGAAGCCCGGCGTGCTCTCGGGCAAGCGCCGCTAGCGCGGCTCTAGGCCAGGACGTCCGGATCGAGCTGGCGCTCGAGATACGTGAGCTGGTCTTTCAGCAGCAGCTTGCGTTTCTTCAGCCGTTGCATGCGCAGTTGATCCGGCAGAGGGTTCTCCGACAGGCGCGCGATGGCGTCGTCCAAATCACGGTGTTCCATCTGCAATTCGTTGATCCGCTGCCGCAGCGCGGCGTGTAGGGTATCGTCCATGACGGTCTCTCCGCGCATAGACTACACCTTTCGGACAGACCAGGCGAGGAGCCCGATTCCGGCCACGATCATGGGCAGCGACAGCCACTGGCCCATGGACAAGCCGAGCGTGAGCAGGCCGAGGAAATCGTCCGGCTCGCGGAAGAACTCGACGGTAAAGCGCAACAGCCCGTAGCCGATGAGAAACATCGCCGATACCGCTCCCCGCGGTCGCAGCTTCGCCGAATACAGCCAAAGAAAGGTGAACAGCAGCGCCCCCTCGAGGGCGAATTCGTACAGTTGCGAGGGATGACGCGGCAGCGGCCCGGCGCCGCGGAACACCATGCCCCAAGGGACATCGGTGACCCGTCCCCACAACTCGCCGTTGATGAAATTGCCGATGCGGCCGGAAGCGAGCCCGGTGGGAATCAGCGGCGCGATGAAATCGGTGATCGCGAGCCAGGCGACTCCATGCTTGCGCGCGATGTAGAGCATCGCGGCGAGCACGCCAAGAAAACCGCCGTGAAAGGACATGCCGCCCTGCCAGACGGCAAAGATGTCCAGCGGGTGCGAAAGATAATAGCCCGGCTTGTAGAACAGCACATAGCCCAGGCGCCCACCGAGCACCACGCCGAGCACGCAGAAGAAGAAGAGATCGTCGAACACGGCGTAGCTGATCTTGCCGCTCTTGCCCTGGGCGATGCGCTGCCGCGCGAGGAAATAGGACAGGCCGAAGCCGACGAGATACATCAGGCCGTACCAGCGCACCGCCAGCGGCCCGATGGAGAGGGCGATGGGATCGATCTGCGGCTGGGTTAGCACGGGCGCTCGCAGGGATTGCGTCGCGGGTCGCCCGGCGGATTATGGTTGCTGCTGCGGAATTCAAAGGCGCGGGAAGTCAACATGGATTCGGTACAAGCTGCGGCGCGGATTAGAATGCGGTCGATCGATATTGTATTGGGTATCGCAGCTCGCCGCTGCCGCAGACCGCCATGTCATCCGCTCCCGGTTCTCCACGCTTGCTCGCCTACGCCGCGCTGGTCGCGACCACCGCCCTTTGGGGGAGCAACGGCGTGGTGTCGCGCGCGCTCATGGACACGATTCCGCCTCTGGTCATGGCTGCGGCTCGCTGGGCCATCGTGTTCGTCCTGCTCCTGCCGCTGGTGTGGCCGGAGCGCCGCGTCATCGCGCGGGTGCTGCGGCAGAAATTTGGAGCGCTGCTCGGCTTGGCGCTGCTCGGCAGCGCACCGCAGAGCGCGCTGGTCTATACCGGCCTGTCGGCGAGCACCGCCATCCACTTGGGACTGCTCAACTCCACCATTCCGGTGATCATCATCCTCATCAGCTGGGCCTGGTACGGTCGCCGGCCGCGGCGGCTGGAGGCGATCGGGCTCACGTTCTCCCTCGTTGGCGTGCTCCTCATTCTTGCCCACGGCGAGCTCGGCGCCCTGCTCCACCTGAGCTTCAATTCGGGCGATCTGCTGATGCTCGCGGCCATGGTGGTGTGGGCGCTGTACACGCTGCGCCTGAAGGAGCGGCCCGAGTCGCTGTCGCTGATCACCTTCGTCTTCGTGCTGGCCGTGCTCGGCGAAGCCCTCGTCCTACCCTTGGCGGCGGTGCAGTGGGCACAGGCGGGGCCGCTGCATCTGGGCCTGCGCGAATGGCTGGGGCTCGCCTACATTGGCGCGCTCGCCACGTTGGTGTCAGCGGTGCTGTTCAGCTATGGCGTCGAGCGCGTGGGCGCGGTGCGCGGCGGCATCCTGATCCATCTCATGCCGGTGTTCTCCAGCCTGTTCGCCGCGCTGTTCATCGGCGAGCGGCTGTATCCGTATCACGCGGCAGGCTTCATCCTCGTCGCGGGCGGCGCCATCCTCGGTTGTCTCAGGCCGGAGCCGGTGCTATCGTCTCGGGCTCCCACAAAAGTATGACTGCAAGACGCGCGCCGGCTGCTCGAGAACGCGGCCACACCAGATATGAAGAAAGGAGTACGACATGGCGGATAACCGCAGAAGCAGACTGATCACCGAGGGAGTCGCCCGCTCGCCCAACCGCGCCATGCTGCGCGCCGTCGGATTTCGCGACGGGGATTTCGATAAGCCCATCGTCGGGGTGGCCAACGGCCACTCGACCATGAATCCCTGTAACGCCGGAATTCAGCCCCTGGTCGATCGCGCGATGGCGGCGCTGGAGGCCGCTGGCGCCAAGCCGCAGGTGTTCGGCACGCCTACCATCACCGACGGCATCGGCATGGGCACCGACGCGATGAAATACAGCCTGGTTTCGCGCGAGGTCATCGCCGACTGTATCGAGACCGCGGTCAACGGCCAGGCGATGGACGGCGTGCTGGTCTGCGGCGGCTGCGACAAAAACATGCCCGCGGGCATCATGGCCATCGCGCGCATGAACGTTCCGGGGATCTTCGTCTATGCCGGCACGATCAAGCCGGGCAAGTGGAAGGGACAAGACCTCACCATCGTCAGCGCCTTCGAGGCGGTGGGCGCCTACGCCGCCGGCAAGATGAGCCAGGAGGATTTCGTCGGCATCGAAAAGAACGCTTGCCCGACGGTCGGCGCCTGCGGCGGCATGTACACCGCCAACACCATGTCCTCGTCCTTCGAAGCGCTGGGCATGAGCCTGCTCGGTTCCTCGCAAATGGCCTCGCCCGATGCGGAAAAGGCGGTTTCCGCCGCCGACTCGGCGGCGGTGCTGGTGAACGCCATCCGCAAGCAAATCCTGCCGCGGAAAATCATCACGCGCAAATCGATCGAAAACGCGATCAGCCTGGTGATGGCCACCGGCGGCTCGACCAATGCGGTGCTGCATTACCTTGCGATCGCCGCGGCCGCGGACGTGAAATGGAGCATCGACGATTTCGAGCGCGTACGCCGCAAGGTGCCGGTGCTGTGCGATCTTAAGCCTTCCGGCCGCTATGTCGCCGTGGATTTCCACCGCGCCGGCGGCGTGCCGCAGGTGCTGAAAATGCTGCTCGAGCACGGCGTCCTGCACGGCGAATGCCTGACCATCACCGGACGCACCATGGCAGAAGAGCTGGCGGCGGTGCCGAGCGAGCCACCCGCCGGCCAGGACGTGATCCGCCCCTGGCGCGAACCCATGTACGCGCAAGGCCATCTCGCCATCCTGAAGGGGAATCTTGCGCCGGAAGGCTGCGTCGCCAAGATCACCGGCCTGAAGAATCCTTCCATCACCGGCCCGGCGCGGGTGTTTGACTCCGAGCCCAAGTGCATGGACGCGATCATGGCGAAGAAGATCAAGCCCGGCGACGTGATCGTGATCCGCTACGAGGGTCCGAAAGGGGGCCCGGGGATGCAGGAAATGTTGGCGCCGACCTCGGCCCTCATCGGCCAAGGCCTAGGCGAATCGGTGGGTTTGATCACTGACGGACGCTTCTCCGGCGGCACTTGGGGCATGGTGGTGGGGCACGTCGCGCCCGAAGCCGCCGTCGGCGGGCCGATCGCGCTGGTGAAGGAGGGTGACTCGATCACCATCGACGCCAAGAAGCGCCTGATCCAGTTGAACGTTTCCACCAAAGAACTCGCCGCCCGCCGCAAGAAGTGGAAAGCGCCCAAGCCGCGCTTTACCCACGGTCTGCTCGCCAAGTATAGGAAGCTGGTGTCGACGGCGAGCATCGGCGCGATCACCGACGGCGACGTGTGATCTTTCGTTCAGGCGGAAGGTCTCAAGCTTCGTTAGGCAACGAGGGGCCATCTCCCCTCGGTTTCCGCTACATCGGCCCGCTGCAAAATTCAGATTGCGGCGGGCGCTCCGCCCTATGAGCAACCGCCTGAGCCGCGAGACCAGCCCTTATCTGCAGCAGCACGCAGACAATCCGGTCGACTGGTATCCCTGGGGAGAGGAAGGTCTTTCCGCCGCGCGCGCCGAGGACAGGCCCATCCTGCTTTCCATCGGGTATTCCGCTTGCCACTGGTGCCACGTGATGGCGCACGAATCCTTCGAGGACGCCGAAGTGGCGGCGCTGATGAACCGGCATTTCGTCAATATCAAGGTCGACCGCGAGGAGCGGCCTGACCTCGACCAGATCTACCAGCTCGCGCAGCAAATGATCACCGGCCGCAGCGGCGGCTGGCCGCTCACCATGTTTCTTACGCCCGGGGGGGAGCCTTTTTTCGGCGGCACTTATTTCCCCAAGGAAGCGCGCTACGGCCTGCCCGGATTTCCCGAGCTGCTGCTGCGCGCGGCGCAGTTCTACCGCGCCGAGCGCGCGGAGATTTCGACTCAGGCCGCGGCCCTGCGTAACGCATTCGGACGCCTGCAGCCTGCCGGCACGGGCGCTTCAGCGGATTTTTCGCCCGAACCGATCGAGCAGGCGCTGAAGAATCTGTGGTCGAACTTCGACGCGACCCACGGCGGATTCGGCGCGGCGCCGAAGTTTCCACACCCGGCGGAACTCGAACTCTGCCTGCGTCGGCACGCGACGGGCGACGCCCTGGCGATGGCGCTTGGCACCCTCGCCGGCATGGCGCAGGGCGGCATCTACGACCAGCTGGGCGGTGGTTTCTGCCGCTACAGCGTCGATGCGCGCTGGCACATCCCGCATTTCGAGAAAATGCTCTACGACAATGCGTCGCTGCTCGAGCGCTATAGCGACGCCTGGGCACTCACCCGCGATCCCCTGTTCGCCGAAGTGGCCGAGCAAACGGCCGCCTGGATCATGCGCGAAATGCAGTCACCCGAGGGGGGCTACTATTCGAGCCTCGACGCCGATTCGGAACACGAAGAGGGCAAATTCTACGTCTGGACGCCCGAGGCCGTTCAGGCGCTGTTAAGCGCGGATGAATATGCAGTGTGCGCGCCCTACTTCGGGCTCGACGATCCGCCGAATTTCGAGGGAACGCATTGGCACCTGCGCCGCGCTCGTTCCGTGGAGGAGGTGGCTGCGGCGCAAGGCGAATCGGTCGCAGCCTGCACGGCACTCTTGGCGAGCGGGCGGAGCAAGCTCCTTGCGGCGCGCGAGCAGCGAGTGCGACCGGGGCGCGACGAGAAGATTCTTACAAGCTGGAATGCGCTGATGATCGCCGGCATGGCGCGTGCGGCGCGGGTGTTCGACCGCGCCGACTGGCTCGCCTCGGCGCGCGCGGCGCTCGCCTTTCTGCGTGCGAACTTGTGGCGCGAGGATCCCGCGTCGGGGCGAACTCGGCTGCTCGCCACCTGCAAGGACGGTCGCGCGCATCTGAACGCGTACCTCGACGACTACGCCTATCTGCTCGCGGCGCTGCTCGAGATCCTGCAGGCCGACTACGCGGGCGCCGAACTCGAGTTCGCCGAACAAGTCGCCCAGGTCCTGCTCGATGCCTTCTACGATCCCGCGCAAGGTGGCTTCTTTTTCACCAGCCACGACCATGAAGCGCTGATCCATCGACCCAAAGTGGGCCACGACGGCGCCACGCCTTCCGGCAACGGCGTAGCGGCGCGCGCGCTGTTGCGGCTGGGCCACATCACGGGCGGAACCCATTATCTCGACGCGGCCGAGCGGACCGTCAGATTGTTCCATCCGCAGCTTACGCGTCAGCCGGAGGGACACGCGAACCTGTTGATGGCCTTAGAAGAGATGATCGTCCCGCCGCGGATAGCGGTGCTGCGCGGCCCGCGCGCGGCGCTCGCCCAATGGCAGCGGGCGCTGGCGCCTGAGTACCGGCCCACGACCCTGGTGCTCGCCGTTCCCGCGGAGGAACGCGAACTTGCCCCCCTGCTCGCCAAGCCGCTCGCCGGCGACGCTGTCAACGCCTGGGTCTGCCAGGGCGTTAGTTGCCAACCGCCGGTGGATAAGCTGGATGCGCTGCGCGCTGCGCTCAAGGCGCCGGCAGCCTGCTAGACTGCCGCACCCTGGTATTCGAAGATCTTTCCAAGGAGAAATGATGAAGTCCCTAGTCGCTTGTTTGTTCGTTTCCGCCGGCTTGCTCGCCGCCACCGGCAACGCGATGGCGCAGGAAGCGCTGGCGAAGAAATACAACTGCCTCACCTGCCACGCCGTGGACAAGAAGGTCATCGGCCCGGCCTACAAGGACGTCGCGGCCAAGTACAAAGGCGACGCCGGCGCCGAGGCCAAACTGATCGCCAAGGTGAAGAACGGCGGCTCTGGCGCCTGGGGGCAGATTCCGATGCCGCCGAACGCGCAAGTGCCCGACGCCGACATCAAAGCCTTGGTAAAGTGGGTGTTGTCGCAGAAGTAAGCGGAAGCCGAGAAAAGCAGCCGGCCTAGCGCCGGCTTCTTTTTTGGCGGCGGTGCTAGAATAATTTCGCCTAATCCAGGGAGCCCCTTATGCAACGCTCACGTTTCACGCTGACCGCCCTCGCCGCAGCCGCGGCGCTCGTCCTCGCCGCTTGTGGCGAAGAGAAGAAACCCGAAACGACGGTGGCGGCGCCTCCGCCCCCACCTCCGCCCATGGTGGTGAAGATCGGCCATGTCGGGCCGCTGACCGGGGGCATCGCGCATCTGGGCAAGGACAACGAAAACGGCGCGCGACTGGCTGTCGACGAGGCCAACGCCAAGGGACTCAAGCTCGACGGCAAGACGGTCAAGCTCGAACTCGTTGCCGAAGACGATCAGGCCGATCCAAAGGTCGGCACCACGGTGGCACAGAAGCTCGTCGACGCCAAGGTGGTGGGCGTGGTCGGCCACCTGAATTCCGGCGTATCGATCCCCGCGTCCGCCATCTACAACCAGGCCGGCATCCCCATGATCAGCGGCTCGTCGACGAACCCGCAGCTCACCGAGCAGGGCTTCAAGACCGTGTTCCGCGTGGTTGGCCGCGACGATCAGCAGGGGCCGGCGATCGCGAGCTATCTCGCCGGGGAAATCAAACCCAAGGCCGTAGCCGTGATCGACGACGCCACCGCCTACGGCGAAGGGCTCGCCAACGAGGTGGAGAAGACGCTCAAAGCGGCCGGCGTGAAGGTGCTGCCGCGCGAAAAGGGCACGGACAAGACGGCGGACTTCAAGGCGATCCTCACCAAGATCAAAGGCAAGAAGCCAGATGCCGTGTTCTACGGCGGCATGGACGCCACCGGCGGGCCGCTGCTCAAGCAAGGGCGCGAGCTCGGCATCAAGGCGGTGTTCGCTTTCGGCGATGGTGCCTGCACCGACAAGATGAAGGAACTTGCTGGCGACGCAGCCGAGGGCCTGCTGTGCTCGCAGGCCGGGCTGCCGATCCAAGCGGCGAACAAGAAATTCCTCGACGCCTATCGCGCCAAATTCAAGATCGAGCCTATCCTCTACGCCCCCTTCACCTACGACGCGGCGAACCTGATCATCGAGTCGATGAAGAAGGCGAACTCGCCCGATCCGGCGAAATACCTGCCGGAGCTCGCCAAAATCAGCTATGACGGCGCGAGCGGCAAGATCGAGTTCGACGAAAAAGGCGACCGCAAGGACGCGGAGATGACGATCTTTACCATGAAGGGCGGGAAGATCGAGCCGATCGCCATCATCAAGAGCGGGAAGACGACTAAGTTCGAAGACTTCATCAAGGCGGCCGAGGCCGCGGCCGCGCCGGCCGCTCCCGCGGCGACTGCTCCGGCGCCCGCGCCCGAGGCGGCGAAGGCGGCAGAAGCGCCCAAGGCAGACGCTGCGAAGGCGGAGGCGGCGAAGAAGTAAGCCGAGCGCGAGCGCATCGCCACGGAAAACGGCACCTGCGGGTGCCGTTTTGTTGTAGGACCGCCCGCGGGTAATACTCTCGCGGGCTGTTTCAAGGCTCGTGCCTCGCGATGCGCCGCCTGCCTGCGCGATTGGAGGATTGCGCGGGCTTTGCGTTTCCGCTGTGTTTGCGCTTAAATCCGCCGAGCCATGGACATATTCCTGCAGCAGATCATCAACGGCCTGACGCTGGGCAGCGTCTATGCCATGGTGGCGCTGGGCTACACCATGGTCTACGGCATCATCCAGCTGATCAACTTTGCCCACGGCGAGGTGGTGATGATCGGCGCCATGGTCGCGTTCTCGGTGATCAGCGCGCTCGCGCAAAGCGCGCTGCCGCCGACGCTGATCGTCGTCGTGGGCGCGCTCGCCGCGATTCCGGTGTGCATGTTGGTCGGCTACGCCATGGAGCGAATCGCCTATCGGCCCTTGCGCGGCGCGCCGCGCTTGGCGCCGCTGATCACCGCCATCGGTGTGTCGATCATCCTGCAGCATGTGGCGCTCCTCGTATGGAGCCGCAATCCGCTCGCCTTCCCGCAAATCATTCCCCTGGGGAGCTTCGAAATCGGCGGCGCCATCATCACCAGCGTGCAGATCGCCATCATCGTGATTTCGATCCTGATGATGGCGGGCCTCACGCTGATGGTGTATCGCACCAAACTTGGGATTGCCATGCGCGCGACTTCGCAGAACCCGCAGATCGCGGGCTTGATGGGCATCGACATCGACCGCGTCATCGCCTTCACTTTCGTCGTCGGCGCGGCCCTGGGCGCCGTCGCCGGGGTGATGGTCGGCACCTATTACGGCATCGCCCAGTACACCATGGGTTCGCTTCTCGGCATGAAGGCGTTTTCCGCCGCCGTGCTCGGCGGCATCGGCAACATCGCCGGCGCGATGCTGGGCGGCGTGCTGCTGGGCGTGGTCGAGGCGCTGGGCGCGGGCTATATCGGCGATCTCACCAACAACGTGTTCGGCAGCAATTACCAGGACGTGTTTGCCTTCATGGTGCTGATCCTGGTCCTGGTATTCCGCCCGTCCGGCTTGCTCGGCGAGCGCGTCGGAGACCGTGCATGAGCGTGCGGGGAAGCGCAGTTCGCCGTGGCTAGATTCCGCTCCAAGTGGATCGGCCTCGCTCTGGTCGCCCTTGCCTTGATCGCCCTGCCCTTCGTGCTGGCGCTAGTGGGCACGGCGTGGGTGCGCATCACCAATCTTGCGATTCTGTTCGTGTTCCTTGCCCTGGGCCTCAACATCGTCGTCGGCTTCGCCGGGCTGCTCGACCTCGGCTATATCGCCTTCTACGCCGTGGGCGCCTACGTCTACGCCTTGCTCGCTTCGCCGCACTTCAACCTGCACCTGCCCTTCTGGATCATCCTGCCGATCGGCGCAGTCGTCGCCTGCATCTTCGGCGTGCTGCTCGGTGCGCCCACGCTCAAGTTGCGCGGCGACTACCTGGCGATCGTGACCCTCGGCTTCGGCGAAATCGTGCGCATCTTCCTCAACAACCTGTCGCAGCCGGTGAACATCACCAACGGGCCGCAGGGCATATCGCGCATCGATCCGTTCCGCATCGGCACTTTCGACTTCAGCCGCAGTGCCGACTATCTCGGCCTCAACTTTTCCGGTCCGATCAAGTATTACTACCTGCTGCTCGCCTTCGCGCTGCTGGTGATCGCGGTGAACCTGCGCCTGCAGCACTCGCGCATCGGCCGCGCCTGGGAAGCCATCCGCGAGGACGAGATCGCGGCGCGGGCGATGGGCATCGACACCACGGCGGTCAAGCTGCTCGCCTTCGCCATGGGTGCCTCCTTCGGCGGGCTGGCGGGCGGCATGTTCGCCGCGATCCAGGGCTTCATTAGCCCGGAGAGCTTCGTCCTGGTCGAATCGGTCATGGTGCTGTCGATGGTGGTGCTGGGCGGCATGGGCAATATCTGGGGCGTGGTGCTCGGGGCGGTGCTGCTTTCCTTCGTTCCCGAACTGTTGCGCTATACGGTCGAGCCGGTGCAACGCGCGCTGTTCGGCCGCAGCATCATCGAGCCCGAGGTGATACGCATGCTGCTCTTCGGCCTCGCCCTGGTGTTGATGATGCTCTATCGTCCCGCGGGCCTGCTGCCCTCAGCGGTGCGCAAGCGCGAATTGGAAAAGTAGCAGAGACAGCATGGATGCAGCGCTGCTCGAATGCCGGGGACTGGACAAGCGCTTCGGCGGGGTGCTTGCGCTTTCCGGCGTCGACTTCGACATCCGCGCAGGCGAGATCTACGGCCTGATCGGGCCGAACGGCGCCGGCAAGACGACGCTGTTCAACACGCTGTCCGGCATCTATGCGCCGGACGCGGGGGGCTTCCGCTTCGACGGCAAGCCGCTTGCGGGCTTGCGCGCAGACCAGGTCGCCGCGCACGGTATCGCCCGCACCTTCCAGAACATCCGCCTGTTCGCCAATCTGTCGGTGCTCGACAATGTGATGATCGGGCGCCATGTGCGCACCCGCGCCGGGGTGTTCGGCGCGGTGTTGCGCACCAAGGCCACGCGCGACGAAGAGGCGGCGATCGAGCGGCGTTCGCTCGAGCTGCTGCGCTACGTCGGTATCGCAGCGCGCGCGAACGACGTGGCGCGCGAGTTGCCGTACGGCGATCAGCGGCGGCTGGAGATCGCGCGCGCGCTGGCCACCGAACCCAAACTGCTTGCGCTGGATGAGCCGGCCGCCGGCATGAACGCCACGGAAACGCTGGAACTTCGACGACTGCTCGAGCGCATCCGCGCCGACGGCACCACCATTTTGCTGATCGAGCACGACGTGAAGCTGGTGATGGGCCTGTGCGACCGCGTGCTGGTGCTCGACTACGGCCGCAGGATCGCCGAAGGGGCGCCACGCGAGGTGCAGCGCGACCCGGGCGTCATCGAAGCCTATCTCGGAGGCGTGCGCGCGGACGCGGCTGGCGCGCGCGCGGCGCCATGAGCGCGAATCTGCTCGAACTGCACGGGCTGGAAGTCGGCTACGGCGGCATCCGCGCGGTGAAGGGAATAGACCTCAGTGTCGCCAGGGGGGAGCTGGTGTGCCTGATCGGGGCGAACGGCGCCGGCAAGACCACCACCTTGAAGGCGGTCGCGGGCATGCTCGCCGCTCCCGCCGCGGCGATACGCTACGATGGCGAGGCGATCGGCGGCATGCGCTCCTTCGAACTCGTGCGCCGCGGCCTGGCGCTCGTTCCCGAGGGGCGCGGCGTGTTCGGCCAGCTGACGGTGGCGGAAAACCTCGCCATGGGCGCCTACGCGCGCCGCGACGCGGCCGCGGTGAGGCAGGACCTGGAGCGCACCTTCACCCTTTTTCCGCGTTTGGCGGAACGGCGTCATCAATCGGCGGGGACGCTCTCCGGCGGTGAGCAGCAGATGCTCGCCATCGGCCGCGCCCTGATGAGTCGGCCGAAATTGCTGCTGCTGGACGAGCCCAGCATGGGGCTCGCTCCGCTCATCGTGCAGCGGATATTCGACACCATCCTCGCCGTGGCGAAGGAAGGCGTGACCATTTTGCTGGTGGAGCAGAATGCGCGGCTCGCGCTGGAAGTGAGCAGTCGCGCTTATGTCATGGAAACCGGCTCGATCACGCTCTTAGGCGCGGCGCGCGAGTTGCTGACGGACCCCAAGGTGCAGGCGGCCTATCTCGGCGAAGCCGGATAAAGGTTCGCAGACCCGCTCACAAACCGAGCAGCCGCCGCGCGTTACCTTCTAGGATCGCGTTTTTGTCCTCGGCGCGCAGCCGGCTGTTGCCGGTCACCACTTCCACCGGGCGTTCGTAGGCGATGGGGAAGCAGTAGTCGCTGCCCATCATGATGCGGTCGGCGCCGATTTCCCGCACCAGATAGTCGACCACGGCATCCGAGTAGCCGACGGTGTCGTAGTAGAAGCGGCGCAGATAGGCGAGCGGTCCCTGCTCGATGTGCTTCAGATCGGCGCGTTTCTCCCAGCCGCGGTTGAGCCGCCCCACCAACCAGGGAAAAGCGCCGCCCGCGTGCGGCAGCACGACGACCAGCTTGGGGAAGCGATCGAGCACGCCGCCGAATATCAGGTGCGCCGCGGCGATCGCGCTTTCGAAGGGGTTGCCGAGCAGGTTGGTGAGATAGTGCGGCGTCAGGCGCTCGTGGCCGATGACCATCACCGGATGCAGGAAGATCGGCAGCCGCAGCGCTTCGATGCGCTCGTACACCGGGAAGAAATCCGGGTGGGAGAGTTCGCGTTCCAGCACGCGCGTCGCCAGGTAGAAGCCGCGCACGCCGGGCAGGCGCGCGGCGCGCTCGACTTCGCGCACGGCGAGATCGGGCGCCTGCAGCGGCAGCGTCGCCAGGCCGACGAGCCGCTGCGGTTGCGCCTCGTGTGCGCGCGCGAGCTCGTCGTTGTAGGCAATGGCGAGCCGGTTGCCGGTCTCGCGCCCGGCCCAGTACACCATGGGCTGCGACAGCGACAGCGCGTGCACCGCGACCCCCTGGTCGTCCATGGCGGCGATGCGCGCGTCGAGGTCGATGAAGCGCGGCCCTGCCGGGCCGGTGCTGAGATGGCCCACCTTGAACTGCGGCCCCTTGCCCTCAACTTCGCGCCACTCCAGGCCTTCGGCAGGACCGACGCGGGAAAGCAGTTCCAGCCACGCCTGCGGATACCAGTGGGCGTGGATGTCGATGGGGTTGCCGTGCGCGTGCTGCTCCATGTCGTCCTTCCGGTCGATTATTCTTCGCCGCGCTCGCCGCTGCGGCGGGGGGGCTTATTTCACTTTGGCGAGATCGGCTTCGGTGGTGAAGGAGTCGGCATAGAACTCGTCTTCCGGCAGGCCGCAGTGCGCGCTGAAATCGCGCCGCGCCGAATCGACCACGATCGGCGCGCCGCAGGCGTACACCTGGTAAGCGGAGAGATCCGGGAAATCCTTCATCACGGCGTGATGGACGAAGCCGCTGCTGCCGTTCCAGCCGTCCTCGGCAAGCGCGTCCGAAATGACCGGCACGTACTTGAAATTGGAATGTTCGCCAGCCCAGCGCCGGGCGAGCGCGTCCATGTACAGGTCGCGTGGCCGGCGACCGCCCCAGTAGAGCGTCATCGGCCGCGTGATGCCTTTGTAGAACGCGTGCTCGATGATCGCCTTGATCGGGGCGAAGCCTGTACCGCTCGCGAGCAGCACCATCGGCTTGTCGCTTTCCTCGCGCAGGAAGAAGGTGCCGTGCGGGCCTTCGAAGCGCAGGATCTCGCGCCCCTTCATCTTCTCGAACACCTGGTCGGTGAACAGGCCCCCGGGCAGGTGGCGCACGTGGATCTGCAGCAGCTCGTCGTCGTGCGGCGCGTTGGCGAGCGAATAGGCGCGGCGCTTGCCGTCCTTGAGCAGGAACTCGATGTATTGCCCGGCGAGATACTGCAGGCGTTCGTTTGCGGGGAGCTTCAACGCGAGCACCGCCACGTCGGGCGCCGGCTTTTCGATGCTCTGCACGCGGCAGGGCAGGATCTTGATCTGCTGGTCCTTGATCGCGCCGACTTCGCGGCATTCGATCTCGATGTCGCTCAAGGGGCGGGCGACGCAAAATAGCGCCATGCCCTTCGCCTGTTCCTCGGCCGAGAGCGCCGTGTCCGAGTGCTTGCCGTAATCCACCTTGCCTTCGAGCAGTTTTCCTTTGCAGCTGCCGCAGGCGCCGTTGCGGCAGCCATAGGCGAGGGCGAAGCCCTCGCGCAGCGCCGCGACGAGCACGGTTTCGTCCTCCTGGACGTGAAAACAGTGGCCGCTGGGGCGGATGGTGACTTGGTGGGACATCGGCGATATGCAGTTATTAGAACGAGTACAATTTTACTATGAAGAAGCTCCTCATCGTCGGTTGCGGCGACATCGCCCTGCGAGCACTGCCGCGGCTCGCGCGAGACTACGCGGTGAGCGGCCTCGTCCGCTCCAGCGCGCAGGCGGAGCGCATCGCCAGCCGGGGTGCGGCAGCAGTCATGGGCGACCTCGACCGCGCCGATACGCTGCGCCAGGCAGCCGGCGCCGAGCTGGTGCTGCATCTCGCGCCGCCGCCGGAAACGGGCGACGGTGACCAACGCACGGCGAATCTGATCGCCGCCTTCTCGGAACGCCCGCCCGAGCGGCTGGTGTATATCAGCACCAGCGGCGTCTACGGCGACTGCGGCGGAGACTGGGTGGACGAGGACCGGCCGCTCGCGCCGCTCTCGCCGCGTGCCGCGCGCCGCGTCGATGCGGAGCGGCGGCTGCTCGATTGGAGCGCGAAGAGCGGCAGCGCGGTATCCATCCTGCGGGTGCCGGGCATCTATGCGGCCGAGCGCCTGCCGCTCGCGCACCTGAAGCGCGGCGTGCCCGTGCTCGCGCCGGAGGACGATGTTTACAGCAATCACATCCACGCCGACGACCTCGCGGCCATCTGTGCCCTGGCGCTAGAGCGCAGCCGCGCCGGCTGCGCCTACAACACGAGCGACGACGGCGAATTGAAAATGGGCGACTACTTCGATCTAGTCGCCGACCGGGCGCACCTGCCGCGTCCGCCGCGGGTGACGCGCGCCGCGGCCGAGGCGGGCGCAATCGGTGAAGGCTTGATGAGCTTCATGCGCGAGTCGCGGCGGCTCAACAATGCGCGCATGAAAGCGGAACTGGGCGTGCGACTGCGTTATCCGACGGTGTACGACGGCGTGCCGCTCGCCATTTCTGTCTGACGCTGGCCCGCGCTCATGGAAAGCCTACTCGTCTTCACCAATCTGCCCGACGCGGCGAGCGCGGAAAAGCTTGCCGACTTGCTGATCGAGGCGCGCCTCGCCGCGTGCGTCAACATCCTCGCTCCTTGCGCTTCGGTCTACCGTTGGCAGGGGGAAATCCAGCACGACGAGGAGGTGCCGGTGCTCATCAAGACCGCAGCCGACCGCTATCCGGAACTGGCGGCGGCGATCCGCGCGCATCATCCCTATGAACTCCCCGAGATCATTGCGGTCTCAGTGAGCGATGGCCTGCCCGCATACTTGCAGTGGGTCGAATCCGAAACCCGCCAGAAGAACGAACCGGCCTGAACCCACCATGCGCAATATGCTTTGCAGAGTTTTCACCCTGCTCCTCCTCTTCGTGTCCGCCGGCGCCGGCGCCCAGGACCTGCTCGATCCCGCGGTCGCGTTCAAGTATTCGGTGCGGGCACTCGATGCGAATACGCTTGAAGTGCGCTATCAGATCGCGAGCGGCTACTACATGTACCGTAACAAGTTCAAGTTCGCCGCGGAGCCGGCGACGGCGAAGCTGGGCGAGCCGCAATTTCCGCCGGGGGAGGTCCACCAGGACGAGTTCTTCGGCAAAGTCGAAACCTACCGCAAGGAGCTGCGCATCCGCCTGCCGGTCACTTACGACGCCGGGCTCGCGCGCATGCAGCTCACCACCACCTCGCAGGGCTGCGCCGACGTGGGGGTGTGCTATGTGCCGCAGGATCAGAAGGCGAACATCGAGCTCGTCGGCTTGGCGCTTCCTTCCGCATCCAGTGCGGCGCCGCAGGCAGCGATGGAGCACGCGCTCGCCGGGGGCGACGAAGCGCGCTTCCACAACCTGCTCGCTTCGGGCAGCCTGTGGCTCATCGCCGCCGCATTCTTCGGCGCCGGCATTCTGCTCACCTTCACGCCTTGCGTGCTGCCGATGATTCCCATCCTCTCCGGCATCATCGTCGGCGAGGGCCGCAATGCGACTCGCATCCGCGCTTTTACCTTGTCGGCCGCCTACGTGCTGGGCATGTCGGTCACCTACACTGCCATCGGCATCGGCGCCGCGCTTTCCGGCAGCCTGCTCTCGGCGGCGCTGCAGAATCCCTGGGTGCTGTCCGCCTTCGCCACGGTATTCGTGCTGCTTGCGCTGTCGATGTTCGGCTTCTACGAGCTACAGCTTCCCTCGGGCTTTCACGCCAGAATCACCGAGACGAGCAACCGGCTGAAAGGCGGACATCTCGGCGCGGTGCTGGTGATGGGCATACTCTCGGGAGCCATCGTCAGCCCCTGCGTCGCGGCGCCGCTCGCCGGGGCGCTGCTCTACATCAGCCAGACGCGCGACATCGCGCTCGGCGGCACCGCGCTCTTCGCCATGTCGATCGGCATGGGCGTGCCGCTCGTCCTGGTCGGCGTGTTCGAAGGCGCGTTTCTGCCGAAGTCGGGCCACTGGATGAAGTCGGTGAAGCATTTCTTCGGGGTGCTTCTGCTCGCAGTCGCGATCTGGATCGTGTCGCCGGTGATTCCGCCCGCGGCGCAAATGCTCGCCTGGGCGGCGCTGTTGATCGGTTCCGCGATGGCGCTGCGCGCGATCGATCCGCTGCCGCCCGAGGTCGGCATCGGCATCCGCCTGTGGAAAGGCGTGGGATTTCTTGCGCTGTTGGCCGGTACGGCGCTTGCGATCGGGGCGTTTTCCGGCAGCCGCGAGGTACTGCGGCCGCTCAGCGGGCTCGCCATCGGCGGCGAGCGGGCGGCGGCGCCAGCACGCTTCACGCGGGTGAAGAATCTCGCCGAACTCGAGACGCAGCTGCAAAATTCACGGCAACCGGTGATGCTCGATTTCTACGCCGACTGGTGCGTGTCGTGCAAGGAGATGGAGGCGTTCACCTTCACCGACGCCAAGGTGCGCGCGAAGATGGACGGCATGCAGCTGCTGCAGGCCGATGTCACGGCGAACACCGCAGAGGACAAGGCGCTGCTCAAGCGCTTCAGCTTGTTCGGCCCGCCGGGCATCATCTTCTTCGATCGCCAGGGCAAGGAAATTCCGGGCTTGCGCGTCGTCGGCTACGAACCGCCTGCGAGCTTTCTCGCCACGCTAGAGCGCGCGACGCAACTGTGATCGCTTGACATCCTGTTAGCGCTTTGAAACACTCTCAGGCAGAACAATAAACATAACTGTCTGAGCAGATCATTAGAGGAGATTGCAATGCGCTCGCTCTTCACGCGCTTCATTCCCGCGGCTTTGATCGCCGCCGCCGTCGCTGTTCCCGCCGTTGCGCAGCAGAAAGAGATCAAGATAGGAGTCATTTACGATTACACCGGTCCGTTTGCCGACGGGGGCTCGGCCCCGGCGGCGGTCGGAACCAAGGCCGCGATCGATCTGGTGAACGAGAAAGGCGGCATCGAGGGCTATAAGATCAAAGCGATCTACGCCGATGCGCAGAGCAAGGGCGAGGTGGCGATCAGTGAGACCGAGCGGCTGATCAATCAGGAAAAAGTCGACCTGATCCTGGGCGTGTTCTCCAGCGCGCATTGCGTGCCGATGGCCGCCAAGGCGGATGCGGCAAAGAAGTTCATGTGGGCCACGGTGTGCGTGTCCTCGGCGGTGTTCAAGGACAAGAATCTGAAATACGTGTTCCGGCCGCAGGTGCACAGCGACCAGTATGGTTGGGCATCGTGCCAATTCCTGAAAGACAACGCCCAGAAGAAACTGGGGATGAAGCCGTCGGATCTTAAGGTCGCCATCATCTACGAAGACGGGCCGTATGGCGCGGGCATCGGCGCCGGCAACGATGCCTCGTGCAAGGAAATGGGCATGAAAGTGGTGCTGAAGGAAGGCTATTCCGCCACTGCGCCCGATCTGTCTAGCCTGGTGACCAAGCTGCGGCGTGCGCGGCCGGACGTGATCCTGCACACCGGTTACAACCCCGACATCACCCTGTTCCTGCGCCAAGCGAAGGAGCAGGGCCTGAAGTTCAAGGCCTTGATCGGCCACGGCGCGGGCTATGCTCAGATCGGCAAATTGACGGAGACCTTCGGCAGCGACGTCAACTACGTCTTCAACGTCGATCCGGCGGCGGCGCAGCTGCTCGATCCGAAAACGCTCAAGCCCGGTCTGGGCGATCTGACTAAGGAAATGGTCAAGCGCTATCAGGCGGAGAAAGGGCCGAACGAAGTGCCGCCGCACGTGAGCATGGGTTTCAACCATACATGGGTGTTCCTCACCGACGTGCTGCCGCGCGCGATCAAGAAATACGGCGGCATCGATTCCGAAGCCCTGCGCAAAGCCGCGCTCGACACTGACATTCCCGTCGGCGGCACCATCCAGGGTTACGGTGTGAAGTTCTTCGGCCCGGGGACGAAGATGGCGGGGCAGAGCGAACGTTCCACGCCGGTGGTGATGCAATACGTCAACGGTCGCACCTATATCGCCTGGCCGGACGCGATCCGCACCACCGATCCGATCCTCCCGCTGCCCAAAGGCCATCCTTACGCAATGTGACGCGTAACGCGTAGATAGCACCAAGTGCTGCAGGTCAGCGGGCTGACCAAGAAGTTCGGGGGATTCACCGCGGTCAACGGTGTGTCCTTCGAACTCGAGGAAGGCGAGATCCTCGGCCTCATCGGACCGAACGGTTCAGGCAAGAGCACCACGTTCAACCTGATCGCCGGCATGTACGCGCCGACGGCGGGCTCGATCCGCTTTCAGGGAAAAGAAATCGGCGGCCTGCTGCCCGCCGCGGTATGCCATCTGGGCATAGGCCGCACCTATCAAATCCCGCGGCCATTTCGCAAGCTCTCGGTTCTGGAGAACGTCGCAGTCGCGGCGTTCTACGGCGAGAACGGGCAGATCGCGCGCGGCGAAGCGTGGAAACGCGCCGAAGAAGCGCTGGAGTTGGTGCAGCTGCCTCACTCCCGCGGCGAGCGCGTCGACGGCTTGGGCGCCGCGGGGCTGAAAAAGCTGGAACTCGCACGGGCGCTCGCCACCCAGCCCAAGCTCCTGCTCGCCGACGAAAGCCTGGGCGGCTTGGACGAGCGCGAGATGGATCAGGCGGGCGACATGCTCGCCCGGGTGAGGAAGGAGAAGGGCATCACCATCATCTGGGTCGAGCACATCATGGGGGTGCTGATGCGCATCGTCGATCGCTGCATCGTGCTCGACCACGGCGAGCTGATCGCGCAAGGCTTGCCGCGCGAAGTGGCGCACGATCCGAAAGTGATCGAAGTCTATCTCGGCAGCGACGCCGCCGAGGTACAGCAACGCGTGAGCGCCTAGACGATGCTCGAGCTGAAATCGGTCTCCGCCGGCTACGGTAGTTTCCAGGCGCTGTTCGACGTGTCGCTCAAAGTCGATGCGGGCGAGGCGGTGGCCGTGATCGGTCCGAACGGCGCGGGCAAGACCACGCTGTTGCGCGTCATCTCCAAACTGATGGAAGTGACGGCGGGTGAAATCCGCATGGAAGAGGTGGCGCTCAACACGCTCGCGGCGCACCAAGTGATCGACCTCGGCATCGCCCACGTGCCGGAAAACCGGCGCCTGTTTCCGCTGCTCACCGTAGAGGAGAACCTGCGCATCGGCGCCTATCCGCGGGCGGCGCGCGCGCATTACGCCGAGCGCCTGGAGTTCGTCTACGGCCTGTTCCCGCGCATGCGCGAGCGGCGGCATCAGCTCGCCGGCACCCTCTCCGGCGGCGAGCAGCAGATGTGCGCCATCGGCCGCGGCCTGATGTCGGGACCGAAGCTGCTGCTTTTGGACGAGCCTTCGGCGGGCCTCGCGCCGGTGATCGTGCAGCAGGTGTTCGCGCTGGTGCACAGAATCCGCGCCGAGGGCTATACGGTGCTGATCGTCGAGCAGAACATCCAGCAGGTGCTGAAAGTAGTCGACCGCGCCTATCTCCTGGAAGTCGGGCGCATCAAGGCGAGCGGGCGCTCGGCGGAGTTGATGGCGAGCGACGATCTGCGCCGCGCCTATATCGGACTTTGAGCAGAGCCTGACACGATGGAAATCTTCGACGTCTTCTTTCTCGAAACCGTGCTGAACGGGTTGCTGTTCGGCGGTGTGCTCGCGCTGCTCGCGCTAGGGCTGAATCTCGTGTTCGGCGTCATCGACGTGGTCTGGATCTGCTACGCCGAATTGATGATGGTCGGCATGTATGCCGTGTATTTCGCGCACACCGTGCACCATGTGCCGCTGCTGTTCGCCTTTGTCATCGGTATCGCCATCGTGGCGCTGGCCGGCGCGGCGCTGCATCAGTGCGTCATCCGGCCGGTGCTGGCGAGCGAGCCGATCAACCAGCTGCTGGTGACCGGCGGCGTGCTGTTCTTCTTGCAGGCGGCGGCCACACTCGCCTTCGGTGTCGAGTTCCGGAACCTGGGGGTGTCGCTGCCCAGCGTGAGCCTGGGAGAAATCATGCTGCCCGAGTCGCGCATCTATGCGGCGGGTACGGCGCTGGTCGCCATGCTGGGCCTCGCCCTGTTCCTGAAGAAAACCTACCTCGGCATCGCGATCCGCGCCATCAGTCAGGACCGCGCCATCATGCCGCTGATGGGCGTGAACCCCGGCCGCATCTACCTCATCACCTCGGCCATCGGCGGCGGGCTCGCCGGTCTCGGCGCCTGCCTGCTGGTGCTGCAGTACGACGTGCATCCCGCCATCGGTTTGACCTTCGGCCCGATCACTTTTCTGGTCTGCGTGCTCGGTGGGCTCGGCAACATGCTCGGCGGTTTCATCGCCGCCTTCATCTTCGCCCAGCTGATATCGATCGGCGGCTTCTTCTTTCACGTCGAGTGGGGCTACGTCATGGCCTTCGTGTTTTTCATCGTCATGATGTTCATCCGCCCGCAAGGGCTGCTGGGAAAGAAGCGCTAGGATGAAAACGGAATGAACCGCCCGGCCTGGATCGCACTCGCCGTTTTCGCCTTGCTGCCGTTCACCGGCGTCAGCAATTACATTCTGCACTTGGCGATCACCATCATGCTGTGGTCGTTCATCTACACCGCCTGGTCCCTCATGGGACGCTTCGGCCTCGTGTCCTTCGGCCACGGCGCGTTCCTCGGCATCGGCGCCTACGTCACGACCATGCTGTGGAACCACTACGGCGTCACGCCGTGGGTCGGCATTCCGCTCGCAATCGCGTTGTCGCTCGTGGTGGCGGTCCTGATCGGCTATCCCTGCTTTCGTTTCCGCATCACCGGCCACTACTTCGCGCTGGTGACGCTGGCGCTCACTGAGGTGGTGCGGCTCGTCATCGTGGCGCTGCGCGAGGTGACCGGCGGCTCGCTCGGTGTCACGCCGGACACGGCGCTCGCCGGCGGCAAGTCGTTCTCGCTCGTCGCCCTGCAGTTCGCGCACAAGGAGGTGTTCTTCTACGTCGCGCTCGCGTTCTGGCTGGCAGGCCTCTACGTTTGGCGCCGCATCGATGCCAGCATGATGCGCTATGCCATGGAGGCGATCAGCCAGGAGGAAGACGCGAGCGCATCGGTGGGCATTAACGTCACCCGCACCAAACTCCTTATCACCATGATTTCGGCGGCGCTCACCGCACTCGGCGGCGCGCTCTACGGCCAGTACCAGCTCTACATCAATCCGGAGACGGTGTCGGGCGTGGCGGTGTCGCTGCAGATCGTGTTCGCGGTGATCGCCGGCGGCATGTTCACCCAGCTCGGTCCCACCGTCGGCGCGGTGTTCACGCTATTGCTCGCGGAAGGCCTACGCATCGCCGTGGGGCACGAAGTGCACGGCCTGGACTCGACCATCTACGGCCTGATGCTGGTGCTGTTCATCATCTACATGCCGCACGGCATCCTGGGGAAGATCCTCGACGGGCGCAGCCGCCCGCCGGCCACAGCGAAGGCCTGAGCGGGGCAGCGGTCCCCGCGTGCGCTCAGCCCTTGCGCACTTCCAGCATGATTTTGCCGATGTGCTTGCTCGATTCCATCAGCTCGTGCGCAAGCCTGGCGTCCGCAAGCGGGAAAGTTGCGTGGATGACCGGCTTCACCTTGCCCGATTCGAGCAGCGGCCAGACATGCTGCGCCAGATCGCGCGCGATCTCGGCCTTCTGCGCCACGGTGCGCGGGCGCAGCGTCGAGCCGGTGAAAGTTAGCCGCTTGATCATGATCGGCATGAGGTCGAGCGCGACCTTGCTCTCCTGCAGGAAGGCGATTTGCACCAGGCGCCCTTCCAGCGCGAGCGAGCGCAGGTTCTTCTCGACGTAGGCACCGCCCACCATGTCGAGGATCAGATTGACGCCCTTCTTCTCGGTGAGGCGGGCGATCTCGACCGCGAAATCCTGTTCGCGATAATTGATCGCCTCGTCCGCGCCGATGCGCTTGCAGAACGCCGCTTTCTCCGCGTTGCCGACGGTGGTGTAGACGGTGGCGCCGAAGGCCTTGCCGAGCTGGATGGCGGTGAGGCCGATGCCGCTCGAGCCGCCGTGCACCAGCATGGTCTCCCCCGCCTGCAGCCGGCCGCGGGTGAAGACGTTGGTCCAGACGGTGTAAAAATTCTCCGGCAGCCCCGCCGCGTCGCGTACCGACATGCCCTTGGGGATGGGCAGGCAGTGCGGCGCGGGCACGGCGCAATATTCCGCATAGCCGCCGCCGGGGGTGAGCGCGCAGACGAGGTCTCCGACTTTCCATTGCGTCACATCGGCCGCGACGGCGCTCACGCGCCCCGCGACTTCCAGGCCCAATAGAGGTGAAGCGCCGGGAGGCGGCGGATAGCTGCCAGAGCGCTGCAGCACGTCGGGACGGTTGACGCCGGCGTAGTGCACTTCGATCACGATTTCGCCTGCTTGCGGTTGCGGCTGCGGCCCTTCGGCCGCCTTCATCACGCTGGCGGGACCGCCTTTTCCATGGTCTATGTAAAGCATAGGAGTCCTTTCAAGTTCTCTAACAAGGCGAGGGAAGGCATCCCCTCGCGCTCCGCTAAGTCAGCCTGTAACCAGTTACAGGCAATCAGACGCTTACCTGCACCTCGAGGTCGGCTTCGATCGGCGCATCGTAAGTGAGTTCGTTCTGATACAGGGCGGCGCGTGCGTGCTTGCCGTTCTCGCCCCAGATCTGGACATAGAGATCGGATGCGCCGTTCAACACCCAGGGCGCTTCGCGAAATCCAGGCGCGGCGTTGACGTAACCCACCATCTTGACGATGCGCACGATGCGATCGAGGTCACCCAAGACCGATTTCATCATCGCGAGGTGGTTGATGGCCATGAAGCGGGCGGATTGGTAGCCTTGTTCGACCGTGAGTTCGCGCCCGAGCTTGCCGCGGATGGTGAGCACGTCCTCGTCGCGCTCGTTCACCACGGTGCCGACAGTTCCGGCGACGTAGAGGATTTCGCCTACCTGCACGCCCGCCAGATAGTTAGCGACTGCTTTCGGCGGGCGCGGCAAGACGATGCCCAGCTCCTTCAATTGCGTTTCGACTTTACCCATGGCTTGATTCGTTCCTGCGTGGAGGCAGCGGAAGAAAGCTTCGACTTCGCTATGGTATCGGATCGCGCCGTACCGCGCGCAGCGCCACACGTGCCCTACTCGGTCGCAATCAGCGCGCGAGCAAGTGCTCGACGAGCGTCACCCAATAAGCGGCACCGAGCGGCAGCACCTCGTCGTTGAAATCGTAGCCCGGGTTGTGCAGCAGGCAGCCGCCTTCGGCCGGGCCATTGCCGACGAAGACATAGCAGCCGGCCTTTGCCTGGAGCATGAAAGCGAAATCTTCCGAGCCCATCACCGGCGGCACGCGCACGACGTTTTCTTTCCCCACCAGCCCTTCCAGTATCTTGGTGCAGACTTCGGTTTCGCGCTCGGCGTTCACCGTCGGCGGGTAACGGCGCTCATAGCGCACTTTGATTTGCACGCCGTAAGTCGCGGCGATGCCGGCACAGATCTCGCGCATGCGCCGCTCGACCAGATCCTGCACCTGCGGTTTGAATGCGCGGGTGGTGCCGCGCACGACGGCGCTGTCCGGAATCACGTTCCAGGTATCCCCGGCGTGGATCTGCGTCACGCTGACCACGGCGGATTCGATGGGATCGACGTTGCGGCTGGCGATGGTCTGCAGCGCCTGCACCAGGTTCGCGCCGGCGACCACGGGATCGATCCCCTTGTGCGGCAGGGCGGCGTGGGCGCCGCGTCCCGCGAGCTCGATTTCGAAGATGTCGAAGGAAGCCATCATCGGCCCGGCGCGCAAGCCGAAGCGGCCGACCGGCATGCCCGGCCAGTTGTGCATGCCGTAGACCGAGTCGCAGGGAAATTTCTCGAACAGCCCCTGCTCTACCATCTCCCGGCCGCCGCCTTCGTTCTCCTCCGCCGGCTGGAAGATGAAATGGATGGTGCCGTCGAAATTCTTGGTCGTCGCCAGATGCTTCGCCGCGCCGAGCAGCATGGCCGTGTGGCCGTCGTGGCCGCAGGCATGCATCTTCCCCGCATGCTGGGAGCGGTGGACGAAGGCGTTCTTCTCCTGGATGTGCAGCGCGTCCATGTCCGCGCGCAGCCCGATGGCGCGCTTGCCGCCGCCTGCCCGCAGGGTGCCTACCACTCCTGTTCGCCCGAGCCCTTGGTGCACCTCCAGTCCACAGGCGGCGAGTTCGCGCGCTACGAGGGCCGCAGTGCGCTGCTCTTCGAATGCCGTCTCGGGGTGGGCGTGGATGTCGTGGCGCCACGCCTGCATGTCGGGGGTCAAGCGGTCGAGCTGTTCGATCATTCCCATGAGTCACCTAGTTGAGGAAGTGCTTACTAACCGCGAAACAATGCCTGCGGGGGCTCTGCAAGCTGCGTGCGGCCAATTATAATGGCGCGTCCGCAAAAGAAGAGAAAAACGGTGAGAAAGCACATCAAGGGCATAGACCATGTCGTGATTACGGTGCGGGAGCTGGACGCCGTCGAAAATGCGTTCAGGCGCATGGGCTTCACCCTCACGCCGCGCGGCCATCACACCCTGGGTTCGCAAAACCACTGCGTGATGTTCGGCCACGACTACTTCGAGCTGCTGATGGTGCCGCAGCGCCTGCCGGGCCGCGAGTACTACTACGACTTCGCCCGCATCGGCGACGGCCTCGCGGCGATCGCGCTGAAAACCGACAACGCGCGCGGCGCCTACGGCGAGCTCTCCGCTGCAGCCCTCGCTCCGTCCGAGCCGGTCGACTTCTCGCGTCCGGTGCAATTGGCGGAGGGCGCGCGCAATGCGTCCTTCCGCATCACGCAGCTCGGCCTGGAGCATACCCCGGGCGGACAGGTCTTCCTCTGCCAGCATTTCACTCGCGACGTGGTCTGGCGTCCGGAGTACCAGACGCACGCGAACACGGCGACCGGCTTGGCCGCCATCGCTGTACTCAGCAGCGACGTCGTCGCGAACGCGGCGGCTTATGCACGGCTGTTGGACGTCAAGCCGAAACCGATCGCCGAAGGTTTGCTGATCGAAACCGGCGACACGCCGATCGCGTTCTGCGCCGAACGCGAGCTGGCGAAGAAGCTGCCCGGGGTGTGGATCAGCGCGCGCCACCAGCCCTTCTTTGCGGCGCTGTTCATCCGCGTCGCCGATCGCAACGCGGCCGAGCGCGCGATTCGCGCCGGCGGGCTGCATCCGACGCGCATGCCGGATGGCTCGGTAGCCGTGGGCGCGGCCGAAGCCCACGGCGTGGCGATGATCTTCGGCTAAGCGGCGGGATTCAGCGCGCTTCTTCCAGCCACTGCGCCGCATCCAAGGCGTAGTAAGTGAGTATCCCGTCTGCGCCGGCGCGCTTGAATGCGAGCAAAGCTTCCATGGCGCAAACTTTCTCATTGATCCAGCCGTTCATGCCCGCGGCCTTTAGCATGGCGTATTCGCCGCTCACCTGATAGACGAAGGTCGGCGCCTTGAATTCCTCCTTCACCCGTCGCAGGATGTCGAGGTAGGGCATGCCCGGCTTCACCATCACCATGTCGGCGCCTTCCTGCAGGTCGAGGCCGACCTCCCACAGCGCCTCGTCGCTGTTTGCCGGGTCCATCTGATAGGTGAACTTGTTGCCCTTGCCTAAATTGGCGGCTGAGCCGACGGCGTCGCGGAAGGGGCCGTAATAGGCGGAGGCATACTTCGCCGAGTAGGCCATGATGCGCGTGTGGATGAGCCCTTTCTTGTCCAAGGCTGCGCGTATGCGGCCGATGCGCCCGTCCATCATGTCCGAAGGCGCGACGATGTCGACCCCGGCCGCGGCTTGAGTGAGCGCCTGCTTCTCCAGCACGGCGAGTGTGACGTCGTTCATGATGTAACCGCTCGCGTCGACCACGCCGTCCTGGCCGTGGCTGGTGTAAGGATCCAGGGCGACGTCGCACATGACGCCCAGCTCGGGAAATTCCTTCTTCAGCTTCGCCACCACGCGCGGGATCAGTCCTTTCGGATTGGTTGCCTCCCTGCCGTCCAAGGTCTTGAGCTTGGGGTCGATCACCGGAAACAGCGCCAGAACCGGCACTTTCAGCTTGAGGCAGCGTTCCGCCACGGGAAGCAGCTTGTCCAGGGTCACGCGCTCGACGCCGGGCATGGACGGCACGCGCTGCGTCTTCTTCGCCCCCTCCATCACGAACACCGGGTAGATCAAGTCGTTGGTAGTGAGTACGTGCTCACGCATCAAGCGGCGCGTGAAATCGTCGCGGCGCATGCGCCGCATGCGCACCGCGGGGAAACTGCCGTAGGTATTCATGTCGTGGCTTTCTGGTTGGGTAAACAGGAATTATGCTGCAGCTACTGGAACCTTTTTTGGGAAGCGAAATCTTATCACCAGATGGCTACGGTCATCTCCCGCTTCTCCTCCCTGAGCGGGTGCCTTAACCCTGTTTAAGGCGTTCTCGCCCCCGGTTTTAATCCCCTTTAACCGGGGGCTTTTTTTATGCTTTCGATGCCGAGCCAGCCCCCGACGATTTCCTCGGCTTCCTCGGTCCCCTGCTTCTTCAGGCTCGAAAAAAGCTGCGCAGTGTAGTTGTCGCCGTACTGGCTCAAGGCCGCGCGCACTTCCCGCAGCGTCTTCTGCGCCTGGCCGCGGGCGAGCTTGTCCGCTTTCGACAGCAGCACGTGCACCGGCTTGCGCGTCGGAGAAAACCAATCGAGCATCTGGCGGTCGAGCGGCGTGAGCGGATGGCGCGCGTCCATGATCAGCACCATGCCGAACAGCGATCCGCGCGTGCGCAGGTAGGCAGACAGCACGGGAGCCCAATGCTCGCGCAGCCCGCGTTCCACTTTGGCATAGCCATAACCAGGCAGGTCGACCAGAAATACGCCGCCGCGCAGGCTGAAGAAATTGATCTGCTGCGTGCGGCCGGGCGTCTTGCTGACGAAGGCGAGACGGTGATGGTCGGCGAGCGTATTGATGGCGCTCGACTTGCCGGCGTTGGAACGCCCGGCGAAGGCGATTTCCGGGCCCAGCGGCGGCGGCAACTCTTCGAGCTTGTGCGCAGTGAGATAGAAGCTTGCGCCGCGAAACAGCGACATGATCGACGGGCCAATCGGCAGAAAGGCTGCAAACTCGGATAGAATAACAGCTTTTGCAGTGCGTTCTGGGAGGAGCACAGGCATGAAATGCGTTACGGCGCTCGCCGCTATGCTATTTGCGTTTGCCGCAACAGCCGCAGAGCCGGCATTCAAGGGGGATGCGGCGAAAGCTCAGCCCATCGTCAATCAGGTGTGTGCGGCCTGCCATGGCGCCGACGGCAACAGTCAGATTCCGGTCAATCCCAAGCTTGCCGGGCAGATCCCCGACTACCTGTACAAGCAGCTCTCCAACTTCAAGGGGAAAGACGGCAAGAAGCCCGAGCGCGAGAACCCGGTGATGGCGGGAATGGTGGCCAATCTGTCGCCTGAAGACATGCGCAACCTGGCCGTGTTCTTCGCTTCCCAGACACCTAAATCGGGCGCGGCCAAGAGCAAGGAACTGGTCGCGCTGGGACAGAAGATCTACCGCGGCGGCGTCCAAGGCAAGAACGTCGCCGCCTGCGCGTCCTGTCACGGCCCGAACGGCGCGGGCATGCCGGCGCAGTATCCGCGACTCGCCGGCCAGAACGCCGAATACATCGAGGCGCAACTCAAGGCCTTCCGCACCGGCGAGCGCGCCAACGATCCCAATAGCGCCATGCGCGGCGAGGCGGGCCGGCTCTCCGATCGTGAAATCCAGGCGGTTTCGGACTACATCGCCGGCCTGCGCTGAGCCTTTCCCCCGGCTGGCTTAAGCGCCGCCCACGCGGCGGCGCAATTAACCATAGATTCGATGCGCCAATGCCGCGGAATAATTCCGCGGCTGCCCCTGTTTAATCCTGCGCGGTAACTCGAAAACTCAATCCAGGAGGAAACATGGGAAAGGCAATTTCAGCGACGGCGCTGGCGCTCGCCTTGGGCGCTTGCGCCAGCATGGGCGGGGCGCCGATGGCGGCGAAGTTCGACGGCGGTGCCGTGGTGGATTCCGCCGGCATGACGCTTTACAACTTCGACAAAGATGCGGCGGGAAGCGGCAAGAGCGTCTGCAACGGGCCTTGCGCCAACAATTGGCCGCCGCTGAAGGCAGCCGAGTCGGATCAGGCGCGGGGTGACTGGTCCATCGTCACGCGCGACGACGGATCCAGGCAGTGGGCCTACAAGGGCAAGCCGCTCTACCATTGGATCAAGGATCAGAAGCCGGGCGACCGCAGCGGAGACGGCTTCAACAAGATCTGGCACGTCGCCGCGCAATGAGCTTCGCGTTGCTATGATGCGTTGATGGAAAGCTCCCAGATCGCCGCCCATATCCCTCGCCTGCGCCGCTATGCGCGCGCGTTGTCGGGGGACAGTCATCGGGCGGATGACCTGGTCCAGGACACCCTCGAGCGGGCGCTGGCGAAATTCCACCTGTGGCGCCGCGGCAGCGACCTACGCGCCTGGCTGTTCACCATCATGCACAACGTCTTCATCAACCAATTGAAGGCGCGGCGCGAAGACTATCCCATAGACGACGCCCTGGAGGCGGGCCTGCAGGGCGCGCCCCAGCCCGACTTGCTGGAATTGCGCGATCTCGACGCGGCGCTGCGCCAGCTTCCAGAGGAGCAGCGCGAGGTGCTGCTGCTCGTCGGTCTGGAGCAGTTGAGCTATGCCGAGGCGGGCAAGGTGCTGGGCATTCCGCTGGGTACCGTGATGTCGCGGCTGTCGCGCGGCCGCGAGCGGCTGCGCGCGCTCATGCCGGGAGCGTCGGCGGCGACCAATCTCAAAGTAGTGAAATGAGCCATATCAGCGATAACGATCTGCACGCTTACGCCGACGGGCAGTTGGACGACGCCAGGCGGATCGAGGTCGAAGCGCATCTCGCCCACCACGCGGACGCGGCGGAGGCGGTGCGCGTCTGGCGCAAGCAGAACGAGGCGCTGCGCCAACTGTACAACCCGGTGCTCAATCAGCCGGTGCCACAGCGCCTGCTCGCCTTGCGCGCACCGCGTCGGCGCTGGCCGTATTACGCCCTCGCGGCGGGCGCCATGGGCATGAGTTTCGGTCTGGGCTGGATGTTGCGGGCATACGAAGCGGAGCGACATGCGGCGAGCATCGCCGCCCTGCCGCGGCGCGCCGCGCTCGCCTACGCCGTCTATGCGCCGGAAGTGCGTCACCCGGTGGAAGTGGGAGCCGATCAGCAGGAGCATTTGGTCAAGTGGCTTTCGCGTCGCCTGGGGCACGAGCTCAGGGTGCCGGTGCTGACGCAGCAGGGATTCGAGCTCGTCGGCGGCAGGCTGCTGCCCGCCGCCAAAGGGCCGGGAGCGCAGTTCATGTACCAGGACGCGAAGGGCCAGCGCATCACCCTCTATGTTTCCCTCAGAGACAACGAGCCGCGCGACACGGCCTTCCGCTTCAGCCAGGAAGACAAGATTTCCGTCTTCTATTGGATCGACGGCAAGCTCGGCTATGCGCTTTCGGGCGAAATGGACCGCGCGAGCCTGCTCAATGTCGCCACCGCCGTCTATCGCCAGCTCAATCCCTGATGCCATGTTGATCCGAAAAGCGAACGACTTGCCGCAGTCCGAAATCACCGAGCGCGGCGTATATCTGCGCCGGCGCGAATTCATCTGCGCCGCCTTGGGCGCCGCGGCGGGTGGCCTGCTCGGTGCGACGGCGAGCGCGCACGCCGGGGCGAAGGTGTATGCCGGCGTGCCGAAGAGCGCCTACAGCACCCAGGAAGAACCGACGCGCTACAAGGATGCGACCACTTACAACAACTATTACGAGTTCGGCACCGACAAGGAGTCACCTGCGCGCTATGCGGGCAAGATGAAGACGCGGCCGTGGACGGTCGCGATCGAAGGCGAGGTGAAGCGGCCCAAGACCTGGGCGATCGACGATCTGCTGAAAGCGATGCCGCTGGAAGAACGCATCTACCGCATGCGCTGCGTCGAAGGCTGGTCGATGGTGATTCCCTGGGTCGGTTTTCCCCTGAACGAATTGGTGAAACAGGCGGAGCCCAGCGGCAAGGCGAAGTTCGTAGAGTTCGTCACGGCGCAACAACCCGAGAGCATGTTCGCCATTCCCGTGCTCGATTGGCCTTATGTCGAGGGGCTGCGCCTGGACGAGGCGATGCATCCGCTCACCCTGATGGCGGTCGGCATGTACGGCGAGATGCTGCCGAACCAGAACGGCGCCCCGCTGCGCTTGGTCGTGCCATGGAAATACGGCTTCAAGGGCGGCAAGTCCATCGTGCGCATCCGTTTCGTCGAGCGCATGCCGCAGACGGCGTGGATGAAAGCCTCGCCGAAGGAATACGGCTTCTATTCCAACGTCAATCCGAACGTCGACCACCCGCGCTGGAGCCAGGCGAAAGAGCGCCGCATCGGCGAATTCGCGAAGCGCGACACCCTGCTGTTCAACGGCTACGCCGACCAGGTCGCGAGCCTGTACGCCGGCATGGACCTGAAGAAATATTTCTGATCGGCGTGTCTGCGGTCAATCCCAAGCCGGCGCAATTGCGCGCGATCAAGTTCGCGCTGTTCGCGGCCTGCCTGGTCCCGTTCGCTCAGCTCGCGTTCCGCGCTGCGAGCGACCGCCTGGGCGCGAATCCGATCGAGGCGATCACGCATTCGACCGGTTGGTGGACGCTGACGCTGCTGCTCACAACGCTCGCCGTGACCCCGCTACGGCGCCTGCTGGCCTGGAACTGGCTGATCAAATTGCGTCGCATGCTCGGGCTCTACGCCTTTTTCTATGGTGTGCTGCACTTCCTCACTTACGTTTGGCTGGACCAGTTCTTCGATTTGGCTTCAATGCTGAAGGACGTGGCGAAGCGGCCGTTCATCACCATCGGCTTCGCTACTTTCCTGATGCTGCTGCCGCTTGCCGCGACTTCGAACGCGGCCATGGTCAGGCGCATGGGAGCGAAGAACTGGCTGCGCTTGCACCGCCTCGCCTACGCCGCCGGCGTCGCCGGCGTGATTCACTTCTGGTGGTTGGTGAAGCGCGACATCAGCGAGCCGGCGCTGTACGCGGCCGTGCTGACGCTGCTCTTGGGTCTACGCCTGCTCCATCTTGCCCGAAGCACGCGGGATTCGCGGCGATAGGGAGACCTAACGCGGTGCCGTGATTCACTCGGCGGCGCCGAGCTCCGCGCGGGGATGCGCCTGACTTTTCTCGCCGCGGGCGAAACGCTCGCGCAAGCGCTCGAAATAGATGTAGATCACGGGCGTGATGTACAGCGTCAGCACCTGGGACATCAGCAGACCGCCGACGACGGCGAGACCCAGCGGCTTGCGCGCGTCGCCGCCGGCGCCGATCGACAGCGCGATGGGCAGGCTGCCCATCAGCGCCGCCATGGTGGTCATCATGATCGGGCGAAAGCGCACCAGGCAGGCTTCGTAGATCGCCTCGGCCGGGCGCTTGCCCTGGTTCCTCTGCGCCTCGATGGCGAAGTCGATCATCATGATGGCGTTCTTCTTGACGATGCCGATCAGCATGATCATGCCGACGAAGGCGTACATGTTGAGCTCGATGCCGAAGGCGAGCAGGGTCACCAGGCCGCCCAGCGCCGCAGTCGGCAGGCCGGAGAGGATGGTGAGCGGATGGATGAAGCTCTCGTAGAGGATGCCGAGCACGAGGTAGATCACCAGCACGGCAAGAAGCAGCAGCACGCCCATGCCCTTCAACGAAGCCTGGAACGCCTGCGCCGTGCCCTGAAATGTCGTGTTAAGGGTGGGCGGAAGCTGCAGATCCTGCATCGCCTTGTTAATTTCCGCGATCGCCTGCGACAGCGACACGCCGGGGCGCAAGTCGTAGGACATGGTCACCGACGGCAGTTGTCCCAGGTGGCTGATGGCGAGCGGACCCACGCCGTAAGTGAGCTTGGCGAGCGAGTTGAGCGGCACCAGCGCGCCGGTGGACGAGCGTACATAGAGCATACCGAGCACCGAGGGGTCGGTCTGGTAGCGCGGATCGAGTTCCAGGATCACCCAGTACTGATTGGTCGCGGTGTAGATGGTGGACACCTGCTGCGAGCCATAGGCGTTCGCCAGCGCTCCTTCGATCTGCTGCGCCGACACCCCGAGCGCGGAGGCTTTTTCACGGTCGATGTCGACGGTCACCTGCGGGCGCGCGATCTGCAGGTCGGAGGAGACGTCGACGAGCGAAGGCACGCTCCTCAGCCGCGCCTCGACCTGCGGCGCCCAGTGGTAGAGCTCCTCCGTGCTAGCGCTCTGCACCACATACTGGTAGGGGCTCTTGGTGAGCTGGCCGCCGATGCGGATCGCCGGGACGTTCTGCAGGAATACCTTGATCCCGACGAGATGGGCGAATTTCGGCCGCAGCTCGCGCAGCACCTGGTCCGCGGACATGCGCTGGTCGCGCGGCTTCAACGCGATGGTGATGCGGCCGATGTTGAGGGATGGATTGAAACTCGTCGCGCCGACCGAGGACATCAAGGCTTCGACGTTCGGGTCCTGGCGGATGATGTCCGCCACTTGGCGCTGCAATTTCGTCATCGCTTCGAAAGAAATGTCCTGCTGCGCCTCGGTGAAGCAATACAGCTGCCCGCTGTCGTCGCTCGGCAGGAAGCCCTTGGGCATGCGCGCAAACAGAATGCCGGTCGCGATCACGATCGCGAAGAACACGAGCATGGTCAGGCGCGCGTGGCGCAGCACCCAGGCGAGGCTCGCGCCATAGGCAGCCTTCATCACCTCGAAGGCGCGCTCGCTCAAGGTGAATAGGCGGCCGTGCCGCTCCCCGTCGTGCGGCTTGAGGATGCGGCTGCACATCATCGGGGTAAGCGTGAGCGAAACGAAGCCGGAAATCAGCACCGCGACCATGATGACCACGGCGAATTCGTGCAGCACGCGCCCTAGGATGCCGCCC
The DNA here is from genome assembly GCA_964565875.1 of uncultured Enterobacteriaceae bacterium. Classification (GTDB taxonomy): domain Bacteria; phylum Pseudomonadota; class Gammaproteobacteria; order Burkholderiales; family SG8-39; genus 2-12-FULL-64-23. The sequence continues at coordinate 66,862 of CAZMGP010000015.1, forward strand.
ATGAACAGCACCGGGATGAACACCGCGATGAGGGAGATCGTCATCGACAGGATGGTGAAGGAAATCTCCCGCGAACCGTCCAGGGTCGCCTGCATCGCGCTCTTGCCCATTTCCATGTGGCGCGAAATGTTCTCCAGCATGACGATGGCGTCGTCGACGACGAAGCCGACGCACAGCGTCAGCGCCATGAGCGAGATGTTGTCCAGGCTGTAGCCGAACAGGTACATGAGCGAGAACGTGCCGATGATCGACAGCGGCAGCGCGAAGCTCGGGATGATGGTCGCCGGCACGTTGCGCAGGAAGATGAAGATCACCATGATCACCAGCGCCAGGGCGAGCAGCAGGGTGAACTGCACGTCCTCGACCGAGGCCCGGATCGAGATCGAGCGGTCGTAGAGCACGCTGATGTCGATGCCCGCCGGGACCTCGGCGCGGAAGGTGGGCAGCAGCCGCTTGACCGAGTCGACCACCTCGATGGTGTTGACGCCGGGTTGGCGCTGGATGGCGAGCACGATGCCGCGGTGGTCCTTGAACCAGGCCGCGACCTTGTCGGTCTGCACGCTGTCGATGACGCGGCCGAGCTCGGCGAGGCGCACGGGCGAGCCGTTGCGGTAGGCGACGATGATGGGGCGGAAGGCCGCGGCGTCGTAGAGCTGCCCCGTCGCCTGGACGGCGAACATGCGATCCTTGCCGTAGAGTGTGCCGGTGGGGAGGTTGACGTTGGCCTGCGCCACGGCCTGCTGCACCTCGTTGATGCCTACGCCGCGCGAAGCGAGTGCGTTCGGGTCTAGCTGCACCCGCACCGCGTACTTCTGCTGACCGAATACCTGCACCTGCGCCACGCCGCTGATGGTGGAAATGCGCTGTGCGAGAAAGGTTTCGGCGTATTCGTCCACGGTCGAGAGCGGCAGCGTGTCCGAGGTGAGCGCGAGGAAGTAGATGGGAAAATCCGCCGGATTCACCTTGCGGAAGGACGGCGGCGTGCTCATGGTCGCCGGCAGCAGCCGCGCCGCGCTGGCAATCGCCGAGCTCACGTCCTGCGCCGCGGCATCGATGTCGCGATCGAGCGAGAATTGGATGGTGATCTGGGTGGTGCCCTGGCCGCTCACCGAAGTCATGGAATCGACGCCGGCGATGGTGGAGAACTGTTTTTCCAGCACCGTCGCCACCGCGGACGCCATGGTCTCGGGGCTCGCCCCGGGCAGCTCGGCACTCACCTGGATGGTGGGGAAGTCCACGTTGGGCAGCGTGCTCACGGGCAGGCGAAAGTAGCCCGCGAGGCCGAAGATCAGAACGCCGGTCATGACCAGCACGGTCATCACCGGCCGGCGTACGAACAATTCGGCCAGGTTCATGACTTGTCGGCTTGCGGCTTCGCGATGCTCACTTTAGCGCCTGGGGCGAGGCGCAGCTGACCGCTCACCACGACCTGCTCGCTCTTGCGCAGGCCCTTGGCGATGATCGCGCCCGGGCCTTCGTTGCGGTCGATCTCGACCACGCGCAGCTCCACCGTCATGTCCGGTTTCACGACATACACGTATTGTCCGTTGGGGCCGGTCTGCACCGCCCGCGCCGGTATGATCAGCGCGTTCTGCTGTTCGTACAGCCTCAAGCTCGCGGCGACGAACTGGCCCGGCCACAAGCGATTGTCCTTGTTCGGGAACGCGGCTTTGAGCTTGATCGTGCCGGTGGTGGAATCGACCGCGTTGTCGACGAAGCTCAAAGCGCCTACGGCCGGCGCCTCGCTCGAACCGGGGGGCGCCGCCTCCACCGCGAGCTGGCCCTTCGCCATGTAGCCGCGGATCGCGGGCAGACGCTGCTCGGGCACGGCGAAATTGACGTAGATCGGCCGCACCTGATTGATGTTCACCAACGGGGTCGTGTCGTTCGCTTTCACCATGTTGCCGATCTGCAGCATGACCTTGCCGACGAAGCCGTCGATCGGCGAGCGGATGGTGCAATACTCGAGCTGGAGCTTGGCATTCTCGACCGCCGCCTTGCTCGCGAGCTCGGTGGCTTCGGCGGTGTCGGCATTGGTATGGAATTGTGCGTACGCGTCCTTGGAAACGAAATTCTTCTGCAACAGCTCCAGATAACGCTGCTCCTGCGCACGGGCGCGTTCGCGTTGCGCGATGTCGCGCATGAGGTTGGCCTCGGCCTGGCGCAGCGTCGCCTCGAACGGGCGCGGATCGATCTTGAACAGCACCGATCCTTTCTTTACTTCCTGGCCTTCCTTGAAGTTGACTTCGACGATCTGGCCGTCGACGCGGGCCTTGAGCGCGACGGTCGAATAGGCCTCGACGTTGCCGATCGCCTGCACGCGTACCGGCACGCTCTGCTCTTCCACGCTGGCCACGGAGACCGGAATGGCTGCCGGGCCTTTCGCCCCTTTCGCGTCCTGGGCGCGAATCTCCGCGCCACGGTAGGTGGCGAGCGTCGCCGTCGCGATGACGGCGGCGGCGACGCCGAAGAGCAGCAACTTGTTCGGTTTGATTTCCGGCATTTCGGGATTCTTGACTAGGATTCCTGGCGACAGACGGTGAGCACGGCGCGGTTGCGCGTCGCTCAATTCGATGTTTCCGCCGCCCATGGACGCATCGCCCCTCGCTGCCGCCAGGGTGAATGCTCGTATCGGGCTGACGCTGTGAATTTCAAAGTTGCGGAAGCGACCTGTGCACGCTGCGGCCCGGAGGCCGCTTGCAGACTGCGCAATCTAGCGCAAAAGGTGTTCCAAAGCAAAAAGTTGCTCCAGGCGCTCGCGGTCGCGAATCAGTCGCGTTTTCGCCCCGTCGACCATGATCTCGGCCGGGCGCGGTCGAGTGTTGTAATTCGAGCTCATGCTCATGGCATAGGCACCGGCGGACATGACCGCGAGCAGATCGCCCTCGCGCACCGCCAAAGCGCGTTCCTTGCCGAGAAAGTCGCCGCTTTCGCACACCGGCCCGACGACATCGTAAATGGCGCTCGCCGCGTCCGAGTCGCGCACCGCGACGATGTCGTGCCAGGCTTCGTATAAGGCAGGGCGAATGAGATCGTTCATGGCCGCGTCGATGACCGCGAAATTGCGCGCGGCGCCGTGCTTCAGATACTCGATGCGCGTGAGCAGGACGCCCGCATTGCCGACGAGACTGCGCCCAGGTTCGAACAGGAGCTTCAGCTTGCGCTCCCCGATCCGCGCGAAGACTTTGTGCATGTAGGCGGCCACGTCGGGTGGGGTCTCGTCCCGGTAGCGGATGCCGAGCCCGCCGCCGAGGTCCAGATGCCGCAGGGGGATGCCTTCAGCCGCCAGGCGGTCGATGAGCTCGAGCAGCTTATCCAGGGCCTCGATCAGCGGCGCGTAGTCGAGCAGGTTCGAGCCGATGTGACAGTCGATGCCGATCACTTCCAGCTGCGGCAGGGCTGCTGCTTCGCGGTACAGCGCCGGCGCCTGTTCGAATTCGACGCCGAACTTGTTTTCCTTGAGGCCGGTGGAAATGTAGGGATGGGTGCGTGCGTCGACGTCGGGATTCACGCGGAACGATACCGGTGCGCGCCGCCCCGCTTCTGCCGCCACTTCGGCGAGGCGCTTGAGTTCGGCCGCGGATTCGATGTTGAAGCAGAGAATGCCGCAGTCGAGCGCGTAGCGCATTTCTGCCGCAGTCTTGCCCACGCCGGAGAAGATCACCTTGGCCGGGTCGCCGCCGGCGGCGAGTACGCGCGCCAGTTCCCCGCCGGAAACGATGTCGAAGCCCGCGCCCATGCCGGCGAAAAGATTCAGGATGGCGAGATTGGAGTTCGCCTTCATGGCGTAGCACACCAGGGCATCATGCCCGGCGCACGCTGCCTGATACTGCGCTAGCGCCCCGCTCAATGCGGCGCGCGAATAGACGTAGCAGGGGGTGCCGAACTCGCGTGCGACGGCATCGAGGGAAACCGACTCGGCGTAAAGCGAGCCGTTGCGGAATTGGAACATGGAGTGTTAGTTCTGTTTGCTGCTCTGGGACGACTGCCGTTCACTGTCCGGCTTAGCTGGCATGAACAGTGCGCCCTTGGAGCCGCAGGCTGCGAGCAGCAGACAAAGAAGGATGGCGGAGGCGATGATACGCATCGCTGAATATTAGCATGGGCACCTTTGCCTCGAGACCGCCCGTGGGTACAGGGCTTGGGCGTCGGCGCTTCCTTTAGTAAGGCGGCGGCTTGATGCCTTCGAACAGGCCCTCTTCCGCGGCGTCGCGTTTCTGCGCCGTGGGAACGTTTTCGCGATAGAAGTATTCGCTCGCCTTGCCGTCGGCGGCGGTCTGGCCGGTATCGGGATTGACCGCGACGTTGACCACGCCCTCCGGTGGCGACTGGAACTGCTCGTCCACGCCTTTCAGCACCTTCGCCATGTAGCTCATCCAGATGGGTAGCGCGGCCACTGCACCGGTTTCGTTGTTGCCGAGCTTGTGCGGTTGGTCGAAGCCGATCCAGGCGATGGCCGTGAGCGTCGGTTGATAACCGGCAAACCAGGCATCGACCAGGTCGTTGGTGGTGCCGGTTTTGCCGGCCAAGTCCTTGCGCCCGAGCGACATGGCGCGGGCGGCGGTGCCGAAACGCACCACATCGTGCAGCATGCTGTCCATGATGAAGGCGTTGCGCGCGTCGATGACGCGCAGGCTCTCCTCCCCGGCGCGCGGCGGCTGCGCCTGGGCGAGCACGTTGCCGCGATCGTCGACGATGCGCTGCACCACGTAGGGTTCGATGCGGTAGCCGCCGTTGGCAAACACCGAATAGCCGCGCGCCATCTGCCAGGGCGTGACCGAACCCGCGCCCAGCGCCATGGTGAGGTAGGGCGGATGCTTGTCCGCGTCGAAGCCGAAGCGGGTGATGTAGTCCTGCGCATATTGGGTGCCGATGGCCTGGAGCACGCGGATCGAGACCATGTTCTTCGATTTCGCCAGGCCCATGCGCAGGCGGATGGGGCCGTCGTACTTGCCGTCGTAGTTGTGCGGGGCCCACGTCTGGCTGCCGGTCTGCGCGGCATCGACCACGATCGGGGCGTCGTTCACGATGGTCGCCGGGGTAAATCCCTTTTCCAGCGCCGCGGAATAGATGAAGGGTTTGAAGCTCGAGCCCGGCTGGCGCCAAGCTTGGGTGACGTGGTTGAACTTGTTGCGGTTGAAGTCGAAGCCGCCGACCAGCGCGCGCACCGCGCCGTCTGCGGGGTTGACGGCGATGAGCGCCGCTTCGGCTTCCGGCAATTGCACGATCTGCCAATTGCGCTTTTCGTCTTTTTGCACGCGGATGAGCGCGCCGCGGCGGATCTTCTTGTTTGCAGGCGTTTTGTCGTCCAGGGCCTTTTGCGCGAACTTGAGGCCGTCCCCGGCGATGGCCACCACGTCGCCGCCGCGCAGATAGGCGCGTACCTGCTTCGGGTTTGCCTCGAGCACGATGGCCGGAAAGATGTCGTCGCTGTCGGATTCCTCGGCCAGCGCTTCCTCTAGCGCGTCCTCGGGCTCGCCTTCGGCAGTCAGTTCGACATAGCCTTCCGGACCACGGTAGCCGTGGCGCTTGTCGTAGTCGAGGACTCCACGGCGCAGCGCGGCGTAGGCCGCGTCCTGGTCGGGTTTGGTGACGGTGGTATAGATGCGGTAGCCCTTGCTGTAGACCTCGTCGCCAAAGCGCTCGTGCAGCATCTGACGCACCATTTCGGCCACGAATTCCCCGTGTACCGGGAATTCGTTCGCCTCGTGTTTGACTGCGATCGGCGCCTTTTGCGCGGTTTCGAACTGCGCATCGCTGATGTCGCCCAGATCGTGCATGCGCCTTAAGACATAGAGTTGGCGCTGCTTGGCGCGCTTGGGGTTGACCACCGGATTGAAGGAGGACGGCGCCTTGGGTAGGCCGGCGAGCATCGCCGCCTCGCCGACGCTGATGTCCTTCAGCGTCTTGCCGAAATAGATCTGCGCCGCGGCGGCGAAGCCGTAGGCGCGCTGGCCCAGATAGATCTGGTTGATGTAGATCTGCAGGATTTCGTCCTTGGTGAGGCTCGCCTCGATCTTGAAGGCGAGCAGCGCCTCGTAGAGCTTGCGGGTCAGCGTCTTTTCGCTGGACAGGAAGAAATTGCGCGCCACCTGCATGGTGATGGTCGATGCGCCCTGGCGCTTGCCGCCGCTCATCAGGTTGGAGTAGGCGGCGCGGATGACGCCCTGGTAGTCCACGCCCGTGTGTTGGTAGAAGCGCTCGTCCTCGGCCGCCAGGATCGCCTGTTTCATGATCGGCGGAACGTCGGCGATGGCTATTACGGAGCGGCGCTCCTCGCCGAACTCCCCAATCAAGACCCCGTCCACGGTATAGACGCGCAGGGGTACCTTGGGTTTGTAGTCGGTAAGCGCATCCAGCGAAGGCAGGTTCGGATAGGCGAGCAGGACCATGAGGCCGAGGACCGCGCCGCCGATCGCGCCCATGCCCGCGAGCAGCAGCAGCGGAAAAGCGATCAACTTCAGCGACAGGGCGGATCTAGGGCTCACAGTCCGATCGGCCGGCATGGCTCCGGCTCAGCAGGTGGAAAAGGGGGGCAAACGGCAGATCCGGGTCGCAGAGTAGGCTCCGGTCCGTGTCAAACTTCCGGCGAAGAATTCAAAAGTGCGTGCATTATAGGGTATTGCCGCCGACGCAGTCTGTCGGCCTCGGTATGGACGCAGTTCGCGGGCGAAAAACCTTTGTATATTATTTGCTTTACATCGTCTGGAGTTGTTGCTAGCATTTAACGTAAATTATATGTATTGCGCCTAACCAGGTATAGTTCAAAGGGAAATTCACCTTGGACCTTGACATCTTCAAACCTAAAGCGCCGCCGCTTTTTGGGATGGACATCAGTTCGTCCTCAGTGAAGATGGTCGAGGTGATCGATGCGGGCAAGGGGGCGCTGCGGGTCGAGCGCTACACCATCGAAAGCTTGCCGCGCGACGCAGTAGTCGACGGCAATATCACCAATCTTGAGGCCGTGGTCGAAACGGTGAAGCGCGGCTGGAAAAAGCTCGCCACCCGCACCAAGAACGTGGCCATGGCCCTGCCGACGGCAGCGGTGATCACCAAGAAGATCGTCGTTCCCGCCGGCCTGCGCGACGAAGAACTGGGCATCCAGGTCGAGACCGAAGCGAACCAGTACATCCCCTTCGCCCTGGAAGAGGTCAACCTCGACTACCAGGTCATCGGGCCGGCGCCGTCGAACGCGGAAGAAATGGAAGTGTTGATTGCGGCATCGCGCAAGGAAAAGGTCGAGGACCGGGTGGCGGTGGCCGAAGCCTCCGGCCTCAAGGCGTTGGTGATGGACGTCGAATCCTACGCGGTGCAGACCGCCTTCGATTTGATCAAGAAGCAGTTTCCGGAAGAGGGCAAGGAGCAGAATATCGCCCTGGTCGATATCGGCGCCAATGTCATGAACGTCACCGTGCTGCGCAATGACCAGACGGTGTACACGCGCGAGCAGGCATTCGGTGGCAATCAGCTGACGCAGGACATCATGCGCCAGTACGGCATGAGCCAGGAGGAAGCCGAGAACGCCAAGCGCACCGGTGGCCTGCCCGACTCTTACGAGGCGGAAATCCTGCGCCCGTTCCTGGAAAATCTGGCGCTGGAGGTGCAGCGCGCCATGCAGTTCTTCTTCACCTCGACCCAGTACAACAGCATCGAGCACATCCTGCTCACCGGCGGCTCGGCGGTCATCCCCGGACTGGAGGACATCGTCGGCTCGCGTTCGCAGGTCAATACCCGGGTGGCGAACCCGTTCGCGAGCATGCAGATATCGCCGCGTATCCAGCCGAAGAAGCTGCTGGTGGACGCGCCCTCGATGATGGTCGCCTGCGGGCTGGCCATGCGGAGATTCGATCCATGATCCGCATCAATCTGCTGCCCTGGAGGGAAGCGCGGCGCAAGGCGCTCAACCTGCAGTTTTACATTCTGGTCGGCATGGTCGCGGGGCTTGCCGCTTCGATCGTGCTCCTCGTGCACGGCTATTACGCCACGCGCATTTCCACCCAGGCCGAGCGCAACCGCTTCCTCAAGGAGGAGAACGTCAAGCTCGACAAGGAAATCGAGGAAATCAAAAAGCTGAAGGAAGAAATTCAGGCACTGTTGTCGCGCAAGCAGGTGATCGAAACGCTGCAGGCGGATCGGGCGCAGACCGTGAACCTGCTCGAGCAGCTGGTGCGCCAGACACCGGACGGCGTCTATCTGAAGTCGATCAAGCAGACCGCCGGCAAGGTCAATTTGACCGGCTATGCCCAGTCCAATGCGCGGGTGTCGACCCTGATGCGCAACCTCGAGGGCTCGCCCTACCTGACCAACCCCGATCTGGTCGAGATCCGCGTCGCCAGCGTCAACAACAAGCGCCTGTCCGAATTCAACATGAACGTCAGCATCAAGCGGCAGCAGCCGGAGGACGAAGTCAAACCGGGTGCAGCGAAGGCGGGTGCGGCGAAGGCGGGCGCGGCGAAGGCGGCGGCCCCGGCCGAGGCGAAGAAGTAGAGACGCGATGAACAAGCTGCTCGAACAATTCAAGTACCTCAACCCGAAAGATCCGGGAACCTGGCCGGCGCTGCCCAAGTTGCTCGCGCTGCTCGCCGTGCTGGGGGCGTTGATCGCCGCCGGCTACGTGGCGGACTGGCAAGGCCAGGTGGAGGAACTCGCCCAGGGTGCCGAGCAGGAAGTGAAGCTGAAAGACGAGTACAAGAACAAGAAGCAGCAGTCGGTCAATCTCGACCTGTATCGCCAGCAGCTGCGCGAAATCGACAATTCCTTCGGCGCGCTGCTGAAGCAGCTGCCCAACAAATCGCAGATGGATGCGCTGCTGGTCGACATCAACCAAGCGGGGCTGGGCAGGGGTCTGCAGTTCGAGCTGTTCAAGCCGGCGCCCACCGAGACCATGAAGGACTTTTACGCCGAGCTGCCCGTCAGCGTGCGCGTGACCGGCAGCTACCACGATATGGGTCAGTTCGCGAGCGACATCGCGCAGCTTTCGCGCATCGTCACTTTGAACGACATCGTCGTCGGCCCCGCAGGCAAGGACGCCGGGGTGCTCGCGATGGACGCCACTGCCAAGACCTTCCGTTACCTGGACGAAGAAGAAGTGGCGAAGCAGAAAAAGGCTGCGGCCAAGGGGCCGCCTAAGGCCGGGGCGGCGAAGAAATGAAGAAACTCGCCATCCTCGCAGCCGCGCTGCTGCTCGCCGCTTGCGGCGGTGACGAGCACCAGGACCTGAAAGAGGAACTGAAGAACCTGACCAAGGATTTGCGCGGGCGCATCGAGCCGCTGCCGGTGGTGAAACCCTACGAGCCGGTGCCTTACCGCGCGCTCGATCTGCCCGACCCGTTTGGCCCGACCAAGATCGAGCTCGCGCTCGGCACGGCGGCAAAACCCAAGGGCGGTGCCAACGCGCCCGACTTGAATCGGCCGAAAGAGCCGCTCGAAGCCTATCCGCTCGAATCGCTGAAAATGGTGGGCACGCTGTCGCAGAAGGGAGTCACCTTTGCGCTGGTGCGCGCCGATAACAGCATCTATCGCGTAAAACCCGGGAACTACCTGGGGCAGAATTTCGGCATCGTCACCGGAATCACCGACAATCAGATCAACCTCAAAGAGTTGGTGCAAGACGCTTCCGGCGACTGGGCCGAACGCAAGATCGCACTGCAACTGGTCGAGGCGGAAGCGGCGAAAGGAAGGTGAGGACCTCTATGGCTAAATTTCTCGGTGTAATCGGCTTCCTAATCGCGTCCTTCTGGGCCGCTCCGGTATTGGCGCAGGCGCCGAACAGCGTCGAGGCCTTCAACGTCTCCCAGCAAAGCGGCAAGGTCATCGTCAAGCTGACCTTGAAGGAACCGCTCAAGGGGCAGCCGGGGAGCTTCAGCATCGCCAATCCCGCGCGCATCGCGTTCGACCTGCCCAACACCGTCAATAACCTCGGGCGCAACAGCCAGAGCATCGGCGAGGGAGAGCTGGTCAGCATGAACATGGTGCAAGCGGCCGAGCGCACGCGCCTGGTGCTGAATCTGCGGCGGCCGGTCGGCTATGATGCGAAGGTCGACGGCAAGGACCTGGTGATCGTTCTCGCCGCCGCTCCGGTGACGGCCGAAGCCGGCGGACCCGCGGTGACCCACTTCGTCGAAGCCAAGCAGGCAACCGAGGGCCACGCTTTGCGCGACGTCGACTTCCGCCGCGGAAGATCTGGCGAAGGCCGCATCGTGGTCAACCTTTCCGACAGCTCGACCGGCATCGACATCCGCGTTCAGGGACAGAACCTGGTGGTCGATTTCTTCAAGACCGCGCTGCCGGACAATCTGCGCCGGCGCCTCGACGTGACCGACTTCGGCACGCCGGTGCAATCGATCAATACCTTTTCCCAGGGCGACAACGTGCGCATGGTGATTGCGCCCAAGGGTCTGTGGGAGCACAGCGCCTACCAGACCGACACGCAGTTCGTCATCGAAGTGAAGCAGATCGTCCCGGATCCGAACAAGCTCGCGCAGGGCAGCAAGGCCGGCTTCACCGGCGAGAAACTGTCGCTCAACTTCCAGAACGTGGAAGTGCGCAGCGTGCTCAACGTCATCGCCGACTTCACCGACCTCAACATCATCACCAGCGATGCGGTCGGCGGCAGCCTGACCCTACGGCTGAAGGACGTGCCCTGGGACCAGGCGCTGCAGATCATCCTCGACACCCGCGGCCTCGACATGCGCAAGAACGGCAACGTGGTGTGGATTGCGCCGCGTGACGAGCTGGCGACGAAGGAAAAGCTGGCGCTGGAATCGCAGCAGCAGATCGGCGAACTCGAAGCCCTGCGCACCGAGAGTTTCGTGCTGAATTACCAGAAAGCGCAGGAAGTGCAGACGCTGCTCTCCTCCACCACGCAAAAGATCCTGTCCAAGCGCGGCAGCGCCGTGGTCGACGCGCGCACCAACACCGTGTTCGTGCAGGACGTGCCGACGCGCTTGGAAGAGGTGCGCAAGCTCATCGCCCAGATCGACGTGCCGGTGCGCCAGGTGATGATCGAGGCGCGCATCGTCGAGGCGAACGACACCTTCAGCAAGAACCTGGGCGCGCGCCTGGGCTACAACCAGCAGCTGCCCGGCGGGGACTTCCTCGGCAAACAGACTCTGCGCACTTCGATCGGCCCGAGCCTGACCCAGAACTCGATCGAGACGACCAACGCAGCGGGAACGAAACAGCTGTCGACGGGCACCTTCGACATCAACCAGGGACAGAACGTGAATCTGCCCGCGACCGCCTTGGGCGGCTTCAGCCCGAGCGTGATTTCGGCGATTCTGTTCAACCGCGGCTTCACCCGATTCCTGACTCTCGAGCTGTCGGCGCTGGAAGCGGACGGCAAGGGTAAGATCATATCGAGTCCGCGCGTGTTGACGGGCGATAAGGTCGAGGCGGTGATCGAACAGGGGACCGAACTGCCTTACCAGGCGGCGACTTCGAGCGGCGCGACCAGCGTGTCCTTCCGCAAGGCGAACCTTTCCTTGAAGGTCAAGCCGCAGATCACGCCCGACGGCAACATCATCATGACCCTGGACATCAACAAGGATTCGGTGGGTCAAGTGACGACTGCCGGTTTCGCCATCGACACCAAGCACGTCAAGACCGAAGTGCTGGTCGAGAACGGCGGCACGGTGGTGATCGGCGGCATCTACACTCAGGATGCGCGCACCACCATCACCAAGGTGCCCTTGTTCGGCGACCTGCCTGTGGTCGGCAACCTATTCAAGAACAACGCCAACCAGGACAACAAGACCGAGCTCCTGGTGTTCATCACGCCACGCATCGTCGACGATCGCCTGAAGCTGCGCTAGGGCGCTGCCGCGTCGCGAACGGAGCCGGGAGACCGGCTCTTTTCGTTTAAGGACCGCTCGCGGGTAAAGCTATCGCGGGCTGTTTCAAGGCTCGTGCCTCGCGATGCGCCGCCTGCCAGGACGACCTGGATTCGATGCCCCGCTCCCGGTGCCTGCGCAGCGGGGTGGGCTGCTAGAATGCACGCGTGAAAAGCGCAGACAACATTTTTCTCGTCGGCCTGATGGGAGCCGGCAAGACCACCGTGGGCAAATTGCTCGCGGCCGAGCTCGGCAAGACCTTTCACGACACCGACCACGATATCGAAGCGCGCACCGGCGTCAAAGTCGCGCTGATTTTCGAGATCGAGGGCGAACCCGGCTTTCGCGCACGCGAAGCGCAGATGGTCGATCGGCTCACCCAGCTCGCCAACGTGGTGGTGGCGACCGGAGGCGGGGCAGTACTCGATGCCGCCAACCGCGCGCGCCTCGCTGAGCGCGGGGTAGTGGTGTACCTGCACGGCCAACCGAAGGACTTGTGGCACCGGCTGCGCCACGACAAATCGCGGCCGCTGCTGCAAAACACGGATCCGCAAGAGAAGCTGGCGAGCCTCTACCGCGAGCGGGATCCCCTGTACCGGGAGATCGCCGACGTCGTCGTCGATACCGGGCGCCAAAGCGCGCGCGCCCTGCTCAACCTGCTCCTTTCCCAGCTACGGCAGCGATGCAAACTCTCCGCGTAGAACTGGGCGAACGCGCCTATCCCATCCATATCGGCGCGGGCCTGCTCGCGCGCGCCGAGCTCATTCGCGCGCACCTGGACCAGCCCAGGGCGGCGATCGTTACCAACACCACGGTCGGCCCGCTCTACCTGCAAGCGTTTGCCGCCGCGCTCGAAGCGGCCGGCGTGCAAACTGCGAACATCGTGCTGGAGGACGGTGAGCGCTATAAGGACTGGGCGACGCTCAACCGCATCTACGACGCCTTGATTGAACGTCGCTGCGATCGCAAGACCACGCTCATCGCGCTGGGCGGCGGCGTCGTGGGGGATCTCGCCGGTTTCGCAGCCGCGACCTACATGCGCGGCATCCCCTTCATTCAAGTGCCGACGACGCTCCTCGCCCAAGTGGATTCCTCCATCGGCGGCAAGACCGGCATCAATCATCCGCAGGGCAAGAACCTGATCGGCGCATTCTACCAGCCGCAGCTGGTGCTTGCCGACACGGCAACTTTGCGCACGCTGCCCGCACGCGAACTATCCGCCGGCCTGGCGGAAGTGATCAAGCACGGCTTGATTCGCGACAGTGCATTCTTCGCCTGGCTGGAGCAGAACATGGAGCGGCTGCTCGCCTGCGAGCAGCAGGCTCTGGCGCAGGCGGTGCGCCGCTGCTGCGAAATCAAGGCTGAGGTGGTGGCCGCCGACGAACGCGAGACGGGGGAGCGGGCGCTGCTCAATTTCGGCCACACCTTCGGCCACGCGATCGAATCGGGCCTGGGTTACGGTGCCTGGCTGCATGGCGAAGCAGTGGCGGCCGGCATGGTCATGGCGGCGGACCTGTCGCGTCGCCTGGGCCTGCTCGGGGAGGCGGAAGTGGCGCGCGTCGTGTCCCTCCTCGAGCGCGCCAAGCTGCCGGTCGCACCGCCCGACATCCCGCCGAAGCGGCTGCTCGAACTGATGGAAACCGACAAGAAGGCCGAGGGCGGTAGGCTGCGCTTCGTCCTCCTAGAGGGCATAGGCGCGGCTTCGATGCGCGCCGACGTGCCCGGCGAGCTGCTGCAGCACGCGCTCGCCCGCGCTGCCGGCTGAGCGGCTTCTTCCTGCGTACCGGGGGGCGCGCTACACAGAGCGTTCCGCTGCGCCGTGGCGCGCTCTAAGCGCTTGAAGTGACAGTGGTCTACGCGTAAAATAAACGGTTCCGCCGGAAAAAGCCGCAGCTCCTGCTGCGCTGCTCCGGAACCATCGTTTTGCAGCCAGAGGTGTGAGCGTGACCCAACCGGTATTGCCCGAATTTCGTCCTGCAGCGCAGGGGTTGTACGACCCCGCCCACGAACACGATGCTTGCGGCGTCGGCTTCGTCGCCAATATCAAGGGCCAGCGCAATCACACGATCATCGAACAGGGCTTGCTCATCCTGAAGAACCTTGCGCACCGCGGAGCCGTCGGTGCCGACCCGCTGGCGAGCGATGGCGCCGGCATCCTGATCCAGATACCCGACCGCTTCCTGCGCGAGGAAATGGCCAAGCAGGGCGTGCAGCTCCCGCCGGTGGGCGAATACGGCATCGGCATGGTGTTCCTGCCGCAGGAGCCGGCTTCGCGCTTCGCCTGCGAGTACGAAATCGAGCGCGCGATCAAGGACGAGGGCCAAATCCTGCTCGGCTGGCGCGACGTGCCGCGCGACAATTCGGGGCTGGGCGAAGCGGGCAAGAAGATCGAGCCGGTGGTGCGCCAGGTGTTCATCGGCCGCGGCGAGAACGTCACCGTCAC
>CAZMGP010000016.1:0-77530 GCA_964565875.1 uncultured Enterobacteriaceae bacterium
GGTGATGTCCACGCCATGGTGCACTTCGTATTTCTCCTGCAGCCCGCGCAGGATGGCGATGGTGTCTTCCACCGTGGGCTCGCCCACCAGCACCTTCTGAAAGCGCCGTTCGAGCGCGGCGTCCTTTTCGACGTACTTGCGGTATTCGTCTAGGGTGGTGGCGCCGACGCAATGCAGTTCGCCGCGCGCGAGGGCGGGCTTCAGCATATTGCCTGCGTCCATCGCGCCCTCGGCCTTGCCCGCGCCCACCATGGTGTGCAGTTCGTCGATGAAGACGATGGTCTGGCCCTGGTCCTGGGCGAGTTCCTTCAGCACGGCCTTCAGCCGCTCTTCGAACTCGCCGCGGTATTTCGCCCCGGCGAGTAGCGCCGCCATGTCGAGCGACAGCACACGCTTGTTCTTCAGCGACTCCGGCACTTCGCCGTTGACGATGCGCTGCGCCAGGCCCTCGACGATGGCAGTCTTGCCGACGCCCGGCTCGCCGATCAGCACCGGATTGTTCTTGGTGCGCCGCTGCAGGATCTGCACCACGCGGCGGATTTCGTCGTCGCGCCCGATCACCGGGTCGAGCTTGCCGATGCGCGCGCGCTCGGTGAGATCGAGGGTGTATTTCTTCAGCGCTTCGCGGCTGCCTTCGGCTTCGGCACTGGTCACCTTCTCTGCGCCGCGCAGCGCAGTGATCGCCTGATCGAGGGCGCGGCGGTTGCCGCCCGCTTCCTTCAGCAGGCGCCCCGCCTCGCCCTTGTCTTCGCTGAGCGCGAGCAGGAACATCTCCGAGGCAATGAACTCGTCGCCGCGCTTCTGCGCTTCGCGATCGGTGAGGTTGAGGAGATTATTCAGTTCGCGCGAGATCGGCACTTCCCCGCCCTGACCTTCGACCTTGGGTAGTCGCGCGATGGCAGCCTTGAGGCCTTCGCGCAGGCGCGCGACGTTCACCCCGGCGCGCGCCAGCAGCGAACCGGCGCCGTCTTCCTGCGCGAGCAGCGCCGCAGCGACGTGCAGCGGCTCGATGTACGAGTTGTCGTTGCCTACGGCGAGGCTCTGCGCGTCGGCGAGCGCCTGCTGGAACTTGGTGGTGAGTTTGTCTAGCCGCATGAATGGCTCCCTTCAATCACTAACTTGAAGAATGAGGCCGAATTCCCGGAATTCAAGCGCAGTCTCGTTCCCCGGGCAGGCACGGCTATGATGCAGGGAGGAAGCGCCGGCTGCTTTGACCAAGCTCACGCCGCGACGGCGGGGCTTATAGGTTTCAGTCGCCGCCTTCGGTCATGCCGAACTGCGCGGGATATTTGGCGTAGAACACGCGCACTTTCTCCGCCGCGATGAGATCGAGCAGCTTCTGCGCCTCTGCGTCGCTGATGACGAACTCGACCTTCACCGTCAGGTCGCCCGCGAGTTCGAAGAAGTGCTGCTCGTGCAGGATGCCGTGGCGGCCGTAACCGGCGATGGCGCGGAAGGCCGAGCCGCCGTGTATGCCGACCTTCTTCGCCTGCTCGAGCAGCCATTCGTAGAGCAGGATTCCGTGGTGCTTGCGGTTCTCGTGCATGTAGAACCGCAGGTAAGTGCCGTTTTCCATGTTTGCTCCTGTCTCTTCTGGCAACCGCGTCGCGCCTAGCGCTTCAATACCATGCCGATCATCGCCACGCCGAGGAGCGTCATCAGCACCGAGCCGACGACGTGCGCGACGACCAGCGCCGCAGTCCAGCCGTATTGCTCGCGCGTGAGCAGCGTGACCGTCTCCGCGGAAAAAGTCGAGAAAGTGGTGAGACCGCCGAGAAAGCCGGTCGTCAGCAGCAGCCGGATTTCCGGCGGCAGGCTTTCGTAATGGCCGAGGAAACCCATCGCCAAACCCATCAGCCAGCCGCCGAGCAGGTTGGCCGCCAGCGTGCCGAGCGGCAAGGTCGGGAATACGGGATTGAGCAGAATGCCCAGCCACCAGCGCAGCCAGGCTCCGAGCGCGGCTCCGCCGCCGACAGCGACCAATCCGGAAAAGCTCATCTGCGCCCCCTGCTTTTTGTTGCGCGGGCGATTTGCACCGCCCACGAAGTCCCGCGCTCAGCTTGTCGGTGGTTTATTCCAGCGCTCCGCCGCCGCATCGTCCGAGGCGCGCGCCTCGACCCAGCGCGCCCCTGCCGGGGTCTGCTCCTTCTTCCAGAACGGCGCCTGCGTCTTCAGGTAATCCATGACGAATTCGCAGGCCGCGAAGGCTTCGCCGCGGTGCGCGCCCGCCACTACGACGAGCACGATCTGATCGAGCGGCTTCAGTTCGCCGATGCGGTGGATCACCAGCGCATCAATAAACTTCCAGCGCGTGCGTGCCTCGGCGAGGATGCGCTCGATCGACTTTTCCGTCATGCCGGGATAGTGCTCGAGCGTCATGCCGGCGACGGCGTCGCCCTCGTTCACGTCGCGCACCAGGCCGATGAAGCTCGCGATGGCGCCGATGGCGGGATTCGCGCGCCGCAACGCGGCGATTTCCGCGCCGGCGTCGAAGTCCTCGCTCTGCACCCGCACGCTCATCTCAGCCTCCGGTCACCGGCGGAAAGAACGCAATCTCGTCGCCCGCCTTCACCGGCGTATGGTCGCGCGCGATGTCCTGGTTGACCGAAGCGCGCACCGCCTTGCCGAAGCCGAGCGTGGCCGCCCAGGCGCCGCCACGGGCGATGAGCTGCTCGCGCAAGCCGCGCACATCGGCGACGGGCGCCTGCGGCTCGAACACCTCGTGCCCGATGCCCACACCCTCGCGCACGGCGGCGAAGTAGTAGATCTTGATGCTCACTGGAACAGCTCCGCAAAAGGCAGGAATTTCACGCTCTCGCCGCGGCGGATCGCCTGCCGCGGCGGATTGTCGACCAGGCCGTCGCCCCACACGGTGGAGGTGAGCACCGCCGAGCTTTGGTTGGGGAAAAGATCGAGGCCGCCCGCGGCATTGCACTTCACGCGCAGGAATTCGCGCCGCGCGTCGGGCTTCGCCCAGTCGAAATCGGCGCGCAGCGCATAGCTCTTCGGCTCGACGCTCGCCGCACCCTGGCAGCGCAGCAGGAAAGGCCGCACGAACAGCAGGAAGGTGGCAAAACTCGACACAGGGTTCCCCGGCAGGCCGATGAAATGCGCGCGGCGCGCCCCGGCCCCGACTTCGCCGAAGGCGAGTGGCTTGCCCGGCTTCACCGCGATCTTCCACAGATCGAGCCGGCCTTCGGCCTCGACCGCGGGTTTGACATGGTCCTCTTCGCCGACCGAGACGCCGCCCGAGGTGATGATCAGGTCGTTGCCCGCCGCCGCCTCGCGCAATGCCGCGCGCGTCGCTTCCAGCTTGTCGGGAACGATGCCGAAGTCGCGCACCTCGCAGCCGAAGCTCTGCAGCAGGCCGGTGAGCGTGAAGCGGTTGGAGTTATAGATGCGGCCCGGCGGCAGCGCCTCGCCCGGCATGGCGAGTTCGTCGCCGGTGAAGAACACCGCGACCTTGAGCCGGCGATAGACGGGCAGGTTCGCGATTCCGACCGAGGCGGCGAGCCCCACGTCCTGCGGCCGCAGCTTCATGCCGGCGGCGAGGATTTCGCTGCCGGCGCGGATGTCTTCGCCGATGTACCGTATCCACTCGCCCGGCTGCGGCCGGTGCTTCACGATCACCGCGTCGCCTTCGGCTGCACATTGCTCCTGCATCACCACCGCGTCGGCTCCCGGCGGAATGGGCGCGCCGGTGAAAATGCGCGCCGCGGTGCCGCGCGCCAGCGGTGCCGGCACGCTACCCGCCGGTATGCGCTGCGCCACCGGGAGCCTGGCTTCGCCCGAAGCGCAATCGGCGGCATAGACGGCGTAGCCGTCCATGGAAGTGTTATCGAGCGAAGGAACGTCCAGGGTCGAGCGCTGCGCGGTGGCGAGCACGCGGCCCGTGGCGGCGAGGGTCGCGACGCTTTCCGTCTCCACTACCGGCCGCGCCCCCGCGAGCAGGAAGGCGAGCGCTTCGTCGACGCTAAGCAAATTCTTGTTCATCGCTTCAATTCCATCCTTTGCATCACGAACGCGGCGATGGCGTCGTAGTCGTCGAGCCCGAACTGCGGCAGGCCGGATGCGAGCGAAGCATCGGTCGCGAGCGCCACGATATGCTCGTCTTCGGGATACAGCGGCGCCCTTGCGTTCGCCGCACGGTAAATTTCCAGCTTGGGAATAGGATAGCGCTTATAGCCCTCGACGAGCAGCAGATCGCAGGGCGACATGCGCCCGATCAGTTCCTCGAGCGGCGCCTCGGCTTCGCCGCGCAGCTCGTGCATCAGCGCCCAACGCTCGGTCGAGGTGACGAGCACCTCGCTGCAACCGGCGATGCGGTGACGGTATGAATCCTTGCCTTCGTGGTCCACGTCGAAGCTGTGATGGGCGTGCTTGATCAAGGACACCTTCAGCCCGACAGCGACGAAACGCGGTATCACCCGCTCGATCAGCGTGGTCTTGCCGCTTCCGGACCAGCCGGCGAAGCCGAAAATCTTCATACCCTTCTGGCGCTCTGCCCGGCCGGCGAGCGGGAATAGTTATTAAACGGCTGATTTTAGCAGGATTTACCTCCGCGCCACGAAGTGCAGTGCGGGGTTTTCGGCTGACCGGCGCTCAGGCCGCGGGAACGAGCTTGCCCTGCTCCAGGTGCAGGCGTTCCGTGCCGCACAGTTGGATGATCTCGCGGTCGTGGCAGGCGATGAGGACGGAGACGCCATTTGCACGCAGCCCGGTAAGCAGGTCCAGCACGCGGCGGCGGCCGTCGGTATCGAGATTCGCCGTAGGTTCGTCGAGCAGCAGCAGCCGTGGCGCCAGCACTTTGGCACGCGCCAGGGCGACGCGCTGCTTCTCGCCCCCGGAGAGCTTGTGCGGCGGCACGCCGACGAGATCGCGCACGCCGGCCCAGTCGATCGCCTCCTCCACCTTGTGCCGCAGCCCCTCCCCCGATTCGCCGCGCGCCTGGAGACCATAGGCGATATTGGCGCCGACACTGGTGTTAAACAGATAGGGATGCTGGTGCACGTACACCACGCGCAGCCGCCAGCCGTCCGGGTAGAGCGGCAGGCGCGTTTCCTCGCCCGCCAAGCGCAGGACGCCGGCGTCCGCGGGTTCCAGGCCGGACAGGATGCGCAACAGCGTGCTCTTGCCGCTGCCGTTGTCGCCCGAGAGCACGTAATCCTTTCCGCAGGCAACGCTGAGTGCCAGTCCGTCAAGCACGCGCCGCCCGCCCAGGCAGCGCACGACGCCTGCCGCTTCGAGCAAGACCTGGCTCATTTCGTGCCGCCTTCGCCCTGCAGGAAAGCGAGGACGATGTTGATGCCGAGCGCGAGCGCCATCAACACCATGCCGAGAGCGATGCCCTGAGCGAAATCGCCCTTGCTCGTCTCCAGCGCGATGGCGGTAGGCATATTGCGCGTGAGGCCGGCGATGTTGCCGCCGACTAGGATGGCGCAGCCCACTTCCGAAATCACGCGACCGAAGGCGCTGACGATGGCCGCCATGACGGAAAAGCGCACTTCCCACAGCGTCGTGAGCGAGGCGCGGCGGCCGCTCGCGCCCAGGCTGCGCGCAGTTTCGAACACGCGCGGGTCCGCTCCCTGCACCGCGGAGACGGTGAACACGACCAGGATGGGAAAGGCGATGACCATGTAGCCGACGACGATGGCGCCGGGCGAGAACAGCAGATCGAAGGAACCGAAGGGTCCACGCCGGGAAAACAGCAGGTAGAGCAAGAGACCGATCACCACCGTCGGGAACGACAGCAGCGCCTGCACCAGCACGATCAGCGCGCGCTGGCCGGGAAAGCGCCGCTTGGCGAGCAGCACCCCGAGCGCAATCGACGGCGGAGCAATCAGTACGATCGCCGCGAGCGACAGCGATACCGACAGCCAGATGATCTGCAGCAGTTCCGGGTCGCCCCGTAGCAGCAGGGCGAAGGCGTCGCGCGTCGGTCCGATCAAGCCCATGTCGTCATCGTTCCCGGCGCGCCCGCGGCGCGCCTCGCCCGGAACGCGAAGTGCAGTCCTCTATTTCTTGTAGTCGGGAAAGAACAACTGCGCGCCCGTGGGCTTGAACGCCGCGATCGCGCTCTGGCCTTCAGGCGAGGTGATCCACTCGATGAAGTCCATCGCCCCGGCGTAATTGACCGCCGGATAGCGCTTCGGGTTCACCGCGATCACGCCGTAGGGATTGAACATTTTCGGATCGCCTTCGACCAGCATTTCCAGGCCGGTGCGGTCCTTGTAGGTAGCGTAGGTGGCGCGGTCGGTGAGCGTATAGCCCCCTTTCTCCGCGGCGACGGTGAGCGTCTGCCCCATACCCTGGCCGATGGCGAAGTAATTCGCCCCCTTGGGATCGACGCCGGCGTCCTTCCAATAGCCCAGCTCCATTTTGTTGGTGCCGGAGTCGTCGCCGCGCGAAACGAATTTCCCGCCGCCCTCCTTGATCTTCTTCATCGCCGCGATCACGTCCTTCATGCCGCGCACCTGCGCCGGATCGCTTTTCGGACCCACCAGGATGAAGTCGTTGTACATCACGTCGCGCCGGTTCACGCCGAAGCCCTTGGCGACGAATTCGTCCTCGGCCTTGCGCGCATGCACCAGCACCACGTCGGCATCGCCGTTCTCGCCGAGCTTGAGCGAAGCGCCGGTGCCCACCGCCACGACGTGCACCTTGCAAGCGCACCGGGCCTCGTATTTCGGCAGCAGCACCTTGAGCAAGCCCGAATTGTCGGTGCTGGTGGTGGTCGCCATGCGCAGGTCTTTTCCGGCGACGGCGGAATTCGCGAGGAGCAGCGCGGCCAGCGCACACCAGGCAGCCAGGATTCGTTTCACCTTATCTCTCCTATCGGTCAAAGAGGCGCAGCGCGGCGCCCAGTCTTAAATATGTAACACTAATTATGTAGCGTTGCGCCGAAAGCGACAAATAGATACTATGTGATTAATCGATGCCCTCCAATATGTAGTAGCGTGCATAATGATTAAAATCAGGCTCGATACCTCCTGGCAACTGGGACACACGGCGGCGGAAGAAGTCGACCCGGTGCTGTTTCCCCTGCTACGAGCTATCCGCGATCTCGGCTCGCTCGCCCAAGCTGCGAAGAGCGTGGGTCAGTCCTATCGCCACATTTGGGGCATCCTCGGCAAATGGGAAAACCTGATTGGCCAGCCGCTCGCGCACCTGCAGCGCGGCCGCGGCGCGGCGCTCACGCCCTTCGCGGAGAAGCTGCTGTGGGCCGAATCGCATGCGCGCGAGAAGCTCGCGCCGACGCTCAATCGCCTCGCCGACGAACTCAAGCGCGAACTGGTGCAGGCCGCGTCGAACGACCGCCGCCCGCTCGTCATCCACGCCAGCCACGATCTCGCCCTGGCTCAGCTGCGCGAGTCCCTGGCGCGGCGCGACCGCATGCGCCTCGAACTGCGCTTCCAAGGCAGCCTGCAAAGCCTGGAAGCTTTTTCGCGCGAGCGCTGCGACCTTGCAGGTTTTCACATCGCGGAAACCGAAACGCAGCTCGAGCCGAAGTTCGCCCGCCTGCTGAAAGCCGGATCGGACTGCCTCATCGGCATCGCCGTGCGCGAGCAAGGCCTGATGCTCGCGCGCGGCAACCCCAAGCGCATCCATACCCTGGAAGACCTGACTCGGCGCGGCGTGCGCTTCATCAACCGTCAGCCGGGCTCGGGCACGCGCATCGCCCTCGACCATTTGCTCACGGCCAAGCATGTGCGCCGCGAGCGCATCCGCGGCTATAGCCAGGAGGAGTTCACCCACTTAGCCGTGGCAGCGACCGTGGCAAGCGGCATGGCGGACGCCGGCTTCGGCATCCGCGCCGCCGCCGTGCAATACGGCCTGGACTTCGTCAGGATAGAGCGCGAGCGCTACCTGCTCGCCTGCCGCGTGGAGCAACTGGAGCAGCCCCTGATGCAGGAACTGTTGCGCATGCTGCGCGGCCGCAGCTTCCGCGGCATCCTCAAAGGGCTGCCCGGCTACGACCCCGACATCACCGGGCACGTCTTCGACACCGCGCTGCGCCCGGTCTAGGCCGGTGCGATCTTCGTGACGGCGGTCAAGGCGCGCAGACGCATGCGCGCTATCATTTCCTTCGGCTTGACGCAGCTTCAACCAGCGACGGAAAAGGAGATGCCATGAAACTCAGCGCGCGCAACGTGCTCCCAGGGAAAGTCACCGACGTGGTCCGCGGCCAGACTACGGCGCACGTCAAAATCGAAATCGCCCCCGGCATGGTGATCACCGCATCGATCACGGTCGAAGCCGTCGACGATCTCGGCCTCAAGCGCGGCGACACGGTGTCGGCCATCATCAAGGCTTCGGAAGTAATCGTCGGCAAGTAGATTGCGCGTTGCCGCGCGAGGTGCTCAGGCAAAGCCCACGCTGTGGCGATCGAGCGACACCGCCTTGATCAGGGCGTAGATCTTCTGCCCGGGTCGCAGCCGCAGCTGGTCCACCGAGCGCCGGGTGATGCGCGCAAGCAGCTTCGCCCCTCCGGCGTCCAGCCGCACTTCCGCAATCGGGCCGTCGTCACAGCTGAGCTCGGTCACGACGGCGGCGAGCACGTTGAGGATGCTCGCGTCTTGTGGCGCCTGCAGCGCAAGCGAGACGTCGCGCGCGCGGATGTGCACGCGCACGGTTTCGCCGACCAGTCCGCCGACGCTGGCGACGACGAGTTCGCCTCCGGAAAAGCGCAGCGTCGTCAACTGGTAGCGCTCGTCGTAGGCGGCAACGCGCGTCTCGATCACCGCGCCCGCCTCGTAGCGCCCGGTCTGGGGGCGCAAGTCGAGCCGGCTCATGACTTCATTGGCGCGGCCGACCGCGGTCACTGCCCCGCCGGACAGCAGCACCACGGTGTCGGCAAGCCGCACCACTTCCTCGATCACGTGGCTGACGTAGAGAATGGGGATGCGCATTTCGTCGCGCAGGCGCTCGATGTACTGCAGGATCTCGCTCTTGCGCTCGGCGTCGAGCGAGGCCAACGGCTCGTCCATGAGCAACAGGCGCGGACTGGCAAGCAGCGCGCGGCCGATGGCGATCCGCTGCTTCTCGCCGCCGGAGAGCGCGCCCGGCCGGCGCTCGAGCAGCTGGCCGAGGCCGAGCAGCTCGGCGACGAATTCGAGCTCTATGTAGCGGTCACGCTCGGCGCGAAACATGCGGCCGTAGAGCAGGTTCTGGCGCACCGAAAGGTGCGGAAACAATCGTCCTTCCTGGAACACGTAGCCGATGCGGCGCTTGGCCGCGGGCACATCGATGCCCCGCCCGCTGTCGAACAGCACCTGGCCGTCCACTTCGATCGAGCCGCGGTCCGGCCGCAGCAGCCCGGCGATGGTGTTGACGAGCGAAGTCTTGCCCGAGCCGGAACGGCCGAACAGCGCGGTGATGCCCGCACCGGCCTCGAAGCGCGCGGCGAGCGCGAACGCGCCGAGCCGGCGCTCGACTTCAAGGCGCAAGCTCATGGCCTTGCAGGCGCCGATTGGCACGGCGCACGAGGAGTTCCGAGGCGTACAGCGCGAGCACGGAAAGCAGGGCGGAAAGCACGCACAGCCGCAGCGCCGCCGCATCGCCCCCGGGCACCTGGGTGAAATTGTAGAGCGCGAGCGGCAGGGTCTGCGTTTCCCCCGGAATGTTGGAGACGAAGGTGATGGTTGCGCCGAACTCGCCCAGGCTGCGCGCGAAGCCGAGCAATACCCCGGTGATCAGCCCCGGCGCCATCAGCGGGAGCGTGATGGTGGCGAAGATCCAGGCGCGATTGGCGCCCAGCGTCGCCGCCGCCGCCTCGAGCCTCACGTCGATCGCCTCGATCGACAGCCGGATCGCGCGAACCATCAGCGGAAAGCCCATGATGCCCGAGGCGAGCGCCGCTCCGGTCCAGCGGAACGCGAACACGACCCCGAGGTAATGCTCGAGTGCAGCGCCGAGCGGACCGCGCCGGCCGAAGAGGACGAGCAGCAAATAACCGACCACCACCGGCGGCAGCACCAGCGGCAGGTGCACCAGCGCGTCGACCAGGCTCTTGCCCGGAAAATCGCGCCGTGCGAGCAGCAGCGCCACCGCCACGGCAAAAGGCAAGCAGACGAGCACGCTGCAAAAAGCGACGCGCAGGCTGAGCGCCAGTGCTTCGAGCTCGGCTGCGCTCAGCATCGCTTTGCGCCCCTAGAAGCCATGCGCCGCGAACACCGCACGCGCCCGCGCCGAGCCGAGATAATCGAGGAAGGCCTGCGCCGCGTCGCGCCTGCCCGTCGCCACGGCCGCGGCCGGATAAACGATGGGCGGGTGGCTGCCCGCGGGAAATTCGCCGACTATTTTCACTTTCTTCTCCGCCAAGGCATCGGTACGGTAGACGATGCCGAACGGCGCTTCACCGCGCGCAACCAGGGCGAGCGCGGCGCGCACGTTCTCCGCCGGCGCGATCCTGTCTGCGACCGAGCGCCACACGCCCAGGCTCTCCAATGCCGCTTTGCCGTACTTTCCGGCGGGCACGCCCTGGGGGTTCGCCATGGCGAGCCTGCCGCCGCCCAATGCCGCAGCGAGCGAAAAGCCGGGTTTGATCTCCAAGCTCGCACGGCTGTCGGCCGGCGCGATCAGCACCAAGCGATTGCGCAGCAGATTCACGCGCGAGCCGGGCACGACCAGCTTGCGCTCGCCGAGAAAATCCATCCAGTCGAGATCGGCGGAAATGAACACGTCGGCCGGCGCGCCGTTCTCGATCTGGCGCGCCAGCGTCGAGCTCGCGCCGTAGGACACGGTCACCTTGGCACCATAGCTGCGCGCCGCCGCATCGAGCGCATCGGCGAGGCTCGCGGCGGCGAACACCGTGACACCGCCCGCGGCAGCCTGCGCCCCTGCTGCCGCAAGCGCGCAGACGATCAATAGCAGATTTCGCGTTAGCGACTTCCAGTCCGGCACGGCATGGCTCCGGTTCTATATTTCCGACGGAATATAACGTAGTCCGCGAGAAGGATGCGGATCTTCGGGCGCAGGGGCGCGATTCTTTTGTGCGCGGGCTTCACCCGGGGGATTCTACTTGCTCCTGCCTGATCGGCGCGCTAGATTGGGCGCGGCAGACGCATCCACACGGTACGCAGCGACGAGAGGAGAGGCTATGGCGGTTTATCTGGTGGTCGACATCGAAGTGACGAACCCGCAGCAGTTCGAGGAATACAAGAAGCTCGCTCCGGCGGCGATCGCGAAATACGGCGGGCGTTATCTCGTCCGCGGCGGCGCCTACGAATCGCTCGAAGGCGACTGGAAGCCGCAGCGTCTGACTATGGTGGAATTCGAATCGGCGGAAAAGGCGAAGGCGTTCTACCACTCGACCGAATACCAGACGGCGATCCGCGCGCGCAGCGGCGCGGCGAAGATGAACATGCTGCTGGTGCAGGGGGTCTAGCAAAGCCGGGCGCCACGACGCCCGGCTCCTCGCTTCACTTCTTCGCTTTCTCGGCGGGCTTCTTCTCGCCCTTTCCCTTGGGCTCCGCCTTGGCGCCTTTCGCGTGCTCCTTCTTGTAGCGCTCGGCGACGCGGTCCTGGGATTTCGCCAGCGCCTCGGCGTCCTTCTTCGCCCCTTCGGCCGCCTTGGCTTTCGCCTCTTCGGCCTTGGCTTTGGCTGCATCGTCCATCGGCGGCGCCGGAATCTTGGCGCTCGCCAAGCCTGCGCCCAGCGTCAGGGCGAGCGCGCAGGCGATCAGTGTTGCGCGATTCATGTGAGCCTCCTCAATGTTGGGTCTGCGGCGCCGCAGTCGCGCCGGATGTGTCCGCTTCTCCGGACGGCAGCGGCCGTCTGCCCGACTTGACGTCTTCGTACCAGTATTGGGCGTGTTCGCGCGCCCAGGTTTCGTCGACGTAGCCGTTGCGCATGCCTTCGTAGGCGCCGACCGTGCCGACGGTACCCAGATAGATATGGGTGAAGGCCCAGACGATGAAGAACAGCGCGGCGACGACATGCACGATGTTCGCCAGCATCATCAGCGAACGCGATTGGTCGAAGTTGGGGAAATCGAGCACCAGGCCGCTGGCGCAGCTCACTATCCCCAAGGCAAACACTCCGCCCCAGAACCAGATCTTCTCGCCGGCATTGAAGCGCCCGGCGGGCACCACCTCGCCCGAGAACACGCCGCCCCCTTTGACCAGCCAAATGAGGTCGTGAAAGCGCGGGATGTTGTCGCGGAGGAAGGTGACGAAGAACACCACGATGCTGAACATGAACAGCGGCCCGACGAAGTTGTGCAGGTCCTTGCCCAGGGTCGCGAGCCAGCCGAACAGCGTATGGCCGATCACGGGCAGGAGCACGTGCTTGCCGAAGAGCATGGAAAGGCCGGAGAGCGCGAGGATGCAGAAGCTGATCGCCATGCTCCAGTGCGCCATGCGCTCAAAGCTGGAGAAGCGTTCGATCATCTTGCCGCTCGCCGGGCTGTGCAGGCCGATCGGCCCGTGCACCTTGTAGAACACGCCGATGGTGATCAGGGCGAGCACCACCACCCAGCCGCCGTAGAACGTGATCGGGCCGTTGCGCAGTGCGCGCCAAGTCTCGCCCTGGCTCTGGATCAGAACGCCGGCCTCGCGCCCCTTCGCCGTGGTGATGCCTTCCTTGCCGGAGCGCACTTCACGCCAGGTGGGCGCGTTGTTGCCGGGCTGCACTTGCTGGCGCTGCGCCTGGGAGTCCTGCGGCGCGCCCGCCTGTCCCTGCGCGAGCGCCGCGGCGCTCGCCAGGCCGAGCGCAAGTGCGAGCAGGAGAGTGCGCATGCCTGATAAGAAGTCTCGCATGGTTCCTCCCTATTCGACGCGTGCGTATTCGTTCTGCCCCTGATTGCGCGACTTGAGCGCGTTCTCCCAGCTCGCCTTGTCGCCCTTCGACCACTTGGAGCTGGTGTAGAGGCTGTTGGACGGATCGTTTTCCCAGGGCCGCGTATCGGTCTTGCCTTGGTACTTGCCCTGCTCGTAGACGACGACCTGCTCGCGCTCGCCGCAACCCGCCAGGCCGGCAAGCAGCGCAGCCACGCACAGCATAGAAAGCATTGGTCTCATGACTTGGCTCCTTTGGCTGGCTGTTCGGGTTTGCCGTAGGCGGTCGACCAGCCCCAGGCTTCCACGCCCTTGCCGCGGCGCAGGACGCGCGTGCGGAAGATCTCGGCCACTACGTCGGCGTCGCCCGCGAGCAACGCCTTGGTCGAGCACATCTCGGCGCAAGCGGGGAGCTTGCCCTGCGCCAGACGGTTGGAGCCGTATTTCTCGAACTCTTCCTTGGAATTGTCCTTTTCCGGTCCGCCCGAGCAGAAAGTGCACTTGTCCATCTTGCCGCGCATGCCGAACACGCCCGCCTGCGGGAACTGCGGCGCCCCGAAGGGGCAGGCGTAGAAGCAGTAACCGCAGCCGATGCACATGTCCTTGTCGTGCAGCACCACGCCCTGCTCGGTGCGGTAGAAGCAATCGACCGGGCACACGGCCATGCACGGCGCATCCGAGCAGTGCATGCACGACACCGAGATCGATTTTTCCCCCGGCACGCCGTCGTTCATGGTCACCACGCGGCGGCGGTTCACGCCCCAGGGCACCTCGTTCTCCTGCTTACAGGCAGTCACACAGCCGTTGCACTCGATGCAGCGCTCGGCGTCGCACAGGAATTTCATTCTCGCCATGATCGTCTCCTCCTCCTCAGGCGC
Organism: uncultured Enterobacteriaceae bacterium; assembly: GCA_964565875.1. Taxonomy (GTDB): domain Bacteria; phylum Pseudomonadota; class Gammaproteobacteria; order Burkholderiales; family SG8-39; genus 2-12-FULL-64-23. Next base: position 13,656 of record CAZMGP010000016.1, read on the forward strand.
GCTCGATCTGGCAGAGCGTGGTCTTGGTTTCTTGCATCATGGTCACGGCGTCGTAACCGTAGGTCGTCGCGGTGTTCACCGCTTCGCCGCGGACGATCGGCGCCGCCCCGTCCGGATAGAAGTCGAGCATGTCCTTGCCCATCCACCAGCCGGAGAAGTGGAACGGCAGGAACACCGTATCCGGTCCGACGCGCTCGGTGACCTGCGCCATGACCTTCAGCTTCGCCCCGGTCGGAGTCTTCACCCAGACGTAGTCGTTGTTGCGGATGCCGCGGTCGTTTGCCGACTTGGGATTGATCTCGACGAACATGCTCTGCTGCAGCTCGGCGAGCCAGGCGTTGGAACGCGTCTCCTCGCCGCCGCCCTCGTACTCGACCAGCCGGCCGCTGGTCATGATCAGCGGGAACTCCTTGGAGATGTCCTTGTTCTTCTGCTGCACCGACTTGTACAGCGTCGGCAGGCGCCAGAACGCCTTCTTGTCGTCGTGGGTCGGATACTTGTCGATGAGATCCGGCCGCGGCGAATAGAGCGGTTCGCGGTGCAGCGGCACGCCGTCGGGGAAGTTCCACACCACCGCGCGCGCCTTCGCATTCCCGAACGGATGGCAGCCGTGGACTTTCATCACCACGCGCTGGATGCCGCCGGAGAGGTCGGTCTTCCAGTTCTTGCCCTCGGCCTCTTTCTTCTCCTCGTCGGTGAGGTCGTCCCACCAGCCGAGCTTCTTCAGGAGCACGTGGTCGAATTCGGGATAGCCGGTGGTCAGATCGGCGCCCTTGGAGTACGAGCCGTCCTCGGCGAGCAGGTTCACCCCGTCCTTCTCCACGCCGAAGTTCGCGCGGAAGTTGCCGCCGCCGTCCATGACGTGGCGCGCGGTCATGTACAGGTTGGGCGAGCCCGGGTGCTTGAGCTCGGGCGTGCCGTAGCAGGGCCAAGGCAGGCCGTAATAGTCGCCGTCACAAGGCCCGCCCTTGGCGCGCAAGGTCTTGACGTCGAAGGTGTGCATGTTCTTCATGTGCAGCTTGAGCCGCTCGGGGGACTGCCCGGTATAGCCGATGGTCCAGGTGCCGCGGTTGAATTCGCGCGTGATGTCCTCGATCACGGGCTCGTCGTTCTTCACCTGGATGTTCTGCTTGCCGTCGCGCTTGCCCACCAACTGGTCGGCGAAGCCGAACTTCTTCGCGAACAGATACATGATGGTCTGGTCGGGCTTGGACTCGAACAGCGGCTCGATCACTTTCTCGCGCCACTGCAGCGAGCGGTTGGAGGCGGTGACGCTGCCCGAAGTCTCGAACTGCGTCGCCGCCGGCAGCAGGTAGACGCCGTCCTTCCTCACCATCGCCGCCATCGCGGCGGTGGCCGACGGATAAGGATCGATCACCACCAGCAGGTCGAGCTTCTTCATCGCCTCGACCATTTCCTTGCCGCGCGTCTGGCTGTTCGGCGCATGGCCCCAGTAGATCACAGCGCGCAAGTTCGGGTCCTGGTCGATGAGCTCGTTCTTCTCCGTTACGCCGTCGATCCAGCGCGACACGGTGATGCCCGGTTTGGTCATCATCGCTTCGGAGGCATACTGCTTCTTCAGCCAGGCAAGATCGACGTTCCAAACCTTTGCCCAATGCGCCCAGGCGCCGGGGATGATGCCGTAGTAGCCGGGCAGCGAATCCGGATTCGGCCCGATGTCGGTCGCGCCTTGCACGTTGTCGTGGCCGCGGAAGATGTTCGCGCCGCCGCCCATGACGCCGATGTTCCCCAGTGCGAGCTGGAAGATGCAGAAGGCGCGCACCATGGCGTTGCCGATGGTGTGCTGAGTCTGCCCCATGCACCAGACGATGCTCGAGGGCCGGTTCTTGGCCATGGTCTCGGCGATCTTGTAGCAATCCTCCTCGGACACGCCGGCGACTTCCTTCACCCGGTCGGGAGTCCACTTCATCACCTCTTCCTTCACCTTCTCCATGCCGTAGACGCGGTCGTGGATGTATTGCTTGTCCTCCCAGCCGTTCTTGAACACGTGATAGAGCACGCCGTAGATCACCGGGATGTCGGTGCCGGAGCGGATGCGCACGTAATGGTCGGCCTTGGCCGCGGTGCGGGTGAAGCGCGGATCGGCGACGATGATCTTGGCGCCGCCTTCCTTCGCATGCAGGATGTGCAGCAGCGACACCGGATGCGCTTCGGCGGCGTTAGAGCCCATGAACCAAATCGCCTTCGCGTTCTGCATGTCGTTGTAGGAGTTGGTCATGGCGCCGTAACCCCAGGTGTTGGCGACGCCGGCGACCGTAGTCGAATGGCAGATGCGCGCCTGGTGGTCGGTGTTGTTGGTGCCGAACAGGCGCACGAACTTGCACAGCAGATAGGACTGTTCGTTGCTGTGCTTGGACGAGCCGATCCAGTAGGTCGCGTCCGGGCCGCTTTCCTTTCTGATCGCGAGCAGCTTGTCGCCGACTTCGCTGATCGCCTGCTGCCACGAGATGCGCTGATACTTGCCGTTCACCAGCTTCATCGGATATTTCAGCCGGTGGGAGTGTTCGGTCATGCCGTGCTCGCGCACCGCCGCGCCCTTGGCGCAGTGCGAGCCGAGATTGATGGGCGAATCGAACACCGGCTCCTGCCGCACCCACACCCCGTTCTGCACCACCGCGTCGATGGCGCAGCCGACCGAGCAGTGGGTGCAGATGGTGCGCTTCACCTCGACCTTGCTGCCCTCTGCGGGTACCGGCGCGGCGTCGGCCTTGCCGATGACGTTGAACGGCAACTGCGAGGCGAATGCACCCGCACCGGCGGCGAGGCCGGAGCGCTTGAGGAAGGCGCGGCGATCGACGGTGGTCGCCGCTGCGCCTGCGAGGCCGCGTGTCAGCTTGCTGCGCCCTTCACCGGACGCGACGTTGGTGGACTTGCGCGTGAGCATGATGGCGCCTCCTCAGACCTTGGCCGTGCGGTAGTAATTGCGAACGTGATCCGTCGCCTGATAGCCGCGCGTATTCTTCTTGTCTTCGCCGCCCGCCGCCGCTTGGCTTTGCTGCGCCGGCCGCGCGGCCAGTGCCGCCGCGCCCGCGGCACCGCTCGCGCCGACGGCAAGCAGGAAATTCCTGCGGCTCAGTTTGGGTTTGCTTGCGCTCATTTTCCTCCTCCTCGCAAAAGAACCTAGGCCGAAAACGTCTGACCGGGGGGGGTCAGACCATGCTGAAAGCCTCCGCCTCCACGTCCAGAAATGCCTTGGTGAAACGCGCTACGTATTTATAAAAATTCGTTTGGGGCGAAGCCGCCACTGCAGCGCAAAATCGAGCATAGCAGGGCGCGAGATAGTTTGAAAAGAAAACTTTCTGTTCCTGCACTGCAGCATCGTCCAAGCCTGCGGCGATGAGGTGGCGCATCACCTCGAACAGGCCGGCGAAGTGGTCCTCGTATTCCGCCGCCCCGCTCTGGCGGGCGAGGCCCATGGCGACAAGCTCGTCGCGCAGCCGCACCAGGTTCGCCTCCTTGCGCGACGCCGCCAGGTAGTGCGAAGCGTAGGGCGTGACCTCGGCCATGCCGGTGCCGACGAAGACGCTGTCGTATTCCTCGCGCACGGCGTCCGCCTGCGCCTCGGCCGCAGCCGCCGCGAGCGCCTGCCATGCCGCAGCGAGTTCGGCCGCTCCCGCGGCCGGAAGCGCCTCCCCGCGGGCGATGGCCGCCAGCAGTTGCGCGTCCGGCGCGGCGTGGAACAGCACCGCGGCGAGACCGTAGAAATCGGCGCGCGCGCGGTCTTCGGCCGAGAGTTCGGCGCGGGCAAGCACCGCGTTCACGAGCGCACCTCGACTATGGATAGCTCGTCTTTCTTCTCCATCATGTCGATCACGCGGCAGTCGGCGCACATTTGCAGCCGTCTTGCACCCGCTCCGGCGAACATGGCGTGGCCGCCGAGCTTGCCGAGCATGCTGTCGATCATGCGGCGGGTAGCGAAAGGCTTGCCGCAGCGCACGCAATGGAAGGGCTCGGCCTGGTTCAGCACCTGTTCCTTGCGCGCCTCTTCATTTAGAGCCAGACGCGGCAGGAGCGCGACAGCGTTCTCGGGACAGGTGCTGACGCACAGCCCGCACTGCAGGCAATTGCGTTCGATGAACTTCAGCATCGGGGTGTCCCGGCCATCGACGAGCGCCGATGCCGGGCAGGCGCCAATGCAGGCCATGCACATGGTGCAGGCCGCGCGGTCGATGGCGACACCGCCCCAGGGCGCGCCCTTCTCCAGGGCGATCACATCCTTGGGCGCGGGCGCCTGGCGCAGCAGGTGTTCGAGCGCGAATTCGAGCGTGCTGCGCTTGTTCTCGCCCAGCTTGAACTTCGCCGCATCGGCGACCGTCGCCGCCGGCGCGAGCCCCCAGAGTTCCCCCTCCAGGACCGCACCCGTCGTCGCGACGAGCTTGAAATGCGTGCCGGTGTAACCGAGCGCGGCGAGTACGGTTTCGCCATGGCGCAGTTGGCCCTGTAGCGCGGCGCCGTATTCTTCGGCCTCTTTCTCGTCAGCGAGCAGCACGACCTGGCTCGCGCCGTAGGCGAGCGCTGCGAGCAAGGCATCCAGGCCGAGCGCCGCCACGCTCCACACTTCGAGCGGGATCACCCGTGCCGGCAGGCCGTTCCCCTTCCCTGCCTGCGCGCGCCGACCCAGCCGCGCGATCGCCTCGCGTCCCTCTTTGGCATTGTGGATGAGGATGCAGGCGTCCTTGCCGCCCGCTCTTCGATAGGTGTCGAGCACGGTCTTCAGCTGCGTACCCAGTTCGGCTGCGCGCGGCAGCAGATGGGTCATGGCGCCGGAAGGGCAGACCGTGGCGCAGCCGCCGCAGCCCATGCACAGGTGCGGCTCGACCTTGATGCCGTCGCCGTCCGCGGAGATCGCCCCCGTCGAACAGGTGTCGATGCAGTTATTGCAACCGGTCTTCCCCGAGCGGCTGTGAGCACAGAGCCGCGCGTTGTAGGAGAAGAACTTCGGCTTTTCGAATTCCCCGACCAGACTCGCCAGGTTCACCGCGGCAAGCGCCTGCGCCAGCGGATCGCGCCCCGGGGCGAAATAGCCCTGCGGCGGCTGGGCGAGACGTATCGCGGGTGTCTCGCCCAGATCGAGCACCAGGTCGAAGCGCTCGCTGCGGCGCCGATCGGTGCGCGCAAAATCGATGGCACCGATGTCGCCGCAGGCCTTGACGCATTCCCGCTGCGCCTTGCATTTGGCGGCATCGATCTGGTAGCTGAAGTCGATCGCCCCCTCCGGGCAGGCGCGGATGCAGGCGTTGCAGCGGGTGCAGGTTTCGAGGTCGATCGGGTTCGTCTGCTCCCAGACCGCGTCGAACGCGCCGAGATAACCGGAGAGCGAGGCGAGCCTTCCCGACCAGACCGGATAGGCCCGCTCGGCGCCGAGTTCGCTCGCGGCATCGTAGGCGTGCGCGCCGTCGGCGCCGCCGGTGATGAGAACGTTGACCTTGAGCTCCCCCTTCAGGCGCTCGGCCCATTGCAGCGCGGCTGCAGCCGGCCCGGCGATCAATAGCTGCCCCTCCGAGCGGTAGCCGACGGCGGCGAGCGGCTCAGGCTCGGGCAGGCTGGCGGCGGCGAGCAGTGCCGCGATCTTGGGCGTCGCCTGCCGGCCTTGCTTCGACCAGCCGGCAGTCTCGCGGATGTTGACGAACTTGAGTTCGGCTGGGGACTGCGCCTGCGCCGCAAGTTCGGCAAAGAGCGGAGCCTCCTGGGTGCAGGCGACGAGGCAGGCGTCGCCCTGCAGCGCTTGGCGAAAGGCGTCGATCTCGGCGCGGCACAGTTCGCTGTGGACGGTGAGCGGCTCGCCGGAATTCAATGCAACACTCAGCCCCCTGGCATCGAGCGCCATGGTGCGGTTGCAGTTGCACAGCTTTACCATCCTCGCTCCGCGCGTTGTCGTTATATTTATCGCGTTCCCCTGGCGCCCAGTGCTCTATCACACTGTGACATTTTTCATTAGAGCATCGCGGCATATGCGTGTCAATGCATATGGCGGGCGACGCTCTTGCGGGGCACAGCTTCGATCGTTCTTGTCCCGGCTCGGCCGGATTGGCTTGGAATCCCCGTTGCGTCGTAGCCCCAGGCTCGACGCTTCTCTTCTGTTACAAGCGGCAGGCGCCCCCCCCCGGCCGCTTGCGGCTGCTGTTCGAATTCGGGTGCGGAGTCTAACAGCTTGTAGCAAAAAAGGGGCACGCCCCTATTTTCAACAGGCTGCTAAGCGATCTTCGAGCTTCGCCGGGCCGCGGACTCCCCCGCGGGATCCGCTCCGCCCGGCACCGCGTCCGCGAGTGGCGCCTGCGCCGCTGCGGAGGGCGGCATTTCGGATGGTGAAATTTCGGCCGGCGGCGCGGCCTGCTCGGCCGCGCCCGCTGCGGCCTTGTCCTCGTCCGCGAACAAGGACAAGGCGTTCGCCTGGCGCAATTCCCGCAGCATCGCCTCCGGGATGGGGTCCGGCCGCGAATAATCGTCGATGTAGGTATCCAGCCCGTCCATGGTGTTGAAATGCGGATCGCCGAACAGCTTCTTCAGCGCCGTGCGGCGCAGGCTTTCGTCCACCTTGGGATCGAGAAAGCCGCGGTAGTCCGAACGCAGGCCGTCGAGCGCCTCGACGGCGGGCAATTCGGGCACGGGTGCCGGGGGCGTGGCAGGAAGCGGCGCCGCCGGCACGGCGCTCGCGCCCTGCTCTTCTTGCGCGGTATCTTGCTTCGCCGCGCGCTTGCGCCGCGACCAGCGCGCGAGGAACGATTCGTTCTCGGCCATGGTCCTAAGCTCTACGCGCGCCGTTGAAGGACGGCGGACGGCTGCGCTTCTTCGGCTCCGGACGGTAGTGCTGCTGCACGAACTCGGCCAGCCAGGCGCGCAGCTCCTCGCTCATGGCGACGCTGTCGACCTGCTCGCCCGCGTCCATGAAACGCGCCGCCTCGCCGTAGCTCAGCGTGACGAAGCAGGGAACCGCCATGGCGCCCTCGCTGCGCCAGACGACGAACACGCAAGGCTGCGGCGCCGACAGATTGAGGTAGTAGTTTTCGGCCTCGTCGCGGTGGAGCGAAAGCGCAAGGCCCTGGTGCAACCACTGGCTGCGCTCTGCATCCTGGCGCAGCAGCCGCGGCGAGGCGCCTTCGCCCGCGTCGGGCAGGACACCGATCGCCTGCCAGGCCTCGTCCTGCCAGCGATTGGCAAGTACGCGACGTTCCATGACGACGGCAAGCTGTTGAACGCGAACACTCATGATGCCTCACTATACTAGCGTAGCGCCCGCTCTGCTATGATCGCCCATCTCACGGTATTCACCGCATCCATATGACAGAAAGGGTTATAGCGCTGGTCGACGCGGGGCGACGCAAGCCTCTGCCGCCGGCGGCTGCCAAGAAGGGCGTGGTGCAGGATACGCTCGGCCGATCACTGCGCGACCTGCGCATCTCGGTCACCGACCGCTGCAACTTCCGCTGCACCTATTGCATGCCGAAAGAAGTCTTCGGCAAGGATTACCGTTTTCTCGCGCACGATCAGCTGCTCAGCTTCGAGGAAATCACGCGCCTTGCCGCGATCTTCGTCGGCTACGGCGTGGAGAAGGTGCGGCTCACCGGCGGCGAGCCGCTGCTCAGGAGGAACGTCGAGCGCCTGATCGAAATGCTCGCGGCGCTGCGCCGGCCAGACGGCAGCGAGGTTGAACTCACGCTTACCACCAATGGATCGCTGCTCGCGCGCAAGGCGCGCGCGCTGAAAGACGCCGGCCTGCGCCGCGTGACGGTGAGCCTGGATGCGCTGGACGACCCGACCTTCATGGCCATGAACGACGCCGAGTTTCCGGTGGCCAAGGTGTTGGCCGGGATCGAGGCGGCCGACGCGGTGGGGCTCGCGCCGGTGAAGGTCAACATGGTGGTGAAGCGCGGCGTGAACGAGCATTCCGTGCTGCCGATGGCGCGCCACTTCAAAGGAACGGGACACGTGTTGCGCTTCATCGAGTTCATGGACGTCGGCGCGACCAACGGCTGGCGCATGGACGACGTCGTTCCCTCGGGCGACCTCATCCGCATGATCGACGAGCAATTGCCGCTCGAACCGCTCGAGCCGAACTATCCGGGCGAGGTGGCCAAACGCTGGCGCTACTGCGACGGCTCGGGCGAGATCGGCGTCATCAGCTCGGTCACCCATGCCTTCTGCCGCTCCTGCACGCGTGCGCGCATTTCGACCGAAGGCATGCTCTACACCTGCCTGTTCGCCACCTCGGGCTACGACTTTCGCGCGCTGCTGCGCGAAGGTAAGTCGGACGCGGAGATCCGCGCGGCGATCGCCGCGGTGTGGGGTGCGCGCGAAGACCGCTACTCGGAGATCCGCACGGCGGAAACGGCGCAGGCACGCAAGATCGAGATGTCCTACATCGGCGGCTAGGCGCGCCGGCGAGCGATGAGCGAGAAGCCCGCAATCAGCCACGCCAGCCGCGCGCCGACCTTCGCCGTCGAGGCGGTGAACGAGCGCGGCGAAATGGTGCCGACCGCGATCGCCGGCGAACACCCGTTGACGCTGTACGTCGACAAGCGCGAGATCGTCACGCTGATGACGCTCGGCCAGGCGCCCGAAGCGCTCGCCGTCGGCTATTTGCGCAATCAGCGCCTGGTCGAGTCGGTGGCGGAGATCGCATCCGTTCAGGTCGACTGGGAGGCCGATGCCGTCGCGGTAAGCACGCGCCGCCAGGCGAAAGGCGCCGACCAGCGCCTGCGCGAAAAGATGAAGAAGCGCACTGTCACTACCGGCTGCGGCCAGGGCACGGTGTTCGGCGATCTGATGGAGGAGATCGACCGCGTGCAACTGCGCGACGACGTGAGCCTGGACGAAGCAACGCTGTACGCGCTCTTGGAGGAGGTGCGCCGCCACGAGACCGTGTACAAGACCGCGGGCGCGGTGCACGGCTGTGCGCTCGCGACCAACGAGGCGGGGGCGAGCCGCATCCTCAGCTTCGTCGAAGACGTCGGGCGGCATAACGCCGTCGACACCATCGCCGGCCAGATGTGGCTGGAGGACATCGACGGCTCGGACAAGATCTTCTACACCACCGGTCGCCTGACTTCGGAAATGGTGATCAAGGCGGCGCAAATGCAGATCCCGTTTCTGGTATCGCGCTCAGGCCTCACCCAGATGGGCTACGAAATAGCCGCCAAGATCGGCATCACCATGCTCGGCCGCACCACGGGCAGACACTATCTGCTGTTCACCGGGGGCCACCGCTTCAAGCGGCAGCTCGCGCCGACGATGCTCGCCTAGTGGATGCAGCGCGCAGAATGAAGAACGTCACCGGCCTGATCCTCGCTGGCGGCCAGGGCAGGCGCATGGGCGGCGTGGACAAGGGGCTGCAGGCGTTTCGCGGCAGGCGCCTCGTCGAGCACGTGTACGAGCGCCTCGCGCCCCAGGTCGGCGGCATCATCATCAACGCCAACCAGAACCAGGACGCGTACCGCACGCTCGGCGTGCGCGTCGTCGGCGACGCCATCGGCGGCTTTGCCGGCCCGCTCGCCGGCCTGCACGCGGGGCTGTCGATCGCGCGCCGGCCGTATGTCGTTTGCGTGCCCTGCGATTCGCCCTTGCTGCCCGAGGACTTGGTCGAGCGCCTGTACGCGGGGATCGAGGCTGCCGCGGCCGACATCGCGGTGCCGAAGACGGGCAAGTGGCAGCAGCCGGTGTTCTGCCTGGTGCGTGCGGGCGTGCTGCCGCATCTCAGCGACTATCTCAGGGGCGGCGGGCGCAAGGTCGACGCCTGGTACGCGACGCTGCGCGTCGCCGAGGTCGCCTTCGACGACGAGGCCGAGGCGTTTTCGAACATCAATACCAGCGAAGAATTGAAAGCACTAGAATCGGCAGCGGAAGAGCGTGAAGCCTCCCCGCCCTCGCCCTGATTTCCGCCGCGGCCGATAGCAAGCAAGCGCCTAGACAGATCATGACCAGCCTGAAACACATCACCAGCTGCATGGACGACTACGACCCGAATGCGCTCGCCGTGGACCAGGCGCGCGCGGTTATCCGCGCACTTCTCACGCCGGTCGCCGCGAGCGAGCGCGTCGCCGTGCGCAGCGCCCTCGGCCGCGTGCTGGCCGAGGACATCGTCTCGACCATCGACGTACCGGCCCACGACAACTCGGCCATGGACGGCTATGCCCTGGCGCATGCCGATCTGAAGCCCGAGGGCGACACCGTCCTGCGCCTGGCGGGCAGCGCCTTTGCCGGCCAGCAGTTCGCAGGCAAGCTCGGCGCAGGCGAATGCGTGCGCATCATGACCGGCGCGGTGATGCCGGCGGGCGCAGACACCGTGGTGATCCAGGAGATCGTGCAAGCCGAAGGCGAGCGGATTACCATCCCTGCCGGGCAGAAACGCGGCCAGAACCGGCGGCTCGCGGGAGAGGATCTCGCCCGCGGCAAGCCCGTGCTCGAAGCCGGCGCGCCGATCCGACCGGCCGAGCTGGGGCTACTCGCCTCACTCGGGCTCGCCGAGGTGACGGTGCGGCGGCGCCTGCGCGTGGCGTTCTTTTCCACCGGCGACGAACTCACCCAGGTCGGCACGCCGCTCGCGCCGGGCGCGGTGTACGACAGCAACCGCTACACCCTGTACGGCATGCTCTCGCGCCTCAACTTCGAATTGATCGACATGGGCGTGGTGCGCGACGACAAGGCGAGCCTGGAGCGCGCGCTGCGGACCGCGGCGGCCGACGCCGACGCGATCATCACCTCGGGCGGCGTCTCGGTGGGCGAAGCCGACTTCATTCGCGAGCTGCTGTCGCGACTGGGCGAAGTGGTGTTCTGGAAAATCGCGATGAAGCCGGGGCGACCGATGGCCTTCGGCAAGCTCGGCGCGGCGCATTTCTTCGGCCTGCCGGGCAATCCGGTGGCGGTGATGGTGACCTTCTATCAGTTCGTGCGCGAGGCCCTGCTCGCGCTCTCGGGCCGCAGCGGCGACTGCGCCCTGCCGCTATTGCGCGTGCCTTGCAGCGCGGGAATCAAGAAGCAGCCGGGCCGCACCGAATTCCAGCGCGGCCTGCTCGCGCGCGATGCGCGCGGCGAATGGAGCGTGTGCCCGACCGGTGCGCAGGGCTCGGGCGTGCTGCGCTCGATGTCGGCGGCGAACTGCTTCATCGTGCTCGAGCATGAACGCGCCTCGGTCAGGCCGGGCGATATGGTGCAGGTGCAGTTGTTCGAAGGCGTCGTCTAGTCTGCGGACGAGGGTCTGTTCACATTTACCGCATGAAGCACGTTGCCGCCAAATGCGGATGACTGCAAGGCGCGCGACGCAGCCAAGGGTAACTCCCTTGGCAAGGAGCGCAACGCCGCAGGCGCCGCATTTGGCGGCAACCCACAGGGACGGGGCAATTTGGGCGCATCGCTGCGTTGCTCGTCGCTCATTTGGAATGACCAAACCGCGCTCCTCGCGCCTTGCGCCGCATCCCAAATTGTCCCCGTCGAGCTCATGTGCTAAATGTGAACAGACCCTAAGGCTTGCGCTCGTCGGCGAGCCGCACCACGCTGGCGGCGCCCGGGGTCTCTTCGATCTCCGCGGCCTCGATGCGCTGGAACTGCTGGCTGATCTTGCCGCCAGTGACCTGAATCCGCTCCACGTCCTCGTTCGCCTGGCGGATGTGGTCGGCGAGCTTCTTCATGCGCTCATCGAACCTTCCGAACTCGACCGCCAGGCGCGCCAGCGCGTCCTTGATCAGGTGCACCTGCTTGCGCGTCTCGACGTCTTTCAGCACCGCGCGCGCCGTGTTCAACACCGCCATCAGCGTCGTCGGCGAAACGATCCATACCCGGCGCGCGTTGGCGTATTCGACCACTTCGGCGTGGTAGGCGTGGATTTCGGCGAACACCGCCTCCGCCGGAACGAACATCACCGCGCCGTCCGAGGTCTCGTTGGCGATGATGTATTTCGCCGCGATGGCGTCGACGTGGCGCTTGACGTCGGCGCGGAAGGCCTTCTGCGCTAAGTTCCTATCTACCTCGTTCGCGTCCGCGGCGAACATACGGTGGTAGTTCTCCAAGGGGAACTTCGAGTCCACTGCCACCATGCCGGTCGGCTCGGGCAGCATCAGCACGCAGTCGGCGCGCGCGTTGTTCGACAGCGTGTACTGCAGCGCGTAGGAGCCGGGCGGCAGCATGTTGCGCACCAGGGCCTCGAGCTGCACTTCGCCGAAGGCGCCGCGCGAGCGTTTGTCGCCGAGCAGCTCCTGCAGGCTCACCACGCTGCCGCTCAAGCTGTCGATCTTCTTCTGCGCCTCGTCGATGGTCGCCAGCCGCTGCATCACGTTGACGAAGGTTTCGTTGGTCTTCTTGAAGCCTTCGTCCAGGCGCTCGTTCACGCGGCCGGCGATGTGGTCCAGGCGCTGGTCGATCTTCGCGCCCAACTGTTCGGTAGTCGCGGCGAGTTGCGTCACCATCGCCTCGCGGCTCTGGCCGAGGTTCTCTGCGAGCGACAGCTTGAGCGCATGCACTGAATCGCGCGTCTGCCTGAGTTCGTCGGCAACTACGCCGCGCAAACGCTCGGCGGCGTCGGTCTGCGCCTGCGCGATACGGTCACCTTGGCGCGCGAGGCCCTCGTGAAGGTCGCCGAGCATTTGCCGATGCTTCTCCTCCAGCCCTTGCGCGATCGCCTGCGGCAAGGCGTCGACGGCGCGGCCGATGCCGGAAAGCCGCCAGGCGAGCCAGGCGGCGATGGCGACGAGCAGGATGCAGACGATGAGCACGATTTCGAGCATGCGCGCAGTATAGCCGATCGATTCGGGCGCGAACGCGGCTGCGGCGCAGGCGGGCGCCTGGCGCGCGGCGAGTTCGGCGCGATTCGTCTCTATCGCCGTTGACGGTTGTCAAACGGCCCTTTGCCCCGCTCACTATGATGGATAAAGAGCCGAAATCGATCCTTAGGAAATGACCGTGTCGCCCGCCCGCGTCCTGCTCGTCTTAGCGATGCTCGCCGCTGCGGCGGTGCGCGCCGACGAGCAACCCGGGGTGGTGAAAGTCGGCGCGATCCTCAGCCTCTCCGGTGTTGCTGCCGCCATCGGCGACGCGCAGCTGAAGACCCTGCAGCTCTATGTAGAGCGCACGAATGCGCAAGGCGGCGTGCTCACGCGCAAGCTCGTGTTGCAGCATTTCGACGATGCGAGCGATGCGCGTACTGCAAGCGATTTCGCCCGCAAGCTGTCCGAGCGCGACCACACGAGCCCCGACCACGCCGACTTCGTCATCGGCGGCAGCACGAGCGAGACGAGCCTCGCCATCGCCACCGTGCTCGCGCGCTCCGGCGTACCCTTCCTCGCCCTGGGCAGCGCCAGCCGCATCATCGATCCGCCGCGCCGTTGGATATTCAAGACGCCGCCGACCGAGCGCACCGAGATCCGCACCATTCTCTCCGACATGAAGAAGCGCGGCTATACGCGCATCGGCCTGCTCACCGAAGAAAATGAATTCGGCCGGGAGTGCGCGAAGGAATTACGCGACCAGACCGGCCGCAACAGCCTCGGGCGCAGGACCTACGGTGTCTCGCTCGAGTCCGACCAGAGTTTTGGCGGCAACGACGAAGAACTCGCGCAGGCGATCGCCCGCGTAAAGGGCACGGCCGGTATGCAGGCGCTGGTCGTGCTCGGTCTAGGCGAGCGGCCCGCGCTGGCGACCAAGCGCATCCGCGCGGAAGGCATCGCGCTTCCCATCTATCAGGCCCACGGCGTGGTCACGGAAGACTTCCTGCGCGTGGCGGGCAAGGACGCCGAAGGCGTCCTCGCGGCCGGCCCCGCTCTCGCCGTGGTGGATCAGTTGCCGGATGCCGATCCGCAGAAGGCGGTGATCAAGGCCTATGTGGCGAATTATCGCGAACGCTACGGCGCGGCCCCGAGCGAATTCGGCGCCTATGCCTACGATGCCCTGATGCTCGCGATTGCGGCAATCGGGCGCGTGGACACCCTGAACTACGACGAAGTTCGGCGCAGTTTCGATCTCACCCGCAACCACGTGGGCGTGACCGGCATCTACGAAGAGAGCCCCGGCAACGTATTCAGTCTCGGCGCGAAGACGCTGCGCATGCTGCATGTCAAAGACGGCGCCTGGCGCCTCGCAGATTGAGCGAGCGCCTAGTTCGCCTCGCGCAGCGCAGCCATCGGCGGATGGTTGAGCGCGGCGCGCGCGCCCAGCCACGCATTGAGCGCCACGCAGACTAGGCCGGCCGCCGGCCCGACGATCCAGATCGCGGCGTTGAACTGCCACGGAAGCTGGAAAACGCGATCGGTCAGAACATAGCCGATCGCCGTCGCGCCGCCCGCGGCGAGCACGCCGGCGGTGAACCCAAGAGCGAGGAACTCTGCCCGCTGCGCGCCGGCCACCCGCGCGCGGCTTGCGCCCAGCGCCCGCATCAGGGCGGCTTCCTGCACGCGCTCGTCCTGCGTTGAAAGCAGCGCCGCGTACAGCACCAGCACTCCGGCAACGAGCGCGAACACGAACACGAACTCTACCGCGCGGATCACCCGGTCCATGACGCCATTCACTTGGCGCATGACCGCGCCGACGTCAATCACGGTGAAATTCGGAAACTCACGCGTCAGTTCGTTCGCGAATTTCGCGCCGCCTTCGGCGAGCCGGAAGCTCGTCATGTAGCTCACCGGGAACCCCGCCAGCGCCTTGGGCGTGGTGATGAAGAAGAAGTTCGGCCGCATCGACTCCCAATCGAGCTTGCGCACGCTGGTCACCGGCAGCGAGACGCTCGCGCCGCCGCCGGCGAAAGTCAGCGTGTCGCCGAGCTTGATGTCCAGGCGCTCGGCGATCCAGGTCTCGACCGAAACCGCGCCCTGGGGTAAGTCCTCCGGCGCGAACCAGCGTCCGTCCGTCACCTGATTCCCGGCGGGCAGGGTCTGCATATAGGAGAGGTTGAATTCGCGGTCGATCTGGCGCCGCGCGCGCTCGTCGCTGTAGTCCGCAGCGGAAACCGCGCGGCCGTTGATCGCCGTGAGCCGTGCCCGCACCATGGGGAAGGTCGTGGCGCCGTCCACGCCGCGCGCATCCAGAAAGTCCGCGAGCGAGCGCACCTGGTCCGGCTGAATGTTGATGATGAAGCGGTTGGGCGCATCCTGCGGCAGTTTGGTGCGCCAGGACTCGAGCAGGTCGCCGCGGATGAAGGTGAGCAGTAGCAGCACGGTCAGCCCGAGCGCGAGGGCAACGATCTGCACTGCGTTCGCGCGGCTGCGCCGGCGCAGGTTGGCGAGGCCATAGCGCCAGCTGAGGCTGCCGCCGCGGCCGAGGCGGGCGAGCAGGCGCAGCGCGGCGAGTCCGACGAACCAGAACACGGCGAACGCCGCCGTGAAGCCGGCCGCGACGATGCCTCCGAGGCGCAGTTCCCCCGCCTGCCACACGAGCAGCGCTGCGAGCGCGCCCAAGCCGAGGGCATAGAGCGCGAGCGCGCTTTGCGCCGGCGGCCCCACCTCGCGGCGGATGACGCGCACGGCAGGTACGTTCTGCAACTGCAGGAGCGGCGGCAGCGCGAAGCCGAGGAGCAGCAGCATGCCCGCGGCATAGCCCTGCGCCAGCGGATACAGACCCGGCGGCGGCAGGGAGGAGGAGACGAAGTCGGCGAGCCAGCGCGCGATCACCGCCTGGCCGGCATAGCCGAGAATGCAACCGATCGAACTCGCCATCAGTCCGAGCGCCGCGAACTCCCAGCCGAACAGGGCGAACAGCCGCGACTGGCGCGCGCCCAGGCAGCGCATCACCGCATAGCCGTCCAGATGGCGCTCGCTGTAGCGGCGGGTGGAGAGCGCGATCGCCACGGCGGCGAGCACGACGCCGAGCATTGCCGACAGGCCGAGGAACTGCTGCGCCCGATCGAGCCCCGCACGCACTTCCGGACGCGCATTGCCCAGGGACTCGATGCGCTGTCCCGGACCGAGCCGCGCCTTGGCCCAGGCCGCGTAGGCGTCGGTTGCGCTGCGCTCGCCCGCGACGTAGAGCTGATAGCTCGCGCGGCTGCCCTGCCGGATCAGGCCGGTCGCCGCGAGTTCGTCGGCGCGCAGCAGCAGTCGCGGCGCAATGTTGAAGAAGCTCACCCCGCGGTCGGGTTCCAGGGTCAGCACCGCGGCGACGCGAAAACGCGAATTGCCGAGCTCGATGCTCTGCCCGACATCGGCGCCGAGTGCGCCCGCCAGGCGCTCGTCCACCCAGACCGTGCCCGGCTGCGGCAGAGAATCGGTCTCGGCGTCTTCGGCATTGAGCCGCGGTGCGATGCGCAGTTTGCCGCGCAGGGGATAGCCTGCGCTCACCGCCTTGATCGCGGCGAGTTGCGTCGCCTCCCCCGCGCGTACCATGCTGATGAAAGTGACGCCGTCCACCCGGGCGAGGCCGCGCTGCGCCGCCTCATCGACAATAGCCCGATCGAAAGCATGATCGGAGACGAGCAGCACGTCCGCCCCGATCAGCTGCTGCGCTTCGCGCGTCAAGGACTGCCACACGCGGTCGGCAAAGAAGCCGACGCTGCTGATGCTCGCCACGGCGACGACGAGGGCAAGCGCGAGCACGCGCAGCTCCCCCGCACGCCAGTCGCGCGCAAGCATGGCAAGCGGCAGCGGCGGGCTCTTCATCAGCCAGAAATGCGCCCGGCCACCAGGCGCACCTGTCGCTCGCAACGGCGCGCGATGGCGTCGTCGTGGGTCACCAGCACGAGCGTGGTGCCGGCCTCGGCGTTGAGCGCGAACATCAGATCGATGACGGCGGCGCCGGTTGCCGCGTCCAGATTGCCGGTGGGCTCGTCGGCGAGCAGCAGCTTCGGCTGCATGACGAAGGCACGGGCGAGCGCCACGCGTTGCTGTTCGCCGCCGGAAAGATGCTTGGGATAGTGCGCGAGACGCTCGGCCAGCCCGACGCGCTCGAGCATGGCGGCGGCGAGCTGCGCCGCATCCGCCGCGCCTGCGAGTTCGAGCGGCAGCATCACGTTTTCCAGGGCGTTCAAGGCGGGCAGCAGCTGAAACGACTGGAACACGAAACCGAGCAGCCGAGCGCGCAGCGCCGCGCGGCCGTCTTCATCCAGCGCGAACAGATCGATGCCGTCCAGGTGCACGCTGCCTGCGCTCGGCGTATCCAGCCCCGCGAGCAGCCCGAGCAGCGTCGACTTGCCCGAGCCCGAGGCGCCGACGATGGCGACCGCCTCGCCCTTGGTCACATCGAGCTCGATCTCATGCAAAATAGTCAACTGGCTCGCGCCGTTCGGCACCACTTTGGACAGGCCGGCCGCCGTTACCATCACCGCATTCTCTATGGGTCGGTTCATGCTGTTGCGACTGTTGTTGGGCTGCCTGCTGTTGCTGCCGCTCTCAGGCCGGGCCGAGGGCAGGATCCTCGTCTATGGCGACAGCCTGTCCGCCGCCTACGGCTTGAGCGAAGACGCCGGATGGCCCGCCTTGTTGCAGGCGCGGCTGCGGCAGAAAAAGATAAATTATACCGTGGTGAACGCGAGCATCAGCGGCGAGACCACGAGCGGCGGCGCAGCGCGCATCGCCGATGCGCTCGCTAAGGCGCGACGGCCGCAGGTGGTGATCCTCGAACTGGGCGCAAACGACGGCCTGCGCGGGCTGCCGCCGGCGCAGATGCGCGCGAATCTCGCGACCATCATCGATGCCTGCAAGAAGGAAGGAGCGCGCGTGTTGCTCGTCGGCATGCGCATGCCGCCCAATTACGGCGAGGCGTACACGCGCGAGTTCGCCGAGGTCTATGCGAGCCTCGCACGCGAGCGCAAGATAGCCTTGATCCCGTTCCTGCTCGCCGCGCTAGACGATCGGCGCGAGCTGTTCCAGGCCGACGACCTGCATCCTACGGCTGCCGCGCAGCCTATCCTCCTCGACACCATCTGGAAGGGGCTCGCGCCCCTATTGAAATAGGGCCACAGACATGAGCGAGTCGAAATCACGAAAGTATCCCGCCGTGTTCATGCGCGGCGGCACCAGCAAGGCGATCGTCTTCCATGCGCGCGACCTGCCGGAGGAGCGCGCTGCCTGGGACGAGATCTTCCTATCCGCCATGGGCAGCCCCGACCCGCACGGGCGGCAGCTCGACGGCATGGGCGGAGGCATCTCTTCGCTATCCAAGGTGTGCGTGATCACGCCTTCGCGGCGCGACGACGCGGACATCGACTACACCTTCGCCCAGGTGCAAGTGAAGGAGGCAAAAGTGGATTACAGCGGCAACTGCGGCAACATGTCTTCTGCCGTCGGACCCTTCGCCGTGGACGAAGGCATCGTCCCGGCTGCGGACGGCGATGCCCTGGTGCGCATTTACAACACCAATACCAGGAAGATCATTCATGCCACTTTCCGCGTGGCCGGCGGCCGCGCCGCGGTGGCGGGCGAATTGGAGATTCCCGGTGTCGCCGGCACCGGCTCGCCTGTGCGGCTGGACTTCATCAATCCGGGCGGGGCCACTACCGGCCGCCTGCTGCCGACGGGCAAGAGCGCGGATACGCTCGACGTCCCCGGCCTGGGCCGCATCGCCGTGTCCATGATCGACGCCGCGAATGCCTGCGCCTTCGTCGCCGCGAGCAGCCTCGGTCTAAAGGGCACCGAAATGCCGGACGAGCTCGATCGCGACGCGGCGGCGATGGCGAAGCTTGCCGCCATCCGCCTGCAGGCCTCGATGGCGATGGGCATCAGCCGCGACCTGGAGGCGGCGCGCGCGAAGAAGGCCGTGCCCTACATCGGCTTCGTCTCTCCGCCGCAGGATGCGATCACGCTCTCGGGTGAACGCCTGCCCGCCGAGGCTGCCGATCTGACCGTGCGCATGATCTCCAACGGCCAGCCGCACCGGGCGCTGCCGCTCACCGCTTCGCTTTGTGCCGCGGTCGCGGCGCGGATTGCAGGTAGCGTGGTTCAGGCGGCCGCCCGCGCGGGTGCGGGCGAGCGGCTACGCCTGGCGATGCCCTCGGGCGTGCTCACCGTAGGCGCCGAGGCGGCACAAGTCGCCGGCGCCTGGCAGGCGACGCGCGGGTCGTTCTATCGCACGGCGCGGCGACTGTTCGAAGGTTACGTCTACGCGTAAACCAGAATTGCGTGCGCCGATTGCAGCGCAGCATTGTCTTCGCCGGGTTTGGCCACTGGACGACAGAACTAGAACTGTTTAGCATGATCTAAATACATGAAGTCGGCCACGCGTGCGTTGCACGTCAAAAAATAGAATCAGAGCCGACGCGGGAACAGGACGCAGGCATGCGCTTTTTTGTTCACCCAGAGAGAAGGAGAAGGAAAATGACCTCGAATAAGCCGTTCACGCGGCGCAAGTTTCTGGCGACCACCGCCGCCACCTCGGCAGTCACGCTCACCCCCCCGTTCATCCGCACCGCGAAAGCCGCCGGCAAGCTCTCGGTCGGTTTCTGGGACCACTGGGTTCCGAACGCCAACAACACCCTGACCAAGCTGTGCAACGAGTGGGCGGCGAAGGAGAAGGTCGACATCAAGATCGACTACATCACTTCGCAGGGCGCGAAGAACGAACTGACCATCGTCGCCGAGGCTCAGGCGAAATCGGGCCACGACATCCTGCAATTCCCGGCCTGGTACACCTCCGACCAGGCGAAGAACCTGGTTGCGGTCGACGACCTCATGGCTGCGGCGATGAAGGCGAACGGCAACGCGCCTGCGGTTGTCGAGTTCCTCGGCAAAGTCGGCGGCCACTGGATGGCCATGCCCGCAACCACCGGCAGCCAGGTCAAGGGCCCTTGCGGGCGC
This sequence comes from uncultured Enterobacteriaceae bacterium, assembly GCA_964565875.1. Lineage (GTDB taxonomy): Bacteria > Pseudomonadota > Gammaproteobacteria > Burkholderiales > SG8-39 > 2-12-FULL-64-23. Next base: position 33,380 of record CAZMGP010000016.1, read on the forward strand.
ATCGACCTGCTGAAGAAGTTCGCCGGACTCGACGTCGTCAAGATGTATCCGGGCGCAGGCGGCAAGCCGGACCAGGCGCTGCAGGACCAGTGGACCTGGGACGCCTTCCTCGCGGCGGCGGAGAAATGCCACAAGGGTGGCAATCCCTTCGGCGTCGGATTCGGGCAGACGACCGACTCGGTCGACTGGGTCGGTGCGCTGTTCCATGCCTTCGGCTCGCAGCTCGTCGACGAGAAAGGCAATATCACGGTGAAGTCCGACGCCACCAAACAGGTGCTGCAGTACGCGCAGCGGCTGGTCAAGGTCGTGCCGCCGGACGTGTTCGCCTGGGACGACGCATCGAACAACAAATATCTGATCTCCGGTCAGGGATCGCTCATCATGAATCCGCCCAGCGCCTGGGCGGTGGCCAAGCGCGACAACATCAAGGTCGCCGAACAGTGCTGGACCTTCCCTTCGCCGAAGGGGCCGAAAGGCCGCTACGCGCCGGGTCTGCCGTTCTTCTGGGGCATCTGGAACTGGTCGAAGAACATTCCGGCCGCAAAAAGCCTGCTCGCGTACCTGGCGCAGCGCTCCTCCATCGAGCAGCTGGTCAACGCCAGCGACGGCTACGACATTCCCGGCTACTCCGGACTGCGCGATTTCAAGATCTGGTCGGAGGAAGGCCCGCCCAAGGGCACGGTGTACAACTATCCGCCGCGGACTGACCAGATCGTGTCGATCGCCGGCGCACCCGCGCCGGTGCGGATCGCCAACCAGATCTACACCCAGGCGACCATGACCAAGATGATCGCCAAGTGCACTCAGGGCGGCCAGTCGGTCGACCAGGCGATCGGCTGGGCGGCATCGGAACTCGAAGGCTTCATGCGGGCCTAGGGTCCGCGGCCGGTGATCGTTCCCCGGCGGGAGGCACGCCTCCCGCCGGAGCTTTGTCCAAGCCGCAATCCCGAGGGGACCTTATGTCAGATACCGCAGCGAGCCACGCAGGTTCGCCCGCCGCAGCCCGCCGCCTGACGATGAAGAAGTTCGCGCGGCGCAAATCCACGATCGCGTTCGTCATGGCGCTGCCGCTGATTCTGCTGATCACCCTGCTGGTGATCTATCCGGCGCTGTATTCCATGCATCTCGCGACGCTGAACAAGTCGATGGAGCGCTTCGTCGGCTTCGGCAATTTCGAGTTCCTCTTCAAGCGCGACACCTTCTGGATGGTGGTCAAGCAATCGTGCATCTTCGCCCTCAGCGCAGTGTTCTTCAAAGCGCTGATCGGCTTCATCGTGGCGCACTTCGTCCACAACATTCCCGCCAAGGGCCAGCGCAAATGGCGCGGCATGCTGCTCGTGCCCTGGGTGATCCCGCCGGCGATGAGCACGCTCGGCTGGTTCTGGCTGTTCGACCCGACCTACAGTGCGTTCAACTGGATTTTCGTGCGCATCGGCATCGAGCCCGTGAACTGGCTCGGCGACCCGCTGTGGGCGCGCTTCTCGGTGATCCTGGTGAACATCTGGTACGGCGCGCCCTTCTTCCTCATCATGTACCTCGCGGCGCTCAAATCGGTGCCGGAGCAGCTGTTCGAGGCGGCCTCGATCGACGGCGCCAACTGGTGGCAGAAGATCTGGTACATCACGCTGCCGATGATGCGCAATATCATCTCCATCACCGTGCTGTTCTCGCTCATCGTCACCTTCGCCAACTTCGACATCGTGCGCGTCCTGACTTATGGCGGTCCCGTGGACCAGACGCACGTGTTCGCCACTTGGGCCTTCATGCTCGGCATCCAGGGCAACGACATTCCGCTAGGCGCGAGCGTCTCGCTGTTCATGTTCCCGATCCTCGCCGTATCGGCGATTTTCATCCTGCGCGGCGTGAACAAGCGCACCAGCGAGGCCTGAGCATGAGCGCAATCGCCGCCACCGCCGGACGGACGGGCAAAACTAGCCGCGGCAGCATCCAGAGCGGCCGCCGCTGGGCGCTCATCTGGTCCTACATCTTTCTCGCGATCTTCGCGGCGTTCTTCCTGATGCCGCCGCTATACATGCTGGTCACTTCGTTGAAGAGCAGCGCCGAGGTTTCGGCGATCACCAACCCCTGGTGGGTGTATCACCCGACGCTGGAGAACTACGAGGCGCTGCTCGGCTCGGCGACCTACATGACGTTCTTCCGCAATTCGGCGGTGATCGCGGCGATCGTGGTGGTTGTCACCATGCTGATCAGCGTACCGGCGGCGTTCGCCCTGTCGCGCATGCGCTTCTGGGGCTCGGCGACGCTCGCGACCGGCGTATTCCTCACCTACCTCGTGCCCGACACGCTGCTGTTCATCCCGCTGTTCAAGATCTTCGCCTGGATCCACGAGCACACCGGCATCGAACTGATCAACCACTGGTGGGCGCTGATCATCATCTATCCCACGCTGACGGTGCCTTTCGCCACCTGGATCCTGATCGCCTATTTCGCCTCGATCCCGAAGGAACTCGACGAAGCGGCCTTGATCGACGGCGCGGGCTACGTGCAGATGTTGACCAAGATCTTCATTCCGGTGGCGTTGCCCGGGATCATCGCCGCCACGATCTTTGCCTTCACCGTCGCCTGGTCGCAGTTCCTCTATCCGCTCGCCTTCACCACTTCCGCGGACCAGCTGGTGCTGCCGGTCGGGATCGTCACCACCCTGATCAAGGGCGACGTGTACAACTGGGGCCAGATCATGACGGGCGCGCTGCTCGGCGCGGCGCCGCCGCTCCTCATTTACGCTTTTCTCATGGACTATTACATCGCCGGACTCACAGCCGGCGCGACCAAGGGGTAGACGCATGGCACAGCTGTCGCTGCACAAACTGGTGAAGGACTACGACGACACGCCGGCCGTCCGCGGCATCGACCTCGACATCGCCGACAAGGAGTTCGTCGTCCTGGTCGGACCATCCGGCTGCGGCAAGAGCACGACGCTGCGCATGATCGCGGGCCTGGAGGAAGTCACCGACGGCGACATCCGCATCGGCGGCGAGGTGGTTAACGACGTGCCGCCCAAGGATCGCGACATCGCCATGGTGTTCCAGAATTACGCGCTCTATCCGCACATGACGGTGTACGAGAACATGTCCTTTGGACTGCGCCTGAAGAAAGTGCCGAAAGACGAGATCGCGCAGCGGGTGGAGAGCGCGGCGCGCATCCTCGACATCAGCGACCTGCTGCAGAGGAAGCCGAAGCAGCTCTCCGGCGGCCAGCGCCAGCGCGTGGCGATGGGCCGCGCCATCGTGCGCGACCCCAAGGTGTTCCTGTTCGACGAACCGCTGTCGAATCTCGACGCCAAGCTGCGGGTGCAGATGCGCACCGAAATCAAGAAGGTCCACCAAAAGGTGCGCACCACCACGGTCTACGTCACCCACGACCAGGTCGAAGCGATGACGCTCGCCGATCGCGTGGTGGTGATGAACGCCGGGAAGATCGAGCAAGTCGGCGCGCCGAACCATCTGTATCACTCGCCGGCGACGAAATTCGTCGCCGGCTTCATCGGCTCGCCGGCGATGAACTTCGTGCCCTGCACGCTGGAGGAGGCTGCGGGCGGCGGCTTGCGCGCGCGCCTGAGCCCCGAGGTGGCGTTTCCCGTTCCGGGCGAGCGCAGCCAGCGCTACCGCCCCTACGTCGGCAAATCCAGGCTGCTATTCGGCCTGCGGCCGGAACACATCACCGAGCAGAGCGCGCACATGGAAGCGACACAGCAAGGTTTCGAAGTCGAGCTCGAGGTGACCGAGCCGATGGGGATGGAGACCATGGTGTTCTTCCAGCTGGACGGAGCGGAGTGCTGCGGCCGCGTCAGCCCGAATGCGGGCGCGCAGGCCGGCAAACCTATGAAGCTCGCCGCCGATCTCGCCAACATGCACTTGATCGACGACGCGAACGGCCAAGTGCTCTGAGCGAGCTTGAATAGCCGCGCAGCGCCGTCCTGCGCGCAGATCCCCGCGCCGTCCGAGTGCTAGAGGATGCGCAGGCCTTCGCCCGCGCGCATCGTGCCGATGCGCCGCGCGGCGGCGAAACCCTGCTTCTTGAATTCTGCCAGCACCTCGGCTTCCGCTTCGGGCGCACAGGAGACGAGCAAGCCGCCGCTCGTCTGTGGATCGGTGATGAGCGTCTTCTTCCACTCGGGCGCAGCCGCCGGCATGCGCACTTCGCCGCCATAGCCGCTCCAGTTGCGCCCGGTCGCACCGGTCGCCGTGCCCTGCTCGGCGAAGCGCCGTGCCTCGTCGATGATGGGCAGATCGTCGAAGCACACTTCGGCGCCCAGATCCGAGCCGCGGCAGATTTCGAGCAGATGTCCGGCAAGCCCAAAGCCGGTGACGTCGGTCATGGCGTGCACGCCGGAGAGTTGTCCCAGCCGCGTTCCCGGCGTATTCAACTGAGTGGTGGCGGCGATCATCTGCGCGTAGCCTTCGGCTGAAAGCGCGCCCTTCTTCAGCGCCGCCGAAAGCACGCCCACGCCCAGCGGTTTGCCAAGGACGAGGACGTCGCCCGCCAGCGCGCGGTCGTTACGCTTCACCCTCTCCGGATGCACCAGTCCGAGCCCGACCAAGCCGTAGATCGGCTCGAGCACGTCGATCGAATGGCCGCCGGCGATGGGGATACCCGCGCTCGCGCACACCGATTCCCCCCCAGCGAGTATCTTCTGGATCACTTCCACCGGCAGTTTATCGAGCGGCATGCCGACGATGGCGAGCGCCATGATGGGATAGCCGCCCATGGCGTAGATGTCGGAGAGCGCATTGGTCGCGGCGATGCGCCCGAAATCGTAGGGATCGTCGACGATGGGGGTGAAGAAGTCGGTGGTCGCGACCAGCGCCTGATCATCGTTCAAGCGATAGACCGCGGCGTCGTCGCTTGACTCCGTTCCCACCAGCAGGTCCTTGGGCAGCGCCCGCAGCGGTGTCGCGGCGAGCAGCTCGGTGAGCACCCCAGGGGCGATTTTGCAACCGCAGCCGCCGCCGTGGGAAAACTGCGTCAGGCGAAAAGGAATGTCGGCAGGCTTGTTCATCGAGCTGGCGCTCCGTTTGGTGACGGGGATTGCTGTAAACTTGCGGATGATTCTAAAACATAGAAGCCGCAGGCGTAGGCGCTGCGGCTTCGACGAAAATCCGTGAAATTTCCAAAGGTGGTTACCGTAGCACAGCTCGCCGAGTTTGACGAGGTGATCGACGTGCGCTCGCCGGCGGAATACGTCGAAGACCATGTTCCCGGCGCGGTCAACTGCCCGGTTCTGGACGACGCCGAGCGCGCGGCGATCGGTACCCTGTACAAGCAGGTATCGCCGTTCGATGCGAAGAAGCGCGGCGCCGCGCTGGTGGCGAAGAACATCGCGCAGCACATCGAGCAGAAGTTCGCCGATCGCGGCAAGGGTTGGCGCCCGCTCGTCTACTGCTGGCGCGGCGGCAAGCGCAGCGGCGCCATGGCACACATCCTGTCCGAGATCGGCTGGCACGCGGCGCAGTTGGAAGGCGGTTATCGCGCCTACCGCCGCGAAATACTGACGCAACTCGCAGAGCTGCCGACGCGCTTTGCCTACCGCGTCATCTGCGGCGCCACCGGCAATGCGAAAAGCCGTCTGCTCGAGGCCTTGGCCGAGGCGGGGGCGCAGGTGCTCGACCTCGAAGCGATCGCCAGCCACCGCGGCTCGGTGCTGGGCGATCTCCCCGAACGGGCGCAGCCGTCGCAGAAGATGTTCGACAGCCTGGTGTGGGACGCCCTGCGCCGGTTCGATCCCAAGCGCTGCGTGTATGTCGAGGCGGAGAGCAGGAAGATCGGCCAACTGCAGGTTGCGCAACCCCTGCTCGAGCGCATGCGCGCGAGCCCCTGCGTACAGATCGAGGCGCCGATGTCCGAGCGCGTGGCCTTTCTCATCGAAGAATACGGACATTTCCTCGGCGACCCGCAGGAGCTGAAGGCGAAGCTCGCGGCGCTAGCCCACCTGCACAGCAAGGAAACGCTCGCGCGCTGGATGGAGGAAGTCGACGCAAAGCAGTGGGATGCGCTCGTCGCCGACCTACTCGTCAACCACTACGACCCGGCTTACCGCCGCGCGACGCTGAAGAACTTCAGCCAGCTCGCCCTCGCGCCGGTGCTGCGGCCGGCGCAGCTCGACGCGGCAACGCTTGCGCGCATCGCGCGCGGGCTCGTCGCCGAGGAAAACGCGGAACGCTAAGCGGGGATCGCTTCGCCGGCGAGCGCGATCGCCCGGTATTGGGTGAGCGAAGGCACGTCGGGCGCGACGCGCATCAGCCGCGCGCCGAGGTCAATCACCACCGAAGCGACGGTCTCGATGCGCATCTCCGGCGCCAGCGAAGCATCGGGCCGGCGGCAGATCGACAGGAAACCGTCCGTCTCGTCGCGCAGCGCGGCCTCGAGATCCTCGGGTGAGAATTTGCCGGCATGGCCGCGCACGATCTCACCGATGCGTTCCAGACGCGGATAGGTGGAGAGGCTGGGCGCGAGCGAGGCCTCGTCCTGCGCCGCTTCCGGCGCAAGAAAATGATTGGTGTGGCAAAGCGTCGCACCCTCGCCTCGCACCGGATACAGCCCGCGCGGCGAGAACTCGAGCGCGGCCAGGGCGCCGGAGGCATCCGCGCAGAGGACATTCGACGACCCGCCGAAAGCGAGCTTGGACGCATAGGCGATCGCCTGCTCCACGTCGTCCAGCCTGAGCAGCGCCGCAAGCAATACATGCACCGGCACGCCGGTGCGGCTGCCGTCGTCGGATGAGCGCAGGATGTTGAGGCAGACACCAAAGCCGCGGTCGTTGAGACCGATCTTCGCGAGCATCCCCGCCTCGGTGAGGGTGAGGGAAGCGGAGCCGTCCGGCTCGCGCCGGCGCAACAGGATCAGGCTCGCGCGCTGCGCCCCCAGCCAGTCCCAATTCTGCGCGAGCAGCGTCGTGCCCGTCGTGCTGCGCTCGGGCTTCACCGCGATCGCGGTGCACTCGCCCCAGTCGGGCACGCCCGCTTGCGCATTGGCGCGCGCGATTTTCTTCCAATCGACGTGTGCCTCGCCCGGATAGCTCGGCGGCAGGATCTCGGTACGGGCGTTGAGGGCGAGAATCTCGTTCACCTGGCGGCCGGCGCCCGCGGCGATGCCTTCGATCTCTTCCAGGAAGTCCGGGTGCAGGTCGCCGATCAAACGACGGTAACCCGCGGCGCGCTCCTGCGCCCCGCTCCAGGGTATGCCGCAGAAAGCGAACAGCCTGGCGTAGGTCGCAATCGAGCGCTCGATGCGGATGCGCGCGCGGCTGCCGTGGATTCTGCCACGCTCACGCGCGGGCCCCGAGACGTCGATAAGCGGAAACATGTTTTTCCCCTCCTGCGACCCTGCTGCCGGCCGCCGATTTGCCTACTATACTGAATTAATCGATTCGCCGCCGTCGCGCGCCAGCTTCCATGCGCCCCTTTCCTCGGGCAGCCTTACTCCTCGCCGGGCTCTGTGCCCTGTGGGGGTCGGCGCGCGCCGACGAAGCCCTGGACGAACTCGTCGCAGCGCGCGATCTCATCTGCGAATTTCACAACACGGGGGCGCCGAGGAGCCTGCTGCGCGGTTTGGTCGAGCCGGAGCGTTTCGACATGCTGCTGGTGATCGAGGACATCGATCCGCATGCCGCGCGTGCGCGCGCGGTCGCGAGCGACCAGGTGGGCGCAAAGCGCCTGCGCGTCTATCAGACCGGCAGCGCCGTGCATTTCGTGCAGGACCGGGGCAGAAGCGTCGTCGTCACGACGGTGACGAGCTGCGAAAGATGGGCGCAGAAAGGCGCGCAGGAAACTTGCGTGCGCTATCGCGCGCTCAATTCCTGGCACTTCGACATGTCGGTACACCGCGACCCGGACGCCGCGTTCCGCAAGCTCAGCACCAGCTCCTATTACGGCAGCTGCGAGCCCTGGTATCTGGACGGCGTACACTCCGTTGGAAACGCCGCGGGCGCCCCTATAGTCCGCCCATGACCTTGATATGCGCGACCACGCCACGGGCGAGCGCCGACAGGTTGTAGCCACCCTCGAGCAAGGACACCATGCGCCCTTCGGCGTGCTTGTCCGCAATCGCTTTCACCTGCGCGGTGACCCAGGCGTAATCGGCATCCACCAGACGCAGCATGGCCATATCGTCGTCCACATGCGCGTCGAAGCCGGCGGAAAAGAAGACCATCTGCGGCCGATGCTCTTCCAGTGCGGGCAACCACTGCTCGGTCACCGCCTGGCGAAAAGGCAGGCTGCCGGCGCCGGCCGGCAGCGGCACGTTGACCATGTTGGGCGCCGGGTCCTCGGTGCCGCTATAGGGGTAGAAGGGGTGCTGGAAAGTGCTGACCATCAAGGCACGGGGGTCGTCGCTGAACGCATCCTCGGTGCCGTTGCCGTGATGCACGTCGAAATCGACGATGGCGACGCGCTCGAGCCCATGGTGCTCCAGCGCGTGCTTGGCGGCGATGGCGACGTTGTTGAACAGGCAAAAGCCCATGGCGCGATCGCGCGTCGCGTGGTGTCCCGGCGGACGCACGCTGCAGAATGCGCTCTCCACCTGCCGGGACATGACGAGGTCGGTGGCGAGCACCGCCGCGCCCGCCGCATGCAGCGCGGCATCCCAGGTGTGCGGATTCATCGCCGTGTCGGGATCGAGGTGCACGGTGCCGGCGGCGGGGGAACTCGAGCGAATGTGGCTGATGTACTCCATCGCATGCACCCGCGCGATGCTGCTGATACTCGCTGCGGGCGCTTCGTGATGGACGAGATGCTGGCCGACGCCCGAGGCGATCAGCTGATCCTCGATGGCGGCGAGCCGCTCGGGACATTCCGGATGGTAGGCCCCCATGTCGTGTTTGCGGCAATGCGGGTGGGTGATGAATGCAGTGGCCATGACGCACGTCTTGCAGGCAATGGAAACGGGATCCGCACGAGGGTTTCCTCCTCCTCATATGCGGCGGTATCGGCGGCCGTTTCCGCGCGAGCGGAAGCGGCCGCCTAATGAATATTAGCCGAATTCCACGTAAGATGACGAATGCATTGTGAATATTCGCACCGCTCCCGGCCGGCCTGCGGATGGGATGGGAATGCCTGCCGGGCAAAAGACGGAGAACCCGATTGCTGCTACACGCTGAAAACAAGTTCGCCCAGCGCGACACCTCGATTCACCGCGTCATCGCCAATGCGAGCGAGGTCATACTCGGCAAGGAGCGGCAGATACGGCTCGCCGTCGCCTGCCTGCTCGCCCGCGGCCACCTGCTCATCGAAGACCTGCCGGGCGTGGGCAAGACTACGCTCGCGCATACGCTGGCGAAGCTGCTCGGTCTCAACTTCCAGCGCATCTCCTTCACCAGCGACTTGCTGCCGGCGGACATCATCGGCGTATCGGTATTCGACCGCGACGGCGGCGTGTTCAAATTCCATCCCGGGCCGATCTTCGCGCAGCTGATCCTCGCCGACGAAGTGAACCGCGCCACGCCGAAGACGCAAAGCGCGCTGCTCGAAGCGATGGAGGAGCACCAAGTCACCGCGGAGGGCGAGACACGCCCCTTGCCCGAGCCCTTCTTCGTCATCGCCACGCAGAATCCCTCGCACCAGGTCGGCACCTTCCCGCTGCCCGAATCGCAGCTCGACCGCTTTCTGATGCGTATCGAACTGGGCTATCCCGACCGCGAAGCGGAGCGCGCGCTGCTGCAGAGCGCCGAACGGCGCAACCTGGTCGCGACGCTGACTTCCTGCCTCGCGCCAGGGGAGCTGATCGAGCTGCAGGCGAACGCCAATCAAGTGCACGCCGCGAACGCCCTGCTCGATTATGTCCAGGCCATCGTAGAGTACACGCGGCGCACGCCCGAGTTCGCGAACGGCATGTCGCCGCGCGCGGCGCTCGGCCTGCTGCATGCCGCCAAAGCCTGGGCCATGCTCGAAGGCCGCGACGCGGTGCTGCCCGAGGACGTGCAGGCCGTGCTCCCCGGTGTCGCCGGCCACCGCTTGATTCCGGCACAGGACGGCGCACGCAAGCGTGCCTCCGAGATCACCGCAGCCTTGATCGAGGCGGTGTCGATTCCTTGATTCTCCCCCGAGCGCAGGAAATCGCATGCGCCAAGCCCGATCGCAGCCGGCAGCCGACCGCGAGTTCTTCTTCAGCCGACGCAGCATGAGGGCCATGCTGCAAAGGCTGCTCGCGCACTCCCAGCTCTACAACATCTTCTTCGGTCCGCGCCAACCCGAGACCGGTACCATCTTCCTGCGGCAGAACCGCGTCTACATCCTGCCGACGCGCCCGGGGCTCGGTTTCGGCCTCGCCCTGATCGTCATGCTGATCGGCTCGATCAACTATAACCTGTCGCTCGGCTACATCCTCACCTTCCAGCTTGCCAGCATGGCGCTGGTGGCGATTCTGCACACTTTCCGCAACCTGGTGCATCTGTATATTTCGCCCGGCCGGGTCGAACCCGTGTTCGCAGGCGAAACCGCCTGGTTCGAGCTGTTCGTGGAAAACCGCGCAGCCTACGACCGCGCCTCGATCGCACTCTGGCACGAGGACAAGGCGACGCCGTGCGACGTGACTGCAAGCGGCGATGCGCGCTTGACGATTCCAGTGAAAACCGAACGCCGCGGCTGGCTCGAGCCCGGACGCATAACCGTGGAGACGCGCTTTCCCGTGGGGCTGCTGCGCGCCTGGAGTTATGTGCGGCCCGACATGCGCTGCCTGGTCTACCCGCGGCCCGACGAAGGCCTGCTGCCCCTGCCCGAGCCCAGCGGCGGCACAGGCGAGAAGCGCGTCAGCGGCGGCGGCAGCGACGATTTTTCCGGCCTGCGCGCCTATCAACCGGGCGATTCGCCGCGCCACGTCCACTGGCGGGCGGTCGCGAGGGGGCGAGGAATGCAGACCAAGGTTTTCAGCGGCCGCGCCGCTGCCGAACTGTGGCTGGACTGGAATCTGCTGCCGCCCGGCATGGACGTCGAAGCGAAGCTCGCGCGCCTCACGCGCTGGGTGCTCGCCGCGGACGAAGACGGCACGCGCTACGGCCTGCGCCTGCCCGGTCTGGAAATCGCCCCGGATGCCGGTCGGCCGCATCGGCTCGCCTGTCTGAAGGCGCTCGCGCTCCATGAGCTCTAAGCCGAGCATCGCGCTGCGCGACCTGCTGTGGCTGCTCGCGGGCCTCGCACTCGTCGCTGCGCCGCACACGCCGCGCTTGCCCTGGTGGCTGAACCTGATCGCGGGGATGCTCTTCGCTTGGCGCATCTACCTCGCTTGGGGCGAGCGCGTCCTGCCCAAGAAATGGCTGCTGACCTTGTTCGTCCTCGGCGGCATGTTCGGCGTCTACTTCACCTATCGCACGATATTCGGGCGCGATTCGGGCGTGGCGCTGCTGGTGCTGTTCCTGTCGCTGAAGCTGATGGAAATGAGTTCCACGCGCGACGCCATGGTGCTCATCCTGCTCACCTACTTTCTTGCGCTGACGAATTTCTTCTACTCGCAGACGCTGCCCACGGCGGGGCTGATGCTGGTCTCGGTGCTGGTCAACACCGCGAGCCTGGTGAATTTCGCCGCGCCCAATCGTAGCCTGCGCGCCAACCTGCGCACCGCAGGCCTGCTGCTCGCGCAGGCCGGACCGGTAATGCTGATCCTGTTCTTTCTGTTTCCACGGGTGCAGGGGCCGCTGTGGGGACTGCCGCAGGATGCCTACAGCGGCGTCACCGGACTGTCGGACTGGATGGCGCCCGGCGCCATCAGTCGGCTGTCGCAATCCGATGCCATCGCTTTCCGCGTCAAGTTTCAGAAGGACATCCCGCCCAAGACTCAGCTCTACTGGCGCGGCCCGGTGTTCTGGAACTTCGACGGCCGCACCTGGCGCCCAGGCGCCTTCCGTCCCTTCGGCCAGTTGAAGTTCGAATCCACGGGTGCAGCTTACGATTACGAGGTCACGCTCGAACCACACAATCACAATTGGTTATTCGCGCTCGATTTGCCGGCGACGGTTCCGCCGAACGCCAACGTCACACCGGATTACCTGATCCTCGCGCGCCTGCCGGTGCGCAACCGGGTGCGCTACGACATGCGCTCCTACACCAGCTTTACCGAGCGCGGCGCGGACACGCCGGATGACCTGCGGCCGGGGCTGCAGCTGCCGCGCGGCTTCAATCCGCGCGCACGCCGCCTCGCCGAAGAGTGGGTGGCCGGCGCGAGTACGGACACCGCCATCGTGCAGCGCGCCCTGCGCTTCTTCGGCGAAGGGGACTTCGTCTATACCCTGGAGCCGCCACTGCTCGGGCGCGACTCGGTGGACGAATTCCTGTTCGGAACGAAAAGCGGCTTCTGCGAGCACTATGCCTCCGCCTTCGTCTTCCTCATGCGCGCCGCGGGACTGCCCGCGCGGGTGGTGACCGGTTACCAGGGCGGCGAGATCAATCCCGTCGACCAATACCTGATCGTGCGCCAGTCGGACGCTCATGCCTGGGCGGAAGTCTGGCTGAAAGGCCGCGGCTGGGTGCGCTTCGACCCCACCGCCGCCGCTTCGCCGGTACGCGTGGAATCCGGCGTCGCCGCGGCGGTGCCCGCGACCGACCCTCTGCCTTTGATGGCGCGCACTACGCTCGCCTGGCTGCGCGAAGCGCGCTACAACTGGGACGCGCTCGCCAACAAATGGAATCAGCTGGTGCTCGGCTACAACCCCGAGCGGCAGCGCGAGTTCCTCACCTACATGGGCATGCACGAGCCGAGCTGGGAGAACATGGCGCTGATACTGTTCTGGGGCATCGGCGGCCTGCTCGCGCTGCTCACCGCCTGGCTGCTGCGGCGCATACGCTCGATCGATCCGGCGCAGCGCGTGTGGCTCGCCTTCTGCGCCAAGCTGGGAAGGAAGGGCAGTCCGCGCGCCGCGTACGAAGGCCCGGCGGATTTCGTCGAACGCTCGGCGCGAAGATTCCCCGCCAGGGCGGAGCAGATACGCGCCATCGGCGAGCGCTACGTCAAGCTGCGCTATGGCGAACTCGCCGACCCGCGCCTGCTATCCGAGCTGCGCGCGCTGGTACGGGGCTTGCGGCTATGAGCGTGCCGAAGCGCTCGAAGCTTCGATCCGACGGAATCGGCAAGCCGCACGGCCGGCTGCTGCGCTTGCTTTGCGCGCTCTGCCTGGCACTCGGCATCGCCGCGCCGGTGCCGGCAGCGAGTTCCTATGAGCGGCGCGCAGAGGTGCGCCAATTCATCGCCGAAATGGTCGAGCGCCACGGCTTCGTCAAGCGCGAGTTGCAGACGCTATTCAGCCGCGCGCGCTTTCAGCCCGCCATCATCAAGGCGATCACCCCGCCCAGCGTGCCGCGCGCCAGGTCGTGGCAGGCCTACCGCGCGCTGTTCCTCACGCGCGAGCGCATCGACGCCGGCGTCGCGTTCCGCGAGAAGCAACGCGAGGCGCTGGCGCGGGCGAGCGAACTCTACGGCGTACCCGAGGAAATCATCGTCGCCATCATCGGCGTGGAAACCGTCTACGGCCGCAACACCGGCAGCTACCGCGTCATCGACGCGCTTTCCACCCTCGCCTTCGACTATCCGCCGCGCGCCGAATTCTTCCGCGGCGAGTTGGAGAATTTTCTGCTGTATGCGCGCGACGCGGATATCGACGTGCTCAGCGCCAAAGGTTCCTACGCCGGCGCCATCGGCATTCCCCAGTTCATGCCCGGCAGCTATCGGCGCTACGCCGTCGACATGGACGGCGACGGCAGGCAGGATCTGTTCGGCAGCTATGCCGATGCGATCGGCAGCGTCGCCAATTTTCTCAAGCAGCACGGCTGGCAGACCGGGCAGCCGGTCGCCTTTGCGGCGCGCGTGCAGGGCGAGCAATACCGCAAGCTGATCGATGCCGGAATCAAGCCGACTTACCGTTTTTCCGACTTGGGCGAATTCGGCGTGCGCGCCGAGGGCGAAGCGGCGGCCGAGGAGCCCTGCGCGCTGATCGAGCTTGCCACGCCCGACGAGTCAAGCGAATACCTGGTCGGGCTGGAGAATTTCTATGTGATCACGCGCTACAATCGCTCCAGCCACTACGCCGCCGCGGTGCTCGAACTGGCGCAGGCCTTGAAATCGGCTTTCCCTTCCAACGGAACCACCCAATGAACAGTCGAGCGATTTCGATCCGACAGGCGACGCGTGCAGACGTGCCGCTCGTGCTCCAGTTCGTCAAGGGTCTCGCCGAATACGAGAAACTCACGCATCTGCTCGAGGCGACCGAGGACATGCTCGCCGAGGAGTTGTTCGGCCCGAAAAGCCACACCGAAGTGCTGCTTGGCCATGCCGGCGCCGAGTCGGTGGGCTTCGCGGTGTACTTCCACAACTTCTCCACCTTTCTCGGCAGGAAGGGCCTGTACCTGGAGGACCTGTACGTGCGGCCCGAGCATCGGCGCCGCGGCTACGGCCGGGCCCTGCTGCTGGAAGTCGCGCGCATCGCCGCCGCGCGCAACTGCGGCCGCCTGGAATGGTCCGTGCTCGATTGGAACGAGCCGGCGATCTTCTTCTACGAGCAGCTCGGTGCGACCATCATGCACGAGTGGAAGCTGGTGCGCGTCACCGGCGCCGCACTGGATAGGCTGGCGCAGACGAAAGGCTAGCGCCTCGGCAGCGGCACCTCCGCTCAGGCGGCGGGCGCCTCTAATTGCGCCAAGGCGCGCCGGATGTCCTCGACCGCCTCGGGTTTCAGCGGCTCCTGCGGCGCGATGGCATCGCCGACGTCGAAGCCCTGCAGCATGAGCGCGGTCTTGATGCAGGCGGCGAGCGCATATTTGGCGAACACCTCGTTGATCGCCCATTGGCGGCGCTGCTCCGCGAACGCCTCGTCCCATTTCCCCGCGCGGGCAAGTTCGTATAGGCGCACGCACTCCCGCGGCATGACGCAGCCGGGTCCCGCCATCCAGCCGACGCCACCGAGCTTCAACACCAAGAGCGGAATGTGCGCCGAAGCGCTGAAGACCTTGATCCGCTCGCCCATGCGGTTGAGCAGGCTGAGGATGCGGCCGGTGTTCCCGGACGCGTCCTTCACGTATTCGATATTGGGCAGGTGCGACAGCGCATCGAGCACGTCCATCGGAATGTCGCCGCCGAGCAGTCCCGGGTTGGTGTAGAGCGTCATCGAACTCTGCGGCAGCGACTCGGCGACCGCGGCGAAATAGCGCTCGATCGCCCGCGGCGGCAGCGGAAACATCTGCTGCAGGATGAGGATCATCCCTTGCGCGCCGAACTCGGCATAGGCCTCGGCCTGCCTCAGCGCATCGGCGGTGGAAAACGCCGCGACGCCGGCGAGCACCGGCACGCGCTGCGCCGCGGCATCGATCACGATGCGCACGATTTCGCGCCGCTGCTCGAACGACAGATAGGCGAACTCGCCGGTGCTGCCCAAGGGGCTAAAGCCGTGCACGCCGCAGGCGATGAGATGCTCGACCAGGTCGCGCAGCACGCGCTCGCGCACGCGTCCGGTCGCCGCATCGATGGGGGATACGAGATAGGGGAAGATGCCGCGGAAGTCCGTCATGGAATCGATCGCCGTGTGTGGGTCGACGCGAATGATAGCGTGCTTTGGCTCGCGACAATTGCGCGCGAGCGCGCTTGCAACTTGGCGCGCGCGCAGCGACAATCGCCTTCTCTTTCGACAAAGCACCACAGCATGAACAGCAGCAAGCCGCGCGGCCCGCGCATCGTCGTGCGCCGCTCCGGGATCCACGGCCGCGGCGTCTTCGCCCGTCGCGCGATCCGCGAGGATGAAACCGTGTGCGAATACAAGGGCGAGATCATCAGCGAAGCCGAGGTCGCCCGCCGCTATCCTGAAGACATGCACGGTCTGAACCACACCTTCGTCTTCGGCGTGGCGCACGATCACAACATCGACGGCGGCAGCAAAGGCAACATCGCCCGCTGGATCAACCATTCCTGCGGGCCCAATTGCGACACCTACGAGAAGGACAAGCGCATTTTCATCCGCGCGATCCGCGACATCCGCGCGGGAGAAGAGCTCAGCTACGATTACGCCATCGAGGCGGGCGAGCGCATCACCAAGGAGGTGAAGTCGCGCTGGCCCTGCTGGTGCGGCGCCAAACGCTGCCGCGGAACGGTGCTGGTGCCGACGCCGAAGCCGCGCAAGAAGAAGGCAAAGCGGCGCAGCCGCTGAAGCTTGCCTTCAGTCCACGACGCGGTAGAGCCAAGGCCGCTCGCCGCGATCGCGCGCGGCAAAAGCATCGATAGCCGCGGCGTGCATGAGCGTCTCACCGACGGCATCGAGCCCCTCGAGCAGCATGTGCTTGCGCTGCGCTTCGATGTCGAACGCGTAGGTTCTTCCCTCTGCCGTCGTCACGCGCTGCCGCTCCAAGTCGATTGCGATCTCGCGCGCCTCTGCCCGAACCGCCGCGGCGATTTCATCGACCGTGGCGGCAGACAATCGAATCGGCAGCAGACCGTTCTGGAAGCAGTTGCCATAGAAGATGTCGCCGAACGAGGGCGCGATGACGCTGCGTACGCCCAGGTCCCACAGCGCCCACACCGCGGTTTCGCGTGAGCTGCCGCAGCCGAAGTTTTCGCCCGCAAGCAGAATCTTCGCGCCGCGCCACGGCGCCTGGTTGAGCACGAACTGGGGATTCTCGCTGCCGTCGGGAAGATAGCGCAGCGACTCGAACGCCCAGGGGCCGAATTCGCCGCGATCGAGCCGCGCCAGCCGCTCCATGCGGATGATGCAGTCGGTGTCCACGTTGGCGAGCATCAGAGGCGCCGCCACCGCGCGCAGTTCGGTGAATTTATCCATGTGCGATTCCTTGCGCGGTATTCACGGGCGAAGGCCCCCGATCAAAATGTGCGGGCATCGACGATCTCTCCCGCCAAGGCCGCGGCAGCGACCATGGTCGGACTCGCGAGGTGGGTGCGCGCACGCGGCCCCTGTCGCCCGACGAAGTTGCGGTTGGAGGTGGACATGCAGCGCTCGAGCGGAGCGATGACCTCGCCATTCGACCCCGCGCACAAGGCACAGCCCGGCTCGCGCCAATCGAAACCGGCCGCGCGAAAGATGCCGTCCAGTCCTTCCGCTTCGGCCTCGCGTTTGATGCGCTGCGAGCCCGGCACCACCCAGGCGCGCACGTGCGGCGCCACGCGGCCGCCCGAGCGCCGCACCAACTCCGCCGCGCGGCGCAGGTCGCCGAGGCGCGCGTTGGTGCAGGAACCGATGAAGGCGCGATCGATGCGTGTGCCGGCGATGGGCGCATTTGCTGCGAGCCCCATGTATTCGAGCGCGGTCTGCAAGGCGGCGCGCCGGCGCGGATCGCTTGCGGCAGCGGGATCGGGCACGCGAGCATCCACGCCGACGACGTCCTGCGGGCTCGTGCCCCAGGTAAGCTGCGGCTGCACCCGCGACGCATCGACTTCGAGCTCGCGCTCGAAGCGCGCGTCGGAATCGGTCGCTAGCGTCTGCCAGTAGGCCTGCGCCGCATCCCAATCACCGCCGGAAGGCGCATAGCGCCTGCCGGCAAGCCAGGCATAGGTGCGTTCGTCGGGTGCGATCACGCCGACCTTGGCGCCCCATTCGATCGACAGATTGCACAGCGTCATCCGCCCTTCCAGGTCCATGTCGCGGATGGCGGAACCGGCATATTCCACGGCATAGCCGGTGCCGGCGGCAACGCCTTCGCGGCCGATGAGATAAAGGATGAGATCCTTGGCCTCGACACCGGCGCCGCGGCGGCCGCTGAATACGACGCGCATGCGCCGCGGCCGCTTCTGCACGATGGCGTGGGTCGCGAGCACGTGCACGAGCTCGGAGGCGCCGACGCCCCAGGCGAGCGCGCCCAGCGCCCCATGGGTGCTGGTGTGGCTGTCGCCGCAGAGCAGCAGCGTGCCGGGCTGCGTCAGCCCGAGCTCGGGACCGACCACGTGCACGATGCCCTGCTCGGGCTCGTTGACGTCGAACAGGCGGATACCCCACTTGCGGCAATTCGCGCGCATGCCGTCGATGAGCGCATTGCTCCAGTCGGAATTGCCGCCGCTGCGCCCGGGCGCCGAGGACACCAGGTGATCGGGCACCGCGAATACTGAGCTGGGATCGCGCACGCTCAAGCCGCGCCGGCCGATTTCCTTCAAGGCGCTGCGGCCTGACATGTCGTGCAGCAGCAGCCGATCGACGTAAAGCAGCGACGTCCCGTCGCCCAGTTCGGCAACGGCGTGTGCGTCCCAAAGCTTGTCGAATAGCGTACGCGCCGGCATGGAAGCGCCTTTTTACCGCAAACCCAGAGGCGGCGCAAAGCCCCGGGGCCCCAACTACGCCGACGGCCATTGCGCGCTGCGGATTGACCATGCGCACGCCACGAGGTCTAATAGGCGCCCCTAACGGCGCGCGAGAAGACTAACTCCCCAGCGTCCGATGAACGCTCCAGCGCAGCGCGTGCGGCAGTTCCGCTACTTCGATTTGGTCCTCGCGGCCTTCGTCGTGGTGCTGCTTTGTTCGGACCTCATCGGCCCGGCGAAGATCGCCCAGGTGAACCTGCCGGCGATCGGCACGGTGAATTTCGGCGCCGGGGTGCTGTTCTTTCCGATTTCCTACGTATTCGGCGACATACTCACCGAAGTCTACGGTTATGCCCGCGCACGCAAAGTCATTTGGGCAGGCTTCGCCGGACTCGGCTTTGCCTCGTTCATGGCGGCGGTGGTGGTGGCGCTGCCGCCTGCTCCCTTCTGGCACAACCAGGCGGCGTACGAGACGGCGTTCGGCTCCACTTGGCGCATCGTCGCCGCTTCGATGTCGGCCTACTTCTGCGGCGAATTCGTCAACTCCTACGTGCTCGCGAAGATGAAGATCATGACTGCGGGCAAATGGCTGTGGACCCGCACCATAGGCTCCACGCTGTTCGGCGAAGCGGTGGATTCGACTCTGTTCTACCCCCTGGCGTTCTACGGCTCGGGCATCATCCCCGACGACAAGCTGCCCTTGGTCATGGCCTCGCAATTCGTCGCCAAGGTCGGGGTCGAAGTGCTGTTCACGCCGCTCACCTACAAGCTGGTTGCCGCTTTGAAGCGCGCAGAACAGGAGGACTACTACGATCGCGACACCAATTTCAGCCCCTTCACTCTCGAAGCCTGAGCGGCGCGCGAACTGGCGCTTTTGATATAATGGTTTTCATTGCTTGGCTGTGCAGAAGGACGCAGACCGGGCGACACCGATGGCGCGGCAGGCGCTCCCGCCCGCAGCGCGGGTAATCCACCAAACGATCCCGCACGGGCGCGGCGGAGGCGGCAGATGACTCATCGCGGCAACGATTACGACGTCAGCGCGCAAATCAATACCACCGATCCGCAGACGGTGAACGCCGCCGTCGACCGCATCTACCTGGATCTCTACCCCGCCGCCTCCACACAGCAGCTCGACCGCGCGTTTCGCGACGTCACCCGCATCTACCGCGGTGAATTTCCGGGATATCGCTCCTGCGACACGGCTTACCACGACGTGCAGCACGTGTTGGACGTAACGCTCGCCATGGCGCGGCTGATCGACGGTTACGAGCGCGCCCGCATCGGCACGCAGCCCTTCGGCGAGGCGCTGTTCCGCCTGGGGGTGATCACGGCGCTATTTCACGACGTGGGCTACTTGCGCAAGGTGAAGGACCATACGCACAAGCAGGGGGCCGAATACACCCTGATCCACGTGTCGCGCGGCGCGCAGTTTCTGAAGGATTACCTGCCGCGCGTCGGCCTGGGCGAGATGGCCGACATCGCCGCGGAGCTGATCCATTTCACCGGCTACGAGACGCCGGTGTCGAAGATCAAGGTCCCGGCTCCGATCTACAAGTTGCTCGGCAGCATGCTCGGCTCGGCCGACATCATCGCCCAGATGGCGGACCGCTGCTATCTGGAAAAATGCCGCGACCGGCTGTATCCGGAATTCGTCGCCGGTGGCCTGGCGCGCAAGCGCACGCCCGAAGGCAACGAGCAGATCTTGTTCGCCTCCGGCGACGATTTGGTGATCAAGACGCCGGAATTCTTTCAGGGTGCTTCGAAGCGCCTCGAAGTCGACCTGGGCGGCACCTACTCCTATGCGCAGCGCCATTTCGGGGGTCAGAATCTGTACCTGGAGGAATTGAACAAGAACATCCGCTTCGCCAAGGAAATGGGCGCGCAGGGCGACGCCTCCTTGCTCAAGCGCAATCCTCCGGAAACGCTGACGGCGAAACCTTGATCGCCCGCGTTCTGTAGGAGGCCCGCCCCCGGGCCGATCTCACTTCGATCTGGTAGCGATCGCGGCGTGGCCCCGAGGGGCTAAAGGCGCCGCTCCCGCTGTTGTGATCCTTCCCGCCCGGGCACGCTCTTAAAGCAGCACGTCCTTCGACAAACCGCGCCAACGCAGCACGCGCCGCAGCTGCCCCAATGCCTCGAGCTGGATCTGTCGCACGCGCTCGCGCGTCAGGCCGAGTTGCTCGGCCAGTTCCTCCAGGGTGCAGACTTCCTGGCCGTTCAAGCCGAAGCGTCGCTCGATCACGGTGCGCTGCTTTTCGTTCAGGTGCGCGAGCCACTGTTTCACCAGCGATTCGATTTCCTGCGCTTGCAGGCCGGTTTCTGGATTGATGGTCTGCTCGTCCGACACCGTTTCGCCGATCGACAGCATCGGATCGATATCGAGCGGCGCGTCGAGCGATGCGACGTGCTCGTTGTGGGAAAGCAGGCTGCGGATCTCGTCCGCCGGCCGATCGAGAAGATGCGCGATGTCCTCGATGCTCGCGTCGCGCTCGCCGTGCACCTCCAGATGGCGCTTGGCGCGCAGGACCAGATTAAGTTCCTTGATCACGTGCACCGGCAGCCGGATGGTGCGCGACTGATTCATGATCGCGCGCTCGATGTTCTGGCGGATCCACCAGGTGGCGTAGGTCGAAAAGCGGAAGCCGCGCTCGGGATCGAATTTTTCCAGGGCGTGCATCAGGCCGAGGTTGCCTTCCTCGACCAGGTCGAGCAGCGGCACGCTGCGATTGATGTAATGCTTGGCGATGTTCACCACCAGGCGCAGGTTGCGCTCGATCATCTTCTGCCGCGCGGCGAAGTCGCCCTGCGCCGCGCGCCGCGCATACTGCAATTCCTCCTCGGGCGAAAGCAGCGGATTGAGCCCGATCTCGTGCAAATAGATCTGCGTGACGTCGGAGAGGAACTCGATTTCCGGGTCGACCGCCTCCGCCTGGCCGGCGCTCGCCTGTTCGGCTGGCGGCTCGCCCTCGAGTTCCTCGTCCGATGGGGAAGATCGCTGGTTCACTGTGGCGGGAGGTATTTGCTGGGATCGACCGGTTTGCCGAGCTTGCGAATCTCGAAATGCAGCCCAGGGGCATCGGCGTCGGAATTGCCGACTTCCGCAATCTTCTGCCCCTTGACCACGTTCTGCCCTTCCTTCACCAGGATGTCCTTGTTGTGGGCGTAGGCCGAGAGGTAGGTCTTATTGTGTTTGATGATGACGAGTTTGCCGTAGCCACGCAGGCCGCTGCCGCTGTAGACCACGCGCCCCCCAGCGGAGGCGAGCACCGGATCGCCGAGCTTGCCGGAAATGTCTATTCCCTTGTTGCTCGCCTCCGAGAATCCGGCGCGGATCTTTCCGCGCGCAGGCCAACTCCAGTCGACCTTGTCCTCGTCCTCGACATCGGCATCCGTCTTCGCCGGCGGTGCCGCAGCCGGTGCTGCCGCAGGGGGCGCCGCGGCGGGCGCGGGCTGGGGAACGGTCCGCGCTTCCGAGCGCTGCAGCAATGCCACGTTCTCCGACGAGTAGGGAAGCTTACGCGCCTGCGGCTCCGTCTTCACCGCCCCTTCGCCGGCGGCGGACCGTGCCGCAGCCGGTTCCTTGCCCTGCGCCTGCGCGCCGAGCGGCCGCGATTCCACGCGTCCGGCGCTGCTCACCGGATTCACCGTCACCCCAGATTCCGGCGCCGCGGCCGGCGGCTTCAAGCGTAGCTGCTGACCGACCTGGATGCGGTTCGGGTCGTCGAGGTTGTTCCAGGCCGCGAGTTCCTTGTAGTCCTGCCCCTGATCGAGCGCAATGCTGTACAACGTATCGCCGCGCTTCACCACATAGGCTTCGGGCCGCTGCTCGGGCGCCTTGGCGGCAGTCCGCGGCGCGGCAGGAGGCGCACGCTCGATCACCGGCGCCTGTACCGGCCGGCTGGCGCAGCCCGCCAGGGACAGAGCGGCAACCAGGCAGGACAAGGAAAGTATGGATGCGTGCCTCACTCGACCCCCATCAACATGGGCACGAAACGCACCGCGGACAGCGTCGTTTCGGTGAAACCGCTGCGGCTGCGCTCGACCAAGCGCAGAACTTGATCGGACGTGCCGAAGGGCAGGATCATCCTTCCGCGCAGCGCGAGTTGCGCGAGCAGTGCCCGCGGTAGCTGCGGGCTGGCAGCCGCCAGGATGATGGAATCGAAGGGCGCGACTTCCGGTAGGCCCAGGTTGCCGTCGCCATGCTTCAAGCGCAGGTTGGGCAGGCGCAAACTGCGCAGATTGGCGCGCGCCTTCGCCAACAGCGGCGCGATGCGCTCGATGGAGTAGACATCGGTCGCGAGTTGCGCCAGCACCGCCGCCTGATAGCCGCAGCCGGTGCCGACTTCCAGCACCTTGCCCAGCTCGCGGCCGGCACGCAGCGCCTGGATCATCAAAGCGACCACGAAAGGCTGGGAGATGGTCTGGGAAAAGCCGATCGGCAGTGCCGTGTCCTCGTAGGCGCGGCTGGCGAGCGCCTCCTCGACGAACAGGTGGCGCGGCACCTGGTTAATCGCCGCGAGCACCGCCTCGTCGACAATGCCTTCCTTGCGCAGGCGTTGGACCATGCGCGCGCGCGTGCGCTGCGAGGTCATGCCTATGCCCTGGTGCTGCGCCGGCCGGATCATTGCTTCAACCAATCGCGCAACTGCGGAATCTGGCCGACATGGGTCAGATCCACCTGCAGCGGCGTCACCGAAACGCGCTTGGCCGCAACGGCGTAGAAATCGGTGCCTTCGCCCGCGTCCTGCGCACCGCCCGCGGGACCGACCCAATAGACCGTCTCGTCGCGCGGATTACGCTCCTTCACCACGGGCTCGGCCTTATGGCGTTTGCCCAGGCGCGTGACTTCCATGCCGTGCAGCTCGCGATAGGGAACGTCGGGCACGTTGATGTTGAGCAGCACCGCGCCCGAAACCGGCCTGCGCTGCAGGCGCTCGACCATTTCCAAGGTCACGCGCGCCGCGGTCGCGAGATGCTTGCCCTCCTTGCTCGCGAGCGATATCGCGATGGAGGGAATGCCGAGGAGATAGCCTTCGGTCGCCGCCGCGACGGTGCCGGAGTAGATGGTGTCGTCGCCCATGTTGGCGCCGAGATTGATGCCTGACACCACCATGTCGGGAAGGTAGTCGAGCAGCCCGGTGACTGCCAGATGCACGCAGTCGGTCGGCGTACCGTTTACGTACAGGAAGCCTTCGTCCGAGCGCTTGACCGACAGCGGCCGGTCCAGCGTCAGCGAATTGGATGCGCCGCTGCGGTCGCGCTCCGGCGCCACCACCGCGATATCGGCTACGGCGGAAAGCGTATTGGCGAGCTTGGCCAGCCCCGGGGAAAAGTAGCCGTCGTCGTTGCTGAGCAGGATGCGCATGTGCGTCGGATTATAAAGGAGCGCGTCCCTTCCTGTACGCCGGTTGCATGGCGCGCCCGCTGGCCGCTGCGATGCAATTCCCCGATGCCGCGCGCCGCGCCTTGGCGCATGCGCTCAATAGGTGCCGGGCACCAGTATCGAAGAATTCACCTGCTTCACGTCGCGCAATCCGCAGAACGCGATCGTGAGGTCAATCTCGTTGCGGATGATTTCCAGCGCCTTGGTCACGCCTGCCTCTCCCATCGCTCCCAAGCCGTACACGAACGCGCGGCCGATGAATACGCCCTTGGCGCCGAGTGCAAGCGCCTTGACCACGTCCTGGCCGGAGCGAATGCCGCTGTCCATCAGCACTTCGATCTTGTTCCCCACCGCGCGCGCGATCGGCGGCAAAGCTGCGATCGCGGAAGGCGCGCCGTCGAGCTGCCGCCCGCCGTGGTTGGAGACGACGATCGCGTGTGCGCCGGTGCGCGCCGCAATTTCCGCATCCTCCGCGTCCATGATGCCCTTCAGGATCAGCTTGCCGCCCCACGCATCCTGGATCCACTTTACGTCGTCCCAGTTGAGCGTGGGGTCGAGCTGGCTCGCGCTCCAGGAAGAAAGCGAACTCAAGTTCTCGACGCCGGTAGCGTGGCCGACAACGTTGCGAAAGGTGCGGCGATTCGTGCCGAGCATGCCCAGGCCCCAGCGCGGCTTGGTGACCATGTTCGCCATGTTGCGCAGCGTGATCTTGGGCGGCGCCGACAGCCCGTTCTTGATGTCCTTGTGCCGCTGCCCCATGATCTGCAGGTCGAGGGTGAGAACGAGCGCCGAGCAACCGGCCGCCTTGGCGCGCGCGATCAACCGTCGGATGAAATCGCGGTCGCGCATGACGTAGAGCTGAAACCAGAACGGGGCGCTGACGTTCTCGGCCACGTCTTCGATCGAGCAGATGCTCATCGTCGACATCGTGAACGGCACACCGAACTTTTCCGCGGCGCGCGCCGCCAGGATCTCCCCGTCTGCATGCTGCATGCCCACGAGGCCGACCGGCGCCAAGGCCACCGGCATGCTCAGCTCCTGGCCGGCCATCGTCGACTTGAGCGTGCGATGCTCCATGTTGATGGCGACGCGCTGGCGCAGTTTGATCTTGGAAAAATCGCTCTCGTTCTCGTGGTACGTGCCTTCGGTCCAGGAACCGCCATCTGCATACTCGTAGAACATGCGCGGCACGCGCCTCCTCGCGAGTTGGCGCAAATCTTCGACACAGGTGATCACCGGGGGCATAACGACTCCGCATGCTGACAAAAGAAAGATCCCTCCTCCCACGGACCCGTCGCGAAATGCATTTCCTGCAGCGGGCCGACCTCGGGGAGCATGAGGGGATGCGCCCCGCGGGAAGCCCCCTTGGGGGACGCCCCGAAGGAAGTGCCCTTGGGGCATGTCCCCTCACATTTGGTAACGAATACTAAGGCAAAGCGGGGGCGAATGCCAGGAAAGTGCGCGCCGGAACCGTGGGCGCGCGCCACCTGCACGGCGAGCCCGAAACGCAGCGTTGCGCGGAGTGCGTCAGCGCGTCCAGGTTGCGCGCAGGAGATTGTCTTCTTTGTTGTAGCGGAACTCGAGATCGCCTTTGTAGGCGTTGTGCAGCGCCTGCGCGATATCGCGCGCAAGATGCGTGTCGGTGGTCGTCACGGTCACGCCCTCGGCGTTATCCTCGATGGCCATGATCCTCTGCAGCGGATGCTCCGCCTTTTCCTTCATCTCGTGATTGCGCAGAAGACTCAAAATATCGTCGCGGTGCTGCTGCAGAAATTCGCCCTTCAGGGTCACGAAACCCGCCGGAAAGTGATCGTGTATGCGGTGACAGGCGGGACAGCGTGCTGCCTGCGCCTGCGCCGGCGCTTCTCCCCAGATCCAGCGGCCGCCGCGGAATACTGCGCCGCAATCCGGACAGCGCGTAGGCTCGCGCAGCTTGTGCCCGGACTTGTAGCTATCGTGAACCAGTTCCTTGAACAGTTGCTCCCTGCCGATCGGAGTGAAATTCCTGAGCCCGCCTTTCATGCTCGTCCCCTTGATTTTCGTCGCCATGTCGCTGAGCGCGCATCGCGTCACAAATCAACATACGCCCTCCGCGCATGGTCGATATGATTTCCGTCAAACGCGGCAGGAGGCGTTCCCGCGCCCCAGGCGGCTCGGACGTTCGAGGCGGCGGCGGAAGAGTTGCGCGGGTTGGATTACGCGCTCGGGACGGCGCTTGCGCGCCGATCGAGCGAACCCGGCGCACGCACGGCGAGTAGCGAGCCCCAGCGCGCGATCCCGAGCGTGCCGAAGTATTCCCCGTGGGCGAGGCCTTCCTCAATCATCCAGCGCGTGAGTTCTTCGGCAGTGGGCGCCGACAGTTCGCGCTCGGCGCGGCATTCGCCTTCGCTCGTGTGCACGCGCATTTCCGCGCGCACAGCCATGCGCCGCATCGGCGCGTTGTCGCCGAGGAACATGACGAAGACGTGCCTAACCCCGCACAGCCTCGCGCGGACGAGGAGCCTTTGCATGAGCAAGGTGCCGATGCCCTGGCCGCGGCGGTCCGCACGGACGGAAAATGCCATCTCGCTCGCGTCGGCGCCGTGCACGAGTTCCGCCAGTCCGATCAACTCCGCCCGCTCGTCGAAAGCGCCTAGGATCGAGTTGCCGGCAAAGTCGAGGCCGCGGACGTAGTTCAATATAGTCGCGTCCCCGAGCGCGCAGCAAAAGCGCCTGCGTCGGTCGGCCGGCGAGAGCGCCAGGTAGAAATCCTCGACGGCGTTCTGCTCGAATACGGTTAGCGGTCTGATAATCATCCCAATTTGTCGCCTTACGCATCTACTTTGACCATGTATAGCATCTTGGTGCAATGCAGCATAGTGTTTTATATGATCGTGAAGATCAGAAAATCCAATGGGGATAGAGCAATAATTGAACGAAAAATCACACTTGACTATTGCATTGCAGCAAAGATTGTTGTATAGTCTTTTCCAACGGGGTTTCTCCTCCTCCTCCTTTGGAATCCCGTCTTCAAGCCGGTGGCGCTCCCAAAAGCCCCACCGGCTTTTTTTCGGAATAAATTCATCATCCTAGGCTGTTATCCCCAAGTCAGGCGCGCGTCCCGTGCCTTGGCATAGCGCTTGCTACCTTTAGTCGCGACTGTGCCTCGCCAGACCAAGCACAGACAATAACTGCATAATTGTCAATAGCTTATTGCGCATGACAGGCTCGCGCCTAGGCGCGCGCAGCGTAGGGGAGGATGCCGGATGCTGAAAGTTCAACGAGTCTCTGTCACACGTTCGACACAATCCGCCGTGCAGGACTGCCGACGCACGTCGCCGATCGGCGTCTGGTGAGCAAAGCGCATCGGAATTGGACATGAGGTCCGGCATTTCCCAGGCAAGAAGTTCCGGCGCGGGTACGTTCAACCTCCTGCGCCACTATGCGACGACCAGCCTCGTCAGCGTCGTGGTCGCAGCAGCGCTGCTCGTGGCGCTCTACCGCCAACTCGAAATTCAGGAGAACGTCGAGCTCGCGCAGAAGAGCGACGTGGCCGCGGCCGACACGCTGTTCGACTCGGTGAGGCCGCAGCTCGGCCAATATCTGGCCGACGTGGCGCGCACGGACCGCGCATATCGATCCGACGCGCGCATACCCGCCGAACTCGCATCCGAGCTTGCAGGCATGGTGCGCCCGCCCTCGGTCGCCGCCATCGAGATCTACGACGACGCGGGCGTCATCGTCTATTCCACCCGCTCCGGCAGGACCGGCGCCGTCGCGGCCGGCAACCCGGGATTTGCGTCTGCGCGGCGCGGCGAGGCGGTGAGCGAAGTGCCCTCGCGCAATTGGCTCGATCAGTTCAAGTGGGCCGCCGACGAGGAAGACGTCGGACGGACCTACCTACCCGTGCGGCGTAGCGGCCGCGAACCGGTGCTCGGCGTCATCGCCCTCGAAACGGACTACGGCCCGCTGCGGGCGGGAAACGAGCACGAGGTGCGCACCGTCATCGCCGGCGTTGCCGCGATTCTCCTGCTGCTCTACGCCGTGCTGTTCTTCACCGTGTTGCGCGCGCATCGAATCATCACCACGCAACAGGCGACGATACGCGAGCGCACCGAGACTCTGGAAGCCGTTTCTGCGATGCTCCTGAACCAGAGCGAGATCGAAAAGAAGAAACTCGCGAACGAATTGCAGGAAGACCTGGCGCAAACCTTGAGCGCGATCAGGATGCGCATCGAGGAGGGCCTGGATCCGGCGAGTGCGACGGAGCCGCAGGCGCAGCCGCTCGCGCGCATCGTTTCCGCGCTGCGCGGCGTGGTCGAAGAACTGCATCACACTGCCATGGCCCTGCGGCCGTCCAGCCTCGACGAGCTCGGGCTGCTGCCGACGCTACATTGGTACTGCCGCGATTTCGAGCGCACGCATCCCGGCGTGATGGTGGAGCGCAAGCTGTTGCTGCGCGAAGAGGAGGTTCCCGCGCATCTCAAGATTGAGATCTATCGCGTCGTCGAAACCATCCTCAAAGACATCGCAGAGCACGCGCAGAGCGGCCGCATCGAGCTTGCCCTCGCGTTCATCGGCGACACGCTGGCGCTCAGCATCGACGCGGCGCCGGCTGCCCTCGATGTGGGAGCGCCAGAGGCAGACGCGGCAGCCCGTGCGCGCCTGGACTTCGTCATCGCCAAGGAACGCACCAAGCTCTCGGGTGGCAGATTCTCCGTAGCGCGCGCGAGGCGCGGTGCGCTTACCCTGCGCGCGGACTGGCCGATCGCGGCGTCCGAGCGGGCGCGCCAAGCAGACCGCAGCGACGCCGATACGCTAGCGGCATCAATTGGTCCGTTGCAAGATACCTTCCGCAACGGGTGATCAAGTAACGAGCAAGCCCTTCTCGATGGCGTAGGCCGTCAGTCCCGCAGTCCGGTGCGTACCGAGCTTCGCCATCAGCTTGGCGCGATGCTTCTCCACCGTCTTCACGCTGAGGAACAGGTATTCGGCGACCTCCTTGTTCGACCTTCCTTCGGCGACAAGCTTGAGCACTTCGCGCTCGCGGTGCGTGAGCATTTCCAGGGAACTGTAGGGCCGCGATCCGTTCCCCGACTCCGCGGCATGCTCGACGATCGCCGACACGTCTCGGCTGAAATAGCTCTTGCCCGCGGCCACGCTGCGCACGGCCTTGCGCAGTTCCTCGTGCGTCGCGTCTTTGAGCAGATAGCCGTCCGCGCCCGCGCGCAAGCTGGCGAAGATGAATTCGTCGAGCTTGTGCAAGGTCACCACCAGGATGCGCGTTTCCGGATGGCGCCGCTTGATATCGGTGATCGCCTCCATGCCGTTCATGCCGGGCATGGTCAAGTCCATCAGCACCACGTGCGGTTGCAACTCTCCGGCGACACGAATCGCATCGCGTCCATTGTCGCATTCGCCGACAACGGAAAAACCCGCCTCCTGTGACAGGAGCGCGCGCAATCCCGTGCGGATCAAGGTGTGATCTTCGACGATGAGGATGCGAAGCCTGCCGTCTGCGTTATCGTCCATAGTGTTTTTCCTTCCCTATACAAACCGGCTCCGCCACCGTAACTGCCCCGGGGCGTCGAATCACCCCAGCTCGAGGCGTGCGGCGTTCGCCGGACCTGCTCTTGTGCGCTCGATCTCGCAGCGCTGCTCGCCCGCGGACCGGGATTGCGGCCAACGCACGCGGATCGATGTCCCCTTCCCCGGCGCGGACTCGAGCGCATAGTTGCCGCCGGAGTGCCGCGCGCGCTCGCGCATGCTGTGCAAGCCGAGTCCGCCGGCGAAATCGCCCTTTGCTCCCGCCGCGTCGGGATCGAAGCCGCGCCCGTCATCCTCGATGCGGAGCTCGAGGGCGCCGCGCCGCTTCGCCAGCCGGACTCTGATGCAGCAGGCGCCGGCATGCTTGAGCGCGTTGTTGCTGGCCTCTTGCACTATCCTGAATATCGGCGTCTTGAGCGCTTCGGGAATGTCCGATTCGGAAACCTTGATCTCGCGCTCCACCGCGACGCCGCCGGCGGCGGATTCGAATTCGCGAAAATACCAAGCCAAGGTGGCGAGGATTCCCAGATTGTCCAGGGTGGCAGGACGCAGGTTCATGGCGATGCGGCGCACATCTTCGATGGCATCGCGAATCTTGCGGTTCAAGTGCTTCAGATAGGCTTTCGCCTGCACCCGATTGCCTGCGTCGAGCAATTCCGACAGGCGCACCATCGAAACGCTCACCAGGCTCAATGATTGCCCCAAGCCGTCGTGCAAGTCCGCGGCGATGCGCTGGCGCTCCGCCTCTTGAATGTTCAAGTGTTGTGCCGCGCGCCGGCACAGTTCGTTCTCCGCGTCGCGCAAGGCGGCAGCCGTGCGTGCTTCTGCACCTAGATCCTGCGCATACAACGTCAGGCCATCGAGCCGACCATTACCGTCGCAATGCGCGCTGATTGCCAGCATCGCTTCGAGGATTGCGCCGTCTTTTGCGATCAGCGCCGCTTTCCCGCTCCAGATGCCGTTGCGCACGGCCAGCGGAATCGCACGGCGCACGATGCCGCGGCGCTGCGCGGGCGCGATGCAGCCGATCAGCGTCGTCGCGGCGGCCGCCCCGCCGCCTGAGCCCAAAAGTGCGCGGCCCGCTGGGTTGACGTAGCGCAGCTCTCCGCTGCAGTCGGCGATCGCCACCAGCGCGGGCATCGTCTCGACCGCGGCAAGCAGTCGCGCGCTTAGTTGCTCGCTAGCCGGGCGCCGGCGCAGGCTGCCTGGTGTCGCGCCGGGTTTGCGACGGGCTTCAGGCGGCCGCGTGACAGGCATGGCAGCCCTCGTTCGCGCGCCGCGGGCAATGCACGCGCACCGTCGCTCCCGTCGCAGGCACGGCCTGCGCCGTGCACTTGCTCGCTTGCGAATTCATGTTTGCCTCCACTCCTCTGGACGATCGGGGGCGCTTTTCTAGCGCACGTTGTTACCCGAATTTCGTGCCCGGCTCGAGCGCATCGAGCGGCGCCAACTCTATCGAGTTCAGACGCCAGAATCTCGGCAATATTTAACATTAATTCACATTTCCTCCGAGTTCCGTATGAGAGTGTGAATTTATTCCTAGTCGCGCTGGAGTTGCCGCGCGCGCAACTGGCCGGACGGACGCTCAGCCGCGACGCGCAGTCCGCGGCGTTTGCGCCGGGATTTCGCCGCCTTCGTTACTTGTTGTGACAGGTCTTGCACAGAGCACTGCCCGTGCCCGCTACCTTCAGCAGCCCCGGGCCGGGCACCGTGTACTTGTTGTGAACGTCGTGGCAGGTGGAGCACTCCACTTGTCCGCTGAATAGAATCACCGAAGCGATGGTGCCGGTCTGCGTCTGCGTTCCCGAGCCGATGGTCACCACCTGCGAGCTCGGGTCGAACAACGAGCCGTTCGCCACGGCCAAGGCGGAATCGTAGACGAAACCGATCGGATGATCGTCCTTCAGATTGGCACCGATGTTGTTGGCGCTGCTGATGTAAGTTGAGCCTGACGCGCCGCCGAAACTATCCACCGCGACGGTGCCGTCGTGGCACGACAGGCACAGTTTCGACAATATCCCCGGCTGCCCGATGCTGGCCTTCAGCGTCGCACTGCCGTAGAGCGCGTAACTTTGGGCGGACAGCGCGTGATTCCATTGCGGCGCGCCCGGGATCGAAGTCATCGAACTGTGCGAGTCGTGGCAAGTGATGCAGACCTGGCCACCCGACCAGTTGTAATTGGTGAAGTCGTGGGCCGAACCCAGGATCGATCCGGCCTCGGCGGCGTGCGCCGCGAGCACCAACACGCCTGCCACAGACAACTTAATCGCGCGCTTGCTCCAGTACATGTCGATCCTCCCGTGCCAGTGCGGGCAAGTCCGCCGATCGGCGATGGACACCACTTCCCGCGCTGCCGCCTTCTCCCTAGTAATTGTGACAAGCGAAGCAAATCGCGCTTCGCGCCGTGCTGATTTTCATCAGCCTTGCCGTCGTCGCCGTGTAGGTGTTGTGCACGTCGTGGCAGGACGAACATTCGATCTGCCCGCCGTAGAGCATCATCGCGGCGATGGTACCGGTTTTCGTCTGCGCGCCGCTGCCGATCGTCACCGTGGTGACGCTCGGATCGAACAGCGCTGCGTCGCGAACGGCGAGCGCGGAGTCATAAAGAAAACTCGAAGGATGATGCACGTTCAAGTCGGTCCCGAGCTTGTTCGCGCTGCTGATATACACGCCGCCGGGTGCCCCCCCGTAGCTGTCGACCGCGACCGTGCCGTCGTGGCAGGAAAGGCACAGCTTCGATGCGCTCGAGGGCTGGCCCATCACCGCTTTGAGCGTCGTGCTCGAGTACAGCGTGTACACCTGGGTGCTGCCGGCGTGGTTCCATAGCGGCGCGGCGATCACGGCGCTTTGTCCCTTGTGCGGCACGTGGCAGGCGATGCAGATCTGCCCGCCCGACCACGCCGCCGTGGAAAAATCGTGTGCCGATCCCATGATCGTGCCCGCTGCGGCAGGATGGGTTGCGAGCGCGAACAATGCCGCCGCCAGACATGCGCTCATCCGCTTCGTCGTATTCATGCCGCTCACCCTCCTGATACGCGCCCGCTAATAGCTTTTCGGATTATGGCTCTCCCCGTGGCACACCAGATAGCACTGTCCATGGTTGGTCCCGGTGGAGATGAACTGCAGTCTTCCGTTCACCGGCTTGACGATCGAGGTGTCGAAATTGATCAGCTTGCTGTTGTTGGTCGGCGTGCCCTGGGTGGAGCTGATGCCGTGCGGATCGTGGCAGGCGTTGCAGGGCGAGCGCTCCTCCACCACGTGCTTGCGGTGGCCGTCGTCCGTGCCGAAGGGCGAGGCACCATTGCTGGCGGAGGTCAGCACGGTGCGGTTATGGCACTTGTAGCAAAGCGCGTAATTCGCCGCGCTCTCGGTAGTGCGGTCTGCAGTGACGTATTGGCGCTCGAGCAAGGTCGGATAGATCGAGCCATGCGGCCCCTTCGGTCCGGTCCCGCCCGCACCGGGCCCAGTATTGTTGTTGTGGCAGTCCCCGCAGCGCATCGTGCTCGCGATCGTCCAGGGCGGCAGCAGGCTGGGCACGTTGGTGTTCTTCCCCGGGCCGGCAACCGGATGGTAGGAAGGATTGCCGGTGTTGAATTCGAGGCGCGTGTTGTTCTGCGCGATTTGCCGCGTCGTGTGCGACGCCGGCATGCCGCTGCTGTCGGCGTGGCAGCGGAAACAGATCTGGTACTCGGCGATGACCGGATTGATGGCGAGGCCGTTGATGTCGATACCGCGTACGCCGGTCAGCGAACCGGGCACGGTGCCGGCGACGGCGTTCGATGCATGGGGATTGTGGCAGTCCTGGCATTCCACATGGCGCGATTGCACCACGGCAGTTTCGCTCGGATCGTGCACGCCGGTGTTGGCCGCCACCGGATGGATCGAAGCCTTGTTGAATTCCGTCTGGATGTTGAACGTCGCCACGTTGGCGTTGTGGCAGGGGTAGCAATTGGCCTCCTCCGCCGCCGCGTTTTGCAACCACCTTTTGCCGCCGGCCGAATGCGGCCGGTGGCAGTTCTCGCAGCCGTTGGCCGCGACCGTGGCGCCGCTCGTATGCGCCCAGGGGCTCGCGCCGACGCCGTTCCAGGTCTTCGGCGACAAGCTGTGGTCGCTCTGCGCCCAATAGTTCTTCAGATGGCAGACCTGGCACAGCGCCGAGGCCTGATTCGGCATCACCAGGAACTTGCCGTTGGGATCCTCGTGCGGATCGTGGCAGGAGGTGCACTGCAGTTGGCCGGTGGAGTCCAGCCGCACCGGCCCGGTGAGCGTCGCCGGGTCGGCGAGTTCACCGCGCGTAGACGCAAGCGTCAACGTATAGGCGATGGACACCGGGTGGTCGTCGGAGAGATCGGTGCCGAGCAGCGTATTGCCTGCGCCCAGGGTCGTCGTCCCGCTCGCCATCGCGACCGCGCTGGCGCGGCTCAGCACTTCGCCCAATGCGATGGTGCCGTCGTGGCAGGACAAGCACATGAGCGACCCGCGCGTCGGCTGGCCGGCGTTGGCTTTGGCGGTCGAACTGGTGTAAGGCGTATAGGTCGAGGCGGGCGTGCGCCGGTTCCACAGCTGCATGCTCGGCGCCGCATTGTGCGGCGCGTGACAAAAAACGCAAATCTGGGTTTCGCCCGTCGCCTTCACCGTCCCCGGCCCGGATACGGAGAGATTGTGCTTGGTCGCTGCAATCCCGGCCCAGGCTTGGCTCGCGCTCAGCATCAGGGCCGCGGCGAGCAGGCGTGTCCACCGGCGCCGATGTGCGCCGTTCACACCGCGCCCCCGACATAGCGCAGCACCTGCACGCGCTGGTTATAGGAATCGGCGATATAGATCCGGTCGTGCTCGTCGATGAAAATGCCGGTCGGCAGCCAAAACTCGCCGCGCTCGCGGCCGAGTGTTCCGACGGAGAGGAGCAGCGCGCCGCGCTCGTCGAATACCTGCAGCGCGTTGAACAGCGAATCCACCACGTAGACGTGTCCGTAGCGGTCGGTGGCGACGCCCTTCTGCCGGCCGAGGTCGCCGTTGCCGTCGCCGTAGCGTCCGAACTTGCCGACGAAGTGCCCCTGCGGATCGAACATTTGCACGCGGAAGTTCAACGCGTCGGTGACGTAGAGCCGCCCTTCGGCGTTGCGCCAGGCGAGCGTCGGATAATTGAATTCGCCGTCCGCCGTGCCGCGACGGCCGATGCTCGTAACCAGGGCACCGCCGCGGTCGAATACCTGCACGCAGTGCGCCCGCGTGTCGACCACGAACAGGCGTCCGCTTGCGGGATCGAAGGCGAGGCCCGTAGGCTGCTGCAGCTTCGCCTGCAATGGAAGCGGCGCAGCCGTCTTCGCGCCGGGCCGGATGAGGTAGACCGCGGCGAGCGCCGAGTCGCTGACGTAGACTTCGCCTTCCGCGCCGCGCGCAAGGCCCACCGGGGAGAGCAAGGGGCGCTCCTGTGGCCCTTGGATGAGCGCGTATTCGCCGCGCGCGCGGTCGAAGCGATGTACCCCTTTCACGCCGGGGTCGGCGACGTACACGACGTCGCCTACCGTCACCACCGACATCGGCCGAATCAGGCGTGTTTCGCTGCGCCCGAACAAGAGATCGCCCAGACGCGCCAGCAGTCCGCGTTCGATGCCCAAATCCTCGGGTCGGGAAAAGGCGCGCACGTAGGCAAGACGCGGTGGATCGGGCGCCGCGGGCCATGCCAGGGCGGGTTCCTCGTGCCGCTCTTGCGCGCTCGGCGCGCAGCCGGCGAGCGCAAGCGCCAGGGCGAGCCCAAGCGAGGTGCTGAAGATCGCTTTGGCCGTCACGCTCAAAAGTCCCTGCGCGCGAGCAATTGAACGAGCGCGCGCGAGCGTTTGAAATCGCCCTGCGTCTCGAGCGTGCGTCCGATATCCAGGCTCACGCTCGCCTTGCGGTAACGCCACTGCGCCTTCAGCGACTCCATCGTCCGGCGGCGCGGAATCGGGCTGCCGTTGTCGCTTTCGTAGCCCGCGTTCAAAGACAGATCGATACCGAACCAGTAGCGCGACCAGTAGCGCAGGTCATAGCCTTGGAGGTTCACGTTCTGCAGGGAGTTGGCGTAGTCGACGCGCATGCGCCGCGCCGACAGCCGAATGTTGCCGGTGCCGAAAAACGGCTCCTCCGACTGCACGTAGACGTCGCCCGACTGGCGCTTGTAGGGGGAAATGGTTTCGCGCCGGTCTTCGTGCTCCAGGTTGCCGCCGATGCTGATTTCGAAGCGCGCTTTCAGCGGCAGATCGGCGCGCAGGCCGTAGAGATTGCTCTTGATGGCATTCAGCGGAAAAGTCGGCGTGCCCGAAGTCAGGCGCGGCGCCGAATCGAAATAGCGGAAATAGACGCTGGCGTAGCTGAGCCAGCCCAGACTCAGATTCAGCGTCTGATCGGCCTGGTTGTAGGTGAAGCTGCCGCCGACGTCGTAAGCGTAATCCGCGAGCACGTCCTGCCCGTCGACGATCGCCCCGCCGATGAGCCGTTGCACCCGGGTCAGCGTGCCGATCACGGTCAGCGTGTAGTCGAAACCTTCGACATAGGTCTGCGTGCGCGTGGCGTTGGCGAGCACCAGGCTGCCGCTCGCCACATGCTGCTGGGCGAGCGCGACGAACGAAGTTCCGGCGAGCGTGAGGCGTTCGCCGATGATGCGTGCCTGTGTCGCCGCCGCCTGCTGCTCGCGCTGGTCGTAGCGCAAGCCGTAGCTCGCCAGCGCCGTGGTGCTACCCAGCTTCTCTTGATAGCGGACGGATCCGTCCGCGCCGCGGTTACGCGCGTCGAGTTGCTTGGTCCGATTATCGTCGGCGTGCACCCCGAGTGCGCCGGTCCACTCGGGGCGCGGCGCATAAGTCAAGCCGGCGGAAGCCGCGTGCGCCACCGAACTCAGATCGGCCTGATCGCTCGCTGCGTAATTGAGCAAGCCGAAAGTCTGCAATTCCTTGGAATGCCGGCCGCGCAGGTCGAGCAGGATCCGCTCGTCCTTCCGGTCCGGGATCGAAGTGCCGCCGGCGAGCGCGTAGCTTTGCGTGTTGACGGTGATGAGGTTGGTCAGGTCGTACTCGCGCGCGCTGCCGAATTGGAAGCGCGAATCGAGGTTGAGACCCTGATTGCTCGAATTCGACGCCTGAATCGGCAGATTCGGGCTGCCGCTCAACGACGCCTGCTGCGTCGTCTGGAATTGCAGCTGGGTCGATCCCAGGCCACCGAAGCTGCGGCTCGCCCGCAGATTTACCCGGTCCACCTGATCGTCGACGATGCGGTCCGCGCCGCGCCCTTGAAAATGCGAGCGCGTCGCATCGATGAACAGCGGTACCGGCGTCACCGGGGCGAGCAGCGAGAAATCGAAGCCGTAACGCGTGTTTTCCTGCGTCATCACCTGCCCCGGCGCGACGCTCACGGTCGGGTTGAGGTGATCGAAGAACAGCGATCCCTGATAGGGCTTGTCGTGCAGGAAACTCGCGCGGCTGGTGAAATTGTAGAGGGTGCCGCGCGATTGGGTTTCGCCCGCATCCGAGACGAAACTGCCGTGCTGCAGGATCGGCCCCCCGCCGATATCCAGCGACAGCAGATTGGGATGATAGACATAGCTGTGCGTCATCAAGAACACTTCCTCGCGCATGTCCGACATGGCCTGGCGCGAGCGCGAACCGGCTGCCGCGCCCACCGCAGGCTGTTCGGTGGCGAAGTCGTCACGCAGGTAGCGCATGGTGACGTAGCCCTCGGTCCCGGTGATACGGAAAGGCGCGATCTGTTGCGCGACGCAAGGCCAGGCGCCGAGCGCGGCCATAGCGACTGCGACGCGAAATACACCGCTGATCGAGGCATGCTCGCATGTCAGGCTTCCTGCTCGTTGCGCCTCGGCGGCCGGGGCACAGAAGGACAATTCCGCTATGCGCGCCGTCAACGGTTGAGCTTGGCCGTGGTCTTCGCCGACGCGCCGTCTTCAGCCGCGTAGTCCGCGCCGCGCATCTTGCCGAAACCGAAGACATCGACCTTGTTTTGGCCGAATTGGCTCACTACGAATATCAGGTATTGCAGATCGAATCCCGGTGCGGCGTAACGACGGAACGCCTCTACGTTGTCGTAGTCGATGGCGACCGCGGCGGGAAGATTCAATCCTTCGCGATTGTCGCCCGGCTGGCCGAAGAACAGCAGCAGGTGGCCGTCGTTGTCGAACACCTGCACGTTCTCGAAGGCCGAGTCGCCGACGTACAGGCGCCCCTCGCGGTCGATGGCGATGCCCTTCGGCCGGGAAAAATTGCCGCGTTCGTTGCCGATCTCGCCGTAGGCGCGCAGCGGTGCGCCGTCGGCGGTGAAGCGCTGCACGCGGAAATTGCTGGTTTCCACCACGTAGACGTCGCCGTTCGGGCCGATGGCGATGTTGGTCGGATGAAACAGCTCTCCCAGCTTCGATCCCGCCTGGCCGAACGTGAACAGCAGCTTGCCCGAGCGCTTGTCCAATACCTGCACCTGATGGTGCTGGATGTCGACCACGTAGAGTCGCTCTCCCGCGATGGCGGTGTCCACCGGCTTGAACTGCTTATCGCCGCCGAATGCATTGACGAATCGGTCGTCGCGATCGAACACCAGCACTTGGTCACGGCCGGTGTCGGTGACGTACTTGGTGCCGTCGGCGTCGACAGTGATGTTGATCGGCCGCTTCATGCGGCCGCTCGGGGCGCCATTGACGAGGCTGAACGACTGCCGCGCGAGATCGAACACCGCCAACCCCGGCGCGCGGCTGTCGACGACGTAGAGCTTACCGTCGAACATCGCCACGCCGTAGGGCTGCTTGAGCTGCTGCACCTTGGCGTCGTCGCCGAGAACGAACTGCGCGAATCCGCTCGTCGCTGCGCCCAGGTCACGCTCGCCGCTGATGGTCTTGAGATGCTGGATGCGCGGAGCTTCCGGCGCCGGCGGATAGAACGTCGGTCCCTGGACACGCGGCGCCTCCACCGGCGCCGTCGCGCATGCCGCGAGCAGCGCGACGAGGCAGACGCTCGCCGCACTCCGGCGCAAATTCATCGCGCGCATCCGGACCATTGCTCTCGCTGCTACTTGTTGTGGCAGGCCACGCAGATCTTGCTGCCCGCCGTGTCCATCTTCACCATGCCGGTGCCGTTGGCGCCGACGGCGAAAGTGTTATGCACGTCGTGGCAGGAGGAGCATTCCATCTGGCCGTTGAACAGCATCACCGAGGCCACGGTACCGGTCTTGGTCTGCGCTCCGGCGCCGATGGTCACGGTTTTCGTCGCCGGGTCGAACAGCGAGCCGTTGGCGTTGGCGAGCGTGGTGTCGTAGAGGAAACCGATCGGATGATCGTCGTTCAGGGCGGCGCCGCCGAGATTGTTCTTTGCGCTGATGGTCGTGGTGCCCACCGTGCCGCCGAAGCTGTCGACCGCCACTGTACCGTCGTGGCAGGACAGGCACAGCTTGGAGTTGCCCTCCGGCTGCCCCAGCGCTGCTTTCAATGTCGGGCTGCTGTAGAGCGTATACACCTGCGTCGTCACCGCGTGGTTCCACAGGGGCGCCGCGGACACCGAGGTATTGCTGTTGTGCGGCGTATGGCAGGTAACGCAGACCTTCTGTCCCGGGTTCCAGTTCGCGGTGGAAAAGTCGTGCGCCGATCCCGCCAAAGTGCCGGCGAAGCCGAACTGTGCCGCTAGCAGCAGTCCCGTCCCTGCGATCCATTTAACTGCGACTGTCAGTGATTTCATTTTCTTGCTCCTCTAGCTGGTCTGGCCACGGTGTCCAATGCATTCCCGCTACGCGTCGTCTCACGCCAACGATGCTATCGAAGGCGCTCGCACTGTACGAAATGCGACTTTGAGTCGAAAGTAGGGCATTTGCCCATTCTTGCCGACCCGCAATCGTCGCGATAATCGCGACGCGCGGCGCCCGCGCTTTGCGCCCGTGCCGCGCGACGCATCGAATGCGCGGCGACGCCGCAGACTGGGCGAAGCAAACCGTGAAACGCTGCAAATAGCGAGCACCCGACCATGAACTACGAAGCCACGCTGACTCAAGCGGCGGCCGCGCGCCGCCCGGACACCCCTGCACCTGCTGTCGACACGCCTGCGCCTGCGCAGCAGCCGAAGCGCGTACCGCCGTCCGCCGCGATCGCCGCCATGTCGACGATGCTCCTCGTCTGGGCGTGGAACGTGCACCACGCCGGCCTGTACCAATCGGGAAAGGGTCTCGGCTACGTTCTCGGCCTAGTCGGCGGCTCGCTGATGCTGGTGCTGCTCCTCTACCCGTTGCGCAAGCACCTGCGCGTCATGCACGAATGGGGGCCGCTCAAATATTGGTTTCGTTTCCACATGATCGCGGGCGTGCTGGGGCCGCTGCTGGTGTTGTTCCATTCGACCTTCCGCGTCGGTTCGCTGAACGCGGCCGTAGCGCTCGCCTGCATGCTGCTCGTTGTCGCGAGCGGGCTCGCCGGCCGCTTTCTCTACCGCAAGATTCACCACGGCCTGTACGGCAGCCGCGCGAGCCTGCAGGAATTGCAGCAAACCCTGGCGCGCGAACGCGAAGCGCTGTCGCATTTGCTCGCGCGCCTGCCGCAAGTCGAGCGCGAGATCGACCGCTTCGCCGCCCTGGTCGCCCACGAGCCGCAAGGCTGGTACCGGCGCTGGGCGCATTTTCTATCGCTGGGTGCGAAACGCGCACTCGCGGTGCACCGTGCGCGGCGCGCCGTAGCGGCGCACGGTGTCCGATCAGACCTCGCCGCCCTGCTCGTCACCATCGACGCCACGCTGAAAGCGGTACAGCGCACGGCGCAGTTCTCCACCTATGAGCGCCTGTTTTCCCTCTGGCATGTGGTCCACATTCCGTTCTTGTGCATGCTGGTCATCACTGCCCTCATCCATGTCGTGGCTGTTCACGTTTACTAGGTTCATCGCCGCCGCCGCTCATTTCGTAGTCGCCATCTTCTTCGCCGGCGCTGCGCCTGCCGCGGCGCAGATGCTCGAGTCGGCGATCATGCCGGGCGCGGTCATTCAAGGCCACATCAAGCAGGAATCCGATTGCAAGAACTGCCACGTGCGCTTCGACCG
This sequence comes from uncultured Enterobacteriaceae bacterium, assembly GCA_964565875.1. GTDB lineage: Bacteria > Pseudomonadota > Gammaproteobacteria > Burkholderiales > SG8-39 > 2-12-FULL-64-23. The sequence goes on from CAZMGP010000016.1 coordinate 73,568, forward strand.
GGCGGCGCAGCCGCGACTGTGCCTGGACTGCCACAAGGAGGTGGCGCGCGACGTGCAGGCGAAGACCGGCTACCACGGGCGCCTGAAGGAGCGCGAGTGTCGCGGCTGCCATACCGAGCACAAGGGGCGCAATGCCCGCATCGTCGTGCTCGACGAGCATGCCTTCGATCACGCCCAGACCGATTTCCTGTTGCAAGGCAAGCACGCCAAGCTCGCCTGCTCGAGTTGCCACCGCCCGCGCGTCAAACATCGGCAGGCGCCCACTTCCTGCGTCGGCTGTCACCGCAAGGACGACAAGCACAAGGAGACACTAGGCGCCAAATGCGAAAGCTGCCACAGCGAAAAGAGCTGGAAGGAGGCGCGCTTCGATCACGCCAAGACGCAGTTCCCGCTCGTCGAGCGTCACGCCAAAGTGAAGTGCGCAGAATGCCACGCCGACGCACAGCACTTTGCCAAAACCGCGCGCGATTGCATCGCCTGCCACCGCAAGGACGACAAGCACAAGGCGACGCTGGGCGCGAAATGCGAGAGCTGCCACAGCGAAAAGTCGTGGAAGGAAACGCGTTTCGAGCATGCGAAAACGCGCTTCCCGCTGCTCCTTTCTCACGCCAAGGTGAAGTGCAACAAGTGTCACGAAGACATGCAGCATTTGGCGAAGACCGCGAGCGACTGCGCCTCTTGTCACCGCAAGGACGACGCGCACAAGGGAGCGCTGGGCGCGAAATGCGAGGGTTGCCACAACGAAAGGACCTGGAAAGAGGCGATTCGCTTCGATCACGCACGCGACGCGCGCTTTCCGCTGCGCGACAAGCATCAGGCCGCCAAATGCCAAAGCTGTCACAAAGATGTCCGTTTTCGCGACAAGCTGCCGACTGCCTGCTTCGGCTGCCACGAGCGCGACGATCGCGAGAAAGGGCACAAGGGCCGCTACGGCGAGAAGTGCGAGTCTTGCCATGCCGAGAAGGCGTTCAAATCCGTTACCTTCGAACACGCCCGCGACGCGAAATTCGAACTGAAAGGCAAGCATGCGCAGGCCAAGTGCGACACCTGCCACAGCGGCGTTCTCTACCGCGACAAGCTCAAGCAGCGCTGTTTCGCCTGCCACGAAAAGGACGACAAGCACAAAGCGCAGCTAGGGCCGGAATGCGATCGCTGCCATAGCGAGCGCAACTGGAAGGAAACCTCGTTCGATCACGACCGTTCCGCGTTCCGGCTGCTCGACAAACACAAGGGCTTGGAGTGCAAGAAATGCCATGCGAGCCCCGCGTTCAAGGACGCAAAGTCCGAATGCGCCTCCTGCCACGCCAAGGACGACTTTCACAAGGAGCGACTCGGCCCCGGCTGCGGCCAATGCCATCGGCCGCAGTCGTGGAAGACCTGGGAGTTCGACCACAATCAGCGCTCGCGCTTCAAGCTCGCCGATGCGCACGTGCGCGTGAAGTGCCTCGCCTGCCACGTGAAGCCGGTGAAGGAGAAGCTTACGCTTGCCGTCGAATGCTACAGTTGCCACCGTGAGGACGACATCCATTTCGACACCAACGGCCAAAAATGCGAGCGCTGCCACGTGCCACAGAACTGGCGCAAAACCGTCGGCGACGCACTGCTGCCGAAGAAGGATCGCTGAGGAGCCGGGGCGCGCACGTCGATGAGCAACTTGCTCCTCCCCTTGAGCTATCTCGTGCCGCTCGTGCTGCTGCTCGGCACCTACGTCTATCGCTGGCGCCGGCGCGAGGCGCGCGCCGCGGACACGCTCGCGCGCTCGCTGAAGACGGGGTTGACCGAGCCGCCCAGCCTGCATCCCGTGATCGACCTGAATTTGTGCATGGGATCTGGCGCGTGCACGCGCGCCTGTCCGGAAGGGACCTTGGGCATCGTCAAGGGCAAGGCGCACATGATCAACCCCACCGTCTGCATCGGCCACGGCGCCTGCGCCGCTGCATGTCCGGTCGAGGCGATCAAGCTGGTGTTCGGATCGGCGCGCCGCGGCGTCGACATTCCCTACGTCAAGCCGACGTTCGAGACCAACGTGCCTGGGATATTCATCGCCGGCGAACTCGGCGGCATGGGACTGATCCGCAATGCCGCCGAACAGGGACGGCAGGCGATGGAGTCGATTGCGCGCAACCGCGCGCAGCCCGATCAGTTGGACGTCGTGATCATCGGCGCGGGTCCGGCCGGACTGTCGGCGACGCTCGCGGCGATGGAGCACAAGTTGCGCTTCGTCACGCTGGAGCAGGAGGACTCTCTCGGCGGCTGCGTCTACCACTATCCGCGCAACAAGATCGTCGCCACCCATCCGGTGACGCTGCCGCTGGTAGGCAAAGTCAAGTTGGGTGAGATCTCGAAGGAATCCTTACTCGAATTCTGGCAGGGCATCGTCAAGCGCACGTCGATGTCGATCCGTTTCGGCGAATGCATGGACAGCATCACCGCCGTGGACCGCGGGTTCATCGTGAAGACCGGGCGCGCTGAATACCGCTGTCGCTCGGTGCTGCTCGCCATCGGCCGCCGCGGATCTCCGCGCAAGCTCGGCGTGCCCGGCGAGGAACTGTCCAAAGTCGTCTATCGCCTCATCGACCCGGAGCAATATCGGGGCAAGCATGTGCTGGTGGTGGGCGGCGGCAACAGCGCGGTCGAAGCCGCAGTCGCGCTCGCGGAAGAACCGGGATCGAGCGTGACCATTTCCTACCGCGGCGAGAGCTTTACGCGCGTCACCGAACGCAATCGCGACCTGCTCGCCGCGGCAGAGGCCGCAGGCCGTATGCGGACGCTGCTGCGCTCGAACGTGGTGCAAATCGGTGCCAAGGAAACGCTGCTTGATTGCGAAGGCTCTCAGCTAAACCTGGAGAACGATCACGTCATCGTGTCGGCGGGCGGCATCCTGCCCACGCCGATGCTGAAAGAGCTCGGCATCACGGTGGAAACTAAGTACGGCACCGCCTGAGCGCCTCGCACAAGGAGCTCAAATGAAGAAGGCCCGCAGCGTGCGGGCCTTCTCCCAATTCGGAAATCGTGCCTAGAAGTTCGGTTGAACGTTGTTTTCGGCGCACATCATCCGCGCCTCGAAGTTGGTGACATAGGGGCTTTCGCTCACCTTCAGGAACAACGAGGATTCCAAGCTTTCCTTGCGAATCAATGGTGACGATCCCTTGAGCAGCGCCTCCTGCGGAATGCGATACAGATCCCCGGTCGCAATGTCGACATACGCCCCGGGTTCCTGGATCCCTTCCCAGGTCACTTGCTGAAGCTTGCCGCGATGTTGTTCGGCTGATTGCTGCGATGCTGTTGCTGCCATATCGACCTCCATCGTTGGGAAAAACGACTGAAACGCCCCGTCGTGCTGACTCGGAAACCGCCGCCTTGCCAAGGTCCGCGCCATCGTCGGCAACCCGCAATCAGCACGTTCAAGCGTCGCTTCGTCGCGGTCCACCCGTCTCGATTTCCGAGCGATCCAGAAGGATTGCTTCGAGCGATTCGACTCCGCGGCGATGCGGAAGTTCTGTTGCCACCGGCGCTCGCACGCGGCGCGCAAAGCCCTCACGCCGCCGCTGTTTCAAGATGTAACATCGCTGGCGTCGCGGAATTGCAGCCACTACACTGGTGATTGAATCGGCGCACACGGATGCAGCCTGCTGTGTCGTTTGCTCCGCCAACGCGACCGAATAGCGTGGGAATGACTGCCGGTATGCGGCGCCTAGTCTCCTTGAGTCTGATGCTCGTCTTCGCTTGCGCCAGCGGTTCGGCTGTCGCTGGCAAAGGCCGCGGCGGGCATCGCGGCCACGGCGTGGGCCATACGCATCACCAACACGCGCGCAGCGCCGTCTTCGTCGGCTTCCCCCTGCTGCTGCCATGGGGCTACTATCCGGGCGCAGCTGCCGCCTACCCGGCGCAGCCGAGCGTGCCTCTGGCTTAGAACCGGTTTCAAAATGAAGTCTGAGACTGCTGTAGCCTGCGCCAGCATAT
>CAZMGP010000017.1:0-77329 GCA_964565875.1 uncultured Enterobacteriaceae bacterium
ATGCTGGCGCAGGCTACAGCAGTCTCAGACTTCATTTTGAAACCGGTTCTTAGTGCGCGTCAACCGGCCGCTGCACGCGGTCTTCCATAAAGCTAAAGAGGCACGCTCAATTCTCGCGCTCCAAATTGCTTTCCGCGCACCAGGCCTCGCCAGCGGCCGGACTTACGGTCTGCCTAGTCACACGATGCGTCGTTAGATCAGACCTTCTGAACTTACTTGGTCGGGATCGACTCAAACAGCCGACTGAGGGATAACCCTATCCTCAGAACGCAGGGTTTGCGCAACTGCGGCGGGTTGCCAAACCGTTGGCGCCTTGTCCGCCGGGCATCTTTGACAATCGCTCTTCATCGAACGGAGCGTCTGATGCAAGTATCGACTGGCAATAACCCCGCGCCCGGCTATGCAAAGCACCCGGACCATCGCATCGCCACCAAACCCGCCGGCGTGCGCGTGCGGGTGACGTTCAAAGGCGAAGTCATCGCCGACACGCGGGATGCGATCCAGATGGAAGAGACCATGGAAGGCAGCACGATCGCCCCTAGCGTCTACTACATCTCGCGCCAGGACGTGCGAATGGAGAGGCTCGCGCGGAGCGCGCACCAGACCTACTGCCCATTCAAGGGCCACGCCTCCTATTTCTCGCTGATCGGTGGGCCTGAAAATGCAGTCTGGAGCTACGAGCAGCCGTACGACGAGATGATCGCGATCAAGGAGCGGCTCGCCTTCTATCCCGACAGGGTGGATGCGATCACGGCAACGCCCAACTAGGTCGGTCGCCGTGCGCGTTGCGCCTGGCCCGCGCTGCCCAACTACGAATGCAGTTCAAGCCGCCGTCGGCACTGCCGCGGAGCTTCGCTACTCCGCTTTCGCACCGGTTTCCTTGACGACTTCCCCCCAGCGCTTGAGTTCCGACCTGATGTACGCGGCCGCCTGCGCGGGCGGTCCGCCGACGACCGTCAGCGCCTGCTGGTCGAGCTTGTCGCGGATTTCGGCCGACGCGACGACCTTGTTGACGGCCTCGTTCAACTGCTGAACCACGGCGGCGGGCGTGGCGGCCGGCGCGAACAGCGCCACCCAGGTGTAGTCCTCGATCTGCGGATAGCCGAGTTCGTTCAAGGTCGGCACGTTCGGCAGCGCGGGAATGCGCTTTTCGCTCGATACGGCGAGGATGCGCACACGCCCCTGCTTGTGAAACGCGAGCACCGCCGCGACCGCGGTCGAAGCGATCGGCGGCTCGCCCGCATACACCGCTGCGGCGGCCGGACCGGCGCCGCGGAAGGGCACGTGGGTGACATCGGCTTGCCACAGCGTATTGAACAGGTGCGCTCCGGTCAGGTGCGGTGTCGTGCCGGAACCGGGAGAAGCAAAAGCGAGCTTCTGCTTCTTCACCAGTGCCTGCAGTTCCGCCAAGGTATTGATCCCCAATTTCTGATTGACTGAAATGACGTTCGGCTGGGTCGCGATGATCGCGATCGGCACGAAATCTTTTTCGGCGTCGTAGCCCGGGTTCGCATACAGCGTCGGATTGACCGCAAACGCCGTGGTGTTGACCAAGAGCGTATAGCCGTCGGCGGCGGACTTGGCGACGAGTTCGGTGCCGATGTTGCCGCCGGCGCCGGCCCGGTTCTCGATGATGATCGGCGTCTTCAGCGCGTCCTGCATGCCCTGTTGGATCAGGCGGGTCACGATGTCGGCCGGCCCGCCGGGCGCGAACGCCACCACCAGACGCACCGCCTTGGACGGATAGCTGTCGGCCGCGAGAGCGGGAACGGATAGAGAGAGAAGCGCGAACAGCGCGCCACTTACTACGAGCAACCTCGAGTACGTTTTCATTGGCATCCTTTCAGAAGCTGATACAAATCCCGGAAATCGAGCTTGCCCAGTCCCTTCCTCCGCACCAAAAATGGTCGCGGCTCGGCGTTCTCCGTCGCGCCGATGACCGAAACCCTACCAGCCGGTCGACTTGGCGCCTTCGGTCGCGATCAGCACATACGCCATGATGCAGGGCTCGGTGCCGCGGTTGTTCCAGTTATGCATGGTGCCGCGCTGGATGACCACGCTCCCGGGAGTCAGCAGCACTTCGCCCTCCTCCAACTCCATCCACATCTCGCCGGCGAGGCAGATGGCGTAATCGATGGAATCGGTCTTGTGCCAGCGCACGCTCACGCCGGGCTCGTAGCGCGCGAGGCGGAACACCGAGCCGCCGGCGAGGCTGGTGCCCAGAGTCCATTTATTGGGGTCGTCTTCGGTCGTTTCCGCGGGCAGCTTCTTCGTCGCCCACATCGGGATGTTCTCGAACCCCGGCCGGCCGGGAATCGGCTTGATCTCCTCGTCCCACTTGATGCAGCTTTTTCCGTCCTTGTTCACGCCTGTTACGATTCTGCGAAGTTTCATGTCCATCCTCGTCAAGTCGTCTTCGATCCACCCCGAAATGCCCGTCGTTCCTCGCTGCCAGCAGATCCGCGAGGCGGCGCCGGCGCGACGCAATAATTCGCCCTGCTCTCGTGCGTCTCGATCCGCCCGGCGGCCAATCAGCCGGCCGCGGCCGAACGGTCCAATGATCGAGAACTACGCACCGCGTTCATGTGGCTCCTCCAATGTCGGCCTTTTTTTTGTTGCGGACTTTGCGTCCGAAGCTGCGCGCCGCAGCGAGCATTGTGCCCGTGAACTTCGCGGCCTGCAATTTCCACTGCGCGCACGGATCGCCAGTGGAATGCACGCCGCGGGGCCACACGCGGCGCACCTGCCGCGGGGAAATTGCTGCACGAGGTCGAGCACACGAGCTATCATCGCGGCTGGGTCGCTGACCTGTTCCGCCAGATTCCCGAGGCGCCGCCGACCATTGATCTTCCCGTCTTCCTCAGAGACTACCAATCATGACCAAGCCCGCCGCCGCCTATACCGGGGTCTTCCCCATCGCTCCCACGCCTTTCGACAAATCAGGCGAACTCGATCCGGACGGCATGCGCCGCGTGCTCGATTGCATGATCGACCAAGGCGTCGACGGCATCTGCATTCTCGCCAACTATTCCGAGCAGTTCTTGTTGACCGACGTAGAGCGCGACACGCTGCTGGATCTGTGCCTCGCGCACGTCGCCGGGCGCGTGCCGGTGATCGTCACCTGCAGCCACTTCAGTACGCAGATCGCCGCGGCGCGGGCGAAGAAGGCGCACCAGGCCGGCGCGAAGATGATCATGCTGATGCCGCCCTATCACGGCGCGACGCTGAAAGCCGACGAGAAAGGCATCCTCGAACACTTCGCCGCCGTGGCCGCAGCGGCGCCGCTGCCACTGATGGTGCAGGATGCCCCGCTCGCGGGGGTGAATCTTTCGGTGCCCTTCCTCGCGCGCCTCGCCGCGGAGGTGCCGCAAGTCGCGTACTTCAAGGTGGAAGTGCCGAACGCCGCGGCGAAGCTGCGCGCGCTGATCGCGGCGGGCGGGAAGGCGATTCGCGGCCCGTTCGACGGCGAAGAATCGATCACGCTGATGGCGGACCTCGATGCGGGCGCCACCGGCACCATGCCGAGCGCGCTGCTGCCCGATCTGATCAGATCGGTGCTTGTGCATTTCCGCGAACAGCGGCGCGCCGAAGCGCTCGCCGCCTACAACAAGATCCTGCCGCTCATCAATTTCGAGAACCGCCAATGCGGCCTGCGCGCAACGAAGACGGTGATGATGGAAGGCGGTGTGATCAAGAGCGACGCGGTGCGCCATCCGCTCGAAGCGCTGCATCCAGCGACGAAAGCGGGCCTGCTGGAGCTTGCGCGCGCGGCGAAGCCGCTCGCGCTGCGCTGGGGCAAGTAGGCTGCGGGCGCGCTGGCGCCCCGACCCGATGTCATCATTGGCGGCGCGTCCGCAGCAGCGCCGGAGGGCAGCGCAAGAATATTTCTTGTTGCCGTGAAGTCCGTTTGATCCAGGTCAAACGCATTGCGGCATTCCTGCCGATATCCCTTAAAGCTGCCGTGGCCATGGGACGACTTAGCACGGCCGCTCTCTCAACTACCGACAACAAGGAGCGTACTCTCGTGGCGAAATTTTCCTGGACCGACGACCTGCGCACAGGCAACGACTTGATCGACGGCGATCACCGCAAGCTCATCAATATGGTAAACGCGCTTTACGACGCGATGGCGAAGGGCCAGGCGAACGACATCATGAGCAAGGTATTGAACAATCTCATCGTCTACACGCGGGAGCATTTCGGGCGCGAGGAAGCGGAAATGCAACGCATACGCTATGCCGCTTCGATTTCGCATAAATCGGAACACGCCAAGTTGATCAAACAGGTGCTGGAGTTGAAAGCGTCGCTAGACGCAGGCGCAAGGATCAACGCGGTGGCGGTATCCAGCTTCTTGAGCGGCTGGCTGCGCGATCACATCCTCACGCTGGACATGAGACTCGCGGCCGCGCTGACGGGCGAGCCGCAGCCGGCCTGAATCGCCGGTCACGGCGCGGGCGTGCAGCGAAAGGCTGCGCGCCGCCCGGGTCATTAGCAACTAGCGCCGGCTCAGGTCTTCGACGCGGCAGCCGACCCGTTTTCGCGGTTCTTGTTTCCCAGGGATTCGACCAGGGCGTCGACGCCGCGGCTACGCACGATGTCGGTGAAGGTATCGCGGTAGGTGGTGACCAGGCTCACGCCGCCGACCTTGACGTCGTAGACCTTCCAGCCGGCGTCCTCTTTCTGCATCTGGTAGTCGATCGCAATCGCCTGCGCGCCGGGCTGCCGTAGTTCGGAGCGCACCGTGACTTCGCTATCCCCCGGCTGCACGCGCGCCGGCTTGAAGTCGAGCGTCTGGTCGCGATAGCGGGTCAGCGCGCCGGAATAGGTGTGCACCAGCAGGGTCCTGAATTCCCGCGTCAGTTGCTCCTGCTGCTCGCGCGTGGCGCGCCGCCAGTTGGGGCCCATCGCCATCTGCGTCATACGCACGAAATCGAAGTGCGGCAGGATTTTGGTTTCGACCAGCTCGGCGATTCTCTTCGGATTGCCGGCGAGTATTTCCTTGTCTTTCTTGATGGCGCCGATCACCTGCTCGGACATCGCTTTCATCTGCGCGTCCGGGGCGAGTTCCGCGGCGAGCGCGAGCGGCGCCGCCAGCGGCAGAAGCAGCGAAAGAATCACTTGTGCGATGCGTTTCAGCATGGTTTCGGTCCTCATTTTGATTCCAGCAAGTTCTTCTCGGGTGATGCGGTTTGTGCGTGCGCAGCGTCGCGACGGTTCAGCCACCACAGCACCGGCAATGCGATCAGCCCGCCCGGGGCGAGCAGGATCACGGCGATGCACAGGATCTGGCTAGCGAGCGAAGACGATGGGTTGCAGCGAATCGCTTTCATGATTTCTCTCCATGATCGGGCGCATCACGCAATCTCGCGCACCACGGCGTCCGCTTGCGCCCTTGCCGAAGCGGCGGCCTTGCGCAGGGCTTCGTCGCCCAGGCCGACGCCCTCGACGTGCACCGCGTGGACGTTGGTGATGCCAATGAACGCGAGCACGCTGCGCAAATACGGTTCCTGGAAGTCCATCTGCTGCAACGGGCCCCGCGAGTAGACTCCGCCGCGCGCCAGCACGAGCACCGCCTTCTTGCCCTTGAGGAGCCCCTCCGGACCTTTGGCGGAATAGGAGAAGGTGCGGCCGGGGCGCGCGACATGGTCGATCCACGCTTTCAGGCTGGAGGGAATGCCGAAGTTATGCATCGGCACGGCGAGCACGACGGCATCGGCGGCCTCCAGCTCTGCGATCAGCGCATCCGACAGCGCAAGCGACCGCGCCTGCGCCGGACTGCGCTCTCCGGCGGGCAGCAGGCGACCGGTGACGAATGCCTCGTCGATATGCGGCAGCGGATTTCTGGCGACGTCGCGCACCGTCACGGTCGCACCCGGGTGACGGATCTTCAGGTCGTCTACGACGTGGCTGGCGAATTGGTGCGACTGGGAGCGCCAGCCGCTGGGACTGCTGATCACGAACAGAATGTTTTTCACCATGGGCTCCTTGGCTGGCAGCAGAACTCGCGCATCGGAATTCAGTGCTGCATTATTCATATATGTATTGTTAATCGAAAAAAAAGGCCCTGCGTCGCGTGCCGCGCGACTACTTCATGGCGGCAAGCACGCGCTCGAGCGCGCTCTGATCGATGCCGGCCAGCGTCTGCGCCAGCTCCTGCTTCACCTTTTCCACCTGTTTCGCGCCCGCCGCCTGCCGCTCGCGGCCGAGCGGCGTGACGACCGCGCGCACCGCGCGCCGATCCTGCGGGTCCTCCACGCGCCGCACCAGCCCGTCGGCTTCGAGGCGATCCATGAGCTGCGTGATATTCGAGCGCACGCAGGTCATGCGCTCGGCGCATTCGCTCAGACTCAGCGGCGCATCGACTTGCACGAGGTGGGATAGCGCGCCGAACTTGGGTCCGGACAGCCCCACTTCGGCCAAGGCCTCTTCGAGACGCTGCGCCATCGCCTGCCCGACTTGGATCAGCGAGAACATCACGTCGTCGGCACAGGCGCCGCGGCTCGTCGGCTTGCTCGGTTTGGCCGGTTTGTTCATATATGTATAATACATCTGATCGGGTATTTGTCAAGCCTGTCCGCCAAGCTCGGCGCGCTCGGAGTTGCGCTCGATGAGCCGCACCAGCTCGAGCAGCCGCGGGCCGATTCGGCCGACCAGCTCGCCCGGCTGAAGCTGGCTGGCGGGAATGGCGCAGTTGAATAGAAGCTGCCGCGCGCCGTAGCGCAGGCGCGAAGCCACCCCCACGCCGCACAGGCCGACGCCTGCATCGCCGAAACTCACCGCGAAACCGCGCTCGGCGTGGCGCGACAAAGATTCCTCCAAGCCGGCTGCACAGCGCTGCACCTCCTCCGGCCTCTCGCGACGCATGCGGCGCAGCCATCGAGCGCGTTCCTGCGCCGGCAGAGTGGCGAGCCAGGCGCGGCCCATTGCGGTCTCGGCGACGCTGCGCACTGCCCCTACCGCCGGCCGCGCGCGCGTGCCGCGCTCCCACACGCGGGAGTCGACGTAGACGACGATCAGTTCCATGGCGACGCCCATCGACACCGCGCCGCGCGCTTGGTCGGCGAGCGACTGCATCGGGCGCCGGGCGTGCACCAGCAGAGGCGCGTTCACCACATACGGATAGCCCAGGGCCACCGCCGCCGGGCCGATGAAATAGCGGTCGAGTCGCTCGTCGTGATCGAGATAACCCAGCTGCAGCAGCGTCCGGCACAAGCGCGACACCGTCGGTCGCGGCAGGCCGAGCTTCGCAGCCAGTTCGCTGTTGGCGTGAGGGCGTGGCTCATGCACAAAAAGCTGCAGGATCATCAGCCCCTTTGCGAGCGTGCCGGAAAAATTGGGGTCCTCGGCGCGGATGGCCCGCAGTTCGGCCTCGTCGCGCAAGTGGTGGACAATCGGGAGCTTCTTCGTCGGCGATCGGTTCAATCCGGGCATGCGCCTGCAGCGGTCGAAAACGTGATTTCAATATTTGAAACGAGATTTTGGTTCTGCGCCAGCGCAACTTACACTGCGACCAGCCATTCCAGGCCGCGCCGCCCATGCGCGTGGTTTGATCGACCAACTTTTCGACTGGATACCGCCCCATGAGACTTGCACGTCGCAGCTTCCTCCGCCTCGCCGCCGCTTCTCTGTTGACAGCCCGTACGGTCCGGGTCTGGGGACAAGGCAACTGGCCGACGCGTCCCGTGCGCATCATCTCGCCCTACGGCACCGGCGGGGCGAACGACATCTCGGCGCGCATTCTCGCGGAGGAATTCAAACGCCGCCTCGGCCAGCCGTTCATCGTCGAGAACAAGCCGGGTGCCGGCACGCGGCTCGCCAACGAGGCCGCCGCGCGCTCGGCGCCCGATGGCTACACATTCCTCTATGCCGCGGCCCCGTACACGACCGTCGAGGCGCTCTACGGCAAGCTCTCCTACGATCCGCGCAAGGACCTGCAGCCGGTCGTATTCTGCATGGTCGCGCCCTTGTTCCTGATCGTGAATGCGCAAGCGCCATTCAAGACGGTGCAGGAACTGATTGCCTACGGCAAGGCCAAGCCCGAAGGCTTGACCTTCGGCACCCCGGGCGGCGGCTCGGTGCCGCACCTCGCGGGAGAACTGTTATTCCGGGAAGCAGGCGTAAAGGGGCTCAGCGTTCACTATCGCGGTGACGCAACCGCCTATACCGACTTGCTTGCGAGCCGCATCGACGCCACGCTCACCGCGATCACTGCGGCCCTGCCGCATGTGCATAGCGGCAGGCTGCGCGTCCTGGGCGTAGCCTCGGAGGCGCGAAGCGCTGTCTATCCCCAGGCGGCGACTCTGCGCGAGCAGGGCCTGTCCAATGTAGTCGGCTATGGCTGGTACGGGTTCATGACACCTGCCGGGACGCCGCAGCCGGTCATCGAGCGCATGCAGGCGGAGACGAACCAAGTGCTGTCCGACGCGGGCGTGAAGCAGAAGATGCTGGCACAGGGATTGGACGTCAGAGGCGGCAGCAGCGCTGAATTCGCAGCCTTCATCGAAGCCGAGACGCGCAAGTGGAGCGACGTGATCCGCAGGTCGAACATCAAGGGCGATTGAGCCGGCGACGCGAAAGACTCACTCAGCGACCATCGCGGCGAGCTTCTCGAGCGGACCGAGCTCGCTCCACCATTTTCTTGCCTGAAGCAGATTGAGCCTGCCGCTGTCGGAGATCTCGAAAAAGCGCAGCAAGGGGACCCAGTGCCGCCGCGCCGACGGCTTGATCCATCCGAACTTGAGCAGCGCCCTGCCGACCGGCGCCGGATACATCGTGCCCGGGACAACGAGCGCCAACAGCCGCGCCGCTGAAACCTTTTCCGCTTCGCAGGCTGGATCCGCACTCTCGCCTGACTTGCCGTCCCCGGCGCGCCGCCCAGACTCGATCCCCAAGACAGCCAATCGGCCCCGATCGAGCTGTTCCAGCGTGCGCAAGAGCTGAAAGCGCAAGCCGAGCAATGGCGAATCGGAACGGTGTCCGCGCCTGCCCGCTGCGGTATGCCGACGTCGCGCCCGTATTGCATCGCCAGCCGCGCTCACAAGAATCCATACGATCATGTCACGACCTCTCTGCCTTCTACCTTAGCAATAGACCTGCCCAAGTCCTCGAAGTTTGGCTTAGAGGTTGAAGCGACTTCGCTCGGGGAAAGCCACAGCAAGAACTCCGAACCGCAAGGAAGGCCGATGGCGCACCATGCGCGTGCAGGATGTGGTGCCCGTGCACCGGTGAGAACCGGCGCACCGCCGGTCGTCTTTCGATACTGCCTATTGGAACAAAATCAGGCTGGCCTACGTTGACCAAGATCAACGCGAACGGCTGCACGGCGAGAGTCCGCAGCGAGAGTCATCGCGCGTTGCCGGCCCGACGAAGCCTTGCCCTCATTCCGAGGCGACGGGCTCGACGGAAAAGTCCACGACCTTCGGATCTTCCTGGAAATCCAGCGCGAGGTGTGCGCGCGCATCCGCGGCGACGACGCCCGGCGCCCAGACACTCGCGCGGATCACGAGCGCGCCGCTCTTGGCCCCTTTGAAGCTGAGGGAAAGAACGACGAAGCCGTAGCTTTCCAGGCGCTTACTCAGCGCCCTTTCGTCGGGCACGGCTTCCTTGGAGAACCTGGCATGCACCAGCGCGTAAGAGCGCCGCGGAATGAAGCGATCGAGCCAACGGAAGAAGACCAGGATCATCAGAACGAAAACCGCGGCGACAAAGCCGAGCACGATCTCCCCCGTCCCGATGAGGATTCCGATGGCTGACACCGCCCACATGCAGGCGGCCGAAGTCAGGCCGCGTATCGAAAGCCCCTCGCGCACGATGACTCCGGCGCCGATGAAGCCGATGCCTGCCAGAATGCCTTGGACCACGCGGCTGCCGCCGTTATCGGAGGTTCCCATCATATGCAGGAAAGTCCCCGAGCCGAGCGGCACGGTGAGAAGCGCTGCGGTCAGGCTCACCAGCGCGAAAGTGCGCATGCCGGCCGGGTGCCCGCGGTGATAGCGCTCGAGGCCGACGAGACAGCCGGCAGCGATGGCCATCACCAGGCGGCTGATCATCTCGACCAGGTCGGGCGTCAGATAGGAAAGCGGTACGAAGGCCATGGCAAATTCCCTTCACGACGGTAGGATGACAAAATTGTGACACGTCAGTTGCGCAATTGGAAAACGAGGTACGCTGCATGCACGCTGGCGCCGGGGTAACCGCTCGAGCCGTCATTGCCGCGCCAAGGCGGTCGATCCATGCGCGACGCGCGTCAGGCGAAAAAAAAGAGGCCGGCAGCCCGCCGCGGCAAGCCGCCAGCCCGAGAGTGCTGCCCCTGCTACTTCTGCTTATCCCGTGCGTCCTGATCCTCGAACCAAAGCGCGTTCAAGATCGCAAGCAGCACGGCGAAGCCCAATCCGAGTACCCAGGTGAAATACCACATGGCGTTCCCCCCTTTGCGTTCTCTATGCGTTCTCAATAAAGCGACTTGTCGTTGTCGGCGACGTAGCCGCGCGTCACTTTCCCGGACATCACGTGATAGGCCCAGCCGGTGTAGGCGAGCACGATCGGCGTGAACACCAGCGCCACCCAGAACATGACGCCGAGCGTGGTGTGGCTCGATACCGCGTCCCAGGCGGTGAGGCTCGCCGCCGGTTTGGATGACGAAGGCAGCACGAACGGGAACAGCGCCACGCCGGCGGTGAGGATGACGGCGAGGCACGAGACCGACGAGCAGATGAAAGCGAAGAGCGTGCTGCGCACCATGACGAGGACGCCAATCGCCCCCAGGCAGCCGAGCACCGGGATCAGCCACAGCACCGGCGTCTTCTCGTAGTTCGCGAACCAGGCGCCCTGCACCCGCACGACTTCCTTCGCCATCGGGCTCAAGGCGGTGCCGATATCGCCGATCGACTTGATGACGTAGCCGTCGATGCGCGACACCCAGAAGCCGCCGGCGCAGAACGCGACCAGCAGCACCCCCGCGAAGATCCGCGCTGCGCCTTGCGCTCGGGCTTGCAGCTCACCCTCGGTGCGATGCGATAGGAAGGTCGCGCCTTGCAGCGTGAGGAGCGACAGGCTCACCACACCGAACAGCAGCGCCATGGGGTTGAGCAGTTCCCAGAAGCCGCCTGTATAGAAGGAGCGCATGGTATCGTCGAAATGGAAGGGCACGCCCTGGAACAGGTTGCCGAAGGCGACGCCGAACACCAGCGCCGGCACGGCGCTGCCGACGAAAATCCCCCAGTCCCAGGCCGCGCGCCAGCGCGGATCGGGCAGTTTCGAGCGGTACTCGAAACCCACCGGACGGAAGAAAAGCGCGAACAGCACCAGCAGCAGCGCCCAGTAAAGTCCCGAGAACGCCGTGGCGTACACCACCGGCCAGGCGGCGAATATCGCGCCGCCGCCGGTGATGAACCATACCTGATTGCCATCCCAGTGCGGCGCGACGGTATTGATCATCACCCGCCGGTCGGTGTCGTCCTTGCCGAGGAAGGGTAAGAGCGTGCCCACGCCCATGTCGTGACCGTCCATGATGGCGAAGCCGATGAGCAGAATCCCCACCAGCAGCCACCAGATGACTTTCAGCGTCAGATAGTCGAGCATGATTTCATCTCCTTGATTCTGTACGAACCGAGGGGATACCTCCCCTCGGGCTCCCCTAAGTCGGACCGTAACAAATTGCCATTTGTTACGGGCTCCTACGCTTGTGCGCCGGTCTGAAGCACGGTGGGACCAAGCCGTGCGTACTTGAACATCAGATAGAGTTCAGCCACGAGCAGGATGGTGTAGAAGCCGACGAAGGCGGCGATCGAGCCCCACAGGCTGCCGGCGGAAATCGTCGACACCGAAATATGCGTCGGCAGCATGCCAAACACCGTCCACGGCTGGCGCCCGTACTCGGCGATGAACCAGCCGAGTTGGCTCGCGATCCAGGGCAGCGGCATGCCGTACAGCGCCCACTTCAATAGCCAAGGCCGCTCGAGGTATTGATTTTTCACCGCGAAGAACCAGGACAGCACGAACAGGGCGAGGAAGGAGAATCCCAGGCCCACCATCAGGCGGAAGCCCCAGAAGAGCGGTGCGACCCGCGGCACCGAATCCATCACCGCCGCCTCGATCATCGCCGGCGTGGCGGTGCGCACGTTGTCGGTGTAGCGGCGCAGCAGCAGCCCGTAGCCCAGGTCGGCCTGGTGCGCCTTGAACTGCTCTTTCGCCACCATGTCGGCCGCATTGCGGCGCATGGTCTCGAGGGCCGCCACCGCCTCGATGCCGGACTTGATGCGCTCGCGGTTGTGCGCACGGATTTCGCGGATGCCGGGAAGCTGTGTATTGGGCGAGCGCGTGGCGATCAAGCCCAGCACGTAGGGTACTTTGAGCTCCCAGTCGTTCTTCTGCGCTTCCTCGTTGATCGAGGCGAGGAGCGTGAGGCCGGCCGGTGCGGGCTCGGTCTCCCACATGGCTTCGATCGCGGCGAGTTTGGATTTCTGCGACTCGGTGACGGCGTAGCCCGACTCGTCGCCGAGCACGATCACGCAGGCGGCGGAGGCCATGCCGAATGCCGCGGCGATGCGGAACGACCTGCGCGCGAATTCGATGTGCATGTTGCGCATCAGGTCCCAGGCGGAGATGCCGAGCACGAACACGCTGCCGGTGACGTAGCCCGCGCCCACGGTGTGCACGAATTTTGCCTGTGCCGTCGGGTTGAAGACGAGGGCCGCAAAGTTCGTCAATTCCATGCGCATGGTGACAGGATTGAAGGCCGAGCCCACCGGGTCCTGCATCCAGCCATTGGCGATCAGGATCAACACCGCCGAGAGATTGGTCCCGAGCGCCATCAACGTCGTCACCGCGAGGTGCCCCGCCTTGGGCAGCCGCTTCCAGCCGAAGAAGAACAGCCCCACCATGGTCGATTCGAGAAAGAAGGCCATCAGCCCCTCGATCGCAAGCGGCGCGCCGAAGATGTCGCCGACATAGTGCGAGTAGTAGGCCCAGTTGGTGCCGAACTGGAACTCCATGGTGATGCCGGTGGTGACGCCGAGCGCGAAGTTGATGCCGAACAGCTTGCCCCAGAACTTGGTCATGTCGCGGTAGATTTCCTTGCCGCTCATGACATACGCCGATTCCATGATCACCAGCAGCCACGCGAGTCCGAGCGTCAGCGGCACGAACAGGAAGTGATACATCGCGACGGCGGCAAACTGCGCGCGCGACAGATCAACGACGGTCGATTCGATCATATGCCTGCTCCTTCAGAATGTTCGGCGGCGAGCCTTGCGTCAGGCGCTCGCCCATGCCGCGCGCGTCGACTTCGATGCGGAAGGGCGCGACCAGGAAATGCCACAGCAGCGCGAGCAACACGAACTTGAGCACCAGCACGATGCCGAGGTGCAATGCCAAGTTAAGCCGCACCTGTTCCTTGTCTTTTGGCTTCATCTTAGGTTTCGGCGCCGATAGCGACTGGCACGGTGCGCCGGCCTGCTCCGCGGCGCCCCGGGTCAGGTTTCGATTCTGGGCCGCAAATGCGCCGGCCCTTTGATTTTCATCATCCAAGAGGCAGAAAGCGCGGCGCTCCTGCGGCAGCGACGAGCGGCACGAGCAAGCTGCCGGTTCGCTCCGGGATTAAGATCGCAGCCAAATACCCCCGCTAGGGCGAGGAGCTGCGGCGCCTGTTAGACGAGGAAAGGACGGCGACGGCCTATCTGCCGAGATCGCGGATTGCGTCCATCACCATCGACGTTCCGATCGCGATCAACAGGATGTCCCCGGCCACGCGCACGTACCGATAGCCCGAGGGCGGCGGTCCGAGCTTCACCACCAGCGCCGGCGGCACGTCGTAGAACACCACGTCGTGCGGCAGCGGACGCCCGAGCTCCCATTTGCGCGCCTGTCCCGGCGGCATGCAACCGTCGTGCTTCTTCGCCAGTCCCCTTGGACAGCGGCCGGCGCGAAACGCCTCGCCGTAATATTCGCGCACGGCCGTGCGGTGATGTTCGCCGAAATGTTCGCGCCTCTCGGCGCGCTCGCCTTCGTGCCGGCGTTCGCTATCCCGTCCCTGCTCCCGCTCATGCGCCTCCGCCCTGCCCCGTTCGCCTTTTTCGCCGGCCCAGGACGGTTTGTCGGCCAATGCGGGAGCCGCCACCGCCGCAGCCGCAATAAGAGCGACAGCGGCGCGAGCACACAGCAATGAAATCTTCGACATAGGGCACCTCTTTTCAGCTAGGCAGACGAATTCAAGTATAGCCGGCTCCCATGCCCTGTCCGTGAAATAGCGCACAGCGCCGGCGATTTCGCTCCGCGGCCGGCGCGCCCGCGCGGCGCTACGTGCCACCTTCTTGCCAACAAGGCTTTGGCCTCAAGCCAACCGCCGAGCGCGTATCGCTCTCGCCGCTCCCAATGCCAGGACTATTCGACCCGAAATCGTTGACAAAAATCAAGGGCGACACCGGCCTATCGACGATCATCGCGAGATGACGCTTGCCGAGCGCGCCGCGCTCCTTGCCGTTCGCGCCGACCGATCGAATGCGCGGCGTGCATATCGGCGCGGCCTCCCCAGACCGACGCGAATCGATACCGCCCGCGGCCCTGCGGCGAGCGGCTGCCTGCGGCCTCGCCCCCATGAATAAGTCCGCTCAGCGCCTGCGCTGGTTCTCGAGCTTGCGCACGCGCGTCCTGCTCTTGCTCGCGCTCGTGTTCTGCAGCATGTTCGGCTTTGCTTTCTACATCGCCTACGAGGCACGCGAGGACAGCTTGGCAAGGGCGCTTGCGCACGTGACGCTCTCGGCCGAGCAGATCGCGGCAGAGGAGGACGACTTCATCCACTCCACCCAGCAGTTCCTCACCCTCATCGCGCTCGATCGCGACATCGTCGCCTTTGCCGCCGATCCGCGCTGCCCCGCAATCCTCGCCGAACGCCTGGTGCAGGATTCGCGATTCGCCAACATCGCAGTCGTGATGCCCAATGGCGAGTTCGCCTGCAGCGCCATGCCGAGCGCAGTGCGATTGAACGTCGGCGAGCGCAGCTATTTCAAGCGCGCGCTCGGCAGCAGAGCCCCGATCGTGGGCGAAGCGGTCGTCGACCGCCCGTCGGGCAAGTGGAGCCTGCCGTTCGTGAGCGTGGTGCGCGACAAGGCGGGCTCGCCGCAGGCTGCGATCATCGCTTCGCTCAAGCTCGACTGGATCAACAGCCGCCTCGCCCTCGGCCACTATCCGCCCGACGCGCGCATCGGCATCATCGATCAGCAAGGCACGGTGGTGGCGCGCTTTCCCGATCCGGAACGGACGCTCGGCAGCAACAAGGCCAATACGCCTTTCTTCAAAGCGCTGCGCGCTGCGGGCGGGACCGGTTGGGCGGAGACGGAGGGATTCGACGGCGTGCGCCGTATCTATGCCTTCGCCCCTTTCGCCCAGACGAGCGGCGGATCTCTCACCCTCTGGCTCGGTGTCAGCACGCAATCGGTGATGGGGAACATCGATCGCGACTTCGCCTGGACTCTCGCCATGGTGAGCGCCATCGTCCTCTTGATTTCAGCCGCGGTCTGGATCGGCGGTGAGCGGCTGTTTCTGCGCCCGGTTTCGGCCATCGCCGAGGCCGCACGCCGGCTCGGCAGCGGCGATGCCGAGGCGCGCACCGGATTGCGCCACACGCGCGACGAGCTGGGCGAACTCGCCCGCGTTTTCGACTCCATGGCGGAGTCGCTCAAGTCGACGAATCGGCTCCTGCGCGCCAACCGTGCGCTCAGGGTGCTCACCGCACTCAACCAGACACTGGTACACGCGCGCAGCGAACAGGAATTACTCGACAGCATGTGCAGCGCCATCTGCGAGGCCGGGGGATATTGCATCGCGTGGGTGGGCTACGCCGAGCACGATGCGGAGAAGAGCGTGCGCATCGTCGCCTCCTGGGGCGCGGATGCCGAATTTCTCGCCAACCTGCGCGTCTCTTGGGCCGACTCGGAACGCGGCCGCGGGCCGAGCGGTCGCGCCATCCGCGACGGCCGGCCGGTGAGCGCACAAAATGTCCGCGCCGACGAACGCTACGCGCCCTGGCGCGCGCAAGCGGAGCGTTGCGGCTACGCCGCCTCCATCGCACTCCCCCTAAAGAACGGCACGGACAGCTTCGGCGTGCTCAATCTCTACGCTGCGGAAGCGGATGCGTTCGATGCAGACGAAATCGGCCTGCTGTCCGAAGGCGCGAGCGATCTCGCCTTCGGCATCACGTCGCAGCGCGCCCAGAGCGAACTCGCCCGGGTCGCCGAGCGCGTGCGCGCGGTCTCCCTCTACGCACGCAGCCTGATCGAAGCGAGTCTCGATCCCCTGGTCACCATCAGCCCGGAGGGCAAGATCACCGACGTCAACCGCGCCACCGAGGAAGTCACCGGCCGCGAACGCGAGTCGCTGATCGGCACCGATTTCGCCGATTACTTCACCGAACCGGAACTGGCCCGCAGCGGTTACGAACAAGTCCTGGCCGAAGGCTCGATGCAGGACTACGCACTGACCATCCGGCACTGCGGCGGCCGTCTCACCGACGTTCTCTATAACGCCACCATCTATCGCAACGAACGCGGCGAACCGCAGGGCGTGTTCGCCGCAGCGCGCGACGTCACCGAGCGCAAACGCGCAGACGAAGAGCGCCGCGTCGCCGCTCTCTATGCCCGCAGCCTGATCGAGGTGAGCCTTGATCCCCTGGTCACCATCAGCCCCAAAGGCAAGATCACGGACGTCAACAAAGCCACCGAAGACGCCACCGGCATCGCGCGCACGGCACTCATCGGCACCGATTTCGCCGACTACTTCACCGAGCCGGTGCTGGCCCGCCGCGTCTACGAGCAGGTGCTCGCCGCGGGTTTCGTGCGCGACTACCCCCTCACCCTGCGCCACCGCTCCGGCGCGACCATGGACGTAATCTACAACGCAGCCACCTACCATTCCGAGAGCGGCGCCCTGCTCGGCGTGTTCGCCGCCGCGCGCGACGTCACCAAGCGCAAGCGCGCCGAGGAGCAGGTGCGGCACCTCAATGCCGAGCTCGAGCAGCGCGTCGAGGAGCGCACGGCCGAACTCGAGGCGGCCAACAAGGAACTCGAAGCCTTCGCCTACTCGGTGTCGCACGACCTGCGCGCGCCGCTGCGCTCGATCGACGGCTTCAGCCTGGCGCTGCTCGAGGACTACGCCGACAAACTCGACGAGGAAGGCAAGGACGACCTGCAGCGCGTGCGCGCGGCGAGCCAGCGCATGGGACAGCTGATCGACGACATCCTCAACCTGTCGCGCGTGACCCGCGGCCCGCTCGCCCGCGAGGCGGTGGACCTGAGCGCCACGGCCGGCGAGATCGTCGACGAACTGCGGCGCAGCGACCCGCAGCGGCGCGTCGACTGCGCCATCGCCGGCGGATTGGCCGCCGAAGGCGATCCGCGGCTGCTGCGCCTGGTGTTGGAGAACCTGCTCGCCAATGCCTGGAAATACACTTCACACCACGAAACTGCGCGCATCGAATTCGGTGCCGCGCAAACCGAGCATGGCCGCGCCTTCTTCGTGCGCGACGACGGCGCGGGTTTCGACATGACCTATGCCGACAAGCTGTTCGTCCCGTTTCAGCGCCTGCACACACCGGAAGAATTTTCCGGCAGCGGCATCGGACTC
The DNA here is from genome assembly GCA_964565875.1 of uncultured Enterobacteriaceae bacterium. GTDB lineage: Bacteria > Pseudomonadota > Gammaproteobacteria > Burkholderiales > SG8-39 > 2-12-FULL-64-23. The sequence continues at coordinate 17,617 of CAZMGP010000017.1, forward strand.
GCCATCGTGCAGCGCATCGTGCGCCGCCACGGCGGCAGCGTCTGGGCGCAAGGCGCAATCGAAGCAGGCGCCACATTTTTCTTCCGCATCGGGTGAGGACGCATGAGCCAAGGACTCCACCGGCAACCGAATACCTGGAAGTCGAAGGATGTCATCGCTGCGCCTGGCCGCGGAACCTAAGCAGGAGAAAACCATGATCAAGCAAAAAACCATCCTTCTGGTCGAAGACAATCCGGACGACGTGAAGCTCACGCTGCGCGCGCTGTCCAAAGCGAACATCCTCAACGAGGTCGTGGTCGCCAAAGACGGCGCCGAAGCGCTGGAAAAACTGCTGGGCGACGAAGCGCTCACGCCGACCTTGATCCTGCTCGACCTCAAGCTGCCGAAGATCGGCGGGCTGGAAGTGCTCAAGCGCTTGCGCACCGACGAGCGCACCAAGCTCCTGCCGATCGTGATTCTGACCTCGTCGAAAGAGGAATCCGATCTCATCGGCGGCTATTCGCTCGGCGCCAACAGCTACGTGCGCAAGCCGGTCGATTTCCACCAGTTCGCCGAAGCCGTCACCAGTCTCGGACTGTACTGGCTGGTGCTGAACGAAGCGCCGCCGCCGAAGACGGGACAATAGCGCAACGGTCGGGCAGGCCCCGTGACAGCCCCCATGTCCGGCACACCGCTGCGCCTGTTGGTCGTCGAAGACTCCGAGGACGACGCTCTCCTCGTGCTGCGGGTTTTGCGCCGCGGCGGCTTCGACCCCGTGCACCTGCGCGTCGACACCGCCGAGGCGATGCGCGCCGCACTCGCGGGCGGCAACTGGGACGCCGTCACCTGCGATTACGTGATGCCTCATTTCAGCGGCCTTGCCGCGCTCGCACTGCTGCAGGAATGCAAGCTCGATCTGCCCTTCATTGTCGTCTCCGGCAAGATCGGGGAGGAGACGGCGGTGGAGGCGATGAAGGCCGGCGCCCACGACTACGTCATGAAGACCGAGCTGCAGCGGCTGCCGGCAGCCATGCGGCGCGAGCTGCAGGAAGCGCGGGACCGGCACGATCGCCGCAGCGCCGAGCACGACGTGGCGCGCATGCACGCGCAGATGGCCCAGGCGCACAAGGAGTGGCTGCAGGCTTTCGACTCCATCAGCGATCCCGTCTTCCTGCACGACAAGGAATACCGCATCATGCGCGCGAATCAGGCCTACGCCGAGCGCGCGGGCTGCGCTTTTTCCGACCTGCTCGGCAGAAGATATTGGGAAGTCTTTCCGCGCGGCGAAGGCCCCTTGCCCGGCTGCTGCGAGACGGTGGCAGCAACGCAACCGGCGCAGGAGGAGATCACGCTGCCCGACGGCAGCGTCTACGTCTCCCGCGCGTCGCCGATCAAGGACGAAGACGGCGCCTATCTCTACTCCATCCACGTCATGGAGGACGTCACGGCGCGCAAGGCCGCGGAACGCGCCCTCGCGCGCAGCGAGCGCTATTACCGCAAATTGATCGAAGGCGGCTCGGACGTGTTCTTCCTCCTCGACCGCGACGGCCGCTTGCGCTATCGCAGCGATTCCGGCACGCGCATCACCGGCTGGAAGACGGACGAGGTATTGGGCAGGAACGTGGCGGAGTTCGTCGCCGAGCAGCACGTGCCCCTGGTAGGGCGCATGATCGCGGAGACGCAGGCGAATCCGGGCAAGGAGTACACCTTCGAACTGCCGGGGAAACGCAAGGACGGTTCCCTAGTGGATCTGGAAATCACGGTCAAAAACCTGTGCCACGATCCGGACATCGACGGCATCGTCGTCACTGCGCGCGACCTCAGCGAACGCAAGCGTGCCGAGCATTCGTTGCGCCTGTTTCGCGCCCTGCTCGACCACTCCAACGATGCGATTCAAGTGATCGAGCCGAAGACGCTGCGCTTCCTCGATGTAAACGATGCGGGCTGCAGGCAACTCGGCTACAGCCGCGAGGAGCTGTTAGCGATGTCGATATTCGAAGTCGACCCGAGCATCGACCGCGCGGTCATGGAGGATGTGGACTTGCGCCTGGCCCAATCGGGCAGCGTGCGCTTCGAAACCAGCCACCGGCGCAAAGACGGCAGCACCTATCCGGTGGAAATCAACCTGACGCGCGCTCATCTCGAGCGCGACTATCAGCTCGCCGTGGTGCGCGACATCACCGAGCGCAAGCAGTCGGAGGAAGCGCTGCTGCGCCTCAATCGCTCGCTGCGCACGCTGAGCGCTGGCAATGAAGCATTGGTCCGTGCCACCGACGAAGCGAACTTGCTGTGCGAAACGGCGCGCGTTATCCACGAGCTTGGCGGCTACAGCCAGTGCATCGTTGCCTATAGCGTCGACGATGCGCGTCAGTCCTTGGACATCAAAGCCTGCGCCGGTGTAGACATGGAGACGCTGACTCGAGCGGATATTTCCTGGGGCAACAACGAACGCGGCCAGCATGCGCTCGCCCGCGCGCTGCGCACCGGCAAACCGCAGATCGGCCGCGATCTCACCCGCAACCGCGAATTCGCGCCCTGGCGCGAGCAGGCGCAGCGCCTGGGGATGGGAGCGCTGTGCGGACTGCCGCTGCAGATCGGCAACGCCCGCCCCTTCGGCGCGCTCGCCATCGTCGCCGCCGAACGCGACGCGTTCGACGCGGAGGAGCAGCGGCTGCTGCAGGAATTGGCGAGCGACCTCGCCTTCGGCATCGACACCTTGCGCACCCGCGCCGAGCGGGACCGCATCGCCGCGGAGCAAGTGCATCACGGGGAGGTGCTGCGCCGCAGTCTGGAAGACTCGATCAAGGCGATCGCAACTACCGTGGAAATGCGCGATCCCTACACCGCAGGGCACCAAAAGCGCGTCGCCCAGCTCGCCGCCGCCATTGCGCGCGAACTCGACATGTCGCAGGAGACGATCCACGGCATCGAAATCGCCGCCAGCATCCATGACCTGGGCAAGATCAACGTCCCCTCGGAGATCCTGTCCAAGCCGACGCAGTTGTCCGAGGTCGAGTTGATGCTGGTGCGCAACCACTGCCAGGCGGGCTTCGACATCCTCAAAGGCATCCAGTCCCCCTGGCCGATCGCGCAGATGGTGCACCAGCACCACGAGCGGCTGGACGGCTCGGGCTATCCCCTTGGTCTGAAGGGCGAAGATATTCTGCTCGAGTCGCGCATCCTCGCCGTGGCCGACGTGGTCGAGGCCATGGCGTCGCATCGCCCCTATCGCCCGGCGCTCGGCAGCGCAAGCGCCTTGGAAGAGATCCGCTGCGGCCGCGGCACGCTGTATGACGCTGCGGCGGTCGATGCCTGCCTCGCGCTGTTTGCGGAAAAGCGCTTCACGCTCGCCACCTGACCCGTCCCCCTGCGGGCCCGCGCGTGCCGCGGCAGCTTCCGGCTGTGCCTGCCTAGAAAACCTCTGAACAAGTCTCGCTAAGCTGCACGGCCTCGAGAAGGTTCCCTCTGATGTGGGGGATATACAAGGGGGCATCGCCCCCTTGTTCAGATGGTATGGACGCCTCCCCCCGGCAACGGGTGCACGGTGGGTGAGAGATGGATCCTCACTGCAACGGCATCGATGTGCCAAAGTGGAGATGTTGAAGTCAACCACTTGAGCAGGAGGATCCAAGATGAAGCATACCGTGATTGGGCTTGACATTGCCAAGGACGTGTTTCAACTGCACAGCGTGGATACGTGCAGCGGGGAAATCAAACGCCACAAGTTGCGTCGTACACAGATGATGGAGTTCTTTACCCAACTTGCGCCCTGTGAGGTGGCGATCGAGGCCTGTGGCAGCGCCCATTGGTGGGCGCGGCAGCTGCGTGGGTTGGGACATAAGCCGAAGTTGATTGCCCCGCGCTCGGTGCGTCCTTTTGTGCTGCGCAATAAGACCGACGCGGCCGATGCGCGCGCGATCTGGACGGCGGTACAGCAACCCGAGGCGCGCCTGGTGGCCGTCAAGAGCGAATCTCAGCAAGTAATCCTCGCCCTGCACCGGGTGCGTGCCCAGTTGATGAAGTTTCGGATCATGCAGACCAACGGGCTGCGCGGAATACTCTATGAGTTTGGTGAGGTGCTTCCAGAAGGGCACGCCGCATTGGCCAAGGCGATTCCCGATGCGCTGGAGCGTGTCGCGCAGCACCTTCCAGGGATACTGGTCGACACGTTGCGTGAGCAGTGGGCGCGTGCCCAGGCGGTTGACATACAGATCGCTGGTATCGAGCGACGGCTGCGCGAAGCGCTGCGTGAGAGCCCGGCGTGCAAGGCGATTGCGCAGATCCCCGGAGTGGGCCTGCTGACGGCTACCGCCGCGGTGGCAGCGATAGGAGATGCCAAGTGCTTCCGATCCGGCCGGGAGTTCGCAGCCTCACTGGGTCTGGTACCTCGCCAGACAGGCACGGGCGGGCGCATTCGCCAGCTGGGCATCAGCAAGCGCGGCGACCCGTGCTTGCGAACGCTGCTCATGCATGGCGCGCGGGCGCTCATCGCCGCGCACACCAAGCGATCGGCATGGATCGAGGGCCTGCTTGCGCGCCGGCCCTACAGTGTGGTCGTTGCGGCGATTGCCAATAAGCTGGCCAGAACAATCTGGGCCGTGCTCGCGCATGGTCAAGACTATGACGCCAATGCGTTTAGCCCGGCTCCCCGTTAATGTGAGCTGAATCCCAGTCACCACTGAACGACTTCTCCAAGGAGCGCAGGCGACCCACGCATGATGGCAACACAGGTAGGACCGGGACGAGGAAAACCTGATAGGGAACGTGAACCCTCGAGTTCGATGTTCAGATGAGGACCTCGTCAGCGAATTCCATCAGGGCCAGCAGGCTTGCCAGCCTGCACAAACAGGCCGGATATAAGACTGCAGCCTTTACCTATGAGCCACAAATGCCAAACCGCTTGATCTCCGGGAGGCGTCCATATAAGACCTTCCCTAGCCCGGCTGGCAGAAACAGAAGCTGTTGCCCTTGCGCTTGGCCTCGTACATCACCGCATCGGCGGCCTCCACCAGTCGGTCGGCGTCCTCGGCATCGCTCGGGAAGAATGCGATGCCGATGCTTGCGCCGATGGCGACCTCGTGCGCGCCGGCATGGGAGTTGCTCAGCTTGCACGGCTGCGATACCGCCTGGATGATCTTCGCCGCGACCTCGGCCGCATCGTCGCGCGAGGCGACCCGCGGCAGGATGACGGTGAATTCGTCGCCGCCCACGCGCGCCACGGTGTCCGACTCCCGCAGGGAGGCGCGGATGCGCGCGGCAGTGATCTTGAGCAGTTCGTCTCCCGCCATGTGCCCGAGCGAATCGTTCACCGCCTTGAAATCGTCCAGGTCGACGAACAGCAGCGCGAGTTCGTGGCGTTCGCGCCGCGCGCGCGTGATGCCCTGGCTCAAGCGGTCGTAGAACAGGACGCGATTGGGCACGCCGGTGAGGGCATCGTGCTGCGCCTGGTGCTCGGCGCGCTCCTGCGCCCGTTTGCGTTCGGTGATGTCGCGGGCGGAAGCGAACAGGAGCGGCTCGCGGTCGAATTCGACGCCGATGCTGCAGACTTCGACCTCGATGACCGTGCCGTCGCGCCGCCGGTAGCGGGTCTCGAACGTGGTCGTCTCGGTGCACAGGCTTTGCATGCGGCGCAGCGCCGGCAGCAATCCGCCCGGCCACGAACCCACGTCCCACTTGCTCGCATTCGAGCCCAGCAGCATCTCGCGCTCGTAACCGAGCATGCGGCAGAAGGCGTCGCTTGCCTCGATCACGTTGCCCGCCGCATCGAGCACGTGGATGCCGTCGCTAGCGGTGCGTAGCAAGAGGCGCGTGCGCGCGCTTTCGCGCTCCAGTGCCCGCTCCACACGCCTGCGCTCGGAGATGTCGACCAGGATGGAAATCGCGAGCGGCTTGCCGCCGATCAGCATGCGGCTGCCGTAGGCTTCGATGTCGACATTTGAGCCGTCCTTGCGCCGCCCCTCGAAGGTGTAATGCACGTGCGGCAGCGAGCCGTTCAGGCGCTCGCTCACGGCGTTCGTCACGCGCGGCTTGTCGCGTTCCGTCGCCAGGTCCGGCACCGCCAGCTGCCGCATCTCCTCCTGCGTATAGCCGAAAATGCGCGCCAGTCCAGGGTTGACGTAATTGAAGCCGGTGAGCGAACCGAAAGCGATGCCGATGAAGGACTGTTCCGCCAATCCGTGGAACTTCGCCTCGGAGTCGATGAGCGCGAGTTCCGCCTGCCGGTTGCGCCGCAGCGATACGGTGATGAACGCGCCCGCGGCGAGGAATAGCAGCGCGGCCGAGAGCGCGACGTTGCGTTCGCGCCTCCAGGGAACGAGCGCCTCCTCCAGCGACAGTCCGACCGCTGCATAGACGGGGAATTTCGCCAAGCGGCGGTAGGCGAGCACGCGTTCGACGCCATCGAAGGTATGGGAAGTGAGCAGCACGCCTTCCGGGTCGCCGGCGCGCAGCCTGTCCTCGACCTGTTGCAGGGAAGCGCGCGCCCTGCCCGATTGCGGCGACAGCGCAGGATAGCGCACCAGCAGCCGGTTTTCCGGATCCCTAAGGGATACCGAGGCATTGCGTCCGAGCGGCAAGCTGGAGTAGAAGTCGAGAAAGTTCTGGTTCAGGTCGAGAACCGCGCCGACCATGCCGCCGAACTGCTTGTCCGGCAGACTAAGGCGCCGGGAAACAATGATGGCCCAGCGCTTGGTCTGCGGTCCTTGAACCGCCTCGGAGATGACGAGTTCGGCCGATGGATTCTGCTTGAGCGAACGGAAGTTCGACCGATCGGCCACGTTCAAGTCCTGCCCCATGCGATGCGAATTCGCCACGACGTCGCCGTTCGCATCGGCTAGCGGCATGGCGACGATACCCGTGGTGCGCTGCTGCTGCGCGCGCAGCAGCACGTCGAGTTCCTTGCGCCGCGCCTCCGACAGGCGCATCCCCGAGCGCAGATCCTCCGCGCGCAGGTGATCGATGGCGCCGAGCAGCGCCAAGTCGCTGCGCTCGAACGCCGCCGAGGCGTGCTGCTCGACCAGGCGCACGTAGGAAACGGCCTGAGCACGCGTACGCCGCTCGACCTCGCGCTGGGAGCTGACCAGTCCGAATGCGAGATAGCCGAGGAAGGCCGCGATCGTGGCCCAAACGACGAGCAGTGCCTGATTGGTCCTGTGCATGCGCATCGGTGCAAAATGCCGTGCTGCCGCCGCGGACTCCCGCTGCGGCGGCTCCACAGCCATGGAAACTCTCCTTCCCTGCCCCGGTCGATCGGCTGCTAACGGCGCCACTCTGCCTCTGCTCCGATCGCAACCGCTGCGCGCTTGCGCATCGGCACGGGACCACGATTACGACTGCGCTCACTGCCACTATTTCAGAGGGCTGAAAACGGGGTATTGACGATTGTCAAGGGCCGCAGGTCCTGCCTGCGTCTCAGCCGTAGGACGCTACTTCAAGCTTTCGCCGCCGGGGCCTGCATCTACGAATCCGCCAGGCTGTGCTGGATCACCCGGCCGGTGACGAGAAGCAGTGCGGCGAGCGCCAGCACCGTGGCTTCCTTGCCGTACGCGTCGGCGATGAGCGCCGCAATCAGCGGGCCGGCGGCGGCGCCCATGAAGCGGGTGAAATTGTAGATGCCCATAGCCGTGGCACGCTCTGCGGAGAACAAGCTCACCAGGATGGTCGACTGCGCCGGGAGGCTCGCACCGAGAATGAGCCCGTAGACGAGCATCACCAAGGCGAGCAGCGCCACCGACAGCACGTCGCCGGCGAGGGCGAGACCAAGCGCGAGCGCATCGGCGGCTAGCGCATACGAGGCGACGCGCAGCAAGCGTCCGCCGGGCAAGTGCGGCAGCCAGCGGCGCGCGCTGGTGATGCCGGCAAGAATGCCGGCGGTGAGCGGGACGAAGGCGAAGCCCTTCTGTGCAGCCGTCAGGCCGAACGGCTCGGCAAAGCGCGGCAGGAACACCAGAAACACGTAATAGCCGTAAAACTGGGCGAAGCCGACGAGCAGGATAGCGCGCGCCGAAGCATTGGCGAGTACGCTGCGTACGCCCGCAAAACTCAATCTGTTTCCCGCCGCGACTGCGGTGAGCGTCTCCGGCAGGCGATTCGCGTTGTAAGCAGCGACCGCCAGTCCCGCCGCGATCAGCACGCCGAACGCCCATTGCCAATTCAGGTAGCCGGCGACCAGTCCGCCGACCACCGGTCCGAACACCGGCCCGAGGAATACCAGGAGCTGGTAGGTATTCATCGCCTGCAGGCGCTCTTTCGGCGCGTACAAGTCGCCGATGACGGCCGCCGCGGCGACCGAGCCCGTGCTGATGCCGCAGGCCTGCACGGCGCGCCCGGCGAGGAACACCCAATAGGAATTGGCGAGCAGGCAGATGAGGGACCCGGCGACGTAAGCAAGCATGCCGGGAATGAGCACCGCGCGGCGTCCGCGCGCGTCGGCGATCGGCCCGACGACGAAACTCGATAGCGCGAGGATCGCGGTGAACAGCGAAATGGTCAGATTGACCATGAACGCGCTTGCATGCAGGAACGCGCCGATTTCCACCAGGCTGGGCACGTAGACGGTCTGGGTGAACGGGCCGAGAAAGGCGGCCGCGGACACGGCGAACAATATGCGGCTGCGGAGTCGCGGGTCGGTACGGTACATGCAATCTCTTGTTCAGCTAGCGCGTGATTGCGCGCAGCAGCAGATCGGTGCTGCGACGGGAAGCACGTTGGACTGAGGCGCCAATTGAGGAATGCTGAACTCTAAGACAAAACGTGGCTTGCGTCGCGCGCGGCGTGCACGGGAAACAACTGCCGCAATTTGCAGCTAGCGCCGGCCTCCGCGCCGCGGATCGGCCGGCGCCTGCTTTGCCGGATGGTAGATGTCCCTGTCGGCGTCGCGAATATCGCGGCGCAGCTGCTCGCGTTCGTCCGCGCTCATGCGGCCACGCTCGGCGTCTGCCTGCCCGCGCATGTCGCGCTGGGGCGGCGGTCGATTTGCGCCCTGCGGTCCGGGTCGGCCCTGGCCCTGCATCATGGGGCCTTGCATGTAGGGAATGAAGCCCTGGGCGAGCGCCTGCGGCCCCGCCAGCATGGCGGACAAGATTCCGATGGCAATCGCTGCCGAGCGCTTCATCTTTCGCTCCCTAGGCCGAACGCATTTGCCCGCGCCGAAGGGTCGATTGTAGATGCCCGGAAGCGCGATGTTAAGCGCGGAAGGCATGCGCCACCGCGCCCGAGCGAACGCCGCTTCCCCTTTTGCTGTCGAGCCTTCTTCCATGAGGCGCATCCTAGCGCCGCGGCGATACGAAAGTGTGAGCCCGGCTCCGGAATTTGTAATAATTTGTAAGCTCATAGCAATTTGACACGGATTCTTACCGATGAAACTCGCGCCTGCCGCGGCTTCGATTAGGATAGGCTCATGACTGCGCCCAAAACCAAGATTCTGGTCGTCGACGACGACCTGCGCCTGCGCGACCTGCTCAACCGCTACCTCTCCGAGCAAGGTTTCGGCGTACACGTCGCACAGGACGCGCAGGCGATGGATCGGATGCTCGCGCGCGAGCGCTTCGACTTGATCGTGCTCGACCTGATGATGCCCGGCGAAGACGGATTGTCCGTCTGCCGCAGGCTGCGCGGCGCGAAGGAAACGGTCCCCATCATCATGCTCACCGCCAAGGGCGACGACGTCGATCGCATCGTCGGTCTGGAGATGGGAGCGGACGACTACTTGCCCAAGCCTTTCAATCCGCGCGAGCTGGTGGCGCGCATCCACGCCGTGCTGCGCCGGCGCACTGCGCCGCCTCCGCCCGGCGCGCCCGCTGCGGAACAAGGGGAAGTCCGCTTCGGCGAGGTTCGGGTCGACCTGTCCACCCGTTCGCTCACCCGGGCGGGCAACACCATTGCGCTCACCACGGGCGAATTCGCGCTGCTGAAGGTGTTGCTTGCGCACCCGCGCGTGCCGCTGTCGCGCGACAAACTGATGGAGCTCGCCCGCGGGCGCGAATACGAAGTGTTCGACCGCGCCATCGACGTGCAGATCTCGCGCCTGCGCAAGCTGGTCGAGCCCGACCCGGCGCACCCGGTGCACATCCAGACCGTGTGGGGCTTCGGCTACGTGTTCGTACCGGACGACAAAGCGTGAGGCTGCTGCCGCGCACCTTGCTGTGGCGCTCGTTCCTGCTCATCAGCCTGCTGATGGTCATTTCCGTCGCGGCCTGGTTCCAGATCCTGCGCAGCTACGAACGCCGGCCCCACGCCCACCAGGTCGCGCAAAACGTCATCAGCATCGTCAATCTCACCCGCGCGGCCCTGGTGACGGCGAAGGCCGACAAGCGGCGCGAACTGCTCGCTGAGCTGTCGGATCTCGAAGGGGTGCGGGTCTATCCCGCCGACCCGGGCGACAAGCTGCAGCCGGCGCGGGATAGCGCCTTTGCGATTCTCGTCCAGACGGAAATCCGCCAGCGCTTGGGCGAGAACACGCGTTTCGCCTCTGGCCTGGGCGAGCTGCATGGCTTCTTCGTCAGCTTTCAGATCGACGGCGACGAATACTGGGTGATGCTGCAGCGCGAGCGCGTCGAACGGCAATTTCCCTGGCAATGGCTGGGCTGGACGGCAGTGGCGCTAGCGCTGTCGCTGGTCGGCGCCTGGTTGATCGTGTCGCGTATCAATCGGCCGCTGAAGGCGCTGGCCCGCGCGGCTGGCGACATCGGCAAGGGAAGATCGCCCGCGCCGCTGCCGGAAGACGGGCCGAGCGAGATCCGCACGCTCGCGCACTCCTTCAACCAGATGTCGCGCGATCTCGCGCGGCTGGACGCCGACCGCACCCTGTTCCTTGCCGGCGTGTCGCATGACTTGCGCACGCCTCTTGCACGGCTGCGCCTGTCGACCGAGATGGGTGCATCCGACGAGGCGCTGAAAGAAGGCATGATCGCCGACATCGGCGAGATGGACGCGATCATCGGCCAGTTCCTCGACTTCGCCCGCACCCAAAGCGAGGCGCCGCTCGAACCGACCGACCTCGCCGAGATCGCGCGCCAGGTGGTCGAGCACCAACGCCTGCTCGGACATGCGATCGAAGCGGACATCCGCCCTGCACCAGCCCAGCCCTTGCATGCTCCCGGCATTAAGCGCCTGGTCGCGAATTTGATCGAGAACGCAATCAGCTATGGCGAAAAGGACGTATGCGTCGCCACCCGCGTCGAAGACGGCAAATTGATCCTGGAAGTGCTCGATCGCGGTCCGGGTATTCCCCTCGAGGAAGCCGAGCGGCTGAAGCAGCCGTTCACGCGGCTGGAAGCCGCGCGCAGCGGCAAAGGCGGCTCGGGCCTGGGGCTGGCCATCGTCGACCGCATCGCGCGCATGCACGACGGACAATTCGAACTCCTGCCGCGCGCAGGCGGCGGCCTCGTCGCCCGCGTCAGCCTGCCGCTTGCTCCCGGAGCGGCGCCCAAGCTCGGCTGAAGCCTCAGGCCGTAGTGGCCGGATAGCGCCGCAGAACCTGGTAGAGGACGCGGCCTTCGACGCGGCTGGACTGCACCAGCGCGAAATCGCGCACCTCCCACGCGATCGGCGTCCACGCCTGCGCTGCGTCCAGCCCGCGCGCATTGCGCGCGAGCGTCACATGCGAAACGAAAGCCTTGTGGTCGAAGGCGATGCCCAGCGCATCCAGGCGCGCGCGCAAGCCGGCTACGAGTTGCGCGAGTTCGGCCGGCTCCTCTTCGGCGCCGCACCAGATGATGCGGTTGTGCTTCCAGTAGCCGGCGCGATCGAGGACGAGGCGATGCGCCCCAAACGGCAAATCGAGTGCGAGGAGTTCCGGAAGACGCGCCGCGTCGGTATCGCCGAGAAACGCGAGCGTCAGGTGCAGGTTTTCCGCGCGCATCACGCGCGCCCGGCCCGCGGCGCGCTTCGCCCATGCTGCGAGCTGCATCTGCAGCGAAACCTCCGGCCACAGAGCGAAGAACAGCCGCAGTTTGGCAGCGGCCTCGCCCATGGGCGCTACGCCGTCAGGCGGCGGAATACCAGGCAGGCGTTGGTGCCGCCGAAGCCGAAGCTGTTCGACATCACCGTCTTCAAACCGGCGTGGTCGGCGCGCTCGCGCACGATGGGCATGCCCTCCGCGCAGGGGTCGAGGCGCTCGATGTTGGCGGACAGGCAGGCGAAATCGTGCTCCAGCATCAACAGCGAATAAATCGCTTCGGTGACGCCGGCGGCTCCTTGAGCGTGGCCGGTGAGCGACTTGGTCGAGCTGATGAGGGGCAGCTTGTCGCCGAACACCGTGCGTACGGCTTCCAATTCCTTCGGATCGCCCACCGGCGTGCCGGTACCGTGGGTATTGAGGTAGTCGATGGGCGTGTCCACGCCGGCGAGCGCCTGGCGCATGCAGCGCGCCGCGCCCTCGCCCGAGGGCTGCACCATGTCGTAGCCGTCCGAGCTTGCGCCGTAGCCGACGATTTCGGCATAGATCTTCGCGCCGCGCGCGCGCGCATGCTCGAGCTCTTCCAGCACCAGCACGCCACCGCCGCCGGAGACGACGAAGCCGTCGCGGTCGGCGTCGTAGGCGCGCGATGCCCGCGTCGGCGTGTCGTTGAACTTGGAAGAGAGCGCGCCCATGGCGTCGAACAGCATGGAGAGGTATGGATGCACTTCTTCGCCGCCGCCGGCGAACACGATGTCCTGTTTGTCCCACTGGATCTGCTCATAGGCATTGCCGATGCAATGCGCGCTGGTGGAGCAGGCCGAGCTGATCGAGTAATTCATGCCCTTGATGCGAAACGGCGTCGCGAGGCAAGCGGATGTCGTGCTCGACATGCAGCGCGGCACCATGTAGGGGCCGATGCGCTTCACACCCTTGGCACGCGCGATGTCGGCCGCCTCGACCTGGTTCTGCGGCGAACCGCCGCCGGAGCCGACGATGAGCCCGGTGCGTTCGTTCGAAACCATGTCCTCGGGCAGGCCCGAATCGGCGATCGCCTGGCTCATGGCGATGTAGGTGAAGGCGGCCGCATCGCCCATGAAGCGCAGCAGCTTGCGGTCGATCAGCTCTTCGGGTTTCACCCGCACCGGACCATGCACCTGGGAACGAAAACCGAGCGTCTTGTATTCCTCGCTCGCTTCGATGCCGCTCTTCGCTTCGCGCAAAGACGCGAGCACCTCCGCCTGGTTCGTCCCGATGCTCGATACGATGCCCAGTCCGGTGACGACGACACGACGCATGATGCTACCCTCAGAATCCTTCGGTAGAAGTGAACAAGCCCACCTGCAGGTCCTTGCCCGCATAGATATCGCGGCCGTCGACTTCCATCTCGGCGTCGCCGATACCCATCACCAGCTTGCGCAGGATCACGCGCTTCATGCTGATGCGGTAGGTGAGTTTCCTTGCGCTCGGCAGCACCTGGCCGCTGAACTTGACTTCGCCGCAGCCGAGCGCACGCCCGCGCCCGGAGCCCCCCATCCAGCCGAGATAGAAGCCGATCAACTGCCACATCGCGTCCAGGCCGAGGCAGCCGGGCATGACCGGGTCACCCTGGAAGTGGCAAGCGAAGAACCAAAGATCCGGACGCACGTCGAGCTCGGCCACCACCTCGCCCTTGCCGTAGGTTCCGCCTTTTTCGCTGATGTAGATGATGCGGTCGAACATCAGCATCGGCGGCAGAGGAAGCTGCGCGTTGCCGGCGCCGAACATCTCGCCGCGCCCGCAGGCGAGCAGCTCGTCGTAAGTGAAGCTGGATCGTTTGGTCAAAGCGCTGGGGTCCTTGGAATTTTCTGCAGACTTGGGTGAGAAGCGACGCTCACCGAAGTCGCGGCGCTAGTATAAAGGCTTTTCGCAGGGGTAGACGCGCAATGCGCACACGGTGCGGTCGGGCTCCGGCTTCAGACCGCGCACTCGAGCAATGCGACCGCCTCGGCGGCGATGCCTTCGCCGCGACCGGTGAAGCCCAGGCGCTCGGTCGTCGTCGCCTTCACGTTCACTTGATCGTTTGCCATGCCCAGGTCGGCGGCGATGCGCTCGACCATGGTCGGAATGTGCGCGGCAAGCCGCGGCGCCTGCGCGATGACGGTGGCATCGATGTTGAGAACGCGATAGCCCGCGCCCTGCAGCAAGCGGCGCACCTCGCGCAACAGTTCCCTGCTGTCCGCATCCTTGAAGCGGGCGTCGCTGTCCGGAAAATGCCTGCCGATATCTCCCAGCGCAGCGGCACCGAGCAGCGCGTCGCAAATCGCATGCAGCAGCACGTCCGCGTCGGAATGGCCTTCCAGTCCCCGCTCGTAGGGAATATCCACACCGCCAATGACCAGTCGGCGCCCCGCGACCAGCGCGTGGACGTCGAAGCCGTGCCCTACTCTCATGCCTTGCTCCCCTGATTCGCGAGGATCGTTTCCGCGAGCCGCAAGTCGTCGGGAAAGGTCACCTTCAAATTCGCGCTCGAGCCTTCCACCAATCGCGGCTTCAGGCCCATCGCTTCCACCGCACCGGCTTCGTCGGTGAGCTTCGCAGTCCGGCTCAAGGCTTCGAGCAGCAGGCGATAGCGGAACATCTGCGGCGTCTGTGCCTGCCACAGGCGCTCGCGCGGCTCGGTCGCTTCGATCCGGCCCAGCCCGTCGGCGCGCTTCAAGGTATCCGACACCGGGACCGCGAGTATACCTCCCACGTCGTCGCCGCCGACCGCATCGATCAGCCGCGCAAGATCGAGTTCACTCAGGCAAGGCCGCGCCGCGTCGTGCACGAGCACCCAGTCCTCCTCGTCGATCGCGTCGGATGCGGCGGACAGACCGTTCAGCACGCTGTCGTGCCGGGTCGCGCCGCCGCAGTAGAGCGGCGCCACGCGCTCGCCGAACTCGCTCCAGTCGTACGCCTTGAAATCGGTATCGCCCGCGGCAAGGACGACGAAGACGATGTCGACGCGGCCGTTGGCGAGCAAGGCCTTGATGCTGTGATAGATGAGGGGCCGGCCGCGCAGCTCGAGGTACTGCTTGGGTATCGCCTGCCCCATGCGCGCGCCCGCACCGGCCGCCGGGATCAGGCCGTACAATCGCTCGGACGTCATTGTTTTTTCTAGATAATTCTTACCTGGAGACAGTATAATACAACTTGTTTGAAATATGATGTCAGTTGAGCTTCTTTGGTTCCGGCCGCGCCGCCCAGCCTCGCGCGCGAGGGCCTCTTACTGCCTATGAACGACACCGCGCTCCCCGCGGCGGCGCAGCAGCGCCGCTATACCTTGCTGCATGGATCGAGCGACGCGCTTGCGCTCGCGCGCATTGCGCGCACGGCAAAACCGCTGGTCGTGGTCTGCGCTTCCGCCCTGGACGCCCAGCGCCTCGCCGAAGAAATTTCCTTCTTCGATCCGCAGCTAGTGGCGCATCTGCTGCCCGACTGGGAGACGCTCCCTTACGACAGCTTTTCGCCGCATCAGGACTTGATTTCCGAGCGCCTGGCGACGCTGTATGCCATCACCCGCGGCCAGTGCGACATCGCCCTCGTGCCGGCGAGCACGGCGCTCTATCGCCTCGCGCCGCCTTCCTATCTCGCGGCCTATACCTTCTTTCTCAAGCAGGAGGAATCCTTCGAGCTCGGGCAGTTCCGTGCCCAGTTGACGCTCGCCGGTTACAGCCACGTGACGCAAGTCGTCGCGCCCGGAGAATATTGCGTGCGCGGCGGACTAGTCGACCTCTTTCCCATGGGCAGCGCGCTGCCCTACCGCATCGATTTGCTCGACGAGGAGATCGAATCGATCGCCACCTTCGACGTCGATACCCAACGCACCATCTACAAGGTGAAGGAAGTGCGCCTGCTGCCGGCGCGCGAGTTTGCGCTCGACGACGCCGCACGCACCCGTTTCAGGGCGCGCTTTCGCGAGACCTTCGAAGGCGATCCGTCGAAGAGCACCATCTACAAGGATGTGAGCAACGGCATCGCTCCGCCCGGCATCGAGTATTACCTGCCGCTGTTCTTCGAGCACACCGCTACGCTGTTCGAGTACCTGCCGCCGCAGGCGACGATCTGCCTGCACCGCGACGTGGCGGGCGCGATCGAAGCCTTCTGGAAGGACACGCAGTCGCGCTATCAGATGCTGCACGGCTACCGCACCCAGCCGCTGATGCGGCCGATCGACCTGTTCCTGCCGGCGGAGAAATTCTTCGTCGCAGCGCGGGCCCATGCGCGCATCGACATCACCGCGCCGAAGGACGGCGCGGATGCAGAAGAAGGCGAATTCGCCGCCAGGCCGCTGCCGCCGCTCGCGGTCGAGCGGCGTGCGGCCGATCCGCTCACGCGCTTGAAAGGCTTCCTCGCCGCGACGCCTGAGCGCGTGCTGCTGCTCGCCGAATCGCCGGGCCGGCGCGAAACCATGGCGCAATACCTCGCCGAATACGGCCTCAACCCTGCGGCTTGCGCGAACTATGCCGAATTCCGCGCGAGCAGCGCGCCCTGCATGCTCGGCACCGGCCCTCTTTATGGCGGCTTTGCCCTGTCGGCAGAAGGCGTGGCGATCGTCACCGAGGCCGAGCTCTATGCAGGAACGGTGCGCAGCGCCAAGCGCGCCGAGGCGCGCGCGACTTCGGTCGAGGGAATGCTGCGCGACCTGTCTGAACTCAGGATCGGCGACCCGGTGGTCCACGCCCAGCACGGCATCGGCCGTTATCTGGGTCTTGCGAACCTCGACCTCGGCGAAGGCACGACCGAGTTCTTGCACCTGGAATACGCCGGCCAGGACAAGCTCTACGTGCCGGTGGCGCAGCTGCAACTGATCAGTCGCTACAGCGGCGTCGCCCCGGAGCAGGCGCCCTTGCACAAGCTGGGCAGCGGCGACTGGGACCGGGCGAAGAAGAAGGCGGCGCAGCAGATCCGCGACACCGCCGCCGAGCTGCTCAACCTCTATGCGCGGCGCGCGGCGCGCGAAGGCCACCCTTTCGGCATTGCGCAGCACGATCTCGAAGCCTTCGCCGAAGGCTTCGGCTTCGAGGAAACCGTCGACCAGCGCGCTGCGATCGCCGCAGTGGTCGAGGACATGCGCTCGGGCAAGCCGATGGACCGGCTGATCTGCGGCGACGTCGGCTTCGGCAAGACCGAAGTCGCGCTGCGCGCCGCCTTCGTCGCCGTTGCGGGCGGCATGCAGGTGGCGGTGCTCGCTCCGACGACGCTGCTCGCCGAGCAGCATTTCCAGACCTTCTCCGACCGCTTCGCCCAGGTCGCGGACGAATGGCCGGTGCGGATCGCCCAGCTGTCGCGCTTTCGCACGGCGAAGGAACAGACGCAGAGCGTGCAGGCGCTGGCAGACGGGACGATCGACATCGCCATCGGCACGCACAAGCTCTTGCAACGCGACGTACACTTCAAGCGCCTGGGCTTGGTGATCATCGACGAGGAGCACCGCTTCGGCGTGCGGCAGAAAGAAGTGCTGAAGGCGCTACGCGCCGAAGTCGACGTGCTCACCTTGACGGCGACACCGATTCCGCGCACGCTGTCCATGTCGCTCGAGGGCTTGCGCGATTTCTCCGTCATCGCCACCGCGCCGCAAAAGCGCCTCGCGATCAAAACCTTCGTCAGCCGCGACAGCCAGGGCGTCATTCGGGAAGCGGTGCTGCGCGAACTGAAGCGCGGCGGGCAGATCTATTTCCTGCACAACGAAGTGCAGACGATCGACGCCATGTACGCTCGCCTTGCGAAGCTGCTGCCCGAAGCGCGCATCGTCATCGCCCACGGTCAGATGCGCGAGCGGGAACTGGAGCGCGCGATGCGCGAATTCCATCAGCAGCGCTACAACCTGCTGCTTTGCACCACCATCATCGAGACGGGCATCGACATCCCGACCGCGAACACCATCCTGATCAACCGCGCCGACAAGTTCGGTCTGGCGCAACTGCATCAGCTGCGCGGTCGCGTCGGCCGCTCGCACCACCAGGCTTACGCCTATCTCCTGACGCATGCGGAAGCGGCGCTGTCGGCGCAGGCAAAAAAGCGGCTCGAGGCGATCCAGATGATGGAGGAGCTCGGCTCGGGCTTCTTCCTCGCCATGCACGACCTGGAGATCCGCGGCGCGGGCGAAGTGCTGGGCGAGGCGCAGTCGGGGGAGATGCAGGAGATCGGCTTCAGCCTCTACTCCGACATGCTGAACCACGCCGTGCGCGCGCTCAAGGCCGGGCACGAGCCGGACCTGTCGCAGCCGCTGGAGGTCGCCACCGAAATCAACTTGCACCTGCCGGCGCTGCTGCCCAACGACTATTGCAGCGACGTGAACGAGCGACTGACGCTGTACAAGCGCCTCGCCAACTGCAGCGCGCCGGAGGAACTCGACGCCATGCAGGAGGAACTGATCGACCGCTTCGGCGCCGCACCCGCTCCGGCGCAGGCGCTCGTCGAGTCGCATCGGCTGCGCATCGCCGCACGCGAGCTGGGCGTGGCGCGCATCGATGCCGCGGGCGAAGCGGTCCAGCTGCAGTTCGTCGACAGGCCGCCTCTGGACGGCGCTCGCTTCATGCAGCTTCTGCAGCGGCACCGCCACTGGAAACTCGCCGGTCCGACCAGGCTGCGCGTGCAGACGCCCTCCGAAGGCCTCGCGCCGCGGGTGCAATCGGTGCGCGAGCTGCTGAAGACCCTGCGCGGAGCGCTCGCGTGAGAGCTGCGCGCGCATTTGCCTGTCTCTCGCTCCTCGTCGGCTGGCAGGCGGCGATGGCGCAGACGCCGGTCGAGGCCGCCCTCGCGCTCTACCACGACGGCGATCCGGCGGCAGCCGCCGCGGCGCTTCGCCCACTCGCCGAGAACGGCGACGCGGAAGCGCAGCACAAGCTGGGCCTGGTGCTCGAGTTCGGCCTGCACGACGTGGCGAGCGCCGCACGTGCCTACCGCATGGCGGCCGAACGCGGCTACGCGCCAGCGCAGAACAACCTCGCCGCGCTCTACTACGACGGCCACGGCGTGGCGCAAGACTGGGTGGCAGCGATGCGCTGGTATCGCGCGGCCGCGGAAAAGGGCTATGCCCCGGCGCAGTACAACCTCGCGCTCATGAACGGCTTGGGCAAGGGAGTCATGCCCGATACCGAGGAAATGCTCGCCTGGCTGCGGCGCGCTGCCGCCGGCGGCTACGCCCGCGCTCAGGCACAGCTCGCGCGCTTCTATCTCGAAGGCCGCCACGTGCCGCACGATGTCGGCGAGGCGCTGCGCCTGCTCGAACCGGCGGCGCAACAAGGCAACGCCTGGGCACAGTACGATCTCGCTCTGCTGCACTTGAACGGCACCGGCGTCGTGCGCGACCCGGAGGCGGCGCGCAGCCTATTTGAAAAGGCCGCGGCTCAAGGCAATGCCACTGCGGACTTCCAGCTCGGACAAATATACGAACATGCCTGGGGTGTGCCCGCCGATCTCGAGCGCGCGCTTTCCTACTATCGCCGCGCTGCCGCGGGCGGCGAGCACGAAGCGGCTAAGCGGATAAGCGCACTCTCGCCGCAGCAGGAACAAGGCGCAGCGGCCTCTCCTGATTCGGAGGAAAGCGGCGCCACGCTGAAGCTGCGCCCGAGCGCGAGCCTCGACATCGAAGCCTTACCCAAGCAATGAGCGATCTCGTCATCCAGGGTCCGGCTCTGTCATCGAAGGACGCCCGCGCGCTGGCGCAGATCTCGGGGGCGATGCGCATCGAGGCGCGCGGCGACAATGCTTACCGCCTCATCGGCGCTCAAACCTATGCCGACATCGTCAGGTACTGCACGCGCGCGCAGATCGACTTCGGCTTCGTGCCGGAGGACCGCAAGCTCGCCGACATGGGCCTGCTCGCGATCGACATGGACTCGACCCTCATCACCGTCGAATGCATCGACGAGCTCGCCGACCTCGCCGGCGTGAAGGAGCGGGTTTCCGCCATCACCGCAGCCGCCATGGCCGGCGAACTCGATTATCCGCAGAGTTTGCGCGAGCGCGTCGCGCTGCTACGCGGGCTTGAGGAGGACGCGCTCGCGCAGGTGTACGACGAACGCCTGCGGCTTTCCCCCGGGGCGGAAAGCCTGCTCGCCGCAGTAAAGCGCGCAGGGCTGAAGACGCTGCTCGTGTCCGGCGGCTTCAGCTTCTTCACCGACCGCCTGCAAACCCGGCTCGGCCTCGATTACAGTTTTTCCAACGCACTCGAAATCGAACGCGGCCGGCTCACCGGGCGCGTGCAAGGTGACATAGTCGATGCGGCAGCCAAGGCGGCCAAGCTGCGCGCGGTGCGCGCCGAGCTAAATTTGGAGAAATCCCGCGTCATCGCCGTGGGCGACGGCGCAAACGACTTGAAGATGATGGCCGAGGCGGGCGTTTCGGTAGCCTATCATGCCAAGGCGGTGACGCGCGCCAAGGCCGACTATGCGCTCGATCACACCGGCTTGGACGGCGTCATCAATCTATTCGCCTGAAATCGGGAGCGCGCGTCACAAAAGCCGTTTAAGTGACCGCGTCGAGCCAGGCCATCTGAATCGCCTGAAGAACCTCTTCGCCGGAATGTGACGGATCGTCGTCAAACCCCTGCAGTTCCATCACCCAGCGCTGCAAATCGCTGAAACGCACGTAGCGCGGATTGACTTGCGGATGATCTTGCGCGAGAGCCGCGGCGATCGTCTCTGCATCGGTCCATTTCATGTCGATGGCTGTCTCCACTCGCGAAAGCGGCGCTGTATTCTGGGGTTTTCCGCAGCGCCCGCGGACATGAGCATCTGACAAGCGGACGCTGGTCTCGGTTCCAATCTTTCGATCGCGCTGGAAGCGGCGCGGAGATGCGGGGCAGTGGCACGCGATTTGCAGCTAGCGCGCTTCGCCGGCGTACCGATAGGAATCAGGCCCGCTATTGCGGCAGCGGCGAAACGCGCGAATCAGCGCGCGGCGAAGTGCAACTCGCGCGCCTGCGCCTTATGCGTCTTCCATTGCGGCGACGACTCGCGCAGTTTGCCGATTCTGCGCTGCATCAGCCCGACGGCGAAGTCGATTTCTTCGACCGTAGTGTAGCGACCCACTGTGAAGCGCAAGGACGCGTGCGCGAGTTCGTCCGGCAGGCCGAGCGCGCGCAGCACGTATGACGGCTCGACGCTCGCAGAAGTGCAAGCCGAGCCCGAAGATAGCGCGAGTTCCTCGAGCTTCGCCAGCAGCGATTGGCCCTCGACAAAGCTGAAGGCGACATTGAGATTGCCGGGGACGCGCTGTTTCGCGTCGCCGTTCAAGCGCACCTGCTCGATCGCCGACAGACCCTGCCACAACCGTTCGCGCAGGGCCCCGATGCGCTCGCCTTCCGCCGCCATTTCTAGGCGCGCAATGCGGAAGGCTTCGCCCATCCCCACGATCTGGTGTGTAGCGAGCGTACCCGAACGCATGCCGCGCTCGTGTCCGCCGCCGTGGATTTGCGGCTCGACGCGCACGCGCGGCTTTCTGCGCACGTATTGGGCGCCGATGCCCTTCGGGCCGTACAGCTTGTGCGCGGTGACAGTCATCAGGTCGACGTCGAGCGCTCTCACGTCGACCGGAATCTTGCCCGCGGCCTGCACTGCGTCGCAATGAAACACGATGCCGCGGCTGCGGCAGATCCTGCCGATTTCGGCGATGGGTTGGATCACCCCGATTTCGTTGTTCACCATCATCACCGAGACGAGGACGGTGTCCGGGCGCAGCGCCGCCTCGAACTTCTGCAAGTCGAGCAGCCCGTTCGGCTCCGGATTGAGATAGGTCGCGACGAACCCCTGGCGCTCGAGTTCGTGCACGGTGTCGAGCACCGCCTTGTGCTCGGTAGTCACCGTGACCACGTGCCGGCCCTTGTCGCGCAGGAAATGCGCCGCGCCCTTTAGTGCGAGGTTGTCGCCTTCGGTCGCGCCCGAAGTCCAGACGATCTCCCGCGGATCGGCGTTGAGCAGCGCCGCGACCTGGGCGCGCGCCTCCTCCACCGCGGCCTCCGCCTCGCGCCCGTAGGCGTGCGAACGGCTCGCCGGATTGCCGAACTTCTCGCTCAAATAGGGAATCATCTTCTCCGCCACGCGCGGATCGACCGGCGTGGTGGCGGAGTAATCGAGATAGATCGGGAGTTTCATATCCGAGGAAATCGCCGAGAGCCTGTCACAAGAGGATCTGCCCCGAGGGCACTTCCTTCGGGGCGCCTCCCGTCACGCCCTCTTAAACTCACCCGCTGCAAGAAACATTTTCTTGCAGCGGGCTTAAAGGCGAACCGTTTGACTCCGCTGCGAGGCTTACGCCGCGATCGGGTGGACTTTGCGCGCGTTCGCCGAACGGCGGTCGACCAGCACCGCGACATTGCCGTGCTTGGCCACGTGTTCGCTCACCAGATCCTGCAGCGTCACCGACTGCAAGTAGGCGTACAGCTTTTCGTTCAACGAGGTCCACAGGTTGTGCGTAATGCAGCGTTGTTCTTCCTTGCAATTCTCCATGCCGCCGCATTGCGTGGCGTCGAGCGGCTCGTCCACGGCGAGAATGATCTCCGCGACCGACATCCGCTCCGCTCCCCGCGCCAAGCGATAGCCGCCGCCGGGACCGCGCACGCTGGCCACCAATCCATGGCGTCGCAATTTTCCGAACAGCTGTTCCAGATACGAAAGCGAAATGCTCTGCCGCTCGCCGATGCCGGCGAGCGTCACCGGTCCGTGCTGATGGCGCAGAGCCAAATCCAGCATGGCGGTCACCGCAAATCGGCCTTTGGTCGTCAATCTCATAGGCGCCCCCGATCCTTCTAGTCTAATGGAAAAATTAGAATAGCACAGAACCCGAGTGATTCACTCTACTGCTGATTACTTATCCGCCGCGCGGCGCAGGGGCGTGGGATCGAAGCGTTCGGCCACCGCGCGATCGTCACGGGTGTGCGCCTTCAACTCCTCGAGTTCGCGCTGCAGCGCTTCGAGCCTGTGATCCTGCTCCAAGGAGTGGTCGAGCAATCCCTGCAGCGCCTTGGCGAGCGGATCGTCCACGGCCTTCGCCGTGACGGCATAGGCGGAGAAGCCGAGCTTCGCCGCTTTCTCCTCCCGCGACTTGTCCTGTTCGTCGAGAATGATGCGCGCCGGTATGCCGACTGCGGTCGCGCCGGGCGGCACGTCCTTCACCACGACCGCATTGGAGCCGATCTTCGCGCCTTCGCCGACGATGATTGGCCCGAGCACCTTGGCGCCGGCGCCGATAACCACGCCGTTGCGGAGCGTCGGATGGCGCTTGCCCTTGTTCCAGGAAGTGCCGCCCAGGGTGACGCCGTGGTAGAGCGTCACGTCGTCGCCGATCTCGGCCGTCTCGCCGATGACGACGCCCATGCCGTGATCGATGAAGAAGCGTCGGCCGATGCTCGCGCCGGGATGGATTTCAATGCCGGTCATCCAACGGCCCATATTCGACACCCAGCGCCCCAGCCAACGCAACTTCGCGCGCCACAGCCAATTCGCCACGCGGTGGATGCGCAGCGCATGGAATCCTGGATAGCAGGTGATGACTTCCCAGGTCGAGCGTGCGGCCGGGTCGCGGTCGAAAACGCTGGCAATGTCTTCGCGGATATTATTGAACATGGCAGATGCGATGGATGCGCGTGGATTTACTCTACTAATCCCAAGTAGCTGAGTCAACTATTTGCGAAACGCGTTCAACATGCCGCGCAGGATATTGACTTCCTCCCGCTCCAGGCGCAGCCGGCCGAACAGCCGCCGCAGGCGCGGCATCAGGCGCTTTGGATTGTAGGGATCGAGAAAACCGCTTGCGAGCAGGCTTTGCTCCAGGTGCTCGTAGAACTGCTCGATGTCTTCGTGGCGCGCCAGTTCCGGCTCAGCCTCGCCCAAGGGCTGCGCCCCCAGCGTCGCCATGCGCACTTCGTAGGCCATCACCTGCACCGCCGCGGCGAGATTCAAGGAAGCATAGTCCGGGTCGGCCGGTATGTGCGCCGTGGCGGAGCATTGCAGCACTTCCTCGTTGGTGAGGCCGGACATCTCGGTGCCGAACACCAGGGCCACCTCGCCCTGCGCCGCCGCCCCCGCGAGCTCGCACGCAGCGTTGCGCGCATCGAGCGATTGGTAAGCGAGTTCCCGCCGGCGCGTGGAGAGCGCCAGCGCGTACACCGTGCCCTGCAGCGCCTCGGTGAGGCTCGCGCACACCTGCGCGCGCTCGAGCACATCGATTGCGCCGCTGGCGCGCGCGTCGGCATCGGCATCGGGAAACTTCTTCGGCTCGACCAGATAGAGCTTGCCGATGCCCATGGTCTTCATCGCGCGCGCAGTGGCGCCGATGTTGCCCGGATGGGAAGTTCGCGACAGCACCACGCGCACCTGCGACAGGAGCTTGGCGCTCATATTAAAATTACGCTTTCCGCCCAGTCTCGGACATCCGACATCTCATGCACCCCATGCTCAACATCGCGGTCAAAGCCGCCCGGCGCGCCGGCGCCATCATCAACCGCGCCGCGCAGGACATCGACGCCTTGACCGTATCGACCAAGCGCCACAATGATTTCGTCACGGAGGTGGATCAGGCGGCGGAACAGGCCGTGATCGAGATCCTGCTGAAGGCCTTCCCGGACCATGCGATTCTAGCAGAGGAGTCCGGCGTCCAAGGCAAGTCGGATTACGTCTGGGTGATCGATCCGCTTGACGGCACTACCAACTTCATCCACGGCTTTCCGCAATACTGCGTGTCGATCGGGCTCAAGCACAAGGGCGCCGTGACGCAGGCCGTCGTCTACGATCCGGGACGCAACGAACTGTTCACTGCGACGCGCGGCCACGGCGCCTTCCTCAACGACCGCCGCATGCGCGTGTCCAAGCGCACGCATCTGGCTGAATCGCTGATCGGCACCGGCTTCCCGTTCCGCGAGCTCAAGAATATGAGCGGCTATGTCGCGACCCTGCGCAAGGTCATGGCACAGTCGGTCGGCGTGCGTCGCGCCGGCGCTGCGGCGCTCGATCTCGCCTACGTCGCCGCCGGCCGGCTGGACGGTTTTTGGGAAATCGGACTCTCCCCCTGGGACATGGCGGCAGGGAGCCTCCTCATCCAGGAGGCGGGCGGCCTGGTAAGCGATTTCGACGGCGAAGCGGGCTACCTCGAGTCCGGTAGCATCGTCGCCGGCGCGCCCAAGGTATTCAGCCAGCTGCTGCAGCTCGTCGCGGAACACAAGCCGCATTAATGATTCGGTGGCCGTCGCTGCGGGCATGGTTCGGCGCGACTCGGGACAGCGAACTCGAAGCGGCGATCCGCCTGCATGAAGACGGCCGGTTCGACGAGGCGGAAGCGCGCTATCGTGCGCTCCTCGTGCGCCGCCCGCGCGATGCCGAGGCAATGCATCTGCTGGGCCTGCTCGCGCACCAGCGCGGCAGCCACGCCCTCGCGCTGAAGGAAATCGGCGCGGCCATCGCCCTCGCCCCGGACAAGGCCCACTATCGCTTCAACCTCGGCAACGCACTGCTCGCGCTGGGGCGGCTGGAAGAGGCGAGCGCGGCCTTTCGCGCCGCGCTTGCGCTCGAACCCGCGCATCTCGCCGCGCGCTCGAATCTGGCGCAGGCGCTCATGCAAGACGCGAGGCATGAAGAAGCCGCGGTCGAACTCCGCCGCTTGTTGGCGCAGCAGCCCAGGGCGAAAACACGCGAAGCGCTCGTGCGCGCGCTCGTCGCCTGCGCCGACGCCGATCCGGCGGCCGCGGCAAACTATGACGAGGCCGCCGAGTTGCTCGCCACAGCGCCGGAGCAGGCATCCGACCCGCTCGCTGCGCAACTCACGGCCGCCCATTGCCGCAAACAGCGTGGGCGTTTCACCGAAGCAGCGGAACACTACCGCGCCGCGCTCGCGCTCCAGCCCGACGCAGCCGGGACGCACAACGAACTCGCCAATTGCTACAACCAACTCGGGGGCATCGACGAGGCGATCTTTCATTACCGCGAAACCTACCGCCTCGACCCCGAATTTTCCGCGGCGCTCACCGCCCTGCTCGGCTGTCTCAACTATGATCCCGCCTGCACGCCGGAGGCGTCCGCCGCCGAGCACCGTCGCTGGGCGAGGGAAGTCGCGGCGCGCCATTACCCGCCAGCGCCGCGCTTCGACCATGCGCCCGATGCAGAACGGCGCTTACACATCGGCTACGTCTCGCCCGACTTCCGCCGCCATCCGGTGAGCGCGATCTTTGCGCCCGTGCTCGCCGCGCACGACCGCGAGCGTTTCGAAATCAGCTGCTACTACAGCCATGCCGGCGAGGATGCAGTGACGCTGCGCCTGAAATCACTGGCCGGGCGCTGGCGCGCCGTCGCCGAAATGGACGACACGGCGCTCGCCGAGCAAATACGCGCCGACGGCATCGACATCCTGGTGGACCTCGCCGGACACACCACCCACAACCGACTGCTCGCCTTCGCCAGACGCCCCGCGCCGGTGCAAGTGAGCTGGCTCGGTTATTTCAACACCACCGGCCTGGCGACCATGGACTATTTCCTGTCCGATCCCTGGTCCTCGCCGACAGGGCAGGAGCGCTACTACGTCGAGCGGCTCGTGCGCCTGCCGCAGACGCGCTTTTGCTACGAGCCGCCGCAATACATGCCTGAGGTCGCGCCCTTGCCTGCCAGATCGCGGGGATGCATCACTTTCGGCAGCCTGAACAACTTATCGAAACTGAACGCGAGCGTGTTGACGCTGTGGAGCCAAGTACTCGCGGCCGTTCCCTCTTCGCGCCTGCTGGTGCAGGCCGCGGCCTTGGACGATGCACCGAATCGCGCGCGCTTTGCCGAATTGTGCGAAAAATGCGGCATTGCCGGCGAGCACCTGGAACTGCGCGGATTCGTGCCGTTCGAGCAGGTTCCGCGCAGCTACGCCGAAATCGACATCGCGCTCGACCCCTTCCCTTTCTGCGGCGGCATGACCAGTCTGGAAGCGCTGTGGCTGGGCGTGCCGGTAATTACCCTTCCGGGCGAGAATCTCGCCAGCCGCCAGAGCGCGAGCATGCTGATGAACCTCGAGCTCCCCGAGCTGATCGCGGAGGATCGTGCCGCCTATGTGACGAAGGCGGCGACGCTCGCGCAGGATACTTTGCGGCTGGAGGCGCTGCGCGCCGGATTGCGCCGGCGCTTCGCCCAATCGCCCCTGATGGACTACTCGGGGTTTGCGCGCGCCTTGGAGGCCGCGTATCGCAACATGTGGCGCGACTGGCTCGCCGCAAACAAGGATCGCTAAATGACGCCGTCGTCCGCGGACGCCTTCGCTGCCGCCGTCGCCGCGCTCGGGCATGCCTCCTTCGCCAGCGAGCTTCTGGCTGCAATCAATCACTCGGTCGCTGTCGACCACGCCTGCCTGATGCGCGTCGCCGACCGCGCGCGCCCGCCGGTACTCGAATCCGCGAGTTGGCGCGGCGGGACGCACGTCGCCGACGTTCAGCGCGCCTACCTAGCGGGCTTGTACCGGTCCGACCCGAATCTCGTCCATCCTGCGCAGGCCGAAGTCAGCGTGCGGCATCTGCGCCGCGATGCGCTCGCGCACGCCGATTACCGCGAAGTGTGCTTCGAACGCGCGGGACTGCTCGAGCGCGTGACCGTGGCAACCGCTTTTGAAAAGCAGCTGGTGCTGCTCAACCTTTACCGGCTCGACGCGAGCGGTGCGTTCAGCGCGAGCGATATCGCGGCCATCGAAGGCTTGGCGCGTTTCCTCGCCGCACTCGCGGTCAGGCACGTGGGAACGCTCGGCATGCTGCTGCGCTCGCGCGACCCGGGCGACCGCGTCGCCGCCCTCGCCGCGCGGCTGCATGCGCTGGACGGGCGACTGACCGCGCGCGAACTCGACGTCCTTTCGCGCATCATGCTCGGCGTGACATCGGAGGGCATCGCGCTCGCGCTCGGCGTCAGTCTCAATACCGTCCTCACCTACCGCAAGCGCGCCTACGCGCGGCTTGGCGTCAGCAGCCAGGCGGAATTGTTCTCGCTCTGTCTGTAAGAAGTGAGAACCCGCTGCAAAATTGATTTTGCAACGAGCCGACCTAGGGGAGTATGAGGGGAAATATCCCCTCATTTCGTAACGCCCCCTTCTGTCCCAAGCGCTTGGGACAGACGCGTCCGCGGCCTTCGCCTATGCTTTTCGCACATACAAACAGCGAGGAGGAGAAGATGGCCGACGACAGCCTCGTCTACGCCCTGCCCAACCGCATCACCCCGGGAAATCCGGTCGTGTTCGATGCCGCGATCTGTGACGGCTGCAACCGCTGCCTCACGGTCTGCTTAGAGGACGTCTTCATTCCCAACCCGGAGAAGGGCAAACCGCCGCTGATCCTGCATCCCGACGAATGCTGGTATTGCGGGCCTTGCGTGGACGACTGCCCGCGTCCCGGCGCCATTCGGCTCAACCACCCGCTGCAACAGCGGGTGCGCTGGAAGCGCAAGGATTCCGGCGGTCATTTCCGGGTCTAGGAGGAGGGTGACAAACATGAACGTCGCGCATGAATCGGGACAACTGCTGCGCTGGCCCTATGCGGTCAATTACGGCAGCGAACGCGGCTACGATGCCGACGTGCTGGTGATCGGCGGCGGCATTGCCGGGGTATGGGCGGCGATCGCCGCCGCGCGCGCGGGTGCCAAGGTGATCATTCTGGAAAAGGCGGCGACGGAGCGCAGCGGCGCGGGCGGTGCCGGCGTCGATCACTGGCAGTGGGCGGCGGACAACCCCTGCTCGCGCGTCGCGCCGGAGGAACTCGCGCAAGCGCTGGTCGACAACCAGGGCGGCTACCGCAGCGGGATGTCGACCTACATCCAGTGCGCCTCCGGCTGGGAAACCTTGGCGGAAATGGAACAGATGGGCGGCAAGGTGCGCGACACCGAGGACGAGTTTCGCGGCGCCGCCTTCCGCGACGAGGCGACGAAGCTCTTGTTCGCCTACGACTACACCAATCGCTTCGTCATCCGCGTCTGGGGCCACAACTACAAGCCCCTGCTGTGGGCCGAATGCAGGCGCCTCGGCGTGCGCATTTTTGACCGCGTGGCGGTCACTGCGCTGCTCTCCGAAGGCGGCCGGCCGGGCGCGCGCGTGATCGGCGCCATGGGCGTGCATTGCCGCTCGGGTGCGAGCGTGATCGTGCGCGCCAAGGCGACGGTGCTCGCGACCAATCGCCCGCAGCGCATCTGGACCTTTTCCTCCGAGCTGCGCGGCATTTCCACTTTTCGCCCGCCTTCCTGCGCCGGCACCGGCTACGCCATCGGCTGGCGCGCCGGGGCGGAATTCACCATGATGGAAAAATCGATGCGCTCGCCGTTCGCGAGCCCCTACTCTTATCCGCCTTACGGCAGCGGCAACGGCATCAACACCTGGTACCCCTGCAGCATCGTCGACGCCAAGGGCAAGGAGGTGCCCTGGGTCGACGCCTACGGCAGACCGCTCGCGACGGTCGCCGAACGCTGCCGCCCGGTCGAAGGCCAGAAATTCTTCATCATGGGCGGCGGTTCGAGCTCGCAGCCGCACCCCGGGCTTCTGGAGCACTTGGGACCGCGGCCGATTCCCGACCTCGAGGCGCGCATGCTTGGAGGCGAGTTCACGCCGCCCTTCTACGCCGACCTCGCCGGCATGCCGGAGATGGAGCGACGCGCGATCTGGGGCATCATGGTCGGTAACGAAGGCAAGACGCGCATTCCGGTGATGCAGACCTATATGAAGGCAGGCTTCGATCCCGACCGCGACATGCTGCAGACCTACGACTTTCTGCGCGGCCACGGTATGCGCGAGCCGGTGCTGCCGCAGGAGCGCACTTTCGGCGAACAAGGCGTGTGCGGCGGCCTGCTCGTCGACTGGGACATGATGTCCAACCTCCCCGGCCTGTTCGGCGCCGGCGATCTCCTCTTCGGCGGCCAGGACCATTCGCATGCGGCGACGACCGGACGCTATGCCGGCGCGCGCGCCGCCCTCTACGCGCGGCGCACCGAGGCGCGCGAGCCGGTGCGCGAGCAGATCGAGCGCGAGAAGCGGCGCGCCTATGCCCCGCTCGCCTCCGGTTCGGATGGGCCCGACTGGAAGGAACTGAATGCCGCGGTTGCGCGCGTGATGCAGAACTACTGCGCCGAGCCGAAGAACGCCGAGCTGCTCGCGCTCGGGCGCACCTGGCTCGAAGACCTGGAGGCGAACGAGGCGCCGCGCGTCGGCGCGAGCGATCCGCATCAGTTGATGCGCGTGCTCGAAGTGCAGGACATCCTCACTTGCGCGCGCATGATCGTCGCCGCCTGCGAAGCGCGCAAAGCCTCGAGTGCCTACTTGCACTTCAAGCGCTTGGACTTTCCGGAAATGGACCCGGCCGAGTGGCACAAGTGGCTGGTCATCCGCAAAAGCGCCGACGCGGTCGAGGTGTCCGATCGGCCGATCGCGTTCTGGGGCGATTTCGAGCGCAACTATCATCCGCGACACGCAGAGAACCTTGCGGCGATGACGCAGGCGGCAGGACAAGCAGCAGCCTGATTCGCCGCGAGCTGCACGGCAAACTGCATCAAAGGAGGCGACGGACATGAAGGCATTGCGACGCATCGCCGCAGCTCTCTCTGCGGCGCTCCTATGCGCGGCGGCCGCCGCGCAGACAGGCGACTATCCGAATCGCCCGCTGAAGCTGATCACGCCCTTCCCTGCGGGCGGCGCGATCGACGTGCTTTGCCGGGTCATCGCCGAGCGCCTGGCGCAGCGCCTCGGGCAAAACGTGGTGGTGGAGTCGATCCCGGGCGCGAACACCATCGTCGGCACGCAGGCGCTGCTGCGCGCTGCGCCCGACGGCTATGCCTTCATGATCACTACCATGTCGACCGCCATTAATAACCGCATTCTGTATTCCAAGCTGCCCTACGATCCGGAGAAGGACCTGGCGCCGATCACGCAGCTCTCTTACGGCACGGTACTGCTCGCGGCTCCTGCCAATGCGCCCTATAAGGATCTTCAGGGCTTCATCGACTGGGCGAAAGCGCAGAAACGTCCGATCAGCTTCGGCTCCTGGGGTATCGCCTCCTGGGGGCACCTCGCAGGCGAGATTCTCAAGCGCGAAGCCGGGATCGAACTCACCCATGTGCCCTACAAGGGAGACGTCGTCGCGCTCACCGACGTGCGCAACGGTTCGCTCGACGTCACGTTCACCAGCCCGACCAGCGTCAAGCCGCTGATCGCCGCCGGCGCGATCAAGCCGATCGCCATGACCGGGCCGCAGCGCTCAGCTTCCATGCCCGATCTGCCGACTTTCACCGAACAAGGCGTGAAGAACGTCGATCTGCCGGTATGGGTGGGGGTCTACGCCCCCGCCGGCACCCCGCGCCCGATTCTCGAACGCCTGCGCAGCGAACTGAAAGCGGTGACGTCGCAGCCCGACGTCGTCGACAAGATGACGGCGCAAGGCCAGACTCCGGTAGTCAACAGCGCGGAGGAGTTCATGGCCAACTATCGCAGCGAATATCCGAAGTGGGAGGCGCTGATCAAGGCCTCCGGCGCGAAGATCGAATAGGATGAAGACGACGGGAAGCGGCGTTTTCTCAAGAGTCGGGGAGCGCGAGGGGGCCTGCCCCCTCGCATCGTGGAGCAAATGAAGCGCGCCGACAGCGGCACCGCTTACGGCAGACCGATACCCAGCTACCGCCGCGATCTCGCCGAAGTCGGTCCGGGCACGCCGATGGGCGAACTGCTGCGGCGTTATTGGCACCCGGTCGGGCTCGCCGCCGACGCAGCCGATCGTCCGCATCGAGTGCGCGTGCTCGGCGAAGACCTGATCCTGTTTCGCGACGGACAGGGACGCCCGGGCCTCGTCTATCCGCGCTGCGTGCATCGCGGCACCACGCTCTACTATGGCAAGGTGGAGGCGCGCGGCATCCGCTGCTGCTATCACGGCTGGCTGTACGACGTCGAAGGGCATTGTCTCGAGCAGCCGTGCGAAGCAGGCGGCGGGCCGCGGCGCGACAAGCTGCGCCAGCCCTGGTACGCGGTCGAGGAGCGCTACGGCCTGGTGTTCGCCTACCTCGGGCCGCCGCAGAAGAAGCCGCTTCTGCCGCGCTACGGCTGCCTCGAGCGGCTGGCACCTGGCGAATTCATCGAAGCCGACGACAGCTCCATTGGCTCGGGCGGCGCCCAAATCGTGCCTTGCAACTGGCTGCAGCATTGGGAGAACGTGGTCGACCCCTTCCACGTGCCGATCCTGCACGGCTCGTTCAGCGGCGCGCAATTCGTGGCGCAAATGGCGCAGATGCCGCAAGTGGAATTCAGCACCACCGAGCGCGGCGTCAAGGTGCTGTCGCTGCGCACGCTCGAGGACGGCCGCGCCTTTCGCCGCATCACCGAGGCGGTGATGCCGACGCTGCGCGTGGTGCCCAATCCGCGCGTCGGCAGCTACGGCGAGGTGGAATCCATCGGCTGGGTGCTACCGATCGACGACGTGCATTTCCGCATCTATGTCGCGGGGCGCGTCAGAGAGCGCGGCGAGCTGGGCAAAATGCGCTCGAGGATGAACGGCAAGCCCTGGTCCGAGCTCAGCGAGGAGGAACACCAGCGCTATCCCGGCGACTTCGAGGCGCAGACTGGCCAAGGGCCGATCAGCTTTCACTCCGAGGAGCACTTCGCCGCGAGCGACAAGGGCGTCGCGCTGCTACGGCGCTTTCTCGAGCGCCAGCTGAAGCAAGTGGCCGCCGGCGAAGATCCGGCCTGCGTCGCCTTCGACGAACGCAGCGCGTATTTTGAATTCGAAGCCGGCAACTATGTGGTGAATGCCTAGCAGCGCTAAGCGAGCTCGAATCCACTCAGCGAAGCTCAGCCCCCGCCGCGCTTGGTATAGAGATCGAAGTAGGCGAGGAAGTCGCGGTAGGCGCCGCGCTTGCCTCCTGAAAACCTGAACTCGACCGCCAGCACCGGAAGCGTGACGCGTTGGATTCGCCGCGGCGCCGCCTGGACGAAGGAAATCTCGACTTTCGCCCCACCTAGTTCGACGACCGCGCAGTCGCCCTGCAGAGACAGCGGCGCGTGGCGCGTTGCCCCCGGCAGCCAGCGCAGGAAATCATCGCGCGTACAGCCCATTTCCCGCCGCAGCACGAACTCTCCGGCGCCTTCCTTGGACTCGTCGCTGTGCCCGCTCATCCGCCGCCGGGGGGAACTTCCCTCAGCCGCCTGCGATGGGCGGCCAGATCGCGAGCTCGTCGTTCGCCGCGAGCCGATGCGCAGCACGCGCCTGCGGCGGAATATAGATGCCGTTGACCAACACGAGGTGAACGAGTTTGGGCGGCAGGCTGAAGCGATCGATCACCTGCTGCGTCGTTGCGCCCTCCGCGACGTCCACGGGCAGTTCGTTGCCGTTGCGCCGATGGCCGCCCAATTCGCTCGGCAGGTGATCGCCGAGCATGGCATAGAGCTTCAGGGTGATGCGCATCGGCGTATGCTGGCCGGGACTAGCGCCTCCCCAGCCCCCACGCCGACTGCGCCTGCGCCGTCGCGAGATAGGCCTGCATCAGTGCGAGCGGATCCTGCTGCAGTCGCCGCTTCCAGCCGCCCAGGGCAGCGCGCGTCTGGATTAGGCCGCGCAGTACGCCCACGTGCTCGGTGAGCCCCACGCAATTCGCGCCGACCAAGACGTCGCGGTCGAACTCCAGGCGCAGATAGCGGAAGCTCGCGTCGTCGGCGAGCTCTGCATGTTCGCCCCCGGCCACGCCCTGCCAGTTGCCGAAGGACGAGGAGATGAGGCCGAGTGTATCGAGCACGTTGATCTGCGTCACGGCGCGCATGGCCGTTCTCCGGCCGCCCATGTTCAGCGCCGCATGGTAGGCCTCGTCGGCCGCATTCGGCTGGATCGCACTCACCACGTGCTTGCCCGAAGCGAGGTCGAGCGCCTCGGCGCAGTCGCCGGCTGCGTAGATGCCCGCAATGTTGGTCTGGAGGTATTCATCGGTCAGCACACCGCGCGCGCAGGCGACGCCCGAACCCTTGAGGAAGCCGACGTTGGGTGCGACGCCGGTGGCGGAGATCACCAGCTCTGCGTCGAGGGACTGGCCGTCGCTCAGGCGCACGCGCAAGCCCTTGCCGTTCTGCGCGATCGCCTCCACGCGGCAGGAGGTATGGACCTTCACCCCCTTCGCCTCCACCCAGCGCTTAATCATGCGCGCAGCACCCTCGCCCATCATGCGCGGCACCATGCGCTCGCCCATTTCCACCACCGAGAGATCGACGCCGCGGGCGGCGAGCCCCTCCATGATGATGCAGCCGATGAAGCCCGCTCCCATCTGCAGCACGCGTGCGCCGGGCTTGGCGAGCAACATGATCTTCCGCGCGTCGGCGAGCGTCCAGCAGGGGTGCACGCCGGGGAGGTCGATGCCTTCGATGGGAGGCCTGATCGGACTCGAGCCCGTCGCGATCAGCAGCCGATCGAATGCGAGCGTGCTGCCGTCGTCGAAAGCGACGCGGCGCGCGCTTGCGTCCACCGATTTCGCCCGCGCAGTGCGCAGGGCGATGCGCTGCGCGGCGAAATGGTCGCGCCCTTTGCGCAGATGCGTGCCCTCCTCGCCTATGCCGCCGGCGAGCAGATAGGGAATGGCCATGCGCGAATACGGCGGCTCAGTTTCGTCGCCAAGGAGGGTGATTTCGTCCGCCGGTGCGAGCTTGCGCAGCGTCTCTGCCGCGATCACCCCCGCCGGTCCGTTGCCCAGGATCAAATGTTTCATCGTTGCTCCAATGATTCGGGCGGCTCCTCGCGGAACCGCCCGATTCGCAGGGTGCGACGGATGGAAGAGCGCGGCTCTAGAGGCCCAAACGCGCCTTGGTCTCCTTGGTCGGACGGCCTTCCTTGTCCCAGCCGCGCGCCTTGTAATAATCCGGCAGCATCTTGTCCAGACCGTTGACCATGCCTTTCGCCGGGCCGGTCTTCGCCGGCTCGGTGAGCAGGCGCTTGGGCAGGGTGTCGTCCTTGCTGGTGAAGCCGGCGCGCAGATTGAACTCGCGCTCCAGGTTCCACACGCGCTCGCCGATCTTGCCCAGCTCTTCGAGGGTGAACTCTTCCGAACAGGCAGCCTGAAGCTGCGGCGCGAGGTCGGCGAGCGTCCAGGCGAAGGTGGTGAACACGCACACCCCGGCGGAATCGAACACCGCGGTCGCGTCCTGGAACGCCTTCACCAAGTCCGCCTTGCCTTCGGTCACGAGCGGATCGGTCTTCACCGGCACGCCCAGCACCTCGGAAGCCACGGTATAGCCGCGCAAGTGGCAGGCGCCGCGGTTCGACGTGGCGTAGGCAAGCCCCATGCCCTGGATGCCGCGCGAATCGTAGGCGGGGAATTCCTGTCCCTTCACGCTCATCGACAGTTCGGGTCGCCCGAACTTCGCGGTCAGGCGCTTGGAGCCCTGGGCGATCTCCTTGCCGAAGCCCTCGCCCTTGGCGGTGATTTCGGCAAAGTAGGCGAGCGCCTGCGCCGAGCCGAACTTGGCGTCGATGCCGAGCTGTTCCTTGGTCAAGACGCCGAGGTCGTAGAGTTCCATCACCGCGCCGACGGTGGCGCCGAAGGAGATCGGGTCCATCCCCTGCTCGTTGCAGATGAAATTGGCAAACGTCAGAGCTTCGAGGTCGTTTACGCCGTTTGCCGCGCCCAGCGCCCAGGCGGCCTCGTATTCCAGTCCGCCGGAAGCGCCCCAATACTGCGGCCGGTTCTCGACGGTGAAGTGCTTCTCGTCCATCTTGGATACGCGGCCGCAGGCGATGGTGCAGCCGAAGCAGGCCTGGTTGGTCACCAGGTTCTTCTTGCCGTCGCTCTTGCGCGGTTCGTGCATGGCCTCCGCCGAGATGTCCTTCGCGCCCTCGAACTGGACGTCGCGGTGATTGCGCGTCGGCAGCGCGCCGATGGTGTTGATCACGTTCATCAGCACCTGGGTGCCGTAGGTCGGCAGGCCCTGGCCGGTGACCGCATTGTCGTGCAGCACCTTCTTCGCCGCGACGGTCGCGGCCATGAAGGCCTTCGCATCGCGCACGTTGCCTATGCCCTTGGTACCGCGCACTGCGATCGCCTTCAGGTTCTTGCTGCCCATCACCGTGCCGACGCCGGAGCGCCCCGCGGCGCGGTGCAGGTCGTTCACCACCGCGGCGTACAGGCAGCCGGTCTCGGCCGCGCGGCCGATCGAGGAAACGCGCATTTGCGGCTCCTGGTGCTTGGCCTTGATCGCGGGCTCCGTCTCCCACACCGACTTGCCCCAGATGAAGGCGGCATCCTGCAGTTCGGCCTTGTCGTCTTCGATGACGAGGTACACCGGTTTCGGCGATTTGCCTTCGAAGATGATCATGTCCCAGCCGGCCATCTTCAGCTCAGCGCCCCAGTAGCCGCCGGAATTGGAGCAGGCGATGGCGCCGGTGAGCGCGCCCTTGGTGATCACCGAATACCGGCCGCCGGTGGAAGCCATGGTGCCGGTGAGCGGGCCGGTGGCCCAGATGATCTTGTTCTCGGGCGAAAGCGGATCCACTTTCGCGTCGACTTCCTCGCAATAGTATTTGGTCGCGAGCCCGCGCTGGCCGATATACTCGCGCGCCCATTTCATGTTCAGCGGCTCGGCTTTGCAGGTTCCGGCCGTCAGATTGACTCGGAGCAATTTTCCAGTCCATGCCATGGTCGTTCTCCTTTATCAGGCGGAGGCCGCAGCCTGGTTATCGAGTTTGCCCGCCCATTGCTTCATGCGCGCGAGCCCCGTCCAGTCGGCGTCGACATAGGTGATGGCGCCGGTGGGGCAGGCCGCCGCGCAGGCCGGGTCGCCGCCGCACAGATCGCACTTCTGCACCTTGCCCGTCGCCTGTACGTAGTTGATGGTGCCGAAGGGACAGGCGATGGTGCATACCTTGCAGCCGACGCAGGTCTGCTCTGCGACGACCTTGGCGCCGGTCGCGGCGTCGAGCTTGATCGCCTCGACCGGACAGGCGTGCAGGCACCAGGCCTCCGCGCACTGCGTGCAGGTGTAAGGCACCTTCCGGCCGGCTTCGTGAAAATCGAACACCTTGATGCGCGACTTGGCGGGATTGAACACGCCGTAGTTCTCGTAGCTGCAGGCCAATTCGCACTGCATACATCCCGTGCATTTGTCGGGAGAAATGTGTAGCGATTTCTGCATTATGGGTCTCCTCGGAAGCTGATGTACTTCGACTTTGCGCTGGCGCGTCCGACTGCCGCGGCGGCATCCAATGTTGCCGTCGGCATATGCATCCGCAACCATAATAGAGAAAAAAGCCCGGCGGCGAAAGGGATTCGCTTTCCAGTCGGAATGCGGTCTACCGGAGCCTTACTCCGACCATGATGTTGCAGCGCGCCAAGCGCCGCAACGCCCTAGGCGGCTCAGCTCCCCATGCCGGGGAATCGAATCGCGCCTTTGTCGCGCAGCAAGTGGATTTTCGCCAGCCCGCCTTGCGCGGTCTCGCGATAGCTCGCTTTCAGGTCGCGCCCGGTCTCCCACATGGAGCGCACCACTTCGTCGAAGGAGACGATGTGGCGGCCGTCGGAGAGCAGCGCATAGGTGGCGCAATCGATCGCGCGCACCGCCGCGATGGCATTGCGCTCGATGCAGGGAATCTGCACGTAGCCCGCGATCGGGTCGCAGGTGAGGCCGAGGTGGTGTTCCAGCCCCATCTCCGCCGCGTATTCGATCTGGCGCACACTGCCGCCCTGCAGCTGCGCCGCAGCGGCAGCTGCCATGGCGCAGGCGGTTCCCACCTCTCCCTGACAGCCGACCTCCGCGCCGGAGATCGAGGCGTTGCGCTTCACGATATTGCCGACGATTCCCGCGGTGGCGAGCGCGCGCAGGATCTTCTCCTCCGAGGCGCTCGATTGTTGCTGCAGGAAATAGAGCACTGCAGGCAATACGCCGCTCGCGCCGCAGGTCGGGGCGGTGACGATTTCGCCGCCTGCGGCGTTCGTCTCCGACACCGCGAGTGCATAAGCGAAGAGCGAGGCGGTCTCGCCGAAGTGGCCGGCGAGGCTACGCGCGCGCGTGTGGTAGGCCGAGGCCTTGCGCGGCACGTTCAAGGGCCCGGGCAGTTTCCCTTCGGCATTCAAGCCGCTGGTGATGGCCCGCTGCATCGCTGCCCAGATGCCGGCAAGGTAGGACCAGATGCCCTCGCCTTCTTGCCGCGCGACGAGTTCCCAGACCAGCAAGCCTTCGGCATCCGCCTGCGCCAGGACGTCCGCCATGCAGGTCTGCGGGTAGACTTCGCCTGCGCCGTCTGGCCTACCCTCTTCGTCCAGCAACGCGCCGCCGCCTATGGAGTAGGCGATGCGCGAGGCCAAGGCATAGCCACCTGCGTCCAGCGCCTCGAACTTCATGCCGTTAGGGTGGCGCGGCAAGGACTGCTCCGGCGCCCAGACGATGTCGACCGGGACGGGAGCGAAGGGTTCGCTCACCGCCATATCCGTCAGGTGGCCGCGGCCAGTCGCACCCAGGCTGCCGTAGAGCGTCACCCGCAGCCGCGCGGCTCCAGCCGCCGCGGCCCGGAACGCTTCCGCGGCGAAACGCGGGCCCATGGTATGGCTGCTCGATGGGCCGAGTCCGATGCGGTAGAGTTCCTTGAGCGATTTCAAGTCGATTGCGCCTCGATCACGCGGCCGCGTCGGCGTTGAACGCCTCGATCAGCTCATCCAGTTGCGTCGTCTGGGTGCGCAGGCAGCCCCAGTAATTGCGGTGGTCGTCCCATTGGGCACGCAGTTCGGCGACCGTCTTGCCCAACTGTTCCACCCAGGAGAAATACTTCAGCTGATGCACCCGGCGCTTGTCGACTTGCGACAGTTCGAGCAGGTGATCGATGTCGAGGCCGGAGAGCCGCTCGTAGTCGCGGTCGGCCTGGCGCTGGTCGTAGGCGCCGCGCTCGTGCGACAGCTCGGCGAGTCGGCTCTGGTACATGGCCATGGAATCGGTGAACACCGTGAACACGACGTCGCTGGCGCCGAGCTCGAAATACTTGGCGAATTTGATCGCCGCCACCAGGTTGCCGATGCTGGAAATGCCCAGCCATTCCAGGCGCTCGAGAACGTCCTTCCCCGCTCCGGCTTCGGCGAGGACCTTCCGGCCAGCCGCTTCGTTGAACAGGCGGATGAAGCGGATGGGAAGTTCATCGTCCACGCCCACGGCCGCGTCGGTGTCGCGCAGATTGTGGATCCAGGGAATGTGCTTGTCGCCGATGCCTTCGATGCGGTGATCGCCGAAGCCGTTTTCCAGGATGGTCGGGCACTGCAGCGCTTCCGCCACCGCAACCTTCGCGCCGGCAAAGGTATCGCGGATATAAGAGCCGGCCGCCATGGTTCCGGCCGAGCCCGAGGAGAGCACGGCACCCGCGACCGCATCGCCCGGTCGCGCGATGTTCCTGAACACTTCCTCCATCGCCGGCCCGGTCACGTTGTAGTGCCAGAGCGAATTGGGCAACTGGTCGAACTGGTTGAAAATGACCGCATCGGGGCGCGTGCGCTCGAGCTCGATGCACTTATCGAATATTTCCTTGACGTTGGATTCACAGCCCGGCGTCGCGATCACCTCTTCGGCCATGGTGTGCAGCCAGTCGAAGCGTTCCTTGGACATCCCTTCAGGGAGAATCGCGACCGAGGGGCAGGCGAGCAGCCGCGATATGTAGGCGCCGCCGCGACAGTAGTTCCCCGTGCTCGGCCACACCGCCTTCTTGGTCGCGGGGTCGAAGCGCCCGGTCACGAGTTCCGGCAGCAGGCAGGAAATCGCCGGGCCCACCTTGTGCGCGCCGGTGGGAAACCATTTGCCGACGATGCCGACAATCCGCGCCTTGGTGCCGGTAATGGCCGCCGGCAGTTCGATGAAATTGACGCCGCCGAAGCCGCCGCCTTCTTCCACCGGCTCGTTGTGCCAGTTGATGCGGAACAGGTTGCGTGCGTGCACGTCCCACATGCCGATGCCCGCAAGCTCCCGCTTGATCGCGGCGGGAATCTTCGCCGGATCGCGCATCTGGGCGTAAGTGGGCAGGATGATCCCCTTCTCCCGGCAACGCTGGATGTTCTTCTTGCGCTGCGCCTCGTTGATGTTCAGGTCGATCATCGTCTTTCTCCTTGCAAATTGACTATTCGAGTCCCAAGCCGCGTGTCGCCGCCTTGATGTCCTTCAGGCCCGAGCCGGTGACGAGCAGCACGCAGTTTTCGTCCTCGGGAAGGGATTCGCGCACTTTGAGCCAGCCGGCGAAGGCCGCGCTCGACGAAGGCTCGGCAAAAAGGCCTGAGCCCGCGGCGAGCGTCTTCTGCGCAGACAGAATTTCCGCATCCGTCACCATCACCGCCCGGCCGGCATAGCGCTTGAGCTTGGCGAGCGCGTGCTGGCCGTTCCTGGGGACATCGACCGCGATCGAATCCGCGATGGTGTGCGACGGGCTCGGCGCGCCGAAGGGATCGTCCGCGGCGCGGGGCGCGGCGAACGCGCGTGCGATGGCGGACGACCCCTCCGCCTGGCAAGCCCAGACGGTCGGCATGTTCTGCAACCTGCCGAGCCGCAGCAGGTCTTCGAAGCCTTTGTACACGCCGGCGAGGATGACGCCGTCGCCGACGGGAACGAATACGTGCTGCGGGTCACCGCCGCCCGCCTGCGCCAGATCGTCGACTATTTCGAAAGCGACCGACTTCTTCCCTTCTATGGTGAGCGGGTTGTAGGCGGTGTTGCGCGACAGCGCACCGGTCTTGCGCGTGTAGGCTAGCGACAGCTCGTAGGCCGCATCGTAGTTTCCATCGACCTGCACCAGTTCCGCACCGTATTGCAGGACTTGGATGCGCTTCGCCGCCGGCGCGGCGGCCGGCAGGAACACCTTGATGCGCAGGCCCGC
This sequence comes from uncultured Enterobacteriaceae bacterium, assembly GCA_964565875.1. Lineage (GTDB taxonomy): Bacteria > Pseudomonadota > Gammaproteobacteria > Burkholderiales > SG8-39 > 2-12-FULL-64-23. The sequence goes on from CAZMGP010000017.1 coordinate 58,305, forward strand.
CGCTGCACCGACCGCCGCCATGCTCGAGGCGGCATTGCCGGTAGAGGCGAGCACGATCTCTTTTACGCCGTGCTTCCTGGCGAACGCCGCGACGAGGAAAGAAGCGCGATCCTTGAACGAGCCGGAAGGATTGCAGGTGTCGTCCTTGAGCCACAGCCCGGGCGCCCGATAGCGGCCGCGCAGCCGCTGCGGTGACCAGAGCGGCGTATGGCCGACGGGAATGGGCGGGAACCACTCCGCCTCCACCGGCAGCGGCAAGACGCGAGGGTCGGCCTCGCCCTCCCAGTGGGCTTCGAGCACGCCCTCGAGCGGTCGCTCGGGTTTTTGCTTCGGGCCACACACATCGCACAGGCACCTGCCCGGCGCGATGTCGTAGCGCGCTCCGCAGGAGTGACAGCAGTAGAACCATTGCATCGCCATGTCTTATCTACGTCCGCAAGCGGTGAGTCAAAAGCGATCGAAATGACAGGCCATCCGATGACCGTCGCCAAGCTCGCGCAAGAGCGGCACCTCGCGCTTGCAGCGTTCGGCCGCGTATGGGCAGCGCGTATGGAAATGGCAGCCCGCAGGCGGCGACATCGGGCTCGGCACATCGCCCGCGAGCACCATCCGGCGCTTCGCGCGCGCGGGATCCGGCACCGGAACCGCCGAGAGCAGCGCTTGCGTGTAGGGATGGCGCGGATCGGCGAACAGCCGGTCGCAATCGGCGAGCTCGACGATGCGGCCGAGGTACATCACCGCAACGCGGTCGCTGATGTGCTGCACGACGGCCAGGTCGTGCGCGACGAATAGATAGGAGATGCCGAGCTCGGCCTGCAGGTCGATGAGCAAATTGATCACCTGCGCCTGGATCGAGACGTCCAGCGCCGACACCGGCTCGTCGCACACGATCAATTTCGGTTTCAGCGCGAGCGCGCGGGCGATGCCCAGGCGCTGGCGCTGGCCGCCGGAGAACTCGTGCGCATAGCGGCGCTGCGCGTCGCGCTGCAGTCCGACGCGGTCGAAGAGTTCCGCCACCCTTGCTTCGCGCTCCGCTTTCGCGACGCCGAAGTTGGCGAGCGGTTCCGCCACGATCGCCCCCGCTTTCATGCGCGGGTTGAGCGACGCGTAGGGATCCTGGAACACGATCTGCACCTGCCTGCGATAAGGCCGGAACTGCGCCCTCGACAGCGCCGTGATGTCCGAGCCTTCGAGCAGCACCTGCCCGGCCGTCGGTTCGATGAGCCGCATGATCGTCTTAGCCGCCGTCGACTTGCCGCAGCCTGACTCGCCAACCAGCCCAAGGGTCTCGCCGCGCGCGAGCGAAAAGGAAATACCGTCGACCGCATACACCTGTTTTTGCGCGCGTCCCAACAGCCCGCCCGCGACCGGGTAATGCTTCTTCAGCTCGCGCATTTCGAGCAGAGGGCCTTGCGTCATGCCTGAGCCTCCCAGCAAGCGACGCGGTGTCCGGCTCGCAGTTCCGCGAGACGCGGCGTCAGTTCGCTGCAGCGCGGCTTCGCCCACGGGCAGCGCGGGGCGAAGCTGCAGCCCGCGGTCTGGCCCTTCAGCGTCGGCACCATGCCGGGGATTTCTGCCAGGCGCGCGCGCGCCGCGCATCGGCCTGCGGTGTCGAGTTTCGGTATCGAGGCGAGCAAGCCTTGGGTGTAGGGATGCAAGGGCGCAGCGAACAAGCGCGCGACTGGCGCCTCCTCCACCTTGCGTCCGGCGTACATCACCACCACCCGCGCGCAGGTTTCGGCGACGACGCCGAGGTCGTGGGTGATCATCATGATCGCCGTGCCGAGATCCTGTTTCAGCTTCAGCATGAGTTCGATGATCTGCGCCTGGATGGTGACGTCAAGCGCAGTCGTCGGCTCGTCCGCTATCAGCACCTTGGGATGGCAGGCGAGCGCGAGCGCGATCATCGCCCGCTGGCGCATACCGCCGGAGAATTGGTGCGGATATTCGCGCGCACGCCTTTGCGGCTCGGAGATGTTTACCAGCCGCAGCATTTCCACCGCGCGTTGCCATGCCGCCCTCCGCCCCAGTTTCTGGTGCAGCATGAGCGTTTCCGCGATCTGCTCGCCGATGCTGAGCACGGGATTCAAGGAGGTCATCGGGTCCTGGAAGATCATGGAGATCTCGTTGCCGCGGATCTCGCGCATGCGCGCTTCGTCGAACGCGAGCAGGTCCTCGCCGCGGTAGCGGATCGCGCCTCCCGCCACCACCGACGGCGGCGAGGGCAGCAGGCGCAGCACCGACATTGCCGTGACGCTCTTGCCGCAGCCGGATTCCCCCACCACGCCCAGCGTCTCGCCTTCGGCGAGCGCGTAGGAAACGCCGTCGACTGCGCGCACGATGCCGTCGCGGCTGCCGAAGTAGACCTTCAGCTCCTCGACTTCGAGTACCGGTGCGGCGTTTACGCTCATAGCCGGCGCGCGATTTTCGGATCGAGCATGTCGCGCAGCCCGTCGCCGAGGAGGTTGATCGAAAGCACCGTCAGGCCGAGGAATATCCCGGGAAAAAGGATGATGTTGAAGGCGAGCTGCACCACCGCGCGGCCGTCGGCCATCATGTTGCCCCAGCTGGGGATTTCAGGCGGCGTGCCGGCGCCGAGAAAGCTCAGGTAGGCCTCGAAAATCACCGCAGAGGCGCAGATGAACGTTGCCTGGACGATGAGGGGCGTCACCGTGTTCGGCAGCACGTGGCGCAAGAGAATCCAGTGGAAGCGGGTGCCGATCGCCTCTGCCGCCTGGATATACGGCTGCTCGCGGATGATCAGCACCAGAGAGCGCACCAGCCTCACTACGCGCGGAATCTCCGGCACCGCGATGGCGATGATCACGGTCTGCACGCTGGCGTGAACGAGCGTCATCAGCGCGACGGCGAGCAGGATGCCCGGTATCGCCATCATGCCGTCCATGATGCGCATGATTACGGCATCGCCGATGCGCGAAAAGCCTGCGACCATGCCGATCAGCACGCCGATACTGGTCGCGAGCAGCGCCACGCTCACTCCCACGATTAGCGACACCCGCCCGCCCCATAGGGTGCGCGAGAAAACGTCGCGGCCGAGCGCGTCGGTACCGAAAAGATGTTCGGCCGAAGGCGCCTTCAAGCGCTGCAGCACGTTCATGTCGGTCGGGCTGTAAGTCGCGATCCAGGGTGCGGCGAGCGCGAGGATGGCCATGACCAGGAGCAGCGCCGCACCGAGCACGAGAAGCGGATGGCGGCGGGCAAAGCCGAGCCAGGGTCGACGGTTCGAGGAGGCGAGCTGCGCTTCAAGCTGCGCGAGCGTGACTGACATGCGCTGCCCTAGTAACGGATGCGCGGATCGAGCACGGTGTAGAGCAGGTCGATCGCGAGATTGATGAGCACGTAGACCGCGGAGGTCACGAGCACGATGCCCTGAATCACCGGATAGTCGCGGCGCAGCACCGAATCCACGGTGAGCCGGCCGATGCCGGGAATTGCGAACACGCTTTCGGTGACGATCACGCCGCCCAAGAGCAGCGCCACGCCCAAGCCGATGGTGGTGACGATCGGTACGGCGGCGTTCTTCAGCGCATGGCGCAACAGCAGCCGCGAATTGGCGACGCCCTTGGCGCGGGCCGTGCGGATATAGTCCTCGCCCAGCACTTCCAGCATGGTGGCGCGGGTCATGCGAGCGATCAGCGCCATGTAGATCAGCCCGCCGGAGAGCGTCGGCAGGATCAGATGGCGCAGGAAGGGCAGCACGCCTTCGGACAGGCTGCGGAACCCCTGCACCGGCAGCAGCGGCCATTTGATCGAGAAACCGAAGATGAAGAAATAGCCGATCAGGAACACGGGCAGCGAAAACGCGAGCACGGCGAGCGCCATCAGCGCGCGGTCGATCCAGGTGCCCGCGCGCCAGGCGGCGATGATGCCCATGGGCACCGCGAAGACGACGGCGAAACTGATAGTGAAGAGCGTCAGCCACAGCGTCGGCTCGATGCGCTGGCCGATCATGGTGGTCACGGGCAGGCCGGTGAAGACCGATACGCCCAGATCGCCGTGCAGCATGCGCCAGACCCAGTCGACGAACTGCGCGGGCAGCGGCCGGTCCAGCCCCAGCTTTTGCCTGATCTGCTCCACGTCCTGGGCCGTGGCGGTGTCGCCGGCGATGATCAAGGCCGGATCGCCCGGCGCGAGATGCAGCAGCAGGAACACGGTCACGGCGACCACGGCGAGCACCGGTATCAGCGCAAAAATCCGCTTGACGACGTAGACCATGTGAGCGTTATCGGAGCCGGGCGCGATACGAGGCGCGCCCGGCGAGTCGGATGCTTATTGCTTCTCGACGTTCCACATCACCGGAATGCCGGTGTTGATGAGGCCCTTGAGATTGGAACGATAGGCCATGGGCCAGAAGAACTGGCCGAAGTTCACGTACGGCACCATCTCGTAGGCGCGCTTCTGGATTTCGTCGGTGATCTTCTTGCGCTTGGCGAGATCGCCTTCCTTCGCCCAGGCCATGCGCAGCTTCTCCATCTGCTCGTCGCAGGACCAGCCAGGAGGCGCCGCGTCGCAGGTACCCTGCACGTAAGCGTTGGCGACCGGGGAGATCACGTCGTAGCCGACGGAATAAGTGTGGAAGATGTGCCAGCCGCCGTTCTCGGGCGCATCCTTCTTCGCGCGTCGGGCGAGCAGCGTGCTCCAGTCCATCGCCTGGGCATCGACGTTGACGCCGATCTTCTTCAGGTTCTGCACCGTCACCAGCGCGGCGGCAGCCTGCACCGGCGGATCGCTAGGCGTCAGCACCACGATCTTCTCGCCCTTGTAGCCGGCTTCCTTGAGCAGTTGCTTCGCCTTCTCCAGGTTCTGCCCGCCCTTCACCGCTTCGCCGCCCGCGTCGGTCGCGTTCACGCTGCCGCACATGAAATAGGCGGCGCATTTCTTCATGCGGTATTTTTCGGGGAAGCCGGCGGCGGCGAGGTATTCCTCCTGGTTCACCAGATAGAGCAGGGCCTGGCGCGCCTTCGGATTGTTGAATGGCGGGATCAGGTGGTTGGGCCGCAGCCAGCCCTGGTTGCCGAGGGTGTCCGCCGCGAGCTTCACGTTGGGATTTTTCTCCAGCCCGGCGATGAAGTCCGCCTGCGGCAGTTCGAACACGTCCATTTCGCCGTTGTTGAAGGCGGCGAGCGCCGTGTTCTGGTCCGGGATGTACACCCATTCGACGCGGTCGACCTTCACCACCTTGCCGCCGGCGAGCCCGCTCGCCGCTTCCTTGCGCGGCACGTAGTTCGGGTTCTTCACGTACACGACTTTGTTCCCCGGCACCCATTCGTCTTTCTTGAACATGAACGGACCCGAGCCGATGGTGTCGGTGATCTGCTGGTTGGGATCAGTCTTCGCCACGCGCTCGGGCATCATGAACGGCACGTTGGACGAAGGCTTGCCCAGGGCCTCGAGCACCAGGCCGAAAGGCTCCTTCAGCGTGAGGACGAAAGTATTCGCGTCCTTGGCATCGAGCGAAACCGTCTCGGCGGCAAGCAGCCGCCCGGTGACGTCCTTCGCCCCCCAACGCTTGATCGAGGCGACGCAGTCGGCCGCGGTGACCGGCGCGCCGTCATGCCATTTGAGGCCCGCACGCAGCTTGAAGGTATAGGTCTTCTTGTCCTTCGACACCTGATAGCTGTCGACCATCTGCGGCTTGACCGCGCCTTTCGCGTCCATCGCGAACAGCGTGTCGTAGATCATGTAGCCGTGGTTGCGCGTGATATAGGACGGATTCTGGATCGGGTCGAGGATCTTCAAGTCCCCGCCGGGAATCATCCGAATCACTTTGGCATCCGCCGCCTGTGCAGCAGAAATCTGCCCCACCACCCCGGCCAGGGCGATGACTGCCGGCGCCGCATATCTCAATAAGCCTAGAACTCCGTTGCGCATGGTCATGCTCCTTCTCCTTCCAAAAATGATGAAGTCAAACGGTCGCAGCTTTAGCAAGTGGCGTGCCATCCGCTTTGAGGCGCACGCCTTTGCGCTCGACGATCAATCCATAGGCGTGCGGCTGCCGATGCAGATCGAAGTTGAACGTCGTGCGCTTGTAGGAATTGCACAAATCCAGGTCGCAGCGGGCGAGCGCAAGCTCATCCCCCTTGGTGGTGCAGGCCGCCACGACTTCTCCCGAGGGAGCGACGATGCAGCTGCCGCCGATCTGGTCGACGCCCTCCTCCACCCCCGCCTTCGCCACGCCGATGACCCAGCTGCCGTTCTGATAAGCGCCCGCCTGCAGCACGAGCTGGTTGTGAAAGAGGGATAAATCGTCGTGTTCGGGCGCGGGCGGATTGTGCACCGGCGTGTTGTAGCCGATGAGGATCATCTCCGCTCCCTGCAGCCCCATGACGCGATAGGTTTCCGGCCAGCGGCGATCGTTGCAAATCGCCATGCCGATGACGCCGCCGAAGGCCTGCGCCACACTGAAGCGCTCGCCCGGCTCGAAATAGCGCTTCTCCAAATGCTGGAAACGACGCCAGGGCTCGTGCTCGGCGTGTCCCGGTAGATGCACTTTGCGGTACTTGGCGACGATGGCACCGGAGCGATCCACCAGGATCGAGGTGTTGTAGCGGTGCGTCTTGCCGCCTTCGACCGTCAGCTCGGCATAGCCCAGACAGAAACCGATCTTCAGCTCGCGCGCGAGATCGAACAACGGCCGCGTCTCGGGACCCGGCATCTCGCGCTCGAAGAAACTGTCCACTTCGGCCTGATCGGCCATGTACCAGCGCGGAAAGAACGTCGTCAACGCGAGTTCCGGATAGACGATCAGTTCGCAGCCCATGGCACTGGCTTGGTGCATCAGTTCCTTCAGGCGCACCACCACCTGCGCCCGCGTCTCGCTGCGAGCAATCGGGCCGAGTTGGCCGATCGCGACGTTGATGAATCTTGCCACTTGACCTCCCTAAGGTTTCGACTGAACTTCGGCCAATTTCAGCAGCACGCGCAGCAGCACCCGCGCGCCGGCCACCAAGTCGGCGTGCTCGGTGTGCTCGCGCACGTTGTGGGAAAGCCCGGCCACGCTCGGCACGAAAATCATCGCCGCCGGGCATTGGCGCGCGAGGATTTGCGCGTCGTGCCCCGCGCCGCTCGGCAGGCGCTTCACCGAATAACCCAAATCCCGCGCCGTGCCTTCGACCAGGTTCACCAATTGCGGGTGGAAAGCGACCGGCTCGAAGCGCGCCAGCGAGCGTCGCGAAATCTCCGTGCCCTCGGCCTGCGCCGCCTCGTCGGCGAATGCCCACAGTCGCTGCTCCGCGAGTTTGAGCGCGGCCTCGTCGGTATTGCGCAAGTCCACCGTGAACACCACGCGGTTGGGGATGACGTTCACCAAATTGGGGTAGAAGCTCATCGCGCCGACCGTCGCCACTTGGTCGCCGCCCAATTCACGTGCGAGTTCGCGCGCATAGCAGGCGATGCGCGCGGCGACGAGCCCTGCGTCGTGGCGCAGGCGCATCGGCGTCGTGCCGGCGTGGTTCGACACGCCGCCCAGCGTGAATTCGGTCCAGGAGATGCCCTGCACGCCTTGCACCGCGCCGATGGTGATGCGCTCGATGTCGAGCACCGGGCCCTGCTCGATGTGCAGCTCGATATAGCTGTCGACCTCCGTCTTCCCCACGGAGGCCGTGCCGCGATAGCCGATGCGCTCGAGGTTTTCCTTCACCGTGGTGCCGTCTATGCCCTTCACGGCGAGCGCGGTATCGAGCGGCAAGTCGCCTTGAAATACCAGGCTGCCCATCATGTCGGGGGCGAAACGCGAGCCCTCTTCGTTGGTGAAGAAGGCGACGGCCAGCGGCTTACGCGTCTTCACGCCGGCATCTTTCAGCACCCGCACCACTTCGAGGCCGGCGAGCACGCCGTAATTGCCGTCGTACAGGCCTCCGGTGCGCACCGTATCGATATGCGAGCCCGCCATCACTGGCGGTGCGTCTTCGCGTCCGCCGTAGATGCCGACGACATTGCCGATGCCGTCGATACGGATCTCCATGCCAAGGGCCTTCATCTGCGCCACGACCCAGTCGCGCCCGGCCTTGTCCTCGTCGCTGAGCGCGAGGCGGCACACGCCGCCGCCTGCGAGCGCGCCGAAGCGACCAAGCTCCTTGAGAGACGCGAGCAGGCGCTCGCCGTCGATATCGAACGCTTTCATCCTTCAGGTCTCCAGATCGGCCAGCGCCTCGTGGATGCGCTCGATGCGCTCCATGCGCGCACGCGCCTTGGGGCGGACTTCGGCGACCAGGGACGCGCCGAGGAAGTTGACGATGGAGGTCGGCGCGACGTAGGAGTCGAACAGCGCCGATCCTGTGGTCGCGCAGCCGAGGATGACGTCCCCCGGGCGCGCGATGGGCGAAACCGGCGAATAGGTAAGCAGCACGATCTTCGCGCCGGCTTCGCGCGCGATGCCGACGATTTGAGTCAATAGTTTGGTCCGCCGGCGGAAATCGATGACGAACAGCGCATCGTTCTCCCCCACGTCGGCCATCAGGTCGGCGATTTTCGCCGCCGAGTCGTTGAGCAGCAGCACGTTCTGCTTCGCGTGCGAAAACAGTGCGTGGGCGTAGAACGCGGTGGCGTAGCCATTGCGATAGCCCACGATCCACACCCGCTGCGCGCGCCGCAGCACGGCCAGCGCCGCCTTGATATCGTCGCGACTGAGGTTGCGCAGCGTGGCGGCGAGATTCTGTGCGTCGATCGCAAAATGTCGCTCGAGGCCGGAGGCTGTGCCGTCGAGCTTAGCCGCGTCCTCGAGCTTGAACAAGGGCGATGCGGCCGGCGGATTGGCGCGGACGTCGGAGCGGAACTGGCTGAAACTCTCGTAACCCAGGCGGCGGAAGAAGCGCGCCGCGGTGGCCTTCGACACGCCCGCAAACTGCGCGAGTTCCGTCGCCGAATAGCTCGCGACGTTCGCCTGGTGCTGCATGACGGTGTCGGCGAGCTTGCGCTCCGACGGCAGCAGCTCGTCGTAGGATTCCAGAATCAGTTCACGCAGTCCCACTGCGGTTCGTCCTCCTCGCCCTGCCGGCCAGCTCGACGGCTGGCCGGTTCCGTTACAACGGTTTCATGAATCACTATACGTGGAACTTTCGTTCCTTGTCAATCAGAGCTGGCCCGCATGGCGCGCAACTGCCGTTTTGCGCACCGCAGCCGGGCGCGAACGGGTACCGTCCGCGTCTATAATGGTTCCGTCAACGCCGGCTGGGACGAACATGAGCGATACCTTGGACTGGGAAAGGCTTGCCCAAGCGCTGCGCGATCTGCACCGCGCGCTCGCCGACTGCGCCCGGCGCGATTACGAACGCGAGCGCGGCGCTGCGCTCAGCCCGGCCGATCTGCTGCACCTGCTCGCCGCCGACCCGTATTTCGCCTGGCTGCGCGAGTTGTCCGAGCTGATGGTGGACATCGATCTGGTGCGCGACAGCGACACGACGGTTGACATCGCCGGCGCCATACGCCCGGCGGTGGAACACTACGTCGTCCCGCCCTCGCCGCCCGGCTCGGGCGGCGCGTTTGCGCAGCGCTACTGGCCCTACCTGCAGCACGATCCGCATGTCGCCATGGCGCACGCCGAGGTGAAGCGCGCGATCGCGGCCTGGCCGCGCGCGAAGAAAGCGGATGCCGCGAGCCTCCTGCACGAGCGCCGTCGCCTGGCCGAAAAAGCGCGCCACCGCGTGCGCCATCACTGATTTCGGATTTTCACGCCGCTGCCGAATGGCGGCGTGGGCGATTCAGCCGACGAGGTGGAAACGCTCCCCGTCGCGCACCACTTGGCCGAGCCGGATCAGGCGCTCAAGGTGCTTGCCCATGGTGGCCTGCTCGCACCATGCATAGAATGCGCGCGGCTCGCGCGCTTTGCGATAGACGATCCACTGTCCGACGATCTCCGCCATGCTGCGCGGTGCACCTTTCAGGTAATCGAGGAGCTTCGCCTCGCGCTCGCCGATCACCGCCAGGTAAGCGTCGAAGCGCTGCGCGATCTCTTCCGGCCCTTCCTCGAAACACCCGGACTCGTGCCCGGTGAGCCAGACGCGAGCGGGAATCTTGCGCAGGCGTGCGAGCGATGCAATGCAGGCGTCCAGTGACGAATCGCGATCGGCATACCAGGGACCGAAACGCGTCAGGTCGTAGTCGGCCATGAATAGCACACCCGCTTCGCGAAAGTAGAACGAGCTGCTGCCCGGCGTATGCCCGGGCGTGAGGATGACTTCGACGCTGCAGCTGCCGAGATCGATGATTTCGCCGTCGGAGAAATAGCCCGTCGCGCGCCGCGGGCGATAATGAAACTCCTCCTGCACGGTCTTGCGCATGGTGGCGCGAAGCTCGGCCTCTTCGAAGCCGTACCAGTCGAGGAATCGCTCTACGTCGGTAAGCGCCTCGGCCTCGATTTCCATCTGCCGCAGCGGCAGGCCGTCGAACAGGTCGAGATAGGCGATGTGATCTTCGTGATAGTGGCTGAGCCACACCTCACGCACGCCGGGCCCGTCGATCAGCGGCTGGTAGGCCTCCCGCCCCGCACCGGCGTCGACCAACACCCCCGCGCCTTCGACGTAGACCGAATTGGAATACGGGTACCGACCTTGATTCGCACCGGGTATGAATTGCACGGGTCCGAATTTTCTATATGGCGAATAGGGTGGCATGCGTCGGTTTGAAGAAGTGCGGCGAGTACCCGGAATATACCAGCGAAACACGGCGAGGCTGTCGATCGCCAACGCCATGAGTTTCGAATTGGCGCCAAAGTTCTCGGGTTAGAATTGCGCCGATGAACCACGCCGCGCCCGTCAGCGCCCACACCCCGATGATGCAGCAGTATCTGCGCCTCAAGGCGCAGCATCCGGACATCCTGCTGTTCTACCGCATGGGCGACTTCTACGAGCTCTTCTACGCAGACGCGGAGAGGGCGGCGGGGCTGCTCGACATCACGCTCACCACCCGCGGAGCATCGGCCGGCGCCCCGATCAAGATGGCGGGCGTGCCCTTTCACGCCGTCGACCAGTACCTGGCGAAGCTGGTGAAGCTGGGCGAATCGGTGGCGATCTGCGAGCAGATCGGCGATCCGAACACGTCCAAAGGCCCAGTCGAGCGCGCCGTCACCCGCATCGTCACGCCGGGAACGCTCACCGATTCGGCGCTGCTCGACGAGAAGTCGGACAACCTGCTGCTCGCGCTCGCGGCGTCCAACCACACGGTCGGCCTCGCCTGGCTGTGCCTGGCGAGCGGCGAGCTGCGCTTGGCGGAAATCCCGCAGCGCCAACTCGCTGCGGAGCTTACGCGCCTGCGTCCCGCGGAGATCCTCTTGACCGACCGCGAGGCCCTGCCGGAACTCGCCGGCGATGCAGCGGTGACGCGCTTGCCTGAGTGGCTGTTCGAGCGCGATGCGGCACAAGAACAACTGCTCGCGCACTTCCGCGTGCGCTCGCTCGAGGGCTTCGGCTGCGAGGATTTGCCGCTTGCCATCGGCGCCGCGGGAGCGCTTCTCGACTATGCGAAGAAGACCCAGGGCCAGAGCCTCGCCCACGTCAACGCCATGCGCGCCGAACGCGCCGAGGATTACGTGCGCATGGACGCGGCGACGCGGCGCAATCTCGAACTCACCGAGACACTGCGCGGCACCGCCGCCCCGACGCTGTTTAGCCTGCTCGACAGTTGCGCGAGCGGCATGGGCAGCCGGCTTTTGCGCCACTGGCTGCACCATCCCTTGCGCAGCCGCGCAGTGCTCGCGCAACGCCATGAAGCGGTCGAGGAACTGGCGCAAGGACCGCATACCGCCATACGCGAAGCGCTGCGCCGCATCGCGGACGTCGAGCGCATCGCCGCGCGCATTGCCTTGAAGAGCGCCCGGCCGCGCGACCTCTCCGGCCTGCGCGATACCTTGAGCGCCCTGTCCCAGCTCGCCGCGCTGCTCGCCGTCGCTGGCGCCGAGCGTGTCGCCGAGCTGCGCGCAGGGCTCGCCGTGCCCGCGGACTGCTCAGAGCTACTTGCCCGCGCCATTCTCCCCGAGCCTGCCGCGATCGTGCGCGAGGGCGGGGTCATCAACCACGGCTACGACGCGGAACTGGACGAGCTGCGCGCGCTGCAGACCAATTCGAGCGAATTCCTCGCCGAGCTGGAGGCGCGCGAGCGCAGCCGCAGCGGCATTCCTAATCTCAAGGTCGAGTACAACCGCGTGCACGGCTTCTACATCGAAGTCACCCACGCGCACGCGGAGAAGATTCCCGCCGATTACCGCCGCCGGCAAACACTGAAGAACGCCGAGCGCTATATCACGCCCGAGCTGAAGGCCTTCGAAGACAAGGCGCTGTCGGCGCAGGAGCGCTCGCTCGCCCGCGAGAAGGCCTTGTACGAGGGCGTGCTGGAGGCACTGCAGCCGCACATCCCGGCGCTGCAGCGTATCGCGCGCAGCCTCGCAGAGCTCGATCTGCTCGCCTCGTTCGCTGCGGACAGCCTGCGCCTTTCCTGGTGCCGGCCGCAATTCGTCGACGAGCCGCTGATCGAGATCGAGGCGGCGCGGCACCCGGTGGTCGAAGCACAGCTGGAGCAGTTCATCGCCAACGACTGCCGGCTGAACCCCATGCGCCGGCTGCTGCTCATCACCGGCCCCAACATGGGCGGCAAGTCGACCTACATGCGCCAGGTAGCGCTCATCGCGCTGCTCGCCCACGTCGGCGCTTTCGTTCCGGCGAGCGCGGCGCGCCTCGGCCCGATCGACCAGATCTTCACCCGCATCGGCGCCGCCGACGATCTCGCCGGCGGGCGCTCGACCTTCATGGTCGAGATGACCGAAAGCGCCAACATCCTGCATAACGCCACGGCAAACAGTTTGGTGCTGATGGACGAAGTCGGGCGTGGCACCTCGACCTTCGACGGCCTCGCCCTCGCCTGGGCCATTGCGCGCCATCTGCTGGAGAAGAACAAGAGCTACACCCTCTTTGCCACCCACTACTTCGAGCTCACCCGGCTTGCGCTCGAATTTCGCGAAGCGGCGAACATCCACCTGGATGCGATCGAACACAAGGATTCGATCGTGTTCCTGCACGCGGTCGAGGAAGGCCCCGCCTCGCAAAGCTACGGCCTGCAGGTGGCCGCGCTCGCCGGCGTGCCGGGCAGCGTGACGCGCGCGGCGAAGCGCTATTTGCTGGAACTCGAGCAGCAGAGCCTCACCCGCGACGGCCAATCGGATCTCTTCGCCAGCGCTGCGTCCGCAGCCGAGCCCGAGCCGCATCCCGCACTGGACCTGCTCGCCACGATCAAGCCGGACGAACTGAGCCCGAAAGAGGCACTGGATCTTCTCTACAAGCTGAAGAGCCTGTGATGCGCTTCCTCGCCTTGGTCGCGCTCGCGCTTACCGCCGCGCTGGCGCAGGCGGAGGAGCCCCATCGTTTCAGCTTCGCCATCGTCGGCGATGCGCCTTACAGCGCCCGCGAGGAAAGCCTGTTCGCGCAAATGCTGGAAGAGATCAACCAGGAGAACCTCGCCTTCGTCGTCCACATCGGCGACATCAAGAGCGGCGCCACGCCTTGCAGCGATGAACTGTTCGTCGCGCGCAAGCAGTTGTTCGATCGCTCGCGCTACCCCTTCATCCTCGTCCCGGGCGACAACGAGTGGACCGACTGCTGGCGCCCGGCCGCGGGCGGCTACGATCCGCTCGAGCGCCTGGCCAAGCTGCGCCTGGTGTTCTACCCGGATGCGCGGAGTCTCGGCGGCGCCACGCTCAGACTCGAGCGCCAGAGCGACGACGTCGATACCGCTCCCCGCTTTCGCGCCTATCGCGAGAACGTGCGCTGGACGGCAGGCGGCGTGCTCTTCGTCGGACTCAACCTGCCCGGCAGCAACAACAATTTCCGCCGCGACCCGCGCATGGACACCGAATTCCGCGAAAGGAGCGATGCGAACGCCGCATGGCTTGCGCAAAGCTTCGACCTCGCGCAAAGGAAAGGCTATCGCGCCGCCTTCGTCTTCGTCCAGGCGAATCCCCGCTTCGACCGTTCCTACCTGCGGCGGGAGAATCCGACCGACGGCTATGCGGATTTCAAGAAGGACTTGCTCGCCCATACGCAGGCCTTCGGCAGGCCCGTGATCCTGGTGCACGGCGACACCCACCACTTCCGCGTCGACAAGCCGCTCATCGATCCGGCGACGCTGCAACGGGTCGAGCAATTCACTAGGATCGAGAGCTTTGGCTCGCCTTTCGTCGACTGGGTCAAGGTGAACATCGATCCCTCGAATCCTCAAGTATTTTCCTATCGCACCGGTCGCAATCCGCTGCCTCCGGGACTGAGCTATTGAGTTTTCGCCGGCGAGAGCCGATATCCATGACAAGAAGATGGGATATAATTTACCGGACTAGAAAATAGAACGCGCCGCGGCGACCGCCGCAGGAACGCGCCAATTACGACTAGACAAGCGAATGAGCCTGCATCATGACCATTAAGACGCTGTACACCGTTCTTGGCGTCGCGCCCTCGGCCTATCCACAGGAGATCGAGGATGCGTTCAATCGCCTCAAGCTGCAGCACCCGAAGGCGAAAGTCGAAACCGACGAGACCGCCAGAGTCCGCTTTCTCGCCTTGCAGCAGGCCTACGAGACGCTGAGCAATCCGGAAGCGCGCGCGCAATACGACCAGAAGCTCGCCAAGGCAGGGATCAAGGTCAACGCCCAGGCCTATTCGGTCGAGGAAGCCGAACCCGGCAGGACGTCCACACGCAATATCGTCGTCGCCGGCCTGATCCTCGTCCTCATCTCGGGCATGTGGTTCTACCATGCGCGGCAGAAGGCGCGCGAGGAGCGCGAGGCGGTCGAGCGCGTACTGCGCCTGGCGGAAGAGGAGAAGAAGCGCCAGGCCGAGGCGCAGGCGCGCGAAGAGGAGCGCCGCCAAGCCATGTTCGAGAGCTCACAGCAGCGGCAGACCGCCGACCAGGAGCGCCGTCTTCGAGCGGAGACCGAACGCCTCGGTCGTCAACTGAGCATGGAGCAGCAGAACGCTGAGCGCCGGGCGGAGGCGCAACGCCGGCAGGAACAAGCGGCGATCGAACAGCGGCAACGGCAGCAACAGTACGCGCGGCAGCAGGAAGACAACAACGCCTTGCGGCGGGTGCAGGAAGAGAAGCGTCAGCTGCGCGAACACTGCCTCAGGACTTACAACCGGCCGGACTGCTAGCGGCCACGCGGCCGTACACCCGCCTCAAGCCTCGTATTTCACAGCCCGGTGTGACGGGCAATATAGGCCTTGACGGCCTCCGCATCCGCATCCATCACCTCGAAGCGCTGCGGCAGCGCCTCCAGCCCTTCGCAGCCGGACGGGTAGTCGGGATCGCGGCCGAGCGCCTCGCGTATGGTGGCGGCGAACTTCACCGGCAGCGCGGTCTCCAGGCACACCAACGGCACGCCGGGCAGGCGCCGCTCCAGCCCCACTTTCACGCCGTCGGCGGTGTGGGTGTCGATCATCACGCCGTACTCGCGCCAGACGCGGCGAATGGTGGCCAGGCGATCCTGGTGCGTGCTCTTCCCCGAGACGAAACCGTAGTCCGCGAGCTTGGCGAAATAAGGCGTCTGCGACAGGTCGAACTCGCCTTCGCGCTCCAGCTTCTGCCATAGCGCCCGCACCGCCGCGGCGTCGCGCCCGACGAGGTCGAAGACGAAGCGCTCGAAATTGGACGCCTTGGAGATGTCCATCGACGGGCTGGAAGTCTGCGCCACTTCGGAAGACGGCCGCACGCGGTAGGCGCCGCTGCGGAAGAACTCGTCCAGCACGTCGTTTTCGTTCGTGGCGAGGATGAGCCGCGCGATCGGCAGGCCCATCATGCGCGCGATGTGACCGGCGCAGATGTTGCCGAAATTGCCCGAGGGCACGGCAAACGCCACCTGCTCGTCCTCAGATTTCGTCGCGGCGAAATAGCCGCTGAAGTAGTACACGACCTGCGCCGCCACGCGCGCCCAGTTGATCGAATTCACCGCACCGATCTTCTGGCGCGCCTTGAACGCGCCGTCGCCGCTCACCGCCTTCACCACGTCCTGGCAGTCGTCGAACACACCGCGCACCGCGATGTTGAATATGTTCGGGTCTTGCAGCGAGAACATTTGCGCCGACTGGAACGGACTCATCTTGCCCTCGGGCGAGAGCATGAACACGTTCACCCCGCGTTTTCCCCGCATGGCATATTCGGCCGACGAGCCCGTGTCGCCCGAGGTCGCGCCGAGAATATTGAGCGAATCGCCGCTCTTGGCGAGCACGTATTCGAACAGGTTGCCGAGGAGCTGCATCGCCATGTCTTTGAAGGCGAGCGTCGGCCCGTTCGACAGGCCGAGGATGTGCAAGCCTGGCTCGAGCGTCACGAGCGGCGTGATCGCGTCGGTGCGGAACGCCTGCTTGGTATAGGTGCGCGCGCAAAGCGAGCGCAGGTCCTCGGGCGGGATGTCGTCGCAAAATTTCTTCAGCACTTCGAAGGCGAGTTCGGCGTAGGAGAGCTTCCTCCAGGCGGCGAGTTCGCTGCGTTCCACACGCGGATAAGCCTCCGGCATGGAAAGCCCGCCGTCCGGGCACAGGCCACCGAGGAGGATCTGGGTAAACGTCTGCGGCGCCATGCCGCCGCGGGTGCTGATGTAGCGCATGTTCAACTATTCATTCCCGCTGGCCGCGGGAATCCTCTCGTTCTTCTCCGGCCCTAATTGCGCCCGAGCTCTTCCAGCCGGATGCGGGTTACCTTGCCCGACA
Source organism: uncultured Enterobacteriaceae bacterium (assembly GCA_964565875.1). Classification (GTDB taxonomy): domain Bacteria; phylum Pseudomonadota; class Gammaproteobacteria; order Burkholderiales; family SG8-39; genus 2-12-FULL-64-23. The sequence goes on from CAZMGP010000017.1 coordinate 75,008, forward strand.
CCGACTGCAGGCTTTCGATCGCCGCCATCGCGGCGTTGATGTGCTTCTCGCGCGTCTCGTGGGTGAGCATGATGATGTCCACCTGCTCCTCGCCCTCCGACGGCTCCTTCTGCACCATGGCGTCGATCGACACGCCGCGGTCGGCGAGGATTCGGGTGATGTCGGCGAGCACCCCGGGGCGATCGGCGACACGCATGCGCAGGTAATAGGAGGTGACCACCTCCGCCATCGGCAGGATGGCGGTGTCCGACAGCCGGTCCGGCTGGAAAGCGAGATGCGGCACGCGATGCTCGGGGTCGGCGGTGTGCATGCGCGTCACGTCGACCAAGTCGGCAACGACGGCGCTCGCCGTGGGTTCCGCGCCCGCGCCGGCGCCGTAGTACATGGTGGCGCCGACGGCGTCGCCCTTCACCAGGATGGCGTTCATTACGCCTTCGACATTGGCGATGAGCCGGCGCGCCGGGACGAGGGTAGGGTGCACGCGCAACTCGATCCCTTCCGGGGTCCTGCGCGTAATGCCGAGCAGCTTGATGCGATAGCCGAGCTGCTCGGCGTAACGGATGTCTTCCTGCGTAAGCTTCGAAATCCCTTCGGTATAAGCCTTTTCGAACTGCATCGGAATGCCGAAGGCGATCGCCGACATGATGGTGAGCTTGTGCGCGGCGTCGATGCCCTCGATGTCGAAGGTCGGATCCGCTTCCGCATAACCCAGGCGCTGCGCCTCGGCGAGCACCGCGTCGAAGGCGAGTCCCTTGTCGCGCATTTCCGACAGGATGAAGTTGGACGTGCCGTTGATGATGCCGGCGATCCATTCGATGCGGTTGGCGGTGAGGCCCTCGCGCAAGGCCTTGATGATGGGAATCCCCCCCGCCACCGCCCCTTCGAACGCGACCATCACGCCCTGTGCCTGCGCCGCGGCGAAGATTTCGTTGCCGTGCTTGGCAAGCAGCGCCTTGTTCGCCGTCACTACGTGCTTGCCGCTGGCGATCGCCGCGAGTACCAGGTCCTTCGCCACGCCGGTGCCGCCGATCAACTCGACCACGATGTCGATCGCCGGATCGTTCACCACTTCGTAAGCGTCCGCTGTGACGTCCGCCACGCCGCCCGCGAGCCGTTTCGCGCGCGCGAGGTCCTTGTCCGCCACCTTGGCGATGCGGATGCCGCGACCGGCACGGCGGGTGATTTCTTCCTGGTTGCGCGCGAGCACGTCCCAGGTGCCGCCGCCGACGGTGCCGATGCCGAGCAAGCCGACGCTGATCGGATGCATGGTCATGTCGCCACCCCGCGCGGCGCCGCAGCACGCGGCTTCGATTCGACTTGCATCACAACAATCCGTCCTTTTTGAACATTTCCTTGAAGCCGCGCAATGCCTGGCGCGAGCGCGCCTCGTTTTCGATCAGCGCAATGCGCACGTGCTCGTCGCCGTAGTCGCCGAAGCCGATGCCGGGGGAAACCGCGACCTTGGCTTCCTTCAGGACCTTTTTCGAAAACTCGAGCGAACCCATGGCGAGATACGGCTCGGGGATCCGCGCCCAGACGTACATCGACGCCCTGGGGTTGTCCACCTTCCAGCCGATCTCCTGCAGCCCCTTCACCATCACGTCGCGCCGCTTCTGGTATTTGAGGCGGATTTCCTCGACGCAATCCTGCGGTCCCTCGAGTGCGACGATGGACGCGACCTGGATCGGCGCGAAGGTGCCGTAGTCATGGTAGCTCTTGATGCGTGCGAGCGCGTGCACCAGGTCCTGATTGCCGACCATGAATCCGATGCGCCAGCCTGCCATGTTGTAGCTTTTCGACATGGTGAAGAATTCCACCGCCACGTCGCGCGCGCCCGGCACTTGCATGATCGAGGGCGCTTTCCAGCCGTCGAAGGTGATGTCGGCATAGGCGAGGTCGTGCACCACCAGGATGTCGTGCGCCTTGGCGAGCGCGATCACGCGCTCGAAGAATTCGAGTTCGACGCACATCGCCGTCGGATTCGAAGGGAAGCCGATCACCAGCATTTTCGGCTTGGGAATCAACTCGCGGATGGCACGCTCCATCTCGGCGATGAAGTCGACGTCGGGCGTCATGCGCACCGAGCGGATGTCGGCGCCGGCGATGATCGCGCCGTAAATGTGGATGGGATAGCTCGGGTTGGGCACCAGCACGGTGTCGCCGCGATCAAGCGTCGCGAGCATCAAGTGCGCCAGCCCCTCTTTCGAGCCGATGGTGACGATCGCTTCGCTATCCGGATCGAATTCCACGCCGTAGCGCCGTTGATACCAGGTGGTGATGGCGCGACGCAGGCGCGGAATGCCTTTGGACACGGAATAGCCG
>CAZMGP010000018.1:0-76618 GCA_964565875.1 uncultured Enterobacteriaceae bacterium
TATGCTGGCGCAGGCTACAGCAGTCTCAGACTTCATTTTGAAACCGGTTCTAAGTTCTGCCTACGCTCGATGACGTGCTTTGCAGCCAACAATTGCTTGCCGCGTAGCTTTCCGGTTTCGTAAGCGTCCTGCAAAGCTGCCTGAACCGCCTTGTCATCGTCGCCTGCGCGTACGATCGTCAATGCGGCGTTGAGCGGGATCCTACCTTTTTGCACGGCAACGACGAGACGCTCTTCGCCATTTCGTAGCAGGGTCAGGATTCCTGTGACGTATTCGAGCGTGAGGCCTGTCTTTGCGGCAATGACTTTCTTGTCGTAGCCTTTGTCACGAAGGGCCTCGATGCCAGCCAAGAGTTCCAGCGGCCGGCACTGGCGACGCGCAATGTTTTCGGCGAGGCTCATAATGAATGCGTCCTCGTCGCTCGCGTTGATGATAAGCGCAGGAATTGTCGGTTCGCCCAACGACCTAAACGCTTTCAAACGGCCCTCACCGCACACTAAGAGATAACGCTCGCCGCCGTCAGGTCCAGCTCGCGGGGTCACGGTAATCGGTTTCTTGAGGCCGATCGCCTTGATGTTGTCGACGATGTCCTCGAAGACCTTGGTATTGCGTTCGCGCGGATTGAGGACTTCCACCTTGTCTACAGGGATCATTTTGATTTTGCCGGGTTGCTGATTGGTCATGCTGCTCTCCTTATGCGCGAACGCTCCGCCATTCCGTAGAGGTAGTCCAACGTGTCGAACCGATAGCTCTCGAATTCGATCGGATTTTGATCTGCGAGGCATAGACGCCGTTGGCCGAAATCAAGGCGTGGCAGAAGGTAGTAGTCCAAGGGGGCCTTGTTCCCCTGATCCAATCGCACGGCCACCGTAATGTCAGGCAAGAGGCTCGTATCGAAGCGCACTTTCCATCGATTGTGGTCCGAAGGGTACGTGTGGCAGCGTGCAAGCACGAGCGAGACGTTGAATTCGCCGTTGACGAAGAGGAGATCGGTGCCGGGATCGCGGAGCACAGTGCCGCCCAACGCGGCAATCTTCCCCTCCGTCTGCGTAATGATTTCCGGATGTAGTTGCCGCAGGAAGCGGTTGATTTCGAGATAGCGATAGTCGCGGTCCGGCGTAAATCCGACGAGTTGGTATGCGCGAATCAAACTGCCGAAGCGATGGGCATACACTGATGATGTCGGCATTCCGTCTGTTTCGTCGATGACGAGTGAGGAAAGGAAGCCACGGTTTCGATAAAGTGCTCGGAGCCGATCGATCAACTCCTCGCTGGTATAGCGCCGCGCGCGGGCGCGGATGATGCCCTGTGCGGTGAAGAACACCTCGGTGGGAACGATCGGATTAAATGCGCCATCCTTTCTGATCCACATGTCCGGCGTGTTGACGACGCGCTTTCTTTTGAGCTTGAACGATACCCGGTTGTACACATTGTTTCCGATATATTTCTCGTTGGTTAGTACCTCATGCACGGTCCCACGCGTCCAGTCGCGATCAAGGTCCGTCGGAATCTTCATGCCGTTGAGTCGTGCAGCAATCTCTGATTCGACCAAGCCTTCATCGATGAACCAGCGATAGATTTTGTTGACGATCCGGTTCTCTTCTTCCGGACCTGGCATCAGGATGACTCGATCCATTTGCAAGCTCTTGTGCTCCCCGCGAGCGAGCTCGCTCTTCACCGCACCGTGTTGGTCTATCAACACGCGGCGCAGCCCATAGCCGGCCAGGCCGCCTTGCCGAAATCCAAGCTCGATGAGACGGCATTGACCCGCGAATACCTTTGCAGAGAGTTCGCGGCTGTATTCGCCGGCCATCGCACGTTTGACACCCTTGACGATCGTCGATACCGGGGAGCCGTCGTTTTCAAATTGTTCCGCACAGTAGGCGACATGGATGCCGGCGCGCCGACAGATGTACTCGTAATAGGCGCTCTCATCGGCATCCTGGAACCGGCCCCAGCGGCTCACGTCGTAGACGAGGATCGCCTGATAATCGGCGGTACCGTTTTCGACGTCTTTGATCAGCCGTTGAAGCGCCGCGCGCCCGTCGATGCGTAAGCCGCTTTTGCCCTCATCTGCGTAGGTGCGAACAATTTGGATGCCGCGGTGTTTCGCGTACTCGCGAATCTTGTCGCGCTGATTCTCAGTCGAGTACTGCTGATGCTCGGTCGACATCCGAACGTACTCGGCGGCGCGGAACAACGCCGGCGGCGGACTTGCCTGGATCTGTACGAGGTCTTCAGCCATCTTTCACAGCGGTCGGAACATCGCGTCGTCGCGATGTCGAGCTCACCGTCGAGACGCGCCGGCCAAGCGGAGTGCAGGCCGATCTCGACGCACTAACAACCGGCAAAGAATTCGATTGATGTCCTCCAAGTGCGCGACGCTACTCGGGGTGCGAAGGTACAGCTATGACGTCGTCTCTTTGCAATAGCCAGTCGGACGGCGATTGGGGGATGAAAGCAGAGTAATTTCGGCGATCCAGCCGTCGATCTTTGCAATCCCGAGGGGTGGTCCGGGGGCGATTCGATAAATGCCCGACGGTAGTGTGAAAACAGGCGGTGACGCGTCCATCTTTGCAACTGCGCCAAAACGGCGCCGAGCGTTGCGTTCGCGCTGTTGCGCGCGATTGCGCTCGAGATATTCCGGGTGGTCGCCGCGGTACATGCGCCAATAGTCTGAATTACGCCCGCACCATGCGCGTTGTGCTCGGGCCTGGTTGTCTCTGTAGTCGGGATCAAGCTTGCGCTTGGTCACTTGCCAGCGCCGTCGCCGTTCAAGTTGGCAGGCTGTTGCCGAGCAGTACCGCTGCTGCGCAACCTGCGGACGCGGTCGAAACTCTTTCCCGCACGATAGGCATCTCCTGTGTTCCATGGGCGCTCTCCGTATGACTACATGCGGAAATCTGCACCTTATTGCCGCGATAGCCCGTCAGGTAGGCATAAGCTTCGGCCGGGACCGCATGCCATTGCCGGACTTGGTCAGCATTGCCGATGTCTTCGATGCGGCCTTGTACTTATTGCTTATAATTGACGCTGATCGTCCTTAAAGAAGTGTGTAGTCAAATGTGTACTCACGGGAAAAAACGAATTACGAAGATCAACCACTGGTGCGGGTTTCGGCCCGCTACTAGGTGAATAGATCCAACATCGAATGAGCGGGAGCCTGTTCATCGTCTGCGCCCCTTCCGGGGCGGGAAAGTCGAGCCTGGTGGCGCGGCTGCTGCAGGAGGATGCGAACGTCCACCTGTCGATTTCCTATACGACGCGTTCGCCGCGCCCAGGCGAAGTCGATGGCCGCGACTATCATTTCGTCGACCGCGAGCGCTTCATGGGCATGCTCGCGCGCGGCGAGTTCCTGGAAAGCGCCGAGGTGCACGGCAACCATTACGGCACCTCCCAGGCGTGGATACGGCGCGAGCGCGCCGCCGGCAACGACATCCTGCTCGAAATCGACTGGCAGGGCGCGCAGCAGGTGCGGCGGCTGTTTTCCGACACCGTAGGGATCTTCATCTTGCCGCCCTCGATCGCCGAGCTGGAACGGCGCATGCGCCGGCGCGGCCAGGATAGCGAGGAAGTGGTCGGGCGCCGGCTGGCGGCCGCGGCGGAAGAAATGAGCCACGCAGCCGAATTTGAATATGTTATTATTAACAACGACTTCGAAGAGGCGTGCCGCGACCTGATCGCGGTGGTGCGCGCAAGCCGGCTCGCGTATTCGCGCCAGCTCGCGCGCCATCCCGAAGTATTCGATTTCTAATCGGCAAGGACCGGCCCCGCGCATCAGGCGCGGCCCCACAATTCACCGAAACACTACGAGGTAGAGATGGCCCGCATTACCGTTGATGATTGCATGAAGCAGATACCGAATCGATTCGAGCTGACGCTCGCCGCAACTTATCGGGCGCGCCAGTTGACTAACGGTGCGACGCCCCAGGTCGAGCCGGACAAGGACAAGGCCACGGTGATCGCGCTGCGCGAAATCGCCTCCGGTAAAGTGGGTAAGGAGTTGCTCACCCGAGCGAACGCGAGCTAAACAGGAGGCGGAATTCTCCGCCTTCTCATCACGGCGGGGGCTTGATCGAACATGAACGCTCTCGCCGAATTCACCGGCAGCCTTGCCGGCTACCTCAAGCCCCCGGACATCGGGCGCATCGAGGAAGCCTATCACTTCAGCGGCAAAGCGCACGAGGGCCAGTACCGCGATTCGGGCGAGCCCTACATATCGCATCCCCTCGCCGTCGCCGGCATCCTCGCCGAATGGCATCTCGATCCGCAGGCCTTGATCGCGGCGTTGCTGCACGACGTCATGGAGGACACCCAGGTGTCCAAGGCGGAGATCAGCCAGCGCTTCGGCAAGCCGGTGGCCGAGCTGGTCGACGGCGTATCGAAGCTCGACAAGATCGAGTTCGAATCGCAAGAGGTCGCGCAGGCGGAGAATTTCCGCAAGATGCTGCTCGCGATGGCGCGCGACCTGCGCGTCATCCTGATCAAGCTCGCCGACCGGCTGCACAACATGCGCACGCTGGGCGCGGTGCCGCCGGCAAAGCGCCGTCGCGTTGCGCGCGAGACGCTGGAAATCTACGCACCCATCGCCAACCGGCTCGGGCTGAACGGCCTCTACCAGGAGCTGCAGGAGCTCGCTTTCGCGCACTTGTATCCGTTGCGCTACCGGGTGCTCGCCAAGGCCACCAAGTCGGCGCGCGGCAACCGCCGCCAGGTGCTGGGAAAGATCACCGAGGCGATCAAGGAGCGCCTGCCTGCGGTAGGCATCGACGCCCAGGTGAGCGGACGCGAGAAGCACATCTACAGCATCTACAAGAAGATGCTGGAGAAGCACCTGTCCTTCTCCCAGGTGCTCGACATCTACGGTTTTCGCGTCATCGTCAAGGACGCCCCCTCGTGTTACCTCGCCCTCGGCGCCCTGCACGGCCTGTATAAGCCGGTGCCGGGCAAGTTCAAGGATTACATTGCGATTCCCAAGATGAACGGCTACCAGGCTCTGCACACGACGCTGATCGGGCCGTACGGGACGCCGGTGGAAATCCAGATTCGCACGCGCGACATGCACCGCACGGCCGAGGCCGGCGTCGCCTCGCACTGGCTGTACAAGACTTCCGACGCCAGCCTGAACGATCTGCAGCACAAGACCCATCACTGGCTGCAGTCGCTGCTCGACATCCAGAGCGAGAGCGGCGACGCGGCCGAGTTCCTCGAACACATCAAGATCGACCTGTTTCCGGACGAGGTCTACGTGTTCACGCCCAAGGGCAGGATCCTGTCGCTGCCGCGCGGCGCGACCGCGGTGGACTTCGCCTACGCGGTGCACACCCACATCGGCAACCGCTGCGTCGCGACCAAGATCAATTACGAGCTCGTGCCGCTGCGCACCGAACTCAAGAACGGCGATCGCGTGGAAGTCATCACGGCTCCGCACGCCAATCCCAATCCGGGCTGGCTCGACTACGTCAAGACCGGCAAGGCGCGCTCGCACATCCGCCATTTCCTGAAGACCCAGCACTACGCGGAATCGACGGAGATGGGCGAGAAGCTGCTCAACCAGGCTTTGCGCGCCCTCGACACCGACATCACCGAAGTGAGCGCCGAGCGCTGGGACCGCTTGCTGCGCGACTCCGGCGCCAAGTCGCGGCAGGAGGTGTTCGCCGACATCGGTTTGGGCAAGCGGCTCGCCGCCGTGGTCGCGAGGAAGCTCCTCGCGGCTTCGGAACAGGCGCCGGCCGAGGGCAAGGGCGGGCCTATCCTCATCCGCGGCTCCGAGGGCATGGCGGTGCAGTTCGCCAAGTGCTGTCGCCCGATCCCGGGCGACGCCATCATCGGCGCCATCAAGAAGGGGCAGGGCATGGTGGTGCACACCGACGACTGTCCGATCGCGGCGAAATCGCGGCTCGACCCGGACAAGTGGCTGGAGGTGCAGTGGGCGCCCGAAGTCTCGCGGCTGTTTTCCGTCAGCATTCGCGTCGCGGTGTTGAACCAGCGCGGGGTGCTGGCCAATGTAGCGGCCGCGATCGCCGAATGCGGCTCGAACATCGACAATGTCAGCATGGACGAGGACCGCAGCGCCCATACCAGCATGCATTTCCTGCTGCAGGTTTCCGATCGTCAACATCTGGCGCGCATCATGCGCGGCTTGCGCCGCATTCCGGAAGTGATCCGCATCACGCGCAACTGAGCCAGTTCGAGGAGTCCGATCGCGGCGCAGACCGCCGCCGTCGAGGGAAAAACCGATAAAAACATGAAGAAGAATCCATTCGCGGAGCTAGTCGGCTTCAAGCTGCGGCTTGGCCCGCGCGGAAGCGGCAAGGCGAGCGCCTCGCTGCCGGTTCGACCCGAGCTGCTCAATCCGAACGGCGTGGTCCACGGCGGAGCCCTGTTTACCCTCGCCGATACCCTCATGGGCGCGGCGCTCTTCACCACCCTCGAACCGGGCGAGAATTGCGCCACCATCGAAATCAAGATCCATTTCCTGCAACCGGTGGCGCAGGGAACGATACGCTGCCGCACGCGACTGGTGCATCGCGGCCGTCGCGTCGGGGTGCTCGAAGTGCACCTGAGTGTCGGCCGCCAGAAGGTGGCGCAGGCCTTGGGCAGTTTCGCCATTTTCGCGGCGCGACCGGAAAAGGCGAGCGCGCCGGCCGAGGCGGGCGGCGCGAAACGCGGAGCTCTGTCAAAATAGAGGTAGGCCCGCTTCGCGACGCCGGTCGACTGTTTCAGCGTCCGCGCTGCGGCGGAAACGATCATCCCTAGAACCTGTCGCACAAATCAGAGCCGGGCGTGAGGCGTTGCGTCCCCTTCCGTCACCGCATTGATGAAAGCCATCCCATGAAAATCAAAGCCAACGGCATCGACATCCATTACAGCATCGAAGGCGAGGGGCCCTGGGTCACCATGAGCCATTCCCTCGCCTGCAATCTGAGTATGTGGGACGAGGAGGCAAGGCGGCTTTCGCGCCGCTACAAGGTTTTGCGCTACGACACCCGCGGCCACGGCGCCTCCGGCGCCCCCGCCGGCGCCTACTCTCTGGAACTTCTCGCCGACGATCTGCACGCGCTGTTCCAGGGCCTGGGCGTTTCCTCGACGCACTTCGTCGGCCTGTCGATGGGCGGCATGATCGGTCAGACCTATGCCCTGAAATATCCAGGCGTGTTCAAGAGTCTGGCCTTGTGCGACACCACCAGCCGCTATCCGGCGGAGGCCGCCGGTGTGTGGGTCGAGCGGATCAAAACCGTGGAAAAGGACGGCATGGAGCCTCTGGTCGAATCCACGCTCGCGCGCTGGTTCACCGAGCGTTTCAGGCAAACGCACACCGACGTCGTCGCCAAGGTCGCGGCCATGATTCGCGCAACGCCGGTGCCGGGCTACGCGGGTTGCTGCCACGCCATTCCCAAGATCAACCTGACTTCGCGGTTGGGACAAATTCGCTGCCCCAGCATCGTCATCGTCGGCAAGGACGACGCCGGCACGCCGGTGTCGATGGCGGAAGACATCCACCGCGCCATTCCCGGCTCGAAGCTGGTGGTCATCGATTCGGCGGCGCATCTTTCCAACCTGGAGCAGCCGCAAGCATTCAATCAGGCTCTAAGCGACTTTCTCGATAAGGCAGACAAGTAGGAGCGAAACAACATGGGCAACATCGACACGCAATTGAAGGCGGATCTCGCCGCCTTCTGGATGCCGTTCTCCGCCAACCGCGCGTTCAAGCAGGCGCCGCGGCTGCTGGTTGCGGCCAAGGACATGCATTTCACCGCGCACGACGGGCACAAGGTCCTGGACGGCACGGCGGGGCTGTGGTGCGTCAACGCCGGTCACGGCCGGGAGAGAATCGTCAGCGCGGTGAAGGCGCAGCTCGAGCAGCTCGACTTCGCGCCCACTTTCCAGATGGGCCATCCGAAGGCGTTCGAAGCGGCGCGCGCGATTGCGGCGCTGGCGCCGGAAGGCATGGGCCACGTGTTCTTCGCCAATTCCGGTTCGGAAGCCGTCGACAGCGCACTGAAGATCGCGCTGGCGTATCACCGCGTGCGCGGCGAAGGGCAGCGCACGGTATTGATCGGACGTGAGCGCGGCTATCACGGCACCGGTTTCGGCGGCATGTCCGTGGGCGGAATCGGCAACAACCGCAAGAGCTTCGGCAGCCTGCTGCCGCGCGTCGACCATTTGCCGCACACCTGGAGCCTCGAGCAGCAGGCGTTCTCGCGCGGACAGCCGGAGTGGGGGGCGCATCTAGCCGACGAACTGGAGAACCGCATCATTCCGCTGCACGACGCCTCGAACATCGCCGCGGTGATCGTCGAGCCGGTGGCCGGCTCGACCGGCGGCCTGATTCCGCCCAAAGGCTATCTCGAGCGCCTGCGCGCGATCTGCGACAAGCACGGCATCCTGCTCATATTCGACGAGGTGATCACGGGTTTCGGGCGGCTGGGCAAGCCCTTCGCCGCGCAGTATTTCGGCGTCACGCCGGATCTGATGACCTTCGCCAAGGGCGTCACCAACGGCACCATTCCCATGGGCGGGGTCATCGTCAAAGACGCGATTCACGACGCTTTCATGCAGGGACCGCAAGCCGCGATCGAGTTGTTTCACGGCTATACCTACTCCGGACATCCGGTCGCCGCCGCGGCGGCGTGCGCGACCGTCGACGTCTATCGCGAGGAGGGCTTGTTCGAGCGCGCCGCGGCACTGGCCCCTTATTTCGAACAGGCGCTGCATTCGCTGAAAGGGCTGCCGCATGTGATCGACATCCGCAACCTCGGCATGATAGGCGTGATCGAATTGGCGTCGCGGCCGGGGAGCGTCGGCGCGCGCGCCTTTGACGCATTCGTCGATTGCTACGCCAGCGGCGTACTGGTGCGGCCGGCGGGGGATACGCTGGCCATGTCGCCGCCGCTGATCGCGGAGAAGAAGCACGTCGACGAAATCATCGGCACGCTCGGCGCCGCACTGAAGCGCCTCGCCTGACGCAGTCGTCGATCATCGCGTCCGCAGAGGCGTATTAGCCGAGGAGGAGCAGATGAACGCAGAACTGGCTTTCATGCCCGCGACCGAGCTCGTCGCGCGCTATCGCGCGAAGAGCTTGTCGCCGGTGGAGGTGACGCAGGCGGTGCTCGCGCGCATCCGCGATCTCAACCCCAAGCTCAACGCCTATTGCCTGGTCGACGAGGAAGGCGCTTTGGCCGGCGCGCGCGCCTCCGAAGCGCGTTGGACGCAGGGCACTCCCTTGGGAGCCGTGGACGGGGTGCCGGCCTCGATCAAGGATCTGATCCTCACCCGCGGCTGGCCGACGCTGCGCGGCTCGAAGACGGTCGATCGCGCCGGGCCCTGGTCCGAAGACGGTCCCGCGACGGCGCGGCTGCGCGAGGCGGGAGCGGTGCTTCTGGGCAAGACTTGCACGCCGGAATTCGGCTGGAAGGGCGTGACCGACAGCGCGCTCACCGGCATCACGCGCAATCCCTGGAACCTCGAACGCACGCCGGGCGGCTCGAGCGGAGGGGCATCGGCGCAGCTCGCCGCCGGCATGGGTCAGCTCGCCGTCGGTACCGACGGCGGCGGCTCGATCCGCATCCCTTCTTCCTTTGCCGGCATATCGGGTTTGAAGCCGGCGTTTGGGCGAGTGCCCGCCTGGCCGCTTTCGCCTTTCGGCACGGTGGCGCATGTCGGACCGATGGCGCGTTCGGTCGCGGACTGCGCGCTGATGCTGAATGCGCTGTCGCGTCCCGATGCGCGCGATTGGACCGCGCTGCCCTACATCGAGGTCGACTGGACCAAGTGCCTGGATGCCGGTGTGAAGGGCTTGCGCATCGCCTACAGTCCGCGCCTGGGCTACGTCAAGACGCTTGACGCCGAGGTCGAAGCGCAGGTCGCCGCCGCGGCGAAACTCTTTTCCGAGCTCGGCGCCAAGGTGGAGCACGTCGATCCGGGCTTCGCCGATTGCCGCGACACCTTCTGGGTGCACTGGACAGCGGGTGCGTACAACCTGCTGCGCAAAATGTCCAAGGAAAAATTTGCGCTGCTCGACCCGGGGTTGCAGCAGGCCTGCGCAAGCGGCGCGCAGCACACGCTAGCGCGCTTCCTCGACGCCAGCAACGCGCGCGGCGCGCTGGGCGAGCACATGAAGCGCTTCCATCAGAACTACGATCTGCTGCTTACGCCGTCGACCGCGATTCCGGCGTTCGCCGCGGGCGTGGTCGCCCCCGAGAGACCGCCGGGAGAAGAGGACTGGACTTGGTGGACGCCGTTTTCCTTTCCTTTCAATCTCACGCAGCAGCCGGCGATGTCCGTGCCCTGCGGCTTTTCCAGCGACGGCTTGCCGATCGGCCTGCACCTGGTCGGGCCGATGCAGCGCGAAGACCTGGTGCTGCGCGCCGCGCACGCCTACCAGAGCGCGACCGATCACCACTTGCGCCGCCCCCCTCTCTGATCGGTCACGCGGAGCGAGCTAGAGCGGGCGATTTGCCCGTGCTAGTATCTCTCCTCAAAAATAATAGTTCGACGAAGGGTGGTCGACAAAGGAGACAAAATGCTGCGCATTATCAAAGTGGCGGCCGCTGCCGCCGCCCTTGCCTGGGCTGCAGGTGCGAGCGCTCAGGCCTATCCGACCAAACCCATACGCTGGATCGTTCCCTACACCCCGGGCGGAATCACCGACAACGTGACGCGGTTGATCACGCAAAAGGTCCAGGAGCACACCGGCTGGAATATCGTGGTCGAGAACAAGCCCGGCGCCAACTCGATCCTCGGTGCGGATCTCGCAGCGAAATCGGCGCCCGACGGCTACACTTTCCTCACCGTCATTGCCGCTCACGCGGCCAATGCCACCCTGTATGCGGGCAAGCTCCCCTACGATCCGGTGAAGAGCTTCACTCCGGTCTCGCTCGCCGGCATCGCGCCGCTGATCATGACGGCGAACAACAATCTGCCGGTGAAAGACGCGAAGGAACTCATCGCCTATGCCAAAGCCAATCCGGGCAAGATTTCCTTCGGTTCGTCCGGCATCGGCGCAGCGGCGCATCTGACCACGGAGTTGTTCAAGCAGACCGTAGGCGTGGACATGGTGCATATCCCTTACAAAGGAACGGCGGGGGCGCTGGCCGACCTGATGGCAGGCAATATCCAGATTCTCGTCGACACGCCGAGTTCACTCATGCCGCATGTGCGCGGTGGCAAGATCAAGGCGATCGCCATGTTCTCCAAGTCGCGCATCGCCGGCGCGGCGGAGGTGCCGACCATGGCCGAAGCAGGCGGCCCGGCGCTCGAATCCTCGACCTGGGTACTGTTCCTCGCTCCTGCGGGCACCTCGCGCGAAATCGTCAACCGCCTGTCGAGTGAGGTAGCGAAAGCCATCGCCTTACCCGACATCAAGACGCGCTTCGACGCGCTCGGCATCATCCCGGGAGGCAATACGCCCGAGCAGGCGGGCAAGTTCCTCGACGATGAAATCGCCAAGTGGGCGAAAGTGATCAACACTGCGGGAGTGAAGCCCGAGCAGTGATGCCGGCGTAGACGGACCCGTCGCGCGACGGCGGCGGGTTCTAGACAGGCGGAGATGCGCGCGGCGCGCGCTCCAGCCGCTTGCGAAAACTCCAGCCGAGATAGGCGAGCCCGATCGCGGCAAAGGCGAACACCGGTTCGGTACCGAAGGCGTCGACCGCCTTCCCCGCCAGCCAGACTCCGGCCGACTGTCCGGTGAACAGGCACATCGCGAACAGCGACACCGCCGAACCGCGCGCTGCAGGCGCCATCTGCGTGGCGTTCACCTGCAGCGTGTTGTGCAGCATGTAGAAACCCACCCCGATGGCGAGGATCGCCGGCAGGCTCGCCCACGCCGTCGGTACGAGTGCCAGCGCGACATAGCCTGCGGCGAGCACCCAGCCGCCGCCCACGGCGAGGCCGCGCTCGCCCAGGCCGGCGACGAAACGCCTTGCTCCGATGGCGTAGAACACGCCTCCGGCCGCGTAGGCCGTGACCATCGCCCCGGCGGCCGCCGGGCCCAGGCCGAAACGGTGCTGCAAATGCACCGGAATGAAGGCGAACGAACCCATGATCATGCCTTCGGTGAATACCGTGCCGAGGACGATACGCACCCAAGGATCCGCAAGCAGCTTGGCCATGCGCGCGAGGCCGGCGCGGATGGTGAGCGTCGTATCGCCGGACAAGCTGCGCGTGATCGGATTGCGGCGCAGTTCGGCGAGCAACAGCAAGCCGATCGCGAGATAGAACAGGCCGAGGAGGACGAATATGCCGCGCCAGCCGAAGCGTTCCGCCAATACGCCGGCGACTGACTGACCAAAGGCGACACCGAGGATCTGGCCGAGCAGGAAGCGTGCGATCAGCGCCTGGCGTTCGCCGTAGGGGACAACGTCGCCGATCCAGGCCATGGACAGCGGGATCAGCGCGCCGACCGTGGCGCCGGCGACGAAACGCGCGAGAACCAGCATGTCCAGGCTGGGGGCGAAGGCGCAGGCGAAGGTGCCCAGGGCCGACGCAAGCGTGGTGGCGCAGACCATGCGATAGCGGCCATAGCGGTCCCCCAGCGGGCCGTAAATCGCCTGCAGCAGGCCATAGGAGACGGCAAAGGCGGTCACCACCAGCGAGGCGGTGCCAGTCGTCACGGAAAACTGCGCGGCGAGCTGCGGCAGCAGCGTATCGGTCGCGCGCAGACTCGCGGCGCTGGCGAACGCGGCGAGCGACAACAGGAACACCGCTCGGTTGGTCATGGGAAGCGCGATTATCCTGGAAAACCGCACGAACGGTGATGCTGTGGCGAATCGGCGCAGGCGGCTTGCACAAATGCGGCCGGCCAAATATATTGAGCCCTTAGAGCCTGTAACGAAACGAGGGGATACCTCCCCTCGTGCTCCCCTAACTTGGCCCGTAACAAAGTGACTTTTGTTACGGACTCTTACAGAGAACGCAATCAAAGGAGATGGCAATGACTTCACGCTGGATCGACATCGCGGCGCAGGACGGAGGCAAGTTCAAGGGCTATCTGTCGCTGCCGCCGAAAGGCAAGGGGCCGGGGCTGGTCCTGATTCAGGAAATCTTCGGCGTCAACCGCCACATCCAGGCGGTGGCCGATCAATATGCGAGCGACGGCTATACGGTGCTCGCGCCCGACGTCTTCTGGCGCATGCAGCCGATGCTCGACCTGGGCTATGGCCAGGACGATTTCCAGAAAGGCATCGACTACATGCAGAAGATGGATTTCGGCGCCGCGGTGAAGGATTTGGCGGCGACGGTGACGAAGCTGCGCACTCTGCCCGAATGCGGCGGCAAAGTGGCCTCGCTCGGCTTCTGCATGGGGGGCATGCTCTCCTATCTGTGCGCCGCGAATGCCGGCGTCGACGCCGCAGTGTGCTATTACGGCGGCGGCATCCACACCAAGCTCGACGAGGCCCCCAAGGTCAAGTGCCCCATCCTGTTCCACTTCGGCGGCAACGACAGCTACATTCCGCCGGCGGCCGTCGACGCGGTGAAGAAGACGTTCTCCGGGCGCGAGGGCGCGCGCATCGACGTCTACGCCAACATGGAACACGGCTTCAATTGTTGGGAGCGACCTGCGTACAACCAGCAGGCCGCGGCGCTCGCGCGCGGACGTTCGCTCTCGTTCCTGGCAACGACGATCAGCTGAACGCGGCCAAATGAGTGTGCGTTAGGGCGAATCGGCAGGGGCCAACCCCTGCGTCGCCCGAGCGTGCCCAAGCGATCGTTCCGGGGCGGCGCCTGCCCGCCCCGGGACACTTTCCTCCGAGCTGCAGCGCTTCCAATTTCACGCACATGAGCGACAAGACTTATCTCGACTGGCCTTTCTTCGATGCGCCGCAGCGGGAGCTGGCGATCGGGCTCGACGCCTGGGCCGCGTCCAATCTCGCGCAATTCGATCACCATGCCGATGCCGACGCTCTTTGCCGCGACTTAGTCGCACGCCTGGGCCGCGACGGTTGGCTACGGCATTGCGTTCCTGGCGCCTACGGCGGCGCGAGCGAGAAGATCGAATCGCGCGCCCTTTGCGTGGCGCGCGAGACGCTGGCGCGGCACGAAGGCCTGGCGGACTTCGCCTTCGCCATGCAAGGCCTGGGCTCGGGCGCAATTTCGATCGCCGGCAGCGACGCAGTCAAGCGCCGCTATCTGCCGCGCGTCGCCAAGGGCGAGGCGATCGCCGCGTTCGCCTTGTCCGAGCCCGACGCCGGTTCGGACGTCGGCGCCATGAGCACCAGCGCGCGGCGCGAAGGCGATGATTACGTGCTCGATGGAGAGAAGACCTGGATCTCCAACGGCGGCATCGCCGATTTCTACTGCGTGTTCGCGCGCACCGGCGAGGCGCCGGGGGCGCGCGGCATCAGTGCCTTCGTCGTCGACGCAGACACGCCGGGGCTGTCGGTGGCAGCGCGCATCGATCTCATCGCGCCGCATCCCATCGCCAGCCTGCGCTTTCGCGGCTGCCGCGTAAGCGCGGCGCAGCGCCTGGGAGACGCGGGACAAGGATTCAAGGTGGCGATGCAGACGCTGGACATCTTCCGCGCCTCGGTCGCCGCGGCCGCGCTCGGCTTCGCCAGGCGCGCGCTCGACGAAGCACTGGAGCGAGCGCGATCGCGCAAGATGTTCGGGCAGACGCTCGCCGACTTCCAGCTTACGCAGGCGGCGCTCGCCGAGATGGCGACCGCAATCGACAGCGCGGCGCTGCTGACCTATCGTGCGGCTTGGCTGCGCGACGTGCGCGGCGCACGCACCACGCGCGAGGCGGCGATGGCGAAAATGGTCGCGACCGAATCGGCGCAGCAGGTGATCGACCGTGCGCTGCAGATGTTCGGTGGCCTGGGCGTGGTGAGCGGCTACCCGGTGGAGCGGCTGTATCGCGAAATCCGCGCGCTGCGCATCTACGAGGGCGCCACCGAGGTGCAAAAACTCATCATCGCGCGCGAGACGCTGAAAGGCGCTTGACGCTCGCGGCGCACTTCCGGCGCTAGCCGGCTTCGCCCCAACGCTGCATCAGGTGGTGTTCGACGCCCAATTGGTCGAGCACGCGGGCGACGATGAAATCGACGACTTCGGCGACGCTCCGCGGGCGGTGGTAGAAGCCCGGGTTCGCCGGCAGGATCACGGCTCCCGCCTGCGCCAGCTTCAGCATCGCCTCCAGATGGATGGTCGAGAACGGCGTTTCGCGCGGCACGAGCACGAGCTTGCGCGACTCCTTCAGCATCACGTCCGCGGCGCGCTCGATCAGATTGTCGGACATGCCCGCCGCGACCGCGGCGAGCGTGCCGATGGTGCAGGGAACGATCGCCATCGCGTCGGCTGCGTTCGAACCCGAGGCCACCGGAGCGAACCATTCCTCGCGTCCGAATACCCGTAGCTCGCCGGGCTGCGCTTTGAAGCGCTCGCGCAACAAGGCCTCGGCGTCGGCGGGGCGCGCGGGAAGCAGCAGGTCCAGTTCCTGTTTTGCCACCACCTGCGCCGCCTGGGAATAGACGAGATAGACGCGCACGCCGGCGGCGAGCAGGCATTCGAGCAGCCGCATGCCGTAGGCCATGCCGGAGGCGCCGGTGAAGGCGAGAGTGACGGTTTTCATCTTACCTGCCGGTGGCGGATCATGACTTGATTTTCCCCGCCGAACGCCGCGCCCAGGCGTTCGGCGAAATACACCGAGCGGTGCTGTCCGCCGGTGCAACCGATGGCGACGGTGAGATAGCTCCGATTCTCGCGCACGAAGGCGGGCAGCCAAGAGGCAACGAATGCATGGATGTCGCCGTACATCTTCTGCGTCGCGGCGTCGCGCTCGAGATAGGCGATCACCGCTGCGTCGCGCCCGGTCAGCTCGCGCAGCGCCGGCTCGTAATAGGGATTGGGCAGGCAGCGCACGTCGAAGACGAAATCGGCGTCGAGCGGCAGGCCCTGCTTGAAGCCGAAGGATTCGAACAGCAGCGTGATGCGCGAGCGGTCGAGTGCGACCAAGTTCTTGATCCAGCTGCGCAGCGTGTTGGGCGATAGCTCGCTGGTGTCGATGTGGTGGCCGTATTCGCCGACGTCGCCGAGCGTGTCGCGCTCACGGGCGATGCTCTCGGCGAGGGTGAGGTCGCCCGAGCTCAAGGGGTGGCGGCGGCGCGTTTCGGAAAAGCGCTTGATCAAGGTTTCGTCCTTGGCTTCGAGGAACAGCAGCCTCACGTCGACGCCCTTTTGTTTCAGCGCGGCGACGGTCTGCGGCAGCTCGCGTACCGAGGCGCCGCTGCGCGCGTCCATGGCGAGCGCGACGCGCTCGCGGCCGCTGCCGGCGACGGATTCGAGCAGCGGCATCACCAGGCCCACCGGGAGATTGTCCACGCAGTAATAGCCGCTGTCTTCCAGCACGTTCAACGCGACCGATTTGCCCGAGCCGGAAAGACCGCTGATGAGGACGAGCTGCATGCTTGCAGGATATCACTCAAATGAAAAAAGGACGCAAGCCGGGCTTGCGTCCTTTTGCTTGAGGACCGCCCGCGGGAGAACCTGCCGCGGGCTGTTTCGAGGCTCGTGCCTCGCGATGCGCCGCCTGCCGGTTCGACTTGATCCTGCCGCGAGCGCGGCGCAGCGTGCGCTCAGCCCTTCAGGCACTCGCTCATGAACTTCTTGCGCTCATCGCCCTTCAACTTCTTCGCGCCGGCTTCCTTGTTGCAGTAGCCCATCTTCTGCTTCTGATCCTTGGGCTTCTCGGTGGCGGCCGTGGCGGCGGCTGCGGCCTGCGGGCTCGGGCCCTTGAGGCAGGAGCTCATGAACTTCTTGCGCTCCTCGCCTGCCAGCTTCTTCTCCTTCGCCTCCTTGCTGCAATCGGCCATCTTGCTCTGCTGCGCGCTCTTCTCCTTCTTGGCTTCAGAGGCGGCCGGTTTCTTGTTCTGAGCCTGCGCCATGGATACGCAAAACAGGCTCGCCATCAGTACTGCCATCAGCTTGCTCATGCTTGCTCCTTTTTAGTGTATTACGAAATGAGGGGATACCTCCCCTCATGCTCCCCTAAGTCAGCCGCTGCAAAATCGATTTTGCAGCGGATTCTTAGTTGTTCTTAATGGCCCTGCAGAAACGCTCAACGCCAGGAGGGCGAATCAGTTGACTCCGCGCTTGATCTCGCCCTGCTGGCGCTCGATGAATTCCTTGGTGCTGTCGATGCCGCGCAGCTCGAGGATGTAATTGCGCACCGCGGCCTCGAGCAACACGGCGAGGTTGCGCCCGGCGGCGACGGGGATGACGATCTTGCGTACGGGCATGCCGACGATCTCTTCCGTGATTTCGTGCAGGGGCAGGCGCTCCGTTGGCACGGCACCCGGCTGGCCCGGCCGCTCCAGATGCACGATGAGCTTGAGATTCATCTTCGGCCGCACCGCGGTTTCGCCGAATATGGTGCGGATGTTGAGCACGCCCAGGCCGCGCACCTCGAGGAAATCCTTAAGCATCGGCGGGCAACGGCCCTCCAGTGTCTTCGCCGCGATGCGCGAAATCTCGACCACGTCGTCGGCGACCAGGCCGTGTCCGCGGCTGATGAGCTCGAGCGCGAGCTCGCTCTTGCCCACCCCGGATTCCCCGGTGATCAGTACGCCCAAGCCGAGGACGTCCATGAACACACCGTGCATCGAGGCCGAATCGGCGAGGATCTTGGCCAGATAGCGGCGCAGCGTGTCGATCACCGCGTCGGCTGCCTGCGCCGTCGCCAGCACCGGCACGGAGTGGGTCTCGGCCGTCTCGAGCAGCGGGCTCGGTACGACTACGTTCTCTGCGAATACGATCGCCGCAGGCTGCGCCGCGAAGAGATTGCCGACCACCTGAGCGGCGCCGTCGCCGCTGTAGCCGTCGACATAGGCGAGTTCGCGCCGGCCGAGGACCTGGATGCGATTGGGATGGATCAGATTGAGATGCCCGACCAAGGCGGCGGCGTCCGCGCTGTCGCGGTGCACCGGAAGCAATTCGCCGCCGCGGCCGCCGACCCAGGCTAGGCCGAGCTTCGCGGCGTTGTCCTCATACAGCCGCGCGACGCTGACCTGTTGCATTGGGCTGCCAGGCGCTGATGATCTGGTGCAAGTTCCCGGCGTCCTGTGTCTGGGTGAGTTGCTCGCGCAATTCGCGGTCGGAGAACATCTGCGCGAGTTCCGACAGGATCTGCAGATGCTGCTCGGTGGCCTGTTCCGGCACCAGCAGGACGAACAGCAGTTGCACCGGCTTGCCGTCCGGGGCGTCGAACGGCACCGGTGTGGCGAGGCGCACGAAAGCCGCGACCGCCTCGCGCAATCCCTTGATGCGGCCATGGGGTATCGCCACGCCCTGGCCTAGGCCGGTGGAACCCAGGCGCTCGCGCGCGAACAGGCTGTCGAACACCAGGCTGCGGGCGACGCCCTGGTTGTTCTCGAATATGAGGCCGGCCTGCTCGAACATGCGCTTCTTGCTGCTGACCTCGAGGTCGAGCACGATGTTCGACGGCGGCAATAGCTTAGATATGAGGTTCATGTAGCGACGGCGCGGCATTCGCCGCGCTCACCTGCGGCCGGCACAACGCCGCCGGCCCCGAAAGGCTGCGCATTTTACTCCAAATCGGTGCGCGAGGTTACTCGTCCGCCGGCTGGCGTTTGAGGGCGTCGTGAGGGTGGGCGAAAGCCTTGTCCTTGTGCTTGATGATCTGTCGGTCGAGCTTGTCCATCATCAGATCGATGGCTGCGTAAAGGTCCTCGTCGTCGCTCTCGACATGGATGTCCTTGCCGCGCATGTGGACGCTGATTTCGGCCTTTTGTCTCAGCTTTTGCACCGACAGAATGACGTTGATGTCGATGACCTGGTCGAAATGGCGTTGCACCCGTTCGAGCTTGGACAGGACGTAATCGCGGATGGCCGGGGTAACTTCGACGTGATGACCACTGACCTGGACGTTCATCTTCGACTCCTTCTGAAATTACAGCGACTTGCGCAAGCTTACCGGCGGGATGTGGAGCGATTCACGATATTTGGCGATAGTGCGCCGCGCCACGACGATGCCCTGCTCGCTTAGGATTCTGGAAATCTTGCTGTCCGATAGCGGTTTTTTGCAATCTTCCGCCTGAACCAACTGTTTCAGCAGCGCACGGATGGCGGTGGCCGAACAGGCGCCCCCGGTCTCTGTGGCGACGTGGCTGCCGAAGAAATATTTTAGTTCGAAAATGCCGCGCGGCGTCGCCATGAACTTCTGCGTCGTCACGCGCGACACGGTCGATTCGTGCAGCCCCAGGGTTTCGGCGATTTCACGCAATACCAGCGGGCGCATGGCGACTTCGCCGTGGTCGAAGAAATGGCGCTGGCGCTCGACGATGGCCTGCGCCACGCGCAATATGGTCTCGAAGCGCTGCTGCACGTTTTTGATCAGCCAGCGCGCCTCCTGCAGTTGGCTGGACAACTGGCTGCCGCCCGCGTGCAGCTTGTTCTGCAGAATGTCGGCATACAGCCGGTTGATGCGCAGCTTCGGCATCGCATCGCGATTGAGGTTGACGACCCAGTTGTTCTTCGCCTTGGTGACGATGACGTCGGGCACGATGTAGCGCGTCTCCGTGGCTCCGAACGCAGCACCCGGGTGCGGGTTGAGGCTCTGGATCAAGTGCTGCGCCTCGCGCAGGCTGTCGTCGTCGCAGCGCAGCTGCCGTTTGAGGCGCAGGAAATCGTGCGCGGCGAGCGCGTTCAGATGCGTCTGCACGATGGCGATCGCGAGTGCGCGCGCCGGCACGTCTTCCGGCAGCGCCTTCAGCTGCAGTTCCAGGCACTCCGCCGGCGTGCGCGCGCCGACCCCCGTGGGGTCGAAGCTCTGCAGGTGATGCAAGCCGATGCGCAATTCGTCTAGCTCGACCTCGAGCTCCGGCGGGAGCATCGCGGCGATCTCTTCCAGGCTCTGCGCCAGATAGCCGCGCTCGTCCAGCGCCGCGATCAGGGTACCGACGACGCTCTTGTCGCGCAGGGAGAGCTGCGTCAGCGCGAGCTGCTCCATTAGGTATTCGTGCAGCGTCGGCGCGCTTGCCGCGAGCTGTGGATATTCCGGTTCGTCGCCGTCTTCGCGGCGTGCGCCAGCTGCCGGCGCATCGGCAAACCAGTCGACATCGGCCGCCGAATCGGTGCGTGCGGCCTCCTCGCTGACTCCTTCCTTCGGCGCATAGTCCTCGCGTGTGCCGCCGTTCACCGGTACCGGCACCGCCTCGGGCTCCGCATCGTCTCTTTCGAGCATGGGATTTTCCGCGAGGAAGGTTTCCAGCTCCTGATTCAGTTCGAGCGTGGACAATTGCAGCAGCCGGATCGATTGCTGCAACTGGGGCGTTAGCGTGAGCTGTTGCGACAGCTTGAGTTGCAGGGTTTGTTTCATCTTGCGCGGGGAGTGCAGCCTGACGGCTACATGCGGAAGTGCTCTCCCAGATACACTCTTCTTACGTTTTCATTATAGACGATTTCATCCGGCTTACCCTGCGCCAGCACCGATCCCTCGTTGATGATATAGGCGTGATCGCAAATGCCCAGCGTCTCGCGCACGTTGTGGTCGGTGATGAGTACGCCGATGCCGCGCTCCCTGAGAAAGCCGATGATTTTCTGAATGTCGAGCACGGCGATCGGATCGACTCCGGCGAAGGGCTCGTCCAAGAGGATGAAGCTCGGGCGCGTCGCCAGC
The DNA here is from genome assembly GCA_964565875.1 of uncultured Enterobacteriaceae bacterium. GTDB lineage: Bacteria > Pseudomonadota > Gammaproteobacteria > Burkholderiales > SG8-39 > 2-12-FULL-64-23. Next base: position 20,639 of record CAZMGP010000018.1, read on the forward strand.
GCGCGCGCGATCTCTACCCTGCGCCGTTCACCGCCCGAGAGCGACAGCGCCGGGTCGTCGCGCAGGTGGGTGATGTGCAGCTCGCGCAGCACGTTCTCCAGGCGTTCCTCGATCTCATCTTTGGCGAGATTTTGCAGCTCGAGCACTGCCTGGACGTTTTCCTGCACGGTCAGTTTCCTGAATACCGAGGATTCCTGCGGTAAGTAGGATAGCCCCAGGCGCGCGCGGCGATGAATCGGGAATTTGCTTATTTGCGTGCCGTCCAGGCTGATGCTGCCGCCGTCGGCATGCACCAGGCCGACGATCATGTAGAAACAGGTGGTCTTGCCCGCGCCATTCGGCCCCAGCAAGCCCACCACTTCGCCGCTTTGCACCTCGAGCGACACGTCTTCCACTACAGTGCGCGACTTGTAGCGTTTTTTCAAGTTGCTGGCTTTGAGCTCGCTCATCCGTCGGCTACTGCTTCCCTGGCGCCACCGGGGCGACAGGTACGCTAGACGCACGGCCGGCTTCGGCGGGTGCACTCGGCGCGTGCACGCCTTCGCCGGTGTTGCGCGGCTGGATGACGGCGCGCACCCTGCCCCCGGCGCCGGCGGTCCCTGGGCCGGCGCCGCCCGTTACCGTGAAGTATTCCGTGCGCGAGTCGTAGGAGATGTAATTGCCGCGCACTTCGTCGGCGGGATCGCGCTTCAGGTGGGCCTTGTCGAACAACTCCACCTTATCCAGCTTGCCGTTGTATTCGATGCGCTCGGCCTCGCCTTCGATATAGCTCTCGGCGCCGTCGCGCTTCTGGCGGAAGGTGGCGGGGTTGCCGACGGCGCTGCCGTATTGATAGCCGTCCTTGTCCTCGCGCAGGGTGATCCGATCGGCGCGAATGACGAGAGTCCCTTGTGTCATCACGACTTTGCCTTCGAACACGCTGGTCCTCTGCACGTCGTCGACGCGCATGCGATCGGATTCGATATTGATCGGCTTGCTACGGTCTGCCCGCTCGGCGTGGACCGCGCCGGCGAGCCCGAGCCAGGCGGCGCACAGCGCCAGCGCGAATCCGCTACTTGCGCGCATCGAATGTACCCTTTACTTGCGACTGCAGGACGAACTGCCGCGTCTTGTTGTTGAATTCCATGCCGACGCCCGCGAGCCTGGAACGGTCCTCGGTGATCAGCACGGGCTTGTCGGTGCGCGCGAGGTCGCGATCGGGAATGACCTGCAGATATTGCGTCTGCAAGCGCAATTCGCTCTGGCCGCGTCCCGCCTCGCGCACCACCACGACATTGCCGTAAAAATCGGCCTCCTCGCCGTTCTTGGACAGCAGACCGCGCTCGGCGCCGATGACCACGGGATTGTCGTCTTCATGCTGCTCCACCAGGCGCGGCGAGATGATCTCGGTGGTTTCGTCGTCGGGATAATGCTGCATGCGAGAAGCCGAGAGCGTGTGCTCCGGCTTGCCCGTCGCGCCCATCTTGGTGATGCCGAAGTCCTCGACGATGAAATCGGGGTCGTGGCGCAGCTTGGCGGCGGCGTCCACGCTAGGCGCGCGCACCGAGTGCTCCAGCCACAGGCTGGCTGCGGCGAGCGCGAGCATCAGCAGCAGCGGAAACAGGTGCGAGGCGCGCTGCCGCTTCATTGCAGGTAGGCGCCGATTGTGCGCTCCAATGCGCCTTGGGCGCGCAGGATGAATTCGCACACCTCGCGCACAGCGCCCTGGCCGCCGCCCGCTTGCGACACGTAGTGCGCGCGCAGCCGTACCGCCTCCGGCGCAGCCGGGACGGTCGCGGCAAAGCCGCAGCGGGTGAAAAGCGGCAAGTCGAGCAGGTCATCGCCCATGGCCCCCGTCTGCTCGGTCTTGAGGCCCAATTGCGCCAGCAGGCCGGCGTGGGCGGAGCGCTTGTCCTCGGCGCCCTGGTAGAGATGCGAGATGCCCAGGCTCGCCGCGCGCAGTTCGACCATACGCGATTTCCTGCCGGTGATCAGCGCGACCTCCACCCCGGCTTGCCGCAGCAGCTTGATTCCCAGGCCGTCGCGGATGTTGAACGCCTTCAGCTCCTCGCCGCGCTCGGAATAGTACAGGCTGCCGTCGGTCATCACACCGTCGACGTCGAATATCATCAGCTTGAGTTCGCGTGCGCGCGCGAGTGCCTCGTCCAGGCGCTCGGCCGCGGACACGGCCTGCGCTCCGCTTCGCTCCGGCGAATGCGCCATCGCCGTTCAGATCACCTTGGCGCGGAACAGGTCGTGCATGTTCAGCGCGCCGACGAGTTTGCCCTCTGCCGTCACGACCAGCAGCTGGTTGACCTTGTGGGCTTCCATGATCTGCACCGCCTCCACCGCGAGCTTGTCCGCACCGATGGTGCGCGGGTGGTGGGTCATGATGTCGGCGATGCGCGCGGCGCGGATGTCCTTGACTTGCTCGAGCGTACGGCGCAGGTCGCCGTCGGTGAACACGCCTGCAACGCGTCCGAGCGCATCGAGCACCGCAGTCATGCCCATGCGCTTCTTCGACATTTCCAGCATCGCCTCGGAAAAACTGGCGCTATCGGGCACGGAGGGCACGTCTTCCCCGGTGCGCATGACGTCGCGCACGTGGGTGAGCAGCCGCCGCCCCAGCGCCCCGCCCGGATGCGAGCGGGCGAAATCCTCGGCGCCGAATCCCTTGGCATCGAGCAGCGCCACCGCGAGCGCATCGCCTAGCGCCAAGGCGGCGGTGGTGCTCGCCGTGGGCGCGAGATTGAGCGGACAGGCTTCTTTGTCCACCCGCGCGTCCAGATGCACGTCCGCCTCGCGCGCGAGCGCCGAATTGGGATTGCCGGTGATGGCCACGAGCCTTGCGCCCTGGCGCTTCAACAAGGGAACGATAGTGAGCAATTCCTCGCTTTCGCCCGAATTCGACAGGGCGACGAGCACGTCGTCGCGAGTGATCATGCCGATGTCGCCGTGGCTCGCCTCGGCAGGATGCACGAAATACGCCGGCGTGCCGGTGCTCGCCATGGTGGAAGCGATTTTGCGCGCGACATGCCCGGACTTGCCGATGCCGCTCACCATGACCCGGCCTCTGCAGTTGAGCAGCAGGTCGATGGCATCGAGAAAGCTCTGATCCAGTCGCGCAGCGAGGCCTTGAATGGCTTCGGCTTCGATGGCAAGCACCTGTTTTGCCAGCTCCAGCGCGGTCTTGGACGGTGAAATTTTGTCCATGCGGGATGCTGCAGGTATCATGGGGCGGAGTATATCAGAAGGCCTTCTTTCGCCCTTTTCCGCAGCCCAGCCGCGATGAACAATCCCCTTGAATTGGTGCTGCTTTTGCTCGCAAGCGGGGTGCTGGTGGTGGTGCTCGCGCGCAGCTTCAATCTGCCGCCCATGCTCGGTTATCTCCTGGTCGGCGTGGCCGCCGGGCCGCACGCGCTGCACTGGATTCCGGCGAGCGAGCAGCCGGGCTACGCTTATCTCGCCGAGTTCGGAGTCGTGTTCCTGATGTTCTCCATCGGCCTAGAGTTCAGCCTGCCGCGGCTGTTCAACATGCGCCGCGTCGTGTTCGGGCTGGGGCTGGGGCAGGTGGCGCTCACGCTTGCCGTACCCACCGTCATTGCCTGGTTGTTCGGCCATCGCTGGCAACTCGGCTTCGCCCTCGGCAGCGCGCTCGCCATGTCGTCCACGGCGATCGTGAGCAAGCTGCTGGCGGAGCGCATGCAGCTCGAAACCGCCCACGGGCGCCACATCATCGGCGTGCTGCTGTTTCAGGACCTCGCGGTCGTGCCGCTCCTCATTCTGATTCCCGCCCTGGCGCAACCGGGCGGCGAACTGCTGCCGGTGCTGACCGCCGCGTTGGCGAAGGCCGCCGTCGTGCTCGCGCTCATCCTCTTCGCCGGCCAGAGGTTGATGCGCGGCTGGTTCCATGTGGTCGCGCGCCGGCGCTCGCACGAACTGTTCGTGCTGAACGTGCTGTTCATCACCCTCGGACTCGCCTGGGCGACGGAGCGCGCCGGCCTGTCGCTTGCACTGGGAGCGTTTCTCGCCGGCATGCTGATTTCGGAAACGGAATACCGGCACCAGGTCGAGGAGGACATCAAGCCGTTTCGCGACGTGCTGCTCGGCCTGTTCTTCGTCACCGTCGGCATGCAGCTCGATCTTGCGGTGGTGGCGCATCGCTTCCCGCTGGTGCTGCTCCTGTTCACTGCGCCGATACTGTTCAAGTTCGGCCTGATCGCGCTGCTCGCACGCGCCTTCGGCAGCAGTCCGGGCAATGCTTTGCGCACGGCGCTCGCCCTGGCGCAGGCCGGTGAATTCGGCTTCGTGCTTCTCGCCCAGGCCGGGGGCGCGCGATTGCTCGACGATGGGCTGCTGCAGCCGGTGCTGGCGGCGATGCTGCTGTCGATGCTGTGCGCGCCCTTCTTCATCCAGTACAGCGACAAGCTGGTCTTGCGCTTCGTCGCTTCGGAATGGATGCTGCGTTCGCTCGAGCTGCACCAGATCGCCGTATCGAGCATGCGCGCCGAGAAGCACGTGGTGCTATGCGGCTACGGTCGCACCGGCCAGAACCTCGCGCGCTTTCTCGATCAGGAAGGCATCAACTACATCGCGCTCGATCTCGATCCGGAGCGGGTGCGCGAAGCGGCGGCGGCCGGCGAATCCGTGGCGTACGGCGACTGCGCGCGGCGCGAAGCCTTGATCGCCGCGGGCATCGGCCGCGCCAGCGCCTTGATCATCTCCTTTCCCGATACGGCGACGGCGCTCAAGGTCCTGCATTACGCGCACGAAATCAATCCCGCGCTGCCCGTGATCGTGCGCACCCTGGACGATGCCGACATGGATAGGCTGCAGGCGGCCGGCGCCGCCGAAGTGGTGCCGGATGCGTTCGAGTCCAGCCTGATGCTCGCCAGTCACGCGCTCGTCATGATGGGGGTGCCGCTCGCGCGCGTGGTGCATCGCGTTCGCGAAGTGCGCAATTCGCGCTACAGCCTGCTGCGCGGTTTTTTTCACGGCGAAGGCGATGCCGCGGCCGATGCCGCCGAGCACCGGCAGCCGCGGCTGCATTCCGTGCCGCTAACCCCGGCGTCCTACGCCGTGGGCCGCACGCTCGCCGAACTCGAACTGGCACGCCTCGGCGCCGCGGTGACGCGGGTGCGCAGGCGCGGCATACGCGTCGGCGAGCCCGGCGCGGAAACGCGCTTCGAGGCGGGCGACGTGGTGGTGGTGTTCGGCGAACCCGACAGCCTCGCCGCGGCGGAAATCCGTCTGCTGCAGGGCTAGAAATGCAAAGCCCACCCTAGTGGGCGGGCTTTGAGCGAAGCCGATCGGTCTTACAGGTTCTTGCAGAGCAGGTATTGGTTGGTGCCCGTTTCTGCGTACGCTCCAGCAGGGGCGGCTACCGGAGGATTCGGCCCACCCTGAAGCAGCCCGCGCACCTGACCCGTGGTGTTGGCACCATCGTCCATTTGGGTATCGACGGCGATGGCGATCTTGTCGGGCAGGTTGCTCGAGCAGACGATGTTGGAGGTAAAGCCCATGCCGCCGGTTTGCACGCCCATGATGCCATTCGCAGCATTCGCCGGCTGCGAGGCGGAAGAACCGGCACCGGCCGCGGTCGAGCCGCCGACAAAGCCGGCGAGCCGCAGATGCCACCAAAACAGATTGACTTCGGGTGCGCCCGCAGTGGTCGTTACTGCATTGTTGTAGACATTCGGCGCAACGACGGGATTAGGGCAGGCACCGGTACAGAACTGGCCGTTGCCATCGCCAGCGGTGGAACCGGCCCAGCGGGTGGCTGCGTTCAGATCGTCTCCGGGCAGCGCGCGATAGCGGTCCTGGTAGGAGTTCATCGCAGCCGTGATGCCGTTGAAGTCGTTCACGACGTTCTTGATCTTGGCCTGCGTGATCATCTCTTGGCCTTTCAATATTCCGCCCAAGAGCAGGCCGATGATCACCAGTACGATCGCGATCTCCACCAAGGTAAAGCCGGCTTGTTTTGTTTTCATTTAGATCCCCAAGGGAAAATTTTCATTAGCTCTGAAAACTAGAGCAATTTTCGTGCCGTACCAGATTTGATATTTTTCACACTTTTTGACGTTTGCGCAACTATTTTTCGTCTTGATTCCGTCAGATATGTCAACATTTTGACAAGTTACCTTAGCGCTTTGGCTTTGCTTGGCGGCCGATCCTTTCCTCGATCTCATGCAGCCGGCCATTGAGAAACCGAATTTCCCCCTCGTCGGTAATGGTACCACTCGCGAGCAACCCGCCTATCATCAACCGCGCCGTTTCCAGCTCGTTCAAGTCCTCGCGGATGAAGATTTCCATGGTCATCGCCCAAGCGGGCACATTCTTCGATGTTGTGTGTTTCTGCAAAGCCGAGGCGTACTTCAACGCCAAGTCCATGTCATTCAGGCGGTGCTTGGCGAGGAAAGTCGCGTGAGCGAGCCAGGGCCAGCGCCGGTTTGGGTCGCGCAAATACTCGCGATAGACGAAATCGAGCATCACGCGCTGTTTCGCCTCGTCGGGAACTTCCGCGTATAGGCGGCTCGCGGCGAGCAAAGGATATTGCCCGCCCGGGTCGAGTTCGAGTATGCGCGCGAGCCAGGATTCGACGCGGGCGTAGTCGAGATCCTTGTAGGGAATCTTGCTGCCCGATTGATAATCGAAGGCCTGCAATTCGAGCATCAGGATCTTCGCCAGTGCGATCGGCTCACCGAGACTTGCAAGCCGCAGCAGCGACGTCGCCGGAGCCGGGCTCAAGTCGTGCGCCTGCGCCGAAGGCGCGGGCAAGGCGCCGTGCAGGCCCAGCTGCAGCGCGAGGCCGGCGGCGAGCAGCAGCCACACCGCGCGCGATACGTCCCTGAGGGGGCGTTCGTCGCCTATCAGGCGGGTGCCGAGGGTAGCGAAGAGCGGACGCATAGGGATTCAGAAGTTCTTGCGCTGCAGATCGAACAATGCTGCGCCGCAGAGGAGCAGCGCATAGATCAGCGTCTGCGCCAAGATTTGGAGCATTTCCGCAGTAGTCGGCGCGGCGTACAACAGCCACCCCGTTTGCGTCATGCGATCCAGTTCGGGAAGGATGAACGCGATTGCGCCGACGACGAAATTCACGACCTGTTGGGCGAGACTGGAGTCCCCCGACAGAGGGTTGGCGGCCATGATCTGCAGCGCACCGATCGAGCGCGCGAGCAGGTAGAACCCGGTCACGGCGGCGAGCGCCGACATAACTTGCGTTAGCGACAGCACGCAGAACAGCGCGAACGCGGTGACGATGAAGAGTTCGCAGGCAAGCGATACGCCCCACAGGGCGACGCGGGTGGCGGGCGCGAACAACGCGAGGGGCGCGCTTGCGATCAGCGCAAATGCCAGCGCCACCGCAGCGTATCCTGCGAGCTTTCCGAAAAAGTAGCTGCTGCGGCGGATGGGGCGCGACAGGACCAGCTCCGTCACCTTGTCGTTGAACTCGCGCACCATGCTGGTGACGACGAACCCCGCCAGGATGAACACGGCGCCAGCGCGCGCCAAGGCGGCAAGCAGCGCCGTCTGGATCTGGTTCGATTCGGTGATCGCTACTTGCTGCAGGAACTGCGTGAGCGCGAGGCCGCTTACCACCAAGATCAGCGCCAGCCAGACCAGGCGGTTGCGCCGCGCCTCAACGAGGGTATAGCGCGCGATGGGCAGTACGTGATGCGAGAGGCTCATTCGGCGAAGCAGGGCAGCGAAAGACAATATGGCACGGATTGTGCCTGCGCAGGTTAAACTTCCAAAAGAACAAGTGCAAGCATCATGCCTTACACCACTGCCCTGACGAGGAGCTTTCCCGCGCTCGTAGGCCGTTATTGGCGGCTGCTGTTCGTCGCCATGCTCGCGCTCTTGCATCTCACGGCCATGCGCGGCGTGGAAGACTTCTGGGCGCGCGCGATCATGGTCGCTCACTTCGGCCTTTTCATCCTGTGGCAGCCGTTTCTGCGCGCAGAGCAGAAGCTGACTTCGATGCAGGTATTGGCCATCGCCCTGGTGTGCGGGGTGACGCTGTTCTTCTGGAACTGGTGGCTGATGCTGGTGTGGCTCGCCATGCTCGCCGGCGTGATCGGCGGCAGGATCTTCCTCTTCCGCGCGCGCTGGCAGCGCGTGTTCTACCTTACCGTGCTGCTCTATCTGGTATCGCTGCTCCTCGTCTGGGTCTTTCCCCAGTTGCTGCCGACTGTCACCCTGACGCCGGAACTGACGCTATTTGCACAATACGGGTTGGCGCTGCTGTTCCTCATCATGCTGGTATTGCCCATCGAGCCCGACGGCGGCGAGACGCCGCAGCTCGTCGACTTCTTCTATAGCGCGCTGTTGTTCATGATCATCGGGCTGCTCGTGCTCGGCAGCTTCGCCTTCATGACCCTAGGCCACGTGAACTATCCGATGGCGCTGACTTACAGCCTGCTGCTGATCGCCGCACTGCTATTGCTTCTAGGCTATGCCTGGAATCCGCGTGGCGGTTTCGGCGGGCTCTCCATGCTGTTCTCGCGCTATCTGCTCTCGGTCGGCTTGCCGTTCGAGCAGTGGTTGTACTTTCTTGCCGAGCTGTCGCAATCCGAAATGCAGCCAGACAAATTCTTGCAGCAGGCCTGCAACGGCCTGGGCAAGTTGCCTTGGGTAAGCGGCGGCTCGTGGCGTACCTCCGCCTACGGAGGAGAATTCGGCGAGCGCTCCAAGAACACGGTGGAATTCGCTGATCGCGATCTGCAACTTCGCGCCTACACCAAGTACGATCTCAGTCCGGCGCTCACCTGGCATTTTCACTTATTGGGGCAGGTGTTGGGCGAATTCTATACGGCGAAGCTGCGCGAGCGGGCGCTGCTGCAGCAGTCCTATATGCAGGCCGTGTATGAAACCGGCGCGCGCATGACCCACGATGTCAAGAATCTGCTGCAGTCGCTCAACGTGCTGTGCGCGGCGGCTGAGCAGGACGCAGACGGGTCGCAGGATTTGCAGGCGCTCATGCGGCGCCAGTTGCCGGTGATCACCCAGCGCTTGCAGCAGACCCTGGACAAGCTGCGTCGACCGGCGGTGGACAACGGCTCCACCGTCGCCGCACGCAGCTGGTGGCAGGGGCTGCAGCGCATCTATGGCGGCCAGCACGTCGACTTCCGTGAAGGCGACGTCGACGACAACGCCCAACTGCCGCGCGAACTGTTCGAGAGCGCAAGCGACAATCTGATCCAGAACGCGATCGCGAAGCGCAAGCTGCAGGGCGAGATCCGCATCAGCGTCGACTTTGATTGCCGCGACCAGGTCCGGCTGGTGGTATGCGACGGCGGCAGCGCCGTGCCCGAGGACAGGGCGCGCGATCTGCTGCGCGGGCCGGTCGCGTCCGACAGCGGACTGGGGATCGGCCTATATCAGGTGGCGCGGCAGGCCGAGGCCGCAGGCTTCAGCCTGTCTCTCGCGCACAACGAGGACGGCAACGTCGCTTTCGTCCTGGCGGGCTCGCTGCACGGGAACGCTGCAGCGCGCTAGGGCAATTTGCCCGCGGCGACCATGCGGTTCATCAGCGTGGTGAGCGGTACCCAGGCCACCAGGTCGTCGAATTCGCACATGTTTGCCGGCGACGCAGACGTGTCGCTGCAGCTCGACGCGTAGTCCGTCTTGTCGCGACTTATGAAACCGGTGGTGGCCGTCGTGGCGTTGGTCGTTTCGTCGACGTTCGCCGCGGGGACGGCGGCGAAGAGGGTTCCTTGGGTGGTATAGGCGCCGTAGCCGTTCTTGCCGGCTGAGTAGAACACGGCCGGGAGATTCGTGCTCGTCATGGCGTAGGCGCCCTTGTTCGTGGGATTGCGCGAGTTGATGCTCATGTCGCCGACGCTGCATAGGGCGAAGCTCGCCTGGGTCGGCGTGATGCTTGGCGTACAGCCCCAGGGACCGACGCCGATGCCGTCGGCAAACAGCTGGGTGACGCGATAGTTGAAGCGTCGGCCCCATTCATCGGTTTCCGCGACATTGAGCGTCACCCAAGGCAGGGCTCCGACCTGGGTCGCCGCCGTGGTGCAGCTCGCGCGTTCCACTCCCGCATTGGCGGTGCCGTCGGCGATGGTGGGATCGGCCGGGCACGGCAGTCTGCCGTTGGCGATGGCAAAGCCGATCAGGGCTTCCCGGATATCGTCCATCGTTCTCTTGGTTTCGGTGATGCGGCGCAGTTCCGTCTGCATGGATAGCGGCATCAGCAGACCGCCCAGGAGCAGGCCGATGATCACCACCACGATGGCGAGCTCGGCCAGGGTGAATCCGGACTGTCGCATCGGGTCGCGCGGCATAATCAGTCTCATGGGCAGGCGGCGTAAGCGCTCAGGTCCGGCGGTGACGGCAAGCCGACATTCGGCGCGACAGCGGCAGCCGGTACCGACACCATGTTCCCGCCCGCGTTGGAGCACATGATCCCGAGCTGAGTCGAGCTGATCGAGTAGATGGCGTAAATGATGTCGTTGAAGGTGCTGCTCGCAGGGCCGACTTGGTAATTGCTATTGCCTCCGCTATTAGGGTAGCTGCTCGCATTGCGGCCTTCAAGATAGTTCCCGATCTGGCTCTTGTCGGTGACGAGACTGCGCGGCTGGGTGACCTGGCCCGAGCTGTTGGTCAGCTTGTCGCCGGCGAAGATCACGACCGCGGCGTAGTTCCCGCTGCCGTTCACATGGAGGCAGGTGCCGCACGAAGGCGAGCTTCCGGCCCAGGGACTGTAGCTGTTCGCGACGGCGTAGAACAGCTGATCTTTCCAGTTGTCGTACCAGATCTGCTGATCGGCAGTGTAGCTGCAGTATGAATTGTTGTTGAGAAGATAATATTGCCAGCTGCCCAAGGTGGTGTTGAACGTAGGCGGCAAGGTGTTGTTCGTGCTGCCGCGCGAATTGGCCACACGATAGGCGAGCCGGCCAGCCATGGTGCCGGATATGTCGCGGTAGCGGTCGTCGACCGCGTAGCGCGGAATCGAAGTCTGCGACAGGCTCCCACCCCAGGGAAGCCGCTGGTCGCTTAGGGTCCCGCCGCCGCTGTTGTTCACGCCGTACATCGCGACGCACTCCGCAGCGCGGCGCGTCATCGCCCGCAAATAGTTGTTGAAGTCCGAGCGTTTCTTGATGGCGTTCCAGATATCAGCCCGGGTGATGTAGACAAGCTGGTCGTTGAATGTGTCGCTCTTGCTGCCGGCGATGAACGTGGTGTTGGCGCTTGCGGTGCCGGAGACGGTGCTGTTGTTGATGCCGTTCGCCGTTTCGAGGTAAGCCGCCGCGTTGTAGTTGCCGCCGCATTCCGTCGGACCGCCGGGCGGTGTACGGTCCTGCACGCTCGATGTGCCGCTCGGGGCCAAGGCGCTTCCCGGTGCGAAGATCACCGCGACCGCATTGGCATCGCTTGTCGCGCCGGCGAGATAAGTGACTCCATCCGCGGCCAAGATGTCGAACTGGCCGTTGGTGTCCCAGTTCATCATGTTCGAAGTCGTCGTGCTACCGGAAACGCCGTTGGGAGTGTTCTTGTAGGTGCCCGATACGGCGTACCACAGGCATTCGCCCGAGCCGTCCCGCAGCGCGCTCAAGCCGAGCGTAGACCAGGGGAGCCTACCGATTGCGCTCACCAGCGAGCTGCCGCAGCCTCCGCTTCCGGCCGCCACCCCTTCCACGCCCGCGCCGAAGTCGGGACAAGGCAGATAGCCTGGAACAGTATAGAAAGGAGGTCCGGCCATCGGATCGTCGTGCGTATCCTTGTAGGTCACGGCGTAGGCAATCAGCGCCTGCTTCGCCTGCGCGAGCGCAGCCGCCGTCTTCTGCTGCCGCTCGACGGCGAGCGCGCTGGCGCTCTTGTTCAGCCCCGTCACCAGCGCGTAGATGACGGCGATGCTGAACAGGGCGAGCAACACCAGCAGCGCGATGCCTCGCTGGCGCGCCGGCAGCCGCGTGCGCGCGCGGCGCATCGGGCTAGCGTCGCGGCGCCGAACGCTTGGCGCCGTCTGCCGGTTGCGCTTCGCCTTCCAGCTTGCGCACGCGAATTTCGCCTCTGCCTAGTAGGTCGCGCACCTCGCCGCTGGCGCGGTCATAGGTCTGGCCGACTTTGAGTTTGACCCCGGCTTCGCCCTCGTTCGGGACGACGGTTGCGCGCGAAGCGTCGCGGCCGTTTGAGGTGTCGTACTGCGGCACGCCGTTGACCCAGGTGGCGGACTTGCCGCTCGAGCGTTGCACGCGCCCATCGAGGGTGAGCGGCCCTTCCTTGATCTGCGGTGCCTCCTCTTCGGCGCGGTTGGTCGCGCGCCTGCGATCGAGGTCCTGGCGCTGCTGCGGCGTGAGAAACAGTCGCCCCAGTTCCTGCGCGCCAATGGGACCCGCGAGGCAGGCGAGCGCCAAGGCGAACGCGACGGTACGGCGTAGCGCTCGCGCCGAGCGGGGCGATGTGCGGGGAATGATCTTCTTGCGCTCGCAGTCTTGCATCGCTTAGGCCGGTTTCTTGTGGCGGATGGTGATCAGATCCAGGACGCAGGTGGCTTCGAGGCGCGGCGCGAGCGCCGTGCCCGTGCCGCCGCGATCCATGCGCTGCAGGTCGCAGCTCCTCACTGACAGATACGATCTGCTGCGTTGCAACAGATCGGTGATGAGGTTGAGCAAGTCTTCCTCGTGCAATAGCTGGATGCGCAGCGCGACCCGGCTGGCGACAAAATCGACGCCGCTGCCGGCGACGAAACCGGGATAATCGACGGGTTTTTGTGGCTCGATGCTGTAGCTGATGTTGAACAAGCGGCGCTCGTTCTTGATCGCAGTCAAGGCGTCTACCCAGTCGAGGCGCTTTTCTTCGCCTATGATGCCGCGCGCGGCGAGCGCCTGGTACTGCTGCAAGTTCGCCTTGATCTCACGTTCTTCCTCGTTGGCGCGTGCGAGTTTGTTCTGTACCTCGGCGCGCTGCGCCGAAGTGGCGCTGGCGAGCTGCTTCGAATCCTGCAGGTAGCTGTCGGCGCCGTAGTAGCACGCCACGCCGGTCAGCGCCACGATCAGCGACACTACCACGGGCAGCCGTAATCGCCTGATGTCCGCCGTCGTGAATCTCATCTGCCGAGCTTCCTGCCGATGGTGACCGCAAAGCGCGCGTCTTCCGCAATGGCGCGCTCGGAACCTATATCGCCCTTGAGCGTATCCTCGGCCGCGAGGTCGAAAGGCATGTCCACCCCGAGTATCTCCAGGCGCGGCGTCGCCTTGAGCGCGGCGACGAACTGGTTGGTCATGTCCGTGATCGAGCGCAGGTCAGAGCGTTTCGCGCCGACGACGCGAGCCGAGACGGAGGCGTATTCGTAACCCGCGTCGATCGCGGGGGCGCCCTCGCCTCCTGCAGACGGCGCCGGCGTCGCCGCGGTCGTCGCCTTCGCCGGCTGGGCCTTTGCCGCTGCTTCCAGCGCCGGCTTGCCCACGCGCCAGTTGATGTGCTCGATTTCGATCTGCGGGAAATTGCCCAGCACGCGGCTGATTTCGGAGAGCAGGTAAGCCGGAGTCGCGGTCTGCGCCTCGAGGATGCGGTATTGCCTGATGGTGGTCTTGAGGTTTTCGGTCGAGGTCGGCGTCGGCGGGAAAGTGGCGGTGACGCGCGCGTATTCGGCGCTCACCTCGTCGAATCGCGCCTGGTCTGTCTTGGCTTGCTGGCGCAGCGAGTGCGCCTCGAACAGTTGAGCACCGGAGAACAAAATGCCCGCGGCAAGCACCGCCGAGCCGGAAGCGTATAGAACGTTGCCGACGCACCACAGCTGGTATTGATGACGGTGCCGGTCCTGCGCGAACTGCTCGCGCGGCGTGGCGGTGGCTGCGGCGTGCAGGAACAGCGCTTCGCAAGGCACCTCTGGCGGGAAGCTCGCGAGGCGTGCCTTGCGGCACTGCGCATCGGCGTCCACCACGTGATAGTGCAGGACCTCGCTGTCGTGGCAGGCGTCGAGCAGCGCGGCGTAGTAGCGCGCTCCGGCGAGCACCATGACGTCGATCGGCGTGGTCGCCGTGGGCAGCAGCCGCATGGTCACGAGGTACTGCTGCAATCGGGCAGACTCGCTCGCGCAGGCGGCGGCGACCGCGCTCGCATCCTCGAGATTCAGGCGGCCGATGCGCGAAAAGCGGATTTTGCCGTCCTCGACATAGCTTTGACGCAAGCCGGTTTCGTGCGCGCTCACCAAAAGACAGCGTTGCGCCTTCACGCCCGACGCCTTCATCAAGGCCGGGGCGAGCAGGGCGGTGGAGTAGACGCCGACCAGGCGGCATTCGTTCTGCTCCAGTGCGGTGAGCCAAGGCTGGAATTGCTGCGTGTTGGAGAACGAGGCGTAAAGCACCTTCTCGTTGCGTCGATCGCCCTGTTCGTAGCCGAGCGAGAGACTGAGCGTAAGCGTGGTGTCGCGATAGCGCTGCGCCAGCTTGCGCGCGAGCACCTGCCGCCGGTCCTTGCCGCTCAGGTACGGGATCGTGTCCTGGTGGTAATCCTCCTCCACCACGTCGACCACCAGGTAGTAGCGGTTGCGCGAGCCGGCGAGATAGGTGGAGAAAGCGGCGACCCCTGCATCGTTGCGCTCGAAGCTCGCGTCGAGCGCAAGCTTGCCGCGCGCGAGGCTGTACGCGACGAGCCGCGTGGCGGTGAGATAGAGCAGGCGTTTCTGCCGCAACATAATTCTAGAATTTCAGCTTGCTGATCGAGTCGTAGATCGGTCCGAGCACGGACAGCATCACCCAGCCGAGGATTGCTCCGAGCACGATGGTCATGGCCGGCTCGATCATCACCTCGACTTTGCCGATCGCTTCTTTGACGTCGCGATTGTAGAAATAGGAGACGTTGAGTAGCGCATTGTCGAGTTTGCCCGAGGATTCCCCGACGCGCAGCATGCGTATCACCAGCGGCGGGAACAGTCCCACGTCCTGGAACGCGGTCGACACGTTCTTGCCTTCGGCGATCTGCTGTCCTGCACGCTCCAGGCCCTCCCGGATCACCAGGTTCCCGGCGATTTCCTCCGAGCTCTTGATGCAGTCGAGGATGGTAATGCCCGCGGAATACATCATGGCAAAGATGCTGGCGAAACGCGACAGAATGATCTTGCGCTGGATGGGCCCGAGCAGCGGAACGTGCAACTTCAGGTTGTCGAATTGATAGCGAAACTTGGGGCTGCGCGTCAAGGTGACCTTCACGCCGACGACGGCGACCACCGGCGCTGCAAGCACCAGCCACCAATAATTGATGAAGAATCCCGATACCTGTATCAGCAGGCGCGTCTGGATCGGCAGTTGCTGCCCGGTGCTCTTGATGAACCCGGTCATCTGCGGCACTAGATAGATCATCAGGAACATGGTGACGACGATGACGATGCTGCCGACGAATGCCGGATACATCATCAGCTTCTTCGTCTGCGCGATCAGTTCGTCCTCCCACCTCAGGTTTTCGGCCAGGCTCTTCAGCACCTGCGGTAGGCGTCCGGTGTCCTCCCCCGATTTGATCAGGCTGGCGAACACGTTTGGAAAGACATCGGTGTAGTCGCCCATCGCGGCGGACAGCCCCTGTCCGCCCTGGATGCTCTCGATCAGGCCCGAGATTACTTCGCGGAAGCGCGGGTTCTCCACGCTGTCGCGCAGGTCGGTGAGCGCTTCGAGGATGGGAACCCCGGCCGCGGTCAACTGTTCCAGGTGAAAGCAGAAATTGATCAGCTCGGGTCTGCCGATCGCGCCTTTGAACAGGCTCGCACGCCGGCGCGCCGGGCCGCCGACGATGAGGTCCAGGCCCATGCGCTGGAGGCGCAGCTCGAGGTCGATCATGTTGATCGCCTCGATTTGTCCCATGAGCGACTTGCCGCGGCCGTCGACTGCCTTATAGGAGAACAGCGCCATGAATTTCCGGAGGGCGGCGGTGCGCGTTACATGCGGTCGGTGAGGTCCACCACCCGCATGAGCTCGTCCAGTGCCGTCGTGCCTTCGAGCACGCGGCGCGCGCCGTCGTCGGCGAGGGTGCGAAAGCCCTTGGAGATCGCGGCGACCTGCAGCTCGCGCGCGGTCGCGCGGCGCGCGATCAGCTCGTCCAGCTCGACGTCGAGCTTGAGAATCTCCATGATCGCAAGCCGCCCGCGATAGCCTTGGTAGTCGCAATGATCGCAGCCGACGGCGCGATAGATGGTGGGCGGCCGGTCGGCTTTGACGCCGAGCAGGCGGCATTCGGCCGAGGTCGCGGTATAGGGCTGGCGGCAGTGCTTGCACAGCCGCCGGATCAGGCGCTGGGCGATGATGCCGATCATGTTGCCGGCCATGACCTCCGGCGTGACGCCTGTGTCGAGCAGGCGCGGGAAGGCGCCGACCGCGGAATTGGTGTGCAGCGTCGAATACACCTGGTGGCCGGTCATGGCGGCGCGAAAGGCCATTTCGGCGGTTTCCGCGTCGCGGATCTCGCCCACCAGGATCACGTCCGGGTCCTGACGCATGAGCGAGCGGATGCCGTTGGCGAAGTCCATCTTCGCTGCCTCGTTCACCGAGGTCTGGCGAATGAGGGTCATCGGATATTCGACCGGGTCCTCCATGGTCATGATGTTGACCGAGTCGGCATTGATGTGATTGAGGACGGAATACAGTGTCGTGGTCTTGCCGCTGCCGGTCGGGCCGGTGACCAGGATGATGCCTTCGGGGCGCGAGATCAGGCGCTTCAGCAGGTCGAGCTGGCTCGACTCGAGCCCTAGGCCGTCCAGGGGCACGATGCCTTTCTGCCGATCGAGGATACGCAGCACGATGTTCTCGCCGTGGCTGGTGGCTTGCGAAGCGACGCGGAAATCGACCTGGCGACCGGTGAGGGTGAGCGATATCCGGCCATCCTGCGGCGCGCGCGTTTCCGCGATGTTCATCTTTGCCAGCACTTTGATGCGCACCGCCATCGCCGGCCAGTAGGTCTTGTGCAGCGAACGGATTTGGCGCAGCACGCCGTCGATGCGATAGCGGATACGCAGGAAATTCTGCTCCGGCTCGAAGTGGATGTCGGAGGCGTTCTTGCCCACGGCATCGGCAAGCAGTGCCGCGATCAGCCGCACCACCGGCTGGCTGTACTGTTCGCCCGCCCCGGCGAGGCTCTGGTAATCGACTTCGCCCGTCTCGATCTCGTGCAGGATGCCGTCGATCGACAG
Source organism: uncultured Enterobacteriaceae bacterium (assembly GCA_964565875.1). GTDB lineage: Bacteria > Pseudomonadota > Gammaproteobacteria > Burkholderiales > SG8-39 > 2-12-FULL-64-23. The sequence goes on from CAZMGP010000018.1 coordinate 37,746, forward strand.
CTCGTGACCGTAGTACTGCTCGATCGCGCGAGAGATCTCGGTGTCGCCGGCGAGGCGCGCCTCCAGCTCCAGCTCGCCGCGCAGGCGCGCGCGCAGCTGGTCCATGGCGACGAGGTTGTTGGTGTCCGATAGCGCAACGATGAGCGTGCCGCGTTCGCGGTCGAGCGCGACGGGAAAGATGTGGTGGCGCAGCGCGAATTCCCGCGGCACCAGCTTCATCGCCTGGGAATCGATGATGATCTGCGACAGGTCGACGCTCTGCATCCCCAGCTTTTCCGACAGCGCGTCGCGAAGCGTCGCTTCGGAAACGAAGCCGAGGTTGACCAGGAGCTTCCCCACGGGAAGCTTGGATTTCATCTGCTCCAGCAGCGCGATGCGCAGCTGGTCCTCGGTCAGGATCCCCTGAGAGATCAGGATCTGGCCGATGTGGCGCTTGGCGGCGGCGGTGGCGGTCGGGGAGGCGGGCGAATTCATCGTCTAGCGCGCGAGCTGCGCCACCCTCTTTTCCACCTGGGCTTTGTCGAAGGAAAGCGGACGGCCGTCGGCGAGGGCGAGGGCTCGCCGGTAGTATTCGAGCGCCTGCTTGGTCTGGTGCATGCGGTCCAGGCTCACGGCGAGGTTGTAGGCGAAATCGGGATGTTCCGGGTCGCCGCTATAGGCCTGGAAGTAGGCCTGCTGTGCTTCCGCCCAGCGGCCCTGCGCCGCATATTGATTGCCCAAGCTGAAGTTGAGGAAGCTCGCATCGGGCTGCGCCGCGATCATCGTCTTCAAGCGGGATTCGGCCGCCAGGGGGTCGACCTGACCGCGCAGCCCGATGAGCCCGGCCTGGGCGTAGGCGTCGCGCGGGTCGAGCACCAGCAGACGCTGGTAGTAGCCCTCTGCCACGTCGTAGTGCCGCGCCTGCACTTCCATGGCGGCCAGCCCGAGCAGGGCATCGCGGCTGTCGGGATTGGCGCGCAGCACTTGCTCGTAATTCTCGCGCGCTGCGGCGAGATCGCCCGAGTTGTAGGCGCGGTAGGCCGATTCCAGCACGGGGTCCGGACGCACGCTCGCGTGAGTGACGCTGATGCTGCCTTCTTTGCCAACGGGACGCGGCGCCGCCGCGGGCACGACGCCCGAGACCGCGGGCGCGCGCGCCGGTTTCGACGCTGCGGCAGCGGGCGTGGTAGCGGGTGCCCCAGGCGGAACCGTTGCCGCTACGGCGGAGGCGCTAGGCGCAGGTGGCACGGTAGTCGCCGCAGGTGTTTCAGTCGCGGCGGGCGGCGCCGCCGGCGTTGCGGGAGCGACCGGCGCGGCTACAGGCGCCTGCGCGGCCGCAGGTGCCTGCGCCGAAGGCGGCGGAAGCTTGTAGACGTTCTTCGGCTGCATCTCGTACCAGAAGTAGCCTACCGTACCGAGGGCGAACACTCCCAGACCCGCGAGCGTCAGATAGAAAGGCTTGCGCGGATTGACGTCGAGTTCCTTCGCTTCGAACAATTGCTGCGCCTGCTTGCGTTCCACGGATTCGCTCGGGGCGGAGTAGTCCACTTCGGGTATTGCGGCGCGCGCCGGGGCGGCAGGCGAAGCGGGAGTCGCGCGCGGGGGCTCTTCGGGAGCCAGTTCGAGCACCGGTTTCTCCACGGTCTTGGCGGGCGGATTCGTCTCGACCGGGCTCAAATCGTCGCTGTGGATCTCGACTGGCTGGGAGATATCGGGCAGCTTGTCGCGCGTAAACGGCGGAGTGGAAGCCGGCGCGGCAGACTCCTTCGCCGCCTGCTTGGCGAGTTCGGCCTTCTTCAGCGCTTCGAGCAGCAGGCTCACCGCTGCGCTCCCGGCGGATCGCCGAGGTAGGGCGGCTTGCCCGGATTGGGTGCGGTGGTGAACTTGTCGTCCGGCAGGTAGGTGCGATAGGCGCGGTAGTCGCCGGCGATGCTCGCGTCGCGCACGACGATCGGGCGCATGAACACCACGAGTTCGGTCTTCTGATTGGTCAGGTTGCGGTTTTCGAAAAACTTGCCGAGACCGAGAACGCGGTTGGCGCCGGGCACCGTGTCCTCGAGATCGTTGACCCGGTCCTGGATCAGTCCGCCCATGACGGCGATCTGGCCGCTGTTCACCTTGATCATCGACTCCATCTCGCGCGTTTGGATTACAGGAATATTGCTCACAATCGGGGCACAGGCAGTGCCGGCTGCGGCACCGGCGCTGGACGTGCCGCAGGGCGCGGCGAGGGTTGGATTCGGGTCGGGCACATTGCCGACGATGCGCGATATGCTAGGACGCACGTTGAGCAGCACGCTATCGCCGTCGCCGATTTGCGGTGTCACGTTCATAATGAAGCCGACAGCAACGACGTTGGGAGTGGTTGAGTAGGTGGTGTAGGGTATGCCGCCAGCGACCGTGGCTGGCGTTGTCGTCGCCTGAATAGTGAAATAGACATTGTTGTCGACGACTTTGAGAATCGCAGTTTGATTGTTGAGTACGGTCAACCGCGGGCTGGAAAGCACGCGTACGTTGCCGAAAGTTTCGAGCAGCCGCACGGTCGCAAGCAGGTTACTGTAATTCGGCGCAGCAAAGCCGAGGGTGAAGATGCTTCCGGTGGGCGAAGCAGTCGTCGTGCCGCTCACCGACTGATTGAATGTGAAGCCGGTAGCACCTCGGCGCGCGGCGGACCAGTCTATGCCTTGCTGGTACTGATTGTTCAGTTGCACTTCGACGATCGTCGCTTCGATCAGCACCTGGCGCTTAGCATTGAGCAGTACTTGATCGAGGAATTCCTGGATCTTTTCGTGCTGGCGCGAAGTCGCGCGTATGGTCAGGATGCCCGATTCGGGATTTGCGATGACCGACGCAGCCTCGCGGAAGGTGACCGCCGGTTGCGCCGGGGCGCTGGCCGCTGCGGCCGCGCCGCCAGCAGTTCCCGTCGGGGCGGCCTGTGCGGCCGGCGCCGGTGCGGCTCCCGCTTGTGCGCCCGCCGTACCCTGCGCAGGAAGAATCTTGTCCGTCTCGTGCAAGATGTCCTGCACGTTTTTTACCAGAGTTTCCCAAAAATGGTTGACGGCGCGACTCGTGATCGACGTAATCGATTGGTTGGCGCCGGCCCCGCCACCCGCGGCTGCGCCGCCTCCGCCGCCAGCGGCGCCCGGCGTCGCCACTTGGGTCGAAGTGCCAACCTTGCTGTCGGTGTCGCGCAGCATGTTGACGTAATCGATTTTGTAGACGCGCAGGTTGGGCGTGTCCGGCATCACCGCGAGATTCGGGCCGTCGAGCTCGTAGCGCATGTCGACCTGCTTCGCGATGCGCGAGAGCAGTTGCGGCAGGGTCTGATCGATGGCGTTGAGCGTGACGCTGCCCGTAATGCCGGGGTGGATATCGATGTTGAGCTTGGCGTCGCGAGCGAGTGCGAACAGCAACTCCTGCACCTTGACGTTGTTGACGACGACGCTATAGGTCTCGGGGCGAGGTCCCGGCTTGGGTTTGGGGACGATGGGCGTGATCCGGACGGGCTCCGGAATTTCCGCAGGAGGCTCCGCCGCCGCGGCTTGCATATGCCCGGGCGAGGGTTTCATCGGCTGCGCTGCGCAGCCTGCGAGAAGCAGGCTCGCCGCAATCGTTAGCCCGACTCTAGGATTCATATCCCTCGCCTTTGATCTTTATGTAATTTCCCCCTCCGGATTATATAGCACAACGCCCCGAACCGAAATCGTCCGATCGGGCCAGCACGCCGGGTACGGTGCGCACCGTTTTGCCGGCACGATTGAGCAGTAATCTTAGGACGCCGAGACTATTGGCGGTTCTGGCTGCGCATGCGCTCGACGCTGCGATGAAACGGCCCGAACTGTTTGTAGACAGGGGGCAGATTCTTCATGCCTTGGGTGACTTCGGCGAGCGTGGGGTAGAGGCCGTAGGCGATGCGGTAATGCTGCTCTTCGTTGATCTTGACGCCGTAGACGTAGAAGTCCGCGAGCTTCAAGTTTCTCGTCGGAACGCGCGCGAGGAATTCTTCGATGCGGTGCAAGTCGCGCGCGCCGGCCGTCAGGAGCTGAATTGAATAGTAATCGCCCGGCGCACCGCGCAGCCATTCCTGGGTGGCGGCAAAGCGCTCGCGCGTGAGCTTGCCGGCGGGCGGAACCGGCGGGACGTAATCCTTGGAACCGGGCTGCGCAATTTCGGTCGGGGTCGGCGAAGCGGAAGCGGCAGTTGCCGGTGCCGTCGCCGGTGCAGCGGCGGCCACGGCCGATACGGAGACGGTCGCGGCGTTCGTTGCCGCCACAGCGGCAGCGACGGGCGCCGGCGCGGCAACGCTCGCAGCGGTCGGCGGCTGCGCTGCAGCGCCGGCGCCGCTGGCTGCTCCCGCCCCAGCGGGAGATTGCGGCGGCGCTAGGAGGTAATGGATTCCCAGGCCCAAGGCGAGCCCAGCTGCGGCGCCGCCGAGCGCAAGCCCGATCTTGGCTTTGGCGAGCGGGCGGCGGTAGAACTCGGAATCGCGCATCGCGCGCGCGACATGCTTGGCCGTGATGCCGTGCTCATTGTCGGCGAACGCTGCGAGCAGCGACTTGTCGGCGAGGATGTTGACGCGACGCGTGAGGCCATCGGAAGCTTTGACGATGCCGCGCACGGCCGCAGCAGAAAAAACCTTGGGACCGCGGTATCCCGCCGCGCGCATGCGGAAGTCGAGATAGGCGTCGATGTCGGTGCCGACCAGCGGCTCCAGGCGGAAGCTGTGAGTGATGCGCTCCTTCAGTTGGCGCATGTGCGGCTGGGAAAGATGCGCATCCAGTTCGGGTTGGCCGAAGAGCACGATCTGCAGCAGCTTCGAGCTGGCGGACTCCAGGTTCGACAGCAGACGCACCTGCTCCAGCGTCTCCTGCGGCATGGCATGCGCCTCGTCGATCAGCATCACCACGCGCCGGTCCTGGGCGTAGAGCTCGATCAGGTGGTCCTGCAGCTGACGCAACAGCAGCGGCTGCCGCTCGGCGCTCGTCTCGAGCTTCAGTTCGTCGGCGATGGCGTAGAGCATCTCCTCGCGTGTGAGCGAGGGGTTGGACAGCAGTATGGTGTCGACATGCGCGGGCAGGCGCTCCATCAGCACCCGGCACAGCATGGTCTTGCCGCTGCCGACCTCGCCAGAGACTTTGACGATGCCCTCGTCGTGCGTGATGGCGTACAGCAGCGCCTCCAGCGTCGCGCCGCGGTTCGCACCGGAAAAGAAGAAGTCCGTGTGCGGCGTGATGCGGAAGGGCGGTTCGTCGAGGCCGAAATGATTGAGGTACATGAGGGAGGTGCGATGATCGCAGTCGCCGCGCCGGGCGGCTAGGCTTTCTTCCCCTGCTGGTCCATACGCGAATACAGCGTCGTGCGGTTGATGCCGAGCATCTTTGCCGCCTGGCTCACGTTGCCGTGGGTAAGGCGCATGGCGGCCTCGATGTAGCCCCGTTCCCAGGCGTTCAGCATGTCGTCGAGATTGAATTGCCGTTCGCGCTGCAGATGGCGCTGTGCGTGCTCGACCAGGGCCTGAGGATCGTCGCTCGAACCCGGTTCGAAGCCTGCCTCGGCCTGGGTTTCCGGCTCGAGTTCGGGCTCCAGCTCCTGGGAAGTGAGCTTCTGGCCCGGATACTTGGTGGTGAGGCGGATGACTATGTTCTTCAGCTCGCGCACGTTGCCCGGGAAATGGTAGTCGCGCCAGATCTGCCCCGCCTTGGCGTCCAGGCTGAACGGCGCGACCTTGGCTTGGCCGGCGTAGAACTGCCTGAAATGATCGAGGAGCAGCGCCTTGTCCTCGCCCATTTCGCGCAGCGGTGGCACGTTGATCGAGAACACGGAAAGCCGGTGATACAGGTCGGCGCGGAAGCGTCCGCTTTTGATCTCGCGGCGCAGGTCGCGGTTGGTCGCGGCGATCACCCGCGCATGCGAGACGAGCTGCTGCGTTTCGCCCACGCGCTGGAATTCACCGTTTTCAAGCACGCGCAGCAACTTCGCCTGCAGCTCGAGCGGCAGCTCGCCGATTTCGTCGAGGAACAGCGTGCCTTCATGTGCGTCCTCGAAGTAACCGGTCTTGTTGGACGTGGCGCCGGTGAACGCCCCCTTGCAGTAGCCGAACAGGGTGGGTTCGACCAGGGTCGGCGCAATGGCCGCGCAGTTCAACGCGAACCAGGGTTTGTCCTTGCGCCAGGAGAAGCGGTGCAGGCTGCTCGCGACCACTTCCTTGCCCGTGCCCGATTCTCCTTCGATCAGCGCCGGAAACGGCGAGTCCGCGTACTGGCTGATCTGGCTTTTGAGCTTTTCCAGCACCGGGCTGCGGCCGACCAGTAGCTCGCTGTCGAGCGCGGCATCGCGCGCAGCTTCGGCGACGCCGAACTGCAGCGCATGCAGCAACAGCTTCTTCAGGCTTTCCGCGTTGCAGGGCTTGGCGACGAAGTCGATCGCGCCCAGCGTGCGCGCATGGCGCGCATTGGCGGCATCGTTCTGGCCCGAGAGGACCAGAATCTTCATTTCCGGATAATGCGCGAGCAGGTCGGCGATGAGCTGAAAGCCCTGGTCCGGCCGATGCGGCAGCGGCGGCAGACCAAGGTCGACCAGCGCGAGCTGGGGCGGCGCGGCGAGTTCGCGTACCAGACTCACGGCGTGCTCACGCGACTCGCTCACCATCACCCGAAAATCCCTGCCCAGTGCATAGGCGAGGGCGTCGGTGATCAGCCGGTCGTCGTCGACGATGAGAAGGCTGGGCTTGTCAGCCATGCGCCGCGCCTTCGATGCAGCCGAGGAAAGCCTGCTCCAGCGAGTCCTGCGCGTAGCGCTGCTTCAGCTCGCGCGGCGATCCCGCGAAGCGCAGCCGGCCGCAGTGCAGCACGACCATCTGTTCGCAGATTTCCTCGACCTCGGTCAAGGTGTGGGAGGTGAAGAACAGCGTGCGGCCGCGGCTGCGCTGCTCGCGCAGCAACTCCTTGACGCGGGCCCGGGCAAGCGGGTCGAGCCCGCTCATCGGCTCGTCCAGGATCAGCAGCTCGGGCTCGCCGAGCAGGCAGGCAGCCAGGCCGAGCTTTTGCGTCATGCCCTTGGAATACGAGCGCACTGGCTTATCCAAGGCAGCGGTTTCGAGATCGAGCGCGGCGAACATGGCGCGCACCTCGTCTTCTTGCGGCACGCGTTGGTCGAGCGCGAGCATGTAGCCGAGGAAATCGCGGCCGGTGAGAAAATAGGGCGGCATGAAGCGTTCCGGCAGGAAGGCGAGCCGCGCGCGCGCGGTTGTCGGTATGGCGCTTGCCGAAGACCTCGATTCTCCCGGCGTCGACGTGGCAGAAATCGAGCAGGCACTTGATCAGCGTCGTCTTGCCTGCGCCATTGATGCCGACCAAGCCGAAGCTCTCGCCGGCCGCGATCTCGAGATCGATCCCCTCCAATACCGCTTGCCGGCCGTAGTTCTTCTTTACTTGATCGAAGCGGACAGCCGCTTGCATCATTGGAGGTGCTTGAGGTTTCAAAGTGATTACTATAGCAGGCCGGCAGCGGACCTGCGTCCGGCGGCGCCTCGGCGGCATCAGTCTGGTAAAATGCGCGGTCCTGCGTCATTGCCAAAAATATTCGTGCAGACGAAAGCCGCAATTGACAATCTGGTCGAGGTGGAAAACGTCAACTTCGCCTACGACAAGCGCCAGATACTGAAAGGCATCAATCTCACCGTGCGGCGCGGCCAGGTGGTCGCGATCATGGGCCTGTCCGGCTGCGGCAAGACGACGCTGCTGCGGTTGATCGGCGGCGCGTTGCGGCCGACTTCCGGGGAGGTGCGCGTCGACGGCATGTCGGTGGCCAAGCTCAAGCACGACGCCTTGTTCGCATTGCGGCGCAGGATGGGCATGCTGTTCCAGTTCGGCGCACTATTCACAGACATGTCGTGCTACGACAACGTCGCGTTTCAGATGCGCGAGCACAGCGACCTGCCGCCCGAACTGATCGACGATCTGGTGCTGATGAAGCTGCACGCCGTGGGGCTGCGCGGCGCACATGCCCTGATGCCCTCCGAGCTCTCCGGCGGCATGGCGCGGCGGGTGGCTCTTGCCCGCACCATCGCGCTCGACCCCATGCTGATCATGTACGACGAGCCGTTCACCGGGCTCGACCCGGTCTCGATGGGAGTGATCGGCCAACTGATCCGGCGCCTGAACGATTCCCTCGGCGCGACTTCCATCATCGTCACCCACGATGTGGCGGAGGCGCTGCAGCTCGTCGATTACGTCTATTTCATGTCCGACGGCGCGATCGTCACCCAAGGCAACCCAGACGAGCTGCGCGCCTCGGACAAGCCCTTCGTGCATCAATTCATTTACGGCGAGACCGACGGACCGATGCCGTTTCATTATCCGGCCGAGGACTACGGCCGCGATCTCTCTGCCGGAGAAGTCCGATGAGCGCCGTGGTCGACTTGCTGGAGACGCTAGGCGGCCGCGCGACCAGCGCCATCCACCGCCTCGGCTTTGCCAGCCGCTTCTTGCTCGTCACGCTGCAGAACTCCGGCATGAGCTTCCGCCGTTTTTCGCTGGTGGTGCGCGAAATCTATTTTGCCGGGGTGCTGTCGCTCATCATCATCCTGGTGTCGGGACTGTTCGTCGGCATGGTGCTGGGGCTGCAGGGCTACGACACGCTGGTGCGCTACGGCTCGTCCTCGGCGCTCGGCGTGCTGGTGGCGCTGTCGCTAGTGCGCGAGCTCGGTCCGGTGGTGTCGGGGCTGCTGTTCGCCAGCCGCGCGGGCTCGGCCATTACCGCGGAAATCGGCCTGATGAAAGCCACCGAGCAATTGGCCGCGATGGAGATGATGGCGGTGGACCCGATCGCGCGCGTCGTCGCGCCGCGCTTTTGGGCGGGCGTGATATCGATGCCGCTGCTCGCGGCGATGTTCTCCGCCATGGGTGTATTCGGCGGCTATCTGGTCGGGGTGCGCCTCATCGGTGTGGACGAAGGCTCGTTTTGGTCGCAGATGCAGGCGGCGGTCGACTTCCAGGAGGACATTTTGAACGGGGTGATCAAGAGCGTCGTGTTCGGCGTCGCGGTCACCTGGATCGCGGTATTCGAAGGCTACGATGCGCCGCCGACCGCAGAAGGCGTGTCGGGCGCAACCACGCGCACCGTGGTGACGTCTTCGCTCGCGATCCTTGCGCTCGATTTCATGCTGACTGCATTTATGTTTCGGGGAACGTAAAGATGATGAATCGGAAGGCACTGGACCTGTGGGTCGGCGTGTTCGTCGCTATCGGGCTGGGCGCGCTGCTTTTCCTCGCGCTGAAGGTGGGCAATCTCGCCTCGTTTTCTGCGGCCGAAACGTACCTGGTCAAGGCGAATTTTGATAACATTGGCGGTTTAAAAGTCCGTGCGCCGGTAAAAAGCGCGGGCGTGGTGGTGGGACGCGTCGAGAACATCGAATTCGATCCCGAGACCTACGAAGCGACGGTCGCGATTTCGATCGATAAGCGCTACGAATTTCCGAAGGATACGTCGGCGAAGATTCTGACTTCGGGACTCTTGGGCGAGCAGTACATCGGCCTGACTGCCGGCGGCGACACGGCCAAGCTCAAGAGCGGCGACAAGATCAAGATCACGCAATCGGCCGTGGTGCTGGAAAACTTGATCAGTCAGTTCCTGTTCAACAAGGCGGCCGACGGCACCAAGGACGGCAAATAGGAATGAACATGCTGCGACGTTATTTTGGGTGCGCATTGCTCGTCGTGCTGGGCGGTTGCGCGACGGCTGGGGGCAACCCCAAAGATCCGCTCGAAGGGTTCAACCGTGCCGTGTTCGGCTTCAACGACGGGCTGGACCGGGCGATCATCAAGCCGGTGGCGACCGGCTACAAGAACGTGATGCCCGAATTCGCGCGCACCGGCGTGACCAACTTCTTTTCCAACCTCGGCGACCTGTGGATCGGCATCAACAACGTGTTGCAGGGCAAGGTGCGCGAAGGCGCGAGCGACTTCGGCCGTTTCGCCATGAACTCCACCGTCGGGATTCTGGGCCTGATCGATGTGGCGAGCAACGCGGGTCTGGACAAGCACAACGAGGATTTCGGCCAGACGCTCGGACGCTGGGGCGTGGGCAGCGGCGCTTACGTGGTGCTGCCGCTCCTCGGACCGAGCACCGTGCGCGACGGCGTGAGCCTGCTCGCCGTCGACTGGCACGGCGACCCGCTCTGGTATGTGAACGATATTTCCACGCGCAACGAGTTGATCGGCGCGCGCGCCGTCGATACCCGTGCGCGGCTGCTCGACACCAGCAGCCTGCTGGAGGAGGCGGCGCTCGATCACTATGCCTACGTGCGCGATGCCTACCTGCAGCGGCGGCGCAACCTGATTTACGACGGCGAACCGCCGCCGCAGCCGGATCCGGACAAGGATTCGAACGCCGGCACGCGCGCGACGACGGCGTTCGATTCGACCGAATTGCCGCAGGCGGTGCTCGTGACCGTGCGCGGCGAGCGCGTCACCTCGCTCGTCGATGGGGAAATGACGCCGGCGAAGGAATTCGCCGTCTCAGACAGCGCAGCGACGCCCGCCACGGCTCGCATCCGCAGCATCTTGTTCACCGCGAACGGCGTCGCGGCCGAGGACCGGGTCCTTGCCGAGCCGTCGACGTTAGCTCCCGGTGCATTTGCACGAACCAGCCTGCAACCATGAAGAAACTCCTACTAGCACTGTGTTTTTCCTTTCTCCCCGCCGTCGCAATGGCGCAAGCGCTTGCGCCCGACGCGCTGGTGAAGAGCATCAGCGACGATGTCATCCGCATCATCAAGCAGGACAAGGACATCCAGGCGGGCGACCAGAAGAAGATCAACTCCCTGGTCGACGCCAAGGTGCTGCCGCATTTCAATTTCGGCCACATGACCGCGCTTGCCGTGGGCCGCAACTGGTCGAAGGCGAGCCCGCCGCAGCAGAAGATGTTAACGGAGGAATTTCGCAACTTGCTGGTGCGCACCTATTCCAGCGCGCTGTCGAAATACAAGAACCAGGTGATCGAGTTCAAGCCGCTGCGCGCGGCCGCCGGGGATGCCGACATTACGGTCAGGTCGCAGATCAAGCAGCCGGGTAGCGAGCCGATCGGCATCGATTACAGCATGGAGAAGACGCCGGACGGCTGGAAGGTGTACGACGTGGTGGTGGGCGGAGTGAGCCTCGTCACCAATTACCGCGAAACCTTCAACACCGAGGTCCGCGACGGCGGCATCGACGGCCTGATCAAGTCGTTGGCGAACAAGAACCGCTCGCTCGAAACCCAGGCAGCTTCAAAGTCCAAGTGATTACCCAGGATGGCGACCGGCTGTCGTTTGCCGGCCCTGTCACGATAGCCACCGTCAGCGCTTTGTTGACGCAGTACCGCGCGCTGCTCGCGCCCGGTGTGGCCGTGCTCGATTTCAAGGCGGTCACCGAAGTGGATTCGGCGGCGGTGGCCCTCGCCCTGGAGTGCCTGCGCGAGGGGCGGCGGCGCCAGCTCGTGCTCACGCTTGCCAATCTGCCCGAGGCGATGCGGCACCTCGCCGATCTCTACGCCGTATCCGAGTATCTGCAGCCCAACCCTGCCTGAAGGTGGAGGGGCTCGCCCCCTTGCGAAGCGTTGAAGCCCCAACTACTCCCGGCGTGCGCAGCGGCCTTGCAGCGCAAATGAATCCAGCGATCCAGATCGAGCAGGTGCACAAGCGCTTCGGCGCGGTGCAGGCGCTAGCCGGCATCGACCTCGAGGTGGCGGCGGGCGAATTCTTCGGCCTGCTCGGTCCGAACGGAGCCGGCAAGACCACGCTCATCAACGTCCTCGCCGGACTGGTGCGCGCCGACGACGGCCGCGTGCGCGTAATGGGGCACGACGTCGTCGCCGATTATCGACACTCGCGCCGCGCGCTCGGCGTCGTGCCGCAGGAGCTGGTGTTCGATCCCTTCTTCAGCGTGCGCGAGACGCTGCGCATCCAGTCGGGCTATTTCGGCCTGACGCACAACGATGCTTGGATCGACGAGGTCATGCATCATCTCGATCTGACGAACAAGGCCGATGCCAACATGCGCGCGCTCTCCGGCGGGATGAAGCGCCGCGTGTTGGTGGCGCAGGCGCTGGTGCACAAGCCGCCGGTGATCGTCCTCGACGAGCCGACGGCGGGGGTCGACGTCGAGCTGCGCCAGGGGCTGTGGGAGTTCGTGCGCCGGCTCAATCGCGATGGCCATACCATCGTGCTCACCACCCATTACCTGGAGGAGGCCGAGGCCCTGTGCGGGCGCATCGCCATGCTGAAGCTGGGCCGCATCGTCGCCCTGGACAGCACGCAAAACCTGGTTAATCGGCGCGACAGCCTCTACCTCAAGCTGCGGCTTGCGGGTGCGCCGCTGCCGGCTGCGCTCGCCGCGCGCGCGCGGGCGAGCAGCGATGCGGAGCACGTGCTGCGCCTGCACAGCTACGGCGAGATCGAGGGCGTGCTCGCGCAGATCCGCGGCGCCGGCGCGCAGATCGAGGAGCTCGAGCTGCAGCAGCCGGACCTGGAAGACGTGTTCGTGCAGATCATGCGCAAGGCTTAGCGATGCCGGAAAAGGACAGCATGATGCAGGGAAAGGCGTCCGCGATGGCGGCAGCGGCACGCGAGGAGCCGGCCTTCGACGCCGCCGCGAGCGGGTTTACCACTTTGCTCTACAAGGAGCTGCTGCGTTTCTGGAAAGTGGCGTTCCAGACCATCGCCGCTCCGGTGCTGACGACCCTCTTGTACCTGCTCATCTTCGCCCAGGCGATGCAAGGACAGGGCAGGGTGTACGGGGCGGTTCCCTATACCGCGTTTCTCGTCCCCGGCCTGGTGATGATGGCGGTGCTGCAGAACGCGTTCGCCAACAGTTCCTCCAGCCTGATTCAGTCCAAGATCACCGGCAACATCATTTTCGTGCTGCTGCCGCCTCTCTCCTACGGGGAGTTCTTCTCCGCCTATGTGCTCGCCTCGGTGGTGCGCGGCATGGTCGTCGGGGCGGGCGTGCTGCTCGTGGCGCTCGGCTTCGTCGACCTGTCCTACGCGCATCCGCTGTGGATCCTCGCCTTCGCTTTCTTGGGCAGCGCGATCCTCGGCATTCTCGGCCTGATCGCCGGCATTTGGGCGGAAAAATTCGATCAGGTCGCGGCGTTTCAGGGATTCGTCATCATGCCGCTCACCTTCCTCTCCGGCGTGTTCTATTCCATCCATTCGCTGCCGCCCTTCTGGCAGCGGCTGTCGCAGTTCAATCCTTTCTTCTACATGATCGACGGCTTCCGCTACGGCTTCTTCGGCGCGTCGGATGTCGAACCGTTCTTCAGCCTTGCCGTCGGCGCGGGCAGCGCCCTGGTGCTCGCCGCCATTACGCTCCGGCTGCTGCAGCGCGGATATAAACTACGCCACTAACGAGGGCTCCCATGCTTACAGCGGAAGACGTCAAGACGTATATCGAGCAGGGCCTGCCGTGCGAGCACATCGAGCTCCTCGGCGACGGCCAGCATTTCCAGGCACTGATCGTTTCCGCCGAATTCCGCGGCAAGAACCGGGTGCAGCGCCATCAGCGCGTGTACCAGGCGCTAGGCGAGCGCATGCGCGAGGAGGTCCACGCGCTGTCGATGCAGACGCTGACCCCGGAAGAGTGGGCCGAGCAGTCCGCGGGCGAGCGCTAAGTCGGGGGCGAGGCGTAGTCATGGATAAATTGCTCATCAGCGGCGGCGCGCAGCTCAACGGCGAAGTGCGCATATCCGGCGCCAAGAACGCGGCGCTGCCGATCATGTGCGCGGCGCTGCTTTCCGCCGAGCCGCTGCGCCTTGCCAACGTACCGCATCTGCGCGACGTCACCACGCTCCTGAGCTTGCTCGGCGGCATGGGCGTCGCGGTGTCGCTGGATGAGACCCTCGGCCTGGAACTCGACGCCGCCAAACTGCATTCGCCGGTCGCACCCTACGAGCTGGTGAAGACCATGCGCGCCTCGATCCTGGTTCTCGGGCCGCTGCTCGCCCGCGGCGGCGAAGCGCGGGTGTCGCTGCCGGGCGGTTGCGCCATCGGCCAGCGCCCGGTGGATCTGCACATCAAGGGGTTGCAGGCCATGGGGGCGGAGGTGCGCGTCGAGCACGGCTACATCATCGCCCGCGCCGAGCGCTTGAAAGGCGCGCGCATCTTCACCGACCTCGTCACCGTGACCGGTACCGAGAATTTGATGATGGCCGCCTGCCTCGCCGACGGCACGACGGTGATCGAAAACGCGGCGCGCGAACCCGAGGTGGTCGATCTCGCGAATTGCCTCAAGGCGATGGGCGCGAGGATCGAAGGCGCGGGCACGGACACCATCAGCATCGAAGGCGTGAAATCCCTCGCCGGCGCAACGCATCGGGTGATGCCCGATCGCATCGAAACCGGGACCTTTCTCGCCGCTGCGGCTGCGACCGGCGGTTCGGTGCGCCTGAAGAACACCGATGTGCGGCTGCTCGAGGCCGTGGTGGAAAAATTGCGCGAAACCGGAGCCAGGATTACCGCGGAGGCGGACTCGATCCTGATCGAGCGCGACGAGCCGCTCGCAAGCGTGAGCGTGCGCACCGCGCCCTATCCGGCGTTCCCCACCGACATGCAGGCACAATTCATGGCGCTCGACAGCATCGCCCAGGGGACGGCGGTACTCACCGAGACGATATTCGAGAACCGCTTCATGCACGCGCTGGAGCTGCAGCGCATGGGCGCGCGCATCGAGGTGAGCGGCAACACGGCGGTGGTGACGGGCGTGCCGCGGCTGGACGGTACGACCGTGATGGCGACCGACCTGCGCGCATCGGCGAGCCTGGTGATCGCCGGGTTGGTGGCGCGGGGCGAGACGGTGGTCGAGCGCATTTACCACCTCGACCGCGGTTACGAATGCATCGAGGAGAAGCTGTCTCAGCTCGGCGCTCGCATCCGCCGCGTGCGCTGAGCCTGTTCCCGCCGCCTTCGGCGCGGTTGCGCAATGCGGACTAGAAGCGCCTGAAAAACAAGGCGTTTCTTCGCGTCCTTGGGGATCTTTGCGGTAGAATGCGGATTCCGGTTGGACGTGCGTCGCGGCTTGGATTGCGACGGCTAGATAGCGCGAGGAGCCGATGGGCAGGGATCCGTCGTTTTCATGGCTTCTCGCTTCATTGAACCATTCCAGGCAATGCCATGAGCGAAGTCACCATCGCCCTGTCCAAGGGGCGCATATTCGAAGAAACCCTGCCGCTGCTTGCCGTGGCAGGCGTCGTGCCGAGCGACGATCCCGAAACCTCGCGCAAGCTCATCATCGCGACCAACCGCGCGGATGTGCGCCTGGTGATCGTGCGTGCGTCGGACACACCGACTTACGTCCAATACGGTGCAGCCGACCTGGGCATTGCCGGCAAGGACGTGTTGCTCGAGCATGGCGGCGAAGGTTTGTACCAACCGCTCGACCTGGGGATCGCCGCTTGCCGGCTGATGGTGGCGGTGCCGCAGAGCTTCGATTACGCCCGCGCGGTGAAGCAGGGAGCGCGGCTGCGCGTGGCAACCAAGTATCTGCAGACGGCGCGCGAGCACTTTGCCGCCAAGGGCGTGCACGTCGACCTGATCAAGCTCTACGGCTCGATGGAACTTGCGCCCCTGGTGGGCCTTGCCGACGCCATCGTCGACCTGGTATCGAGCGGCAACACGCTCAAGGCGAACAACCTGCGCGTGGTGGAAGAAATCATGCCGATTTCGGCGCGGCTCATCGTCAACCAGGCGGCGCTCAAGCTCAAACGCGCGGCGATCCAGCCGCTCGTCGATGCCTTCGCGAAAGCGGCGGGAAAGGGAAGAGGCAATGCTTGAGATCGCGCGCCTGTCGACGCGCCAGGCCGATTTCGACACGCGCCTTGCCCGCCTGGTCTCCTTCGAGGCGGCGCAGGACGAGGTCGTCGAGCGCGCGGTAGCCGAGATCCTTGCCGCGGTGAAGGCGCGCGGCGACGCGGCGGTGCTCGAATACACCGCGCGCTTCGACGGCGTGAATGCCGCGTCGCTTGCCGAACTCGAGTTGTCGCGTGCGGAACTCGCGCGGGCGCGCGACGGCCTGCCGCCGGCGCAGCGCGCCGCACTGGAGCAGGCGGCAGAGCGCGTGCGGCGTTATCACGAAAAGCAGTTGTCGCAATCTTGGCAGTATGCCGAGGCGGACGGCACCATGCTCGGCCAGAAGCTGACGCCGCTAGACCGTGTCGGCTTGTACGTGCCGGGCGGCAAAGCCTCCTATCCTTCCTCGGTGCTGATGAATGCGCTTCCGGCCAAGGTGGCCGGCGTTCCCGAACTCGTCATGGTGGTGCCGACCCCAAAGGGGGAGAAGAACGCCTTGGTGATGGCTGCGGCGTCGATCGCCGGCGTCGATCGCGTGTTCACCATCGGCGGCGCACAGGCGGTGGGGGCGCTCGCCTACGGGACCGAAAGCATCGCCCAGGTCGACAAGATCGTCGGTCCGGGCAACGCCTACGTCGCCGCCGCCAAGCGCCGGGTATTCGGCGTGGTCGGCATCGACATGGTCGCAGGCCCGTCCGAGATCCTCGTCGTCTGCGACGGCAAGACCGAGCCCGAGTGGATCGCGATGGACCTTTTTTCGCAGGCCGAGCACGACGAGCTGGCGCAGGCGATCCTGCTTGCCACCGACGCTGCCTTCATCGATGCGGTGCAGGCGGCAATCGAGCGTCTGCTGCCGCAGATGCCGCGCCGCGAGACCATCCGCACCGCTTTGCAGAACCGCGGCGCCTTGATCGAGGTGCGCGATCTGGACGAAGCGGCCGCCATCGCCAATCGCATTGCTCCCGAGCACCTCGAGCTGTCGGTGGCAGACCCGACTGCGCTCGCGCACAAGATTCGTCACGCCGGCGCCATCTTCCTCGGACGCGAAACCTGTGAAGCGCTGGGCGATTACTGTGCCGGTCCCAACCACGTGCTGCCGACCTCGCGCAGCGCGCGCTTTTCCTCGCCGCTCGGGGTATACGACTTCCAGAAGCGCTCGAGCCTCATCATGGTGTCGCAAGAGGGCGCGCAAACGCTGGGAGCCCTATCCATGCTGCTCGCCGAAGG
The DNA here is from genome assembly GCA_964565875.1 of uncultured Enterobacteriaceae bacterium. Classification (GTDB taxonomy): domain Bacteria; phylum Pseudomonadota; class Gammaproteobacteria; order Burkholderiales; family SG8-39; genus 2-12-FULL-64-23. The sequence continues at coordinate 54,772 of CAZMGP010000018.1, forward strand.
CGAGGGCCTGCAGGCGCACGCCCGCTCGGCAGGCTATCGCCTGCGCCGTTCCTAGGATGCAGCCGTGAGCCGCTACTGGAGCAGCGTCGTCGCCGGCTTGCAGCCCTATGTGCCGGGGGAGCAGCCCAAGCTCGCGCGCTTGGTGAAGCTCAATACCAACGAAAACCCCTACGGCCCGAGCCCGCGGGTGCTGGAAGCGCTGCGCGCCGAAGTGGCCGACAGCCTGCGGCTTTATCCCGATCCGCGCAGCGAGCGTTTGGTTGCGTCGATCGCGCGCTTCCACGGACTCACGCCGGAACAGGTATTCGTCGGCAACGGCTCCGACGAAGTGCTCGCGCACACCTTTCTCGGCCTGCTCAAGCACGAGCAGCCGGTGCTGTTTCCCGACATCACCTATAGCTTCTATCCGGTGTACTGCGGCCTGTACGGCATCGAATTCCTGCAGTTGCCGCTCACCGATTCATTCGAGATACGCGTCGACGATTACCTGCGCCCGAACGGCGGGATCATCTTTCCCAATCCCAACGCGCCCACCGGCCGGCTGCTCGCGCTCGCCGAGGTGGAGCGCCTGCTGCAGGCGAACACCGATTCGGTCGTGGTCCTCGACGAGGCCTATGTCGATTTCGGCGGCGAGTCCGCCGTTCGCCTGATCGAGCGCTATGCGCAGCTCCTGGTCGTGCACACGCTGTCGAAATCGCGTTCGCTCGCCGGCCTGCGAGTCGGCTACGCACTAGGGCAGGCGGATCTGATCGAGGGCTTGCGCCGGGTGAAGGACAGCTTCAACTCCTATCCGCTGGGTCGCTTCGCTGCAGCGGGCGCCGCCGCGGCGATGGACGACCGCGAATATTTCGAGCAGACCTGCGCCAAGGTGGTGGCCATCCGCGGCGGGCTCGTCGCCGGGCTCGAGGGACTGGGCTTCGAGGTTCTGCCGTCGGCCGCCAATTTCGTCTTCGCGCGCCATCCGGAGCGTAGCGGCGCGGCGCTCGCGGCGAAGCTGCGCGAGCGCTCGATCATCGTGCGCCATTTCAAGAACCCGCCGCGCATCGAGCCCTTCCTGCGCATCACGGTCGGGACCGAGGCGCAGTGCGCGGAACTGATCGCGGCCCTGAAGGACATCCTGGCTTAGAATAAGCTCAGATCGGCGAATTGCCCGAGCCCTTGCCCGATGGGGGCGCTGGGTTAGAATGCAAACGTTAGGCCGCACCTTCGGCTAATACTCTATGCGCACAGCTTCGGTCACTCGCAATACCGCGGAAACCCAGATCAGCATCAGCCTGAATCTGGACGGCAGCGGCTCGTCCAAGCTCGCCAGCGGCGTGCCCTTTCTCGACCACATGCTCGATCAAGTCGCGCGCCACGGCATGATCGATCTCGACATCGCGGCCAAGGGCGATCTGCACATCGACGCTCACCACACTGTCGAGGACATCGGCATCAGCTTGGGGCAGGCCGTGGCCAAGGCGCTGGGCGACAAGCGCGGCGTGCGCCGCTACGGCTACGCCTACGTGCCGCTGGACGAGTCCTTGTCGCGCGTGGTGATCGATTTTTCCGGCCGCCCCGGTCTTGTCTACGAGCTGAAGTTCAGCCGCGCTTGGATCGGTGAATTCGACGTCGATCTGGTGCACGAATTCTTCCAGGGTTTCACTAATCACGCCCTGGCGACCGTGCACATCGACAATCTGCGCGGGGACAACGCGCACCATCAGTGCGAAACGGTGTTCAAGGCATTCGGCCGCGCGCTGCGCATGGCGGCGGAAATCGATCCGCGCGCTGCCGGCATCGTTCCCTCGACCAAGGGGTCCTTGTAGGCGTGCGGAGTCCGGCTGCCATTTTCTAGCTTGCGCCGGACCCGCGTTCCGGCGGCCTAGACGTCATCCAAGTCCCGATCGCGTGCGTTGAATCCTATTTCCTGAACTTGCGCCGGCATGAGTAACACGATCGCTGTCATAGATTACGGCATGGGCAACCTGCGCTCGGTCTCGAAGGCGCTGGAGCACGTGGCGCCGGCGGCGCGCGTGCTCGTCACCTCGGACCCGGACGCCGTGAGAAGCGCCGGGCGCGTCGTGTTCCCGGGGCAGGGCGCCATGCCCGATTGCATGCGCGAACTGGATGCCCGGGGCCTGCGCCCGGCGGTGCTCGAGGCGGCGCGCACGAAACCTTTCCTCGGCATTTGCATCGGATTGCAGATGCTGTTCGAGGCTAGCGAAGAAGGCGACACGCCCGGCCTGGCGGTGTTCCAGGGGAGCGTCAGACGCTTTCCCGCCGAGGCGATGAAGGATGCGCAGGGCGGCAAGCTCAAGGTGCCGCACATGGGCTGGAACGAAGTGATGCAATCTGCGCCGCACGTGCTGTGGCGCGGCATCGAGCAGGGCAGTCGCTATTATTTCGTGCACAGTTATTATGTCGAGACGCGTGAGGCCGTGTTGCGCGCAGGTTACAGCATCTACGGTATCCCCTTTACCTGCGCTGTGGCGCAGGATAATATTTTTGCCGTGCAGTTCCACCCCGAGAAGAGTCAGACCGCCGGTCTCGCGCTGCTAGCCAATTTCGTCACCTGGAAGCCTTAGTCCTTCCAATTCCTTTTTTTTCCACAATAAGAGCACCACATGCTTATCATCCCCGCGATCGATATAAAGGATGGGCGCGCCGTACGCCTCGAACAGGGAGACATGGACAAGGAGACGGTGTTCTCCGACGACCCCGCGGCGCTTGCGCGCCACTGGATCGAGGAGGGCGCACGCCGGTTGCACCTGGTCGACTTGAACGGCGCGGTGTCGGGCAAGCCGCGCAACGAGGCAGTGATCAAGCAGATCATCGCTGCGGTCGACGGCCGCATTCCGGTACAGTTGGGCGGCGGCATCCGCGACCTGGATACCATAGAGCGCTATCTGGACGATGGCGTGAGCTACGTCATCATCGGCACGGCGGCGGTGAAGAATCCCGGCTTCCTGCACGATGCGTGCACCGCCTTCGGCGGCCACATCATCGTCGGCCTGGACGCGCGCGACGGCAAAGTGGCGGTCGAAGGTTGGTCGAAAATGACCGGCCACGACGTGATTGACCTGGCGCACAAGTTCCAGGATTACGGCGTCGAGGCGGTGATCTATACCGACATCGGCCGTGACGGAATGCTGAACGGCGTGAACATCGAGGCGACGTCCAAGCTTGCGCGCGAGTTGGTCGTCCCCGTGATCGCGAGCGGCGGGCTCACCAACTTGAACGACGTCAAGGCCTTGTGCAAAATCCAGTCCGAAGGCATCACCGGCGTCATCACCGGGCGCGCCGTGTATCAGGGCACGATCGACTTCAAGAAGGCGCAGGCCCTGGCGGACAAGCTGAGCGAGGCCTAGGCCGCGACCGGCGCGAACGATCGCAGTCGCGCTCGCTTTCCATCCAATTCCCATCTCATGCGGCCATGCTAGCCAAGCGCGTCATTCCTTGTCTCGACGTCACCAGCGGACGCGTCGTCAAAGGCGTCAACTTCGTCGGCCTGCGCGACGCCGGCGATCCCGTGGAAATCGCCCGCCGCTACGACGAGCAGGGTGCCGACGAGCTCACCTTCCTCGACATCACCGCGAGCTCTGACGAGCGCGACCTGATTCTGCACATCGTGGAAGCCGTGGCGGCGCAGGTGTTCATTCCGCTCACCGTGGGCGGCGGCGTGCGCAAGGTCGACGACGTGCGGCGGCTGTTGAACGCGGGTGCCGACAAAGTGTCTATCAACACCGCCGCTGTGCAGAATCCGCAGCTCGTCGCCGACGCCTCCGGCCGCTATGGCGCGCAATGCATCGTGGTGGCCATCGACGCGAAACGCGTCGATCCAAGCAGGGACGCGAAACGCGTCGATCCAAGCAAAGACGCCAAGCGCGTCGCGGCGAGCGCGACGCCGGCCTGGGAGGTGTTTACCCACGGCGGACGCAAGCCCACCGGCTTGGATGCCGTGCAATGGGCGCGTAGAATGCAGGCCCTGGGCGCGGGCGAGATCCTGCTCACCAGCATGGATCGCGACGGCACCAAGTCGGGTTTCGACCTCGCGCTCACCCGCGCCGTGGCCGAGTCGGTCGACATACCGGTGATCGCCAGCGGCGGCGTCGGCAATCTTGAACATTTGGCTGCGGGCATCATCGAAGGCAAGGCGGACGCCGTGCTCGCTGCCAGCATTTTTCACTACGGCGAATACACCGTGCGCCAGGCGAAAGAGCTGATGGCGTCCAAAGGAATCGAGGTAAGGCTGTGACCAACGAATGGCTGGACAAGGTGAAGTGGGACGCAAACGGCCTCGCGCCGGCGATCGCGCAAGAGGCGCAGACCGGCAAGGTGCTGATGGTCGCCTGGATGAATCGCGAGTCGCTGGCGCAGACCGTCGCGCGCGGCGAGGCGGTGTACTGGTCGCGCTCGCGGCGCAAGCTGTGGCACAAGGGCGAGGAATCCGGCCACGTGCAGAGAGTGCTCGAGCTGCGCCTGGACTGCGACGAAGACGTGATCCTGCTCAGCGTCGAGCAGATCGGCGCGATCGCCTGCCACACCGGGCGGCATAGCTGCTTCTTCCGGAAGTACGAAGACGGAAAGTGGGTGGTCACCGACGCGGTGATCAAGGATCCTAAAGACATCTATCGCTAGGGTGAGGTTACGTCCGGCGGAAGGACCAGAACCATGAGTGACATACTCGAGCGGCTGGCAGACGTGATCGACGGGCGCAAGAACGGCGATCCGGAAGCGTCCTACGTATCGCGGCTGCTGTCGCGGGGCGAAGACGGCATATTGAAGAAGATCGGCGAGGAAGCCACGGAAACGGTGATGGCCGCCAAGGACGGCGACAAGCTGCGTATCGTCGGCGAAACGGCAGATTTGTGGTTTCACTGCCTGATCATGCTGTCGCACTACGGCTTGCGTCCTACCGACGTGTTGCTGGAACTGCGCCGGCGCGAAGGCATATCGGGCATCGACGAAAAGGCCGCGCGGGCGGCGAGCAGCCGGATCGAGGCGGAGCGCAAGTAGCTTCGTCCCCGGGGACCGTCGCTGCGCGCGAGCGCCAGCAGGCGGGCTCCGGCGGCATACAGCAGGATGGGGGCGGCGTGGAAGACTGCATTTTCTGCAAAATCGTCAGCGGCAAGCTATCGAGCAGGAAGATCTACGAAGACGAGGACGTCTTCGCCTTCCACGACATCCATCCAGTCGCGCCGGTGCATTTCATGATCATCCCGAAACGGCATATCGCCTCGCTTGCCGAAGTCGACCTCGGCCAGCAGTCGCTGATGGGCAAAATGCTGGCGCTGGCGCCGCGGCTCGCCATCGAGCAAGGCTGTGCCGACGGCTGGCGCACCATCATCAACACCGGGCGTGTCGGTCGCCAGGAGGTGTATCATTTGCATATGCACATCATCGGCGGCGGCGAGGTCCTGCCGCGAATGCTGGCGCGATAAGGAAGGCCCGGCGGCGAGCGTTCGACCGGCGCTTCAGGCTTAGGGGAGAGGGGGGACGGGGCCCCCGAGTAGGGAAATTCGTTAAAGGAGCAAGTCAATGGGTTCATTCAGCATTTGGCATTGGTTGATCGTGCTGATCATCGTCATGCTGATATTCGGCACCAAGAAGCTGCGCAACATCGGCGCGGATCTCGGCGGTGCGGTGCGCGGATTCAAGGAAGGCATGAAGGAAGGCACTTCCGACAAGCCGGCCGAGAGCGCGGGCGGTACGCAGCAGCGGGAAGTCAACGTCATCGAGGGCGAGATCAAAGAGAAGTCGAAAAGCGCGTAGGCCTGCTCGCCGCCGAACGCGGCGCTCCCTCGCGCTTCCCGCCGCCGCCTTTCCCCCACCCACAAGCTGCTGCCATGTTCGACGTCGGATTTTCCGAGCTGGTGGTCATCGCCCTGGTGGCGCTGATCGTCATCGGCCCGGAGCGCTTGCCCAAGGTCGCGCGCACCGTGGGCGCCCTCATCGGCCGTGCGCAGCGCTACGTCAACGAAGTCAAGGCCGACATCCAGCGCGAAGTCGACTTGGGCGAGTTTAAGGACATCCGCTCCAACTTCGAGGAAGCCGCCAAATCGATCGAGGATTCGGTCAGCCAGGCGGGCCGCGAAATCGAGGCCGCAGGGGAGGCGCTGAACCAGGACGTCGCCGCCGCGACCGATACCAAACCCGCCGAGGCGACCGAACCCGCCCCTGCAGTGGCGAGCGCGCCTGCAGCCGAGGCGGCGGGCGCGAAGGCGCAGGAAGCGTCCGAGCAGCTTGAACTCGGGCTTGAGGCGAAGACCGCGGCGCCCACAGCGCCCAAGGCCTGAGTCGGACCGGCGTGCAGGAAACCTTCATCTCCCATCTGGTCGAACTGCGCGATCGCCTATTGCGTTCGATCTACGCGATCTTCGGCGTGTTCATCGTGCTCTGGTTCTGGCCCGGCCTGGCGCAGATCTACGATCTGCTCGCGCTGCCGATGATGCGCACCCTGCCAGAAGGGACGCGCATGATCGCGACCGGCGTGATCACGCCCTTCCTGGTGCCACTCAAAGTAGGCCTGATGGCGGCGTTCATGCTGGCGCTCCCCTACGTGCTCTACCAGGCCTGGGCTTTCATCGCGCCCGGCCTCTACACCCACGAGAAGCGCGTCGCCCTGCCGCTGGTATTCGGTAGCACGCTGCTGTTCCTCGCCGGGGTCGCCTACTGCTACTTCGTCGTTTTCGGCTGGGTATTCCATTTCATCATCCAGTTCGCCCCCAAGAGCATCACCCCGGCGCCGGACATCGAGGCGTACCTAAGCTTCGTGCTCACCATGTTCGTCGCCTTCGGTGTCACTTTCGAGATTCCGCTGATCGAAGTGATGCTGGTGCGCACCGGCGTCATCACGGTGGCGAAACTGAAAGACATCCGTTCCTACGTCATCGTCGGCGCTTTTGTCGTGGCGGCGGTAGTCACCCCGCCCGACGTCGTCTCGCAGCTGCTGCTCGCGATCCCGATGTGCCTGCTCTACGAATTCGGCATCATCCTCGCGCAATTGATGCAGCGGCTGCTGCCCAAGCGAACGGAGGACGAAGCGGCGACCGCCACCGATTCGCAGGTGCCGGCAATCGAGCACGAAGAGGCCAAACAGAAGCTGCTCGACTAGCGCTTCACTGCAGTACTCCCAGGTCGCGCGCGCGCACCAAGGCGTGGGTGCGGTTGCCGACTTCCAACGCTTCGTAGATCCTCTTCAAGTACCACTTCACCGTTTCCTCGGAAATGAACAGGCGCTCGCCGATTTCGCGGTTGCGCAAGCCGAGTCCGAGCAGCTTCAAGATCTGCACTTCGCGCTGGTGCAGCGCCTGCGTCCGCGGCGAGCGGGCGGTCGGTGCGGGGACGGCGGCGCGCACCGGAGCCAGGATTTGCGCCAGTTTGCGGGCGAACGCGGCATGCGTTCCCGTTTGCTCGCGCAGCAGCGGGAGCAGCGCCGCGCCTGCGGCGGCGAAGGGATAGGCAACGCCCGCGGGAGACGCCAGGGCGAGCGCCTCGCCGAGCGCGCGCGAGGCGGCGCGCGCTTCGCCCACAGCCTGGCGCGCAAGCGCCTGCCACAGCAGGAACTCGATTTGCATGCGCTTGCGTCCCGCGCGGCGCGCGTGCGCGAGCCCGCCTGAGGCGAGCTTGGCGCCGCTTGCGAAGCGGCCGCGGGCGAGCTCCAGCCTCACCCGGGCGCTGATCCAAGACTCGTGGTGTTCGGTGTTGAGCGGCTGTGCAGCGTGGCCGGAGGTTTCGAGCATGGCACGGGCGCGGGAGAGGCAGGCCTCGGCGCGGTCGGGTTCGCCGACGCGGCAGGCGTGGTGCGCTTCGGCTAGATCGGCGCGGAAGCCGACGCGGTCGATGTTGCGTGCGGCGCCGACCGAACGCGCCCGCGCGAGTTCGGCGTCGACGGCGGCATCGTGCCCCAGGAGGCTCAGCGCCTGCGCCCGCACCACCTGCGCCACGCCGACGAAGGCGTAGGTCTGCGTGGCGTCGAGCAGATCGATGGCTTCGCCGAGTTCCGTCAGCGCGGCGGCGGTGTCGGAGGTTTCGAGGAGCATGAGCGCCAGCGCGACGCGCAGGAATCCCGCACTGCCGGTGCGCAGCCAGCGGCGGTTGCGCGCCTCGCCCAGCCAGCGGGCGAGTTCGGTCGCAGCGACGTCCGGGCGCGCCCGCAGGTAGTCGACTACCGCGACGTTGTAGCGCGCGATCAGATTCACCATGGTGTCTTCGCTGGCGTCGGAAATGCGCACTGCTTCGCCGTAGCGCTCGCGCGCGCGCTCTAGCCTCCCGGCGAGGCGCTCGGCATAGCCGAGGACGACATGGGCGTAGGCCCGCTGCAGCGGGTCGTTCGCACCGAAGGCCTGCGGCAGCTCGGGAGTGAGCCCGGCCACGTTCGGCAGGTCGTAGCGGGTGACGCCGCTCATGGTGGAGAGGATCTGCAATTCAGCACGCAATGTGCGCAGCGCGGCGGTGGCGCGCTTGCCCTGGCCGCGTTCCAGCGCCAATTCGGCGGCGCGGATGGAGCGGATGGCGGCGAGCGCATCGCCCAGGTAGAGGTGGGTCCAGGCCTCGAGCGCGCATAGCACTGCCGAACGCGCAAGCGAGGTTCGCGGCAGCGCTTCGAGCCAGTAGTTGAGCTCTTTCAAGTTGCCTTCGCGCAACAGGCTGCGGCCGTAGGTCTCCAGCAGTCTGACGGCAAGCCGGTCCAGGCCGCCGCGCAGCGCATAGCGCAACGCCTCGGCCGGCTGATTGTGCGCGGCGAGCCAATCGCTAGCGCGGGAGTAGAGCGTCGTGAGCAGCGCGGGATCGCTCGCTTGCAGGCGCTGGCGCAGAAAGGCCGAGAACAGGTGGTGGTAGCGGAACCAGGTACGTTCCTCGTCCAGGCGCAGGATGAACAGGTTCGCCCGCTCGAGCTCGGCGATGCGCACTTGTGAATCGCGGGTGCCGCAGACCGCGTCTGCGAGCGGCGCGCAGAACTGGTCGAGCAGCGCCGTCTGTGCGAGAAAGGCGCGCACGGCGCGGGACTGGCGCGCGACGATGTCCTCCAGCAGGCAATCGGCGAAGCTTGCGTCGGCGGGGCCGCCGCCCGCGCGCAGCGCGAGCGGCGGCGCCACGCCGCGTGTGCGCTGCGCCAGCGCGATGGTTGCGAGCTGCAGGCCGCCGATCCAGCCTTCGGTGCGCTCCGCCAGCATGCCGATCTGCGCCTCGGACAGGTCGAGCTTTCTGGTCCGGTGCAGGTAATTGCGGATTTCCCGCGGCGTAAAGCGCAGCTCGGAGAAGCCGAGCTCGACTACTGCGCCGCGCGCACGCAGGCGCGCAATGGCGAGCGGCGGTTGCGCGCGGCTGGCGATCGCCAGGTGCAGGCTGGCCGCCGAGTACTGCAGCAGGTAGCTCACCGCCGCGTGGATGTCCGGGTTGGTCAATTCGTGAAAATCGTCGAGGAAGAGCGCGAGCGGCGCCGCGCTTACGGTGAGATCGTTGATCAAGCCGGTCATCACTTCCTGCAGCGGCACGCGCATTTCCGCGCGCAGCAGCTCGACCGCACCTGCGCCTGCGCTGGGGCGGCTACACTGCAGAGCACTGACGAGCCCGGTGCAAAAGTGCTGCGCGTCGTTGTCGGAGGCATCCAGCGACAGCCAGCACACGTCCATGCCCTGCGCGGCGAGCTCGAGGTAGCCTTGCGCCATCAGCGTCGATTTTCCCGACGCGGAAGGCCCGGACACCAAAGCCAGCTTCTTGTCGCGCAGGCCGCAGAAGGCGGTGAGCACTTCCGGCCGTGCGAGCAGCGAGGATTCGCTGGTGGGCGGGGCGAGCTTGGTGCGCGGCGGGGTAGGCAGCCGGGCCGCACTTCCCCCCTTTCGGGTGGTGAATCGACGCATGTTGGCGCACACTATACGCTAGGCTCCGCGGGCCGCGGGCGGATGAGGCCGCCGGCGCGCGAGTTCCCGCCACAAATCGAGAGGAGGAAACATGAGATTCGAACCATTGGCAGCGGCCCTGGCGCTGTGTGCCGCGACGGCGGCGGCGCAAGACATAAAAATCGCCCACGTCTACGACAAGACCGGCGCGCTCGAAGCGTACGCCAAGCAGACCCAGACCGGACTGATGATGGGCCTGGAGTATGCGACCAAAGGCACGATGACCGTGAACGGCCACAAGCTGGTCGTGATCGAAAAGGACAACCAAGGCAAGCCCGACGTAGGCAAGGCGCAGCTCGCCTCGGCATTTGCCGACGACAAGGCGGACATCGCCGTCGGGCCGACCTCTTCGGGTGTGGCGCTCGCCATGCTGCCGGTAGCGGAAGAGTACAAGAAGATCCTGTTGGTCGAGCCGGCCGTGGCCGATTCGATCACCGGCGACAAGTGGAACCGCTATATCTTCCGCACCGGACGCAATTCCTCGCAGGACGCGATCTCCAACGCGGTGGCCTTGGATAAGGACGGTGTGTCGATCGCGACGCTGGCGCAGGACTACGCCTTCGGTCGCGACGGCGTCAAGGCGTTCAAGGATGCGTTGAAGCACGCCAAGATCGTGCACGAGGAGTACCTGCCCACCAGCACCACCGATTTCACCGCCGGTGCGCAGCGCCTGTTCGATTCGCTCAAGGACAAGCCCGGGCGCAAGATCATATTCATCATCTGGGCAGGCGCGGGCAATCCGTTCAAGATCGCGGACCTGGATCCGAAGCGCTTCGGCATCGAGATCGCCACCGGCGGCAACATCCTGCCGGCGATGGCGTCCTACAAGAACTTCCCCGGCATGGAAGGTGCGACCTACTACTACTTCGGCATTCCCAAGAATCCGGTCAACCAGTGGCTAGTGGCCGAGCACTACAAGAAATTCAAGACGCCGCCCGATTTCTTCACTGCCGGCGGCATGTCGGCCGGAATCGCTGTGGTCGAGGCGCTGCGAAAGACCGGCGGCAACACCAATACCGAAAAGCTGATCGCCGCCATGGAGGGCATGGCCTTCGAGACGCCCAAGGGTAAGATGGTATTCCGCAAGGAGGATCACCAGGCGCTGCAGGCGATGTACCACTTCAAGATCAAGGTCGACCCGGCCTTCCCCTGGGGCGTGCCGGAGCTCGTGCGCGAGATCAAGATCGAGGACATGCAAATCCCGATCCGCAATAAGCGCTAGCCTGCGCGGGCGCCGTGCTCGGCACGGCGCCCCTTCGCAACGTACATCCTTCCACGCGCTAGCGGCGATGACCTACGCGCTCGAGACCCGCGAGCTCGGCATCCGCTTCGGCGGCCACGTGGCCGTCAACGCCGTGAGCTGCGCCTTCGCGCCGGGCACGCTCACCGCCATCGTCGGCCCGAACGGCGCCGGCAAGACCACTTACTTCAACTTGATTTCCGGGCAGCTAAAGGCGAGCGCGGGACGCGTGCTCCTGCACGGCGAGGATCTCACCGGCTACAGCGCGCCGCGGCGCAGCCACCGCGGCATCGGCCGCGCCTTCCAGCTCACCAACCTGTTTCCCAACTTGAGCGTGCTGGAAAACGTGCGCCTGGCGGTGCAGTCGCGCGCCGGCCTGGGGCGCAATCTGTGGAGCATCTGGCGTTCGCATCGCGAGCTGATCGGCCGCGCCGAGGAAGTGCTGGAGACGGTCGCACTCGCGGACAAGCGCAATTTGGCGGCAAGCGCGCTGCCGCACGGCGACCAGCGCAAGCTCGAAGTCGGCATCCTGATGGCGCTGGAGCCGGACGTGTTCATGTTCGACGAACCCACTGCCGGCATGAGCGTCGACGAAGTGCCGGTGATCCTCGACCTCATCCGCGCGCTCAAGGCGCGCCGCGACAAGACGATCCTGTTGGTCGAGCACAAGATGGACGTGGTGCGCGAACTGTCCGATCGCATCATCGTGCTGCACAACGGCACGCTCGTCGCCGACGGCGAGCCCGCCGAAGTCATCGCCTCGCCCATCGTGCAAGAGGCGTATCTGGGCATAGAGGCGAAGCAATGACTGCGCCTCTACTCAAACTCGAAGGCGTGCACACCCATATCGGCGCCTATCACATCCTGCACGGCGTCGACCTCGAGGTGCCGCGCGGCGAGCTCACCATGCTGCTCGGGCGCAACGGCGCGGGGAAGACGACCTGCCTGCGCACCATCATGGGCTTGTGGCGAGCCGGGCCGGGCCGCATCTGGTTCGACGGTGAAGACATAGCCAAGCGCACGACGCCCGAGATCGCCAAACGCGGCATCGCCTATGTGCCGGAGAACATGGGCATCTTCGCCGATCTCACCGTGTGCGAGAACATGGTGCTCGCGGCGCGCGGCGCCAAGCGCGCCGAGGACATGGACGCGGCGCGCCTGGACTGGGCGTTCCGCCTGTTTCCGGCGATCAAGAAGTTCTGGCAGCAGCCCGCGGGGCTGCTCTCCGGCGGGCAGAAGCAGATGCTGGCGGTGGCGCGCGCCATCGTCGAGCCGCGCGCGTTGCTGCTCGTCGACGAGCCGAGCAAGGGCCTAGCGCCCGCCATCGTGCAGAACATGATCGCGGCCTTCCGCGAGTTGAAGGGCACCGACACCACCATCTTGCTGGTCGAACAGAATTTCAATTTCGCGCGCCAAGTGGGCGACCGGGTGGCGGTGATGGACGACGGCCGCATCGTCCATGCGGGTCCGATGGCAGAACTCGTCGTAGACGAAGCCCTGCAGCAGCGCCTGCTCGGGCTCGCGCTCACCGCGCACCAGTGAGGACGAAGCGATGAACACCACGGCCGCCGCCGCCAACGCGATCGATGCGCTTCCCGAAGCGAAGCTCGACCGCCTGCCGCTCCTGCTCGTGCCGGTGTTGGCGCTCGCGGCGCTGCCGCTCGTCGGTTCCTTTCCGAGCTGGGTCACGCTGACCGTCGCCGGGCTCGCCATGGGGATGATCATCTTCATCATCTCCTCCGGCCTGACCCTCGTCTTCGGTTTGATGGACGTACTCAATTTCGGCCACGGCGTGTTCATCGCGCTCGGCGCCTACCTAGCGGTCTCGGTGCTGGGCGCGATGGGCGATTGGGTCGCGAGCGAATCCATGCTCATCAATCTGCTCGCCGTGCTGCCGGCGATACTCGTCGCCATGGCGGTGGCGGGCGCGGTCGGGCTCGCCTTCGAGCACGTCATCATCCGCCCCGTCTACGGCCAGCATTTGAAACAGATCCTGATCACCATGGGCGGCATGATCGTTGGCGAGGAATTGATCAAGGTGATCTGGGGCGCGCAGAGCATTCCTCTGCCGTTGCCCGGAGGCCTGCGCGGCTCGGTGTTGCTGGGCGAAGCGGCGGTGGAGAAGTACCGCCTGATCGCCGTGGTGGTGGGGCTCGCCGTGTTCGCGGCCATGTACTGGGTGCTGAACCGCACCAAGGCGGGCCTGCTCATCCGCGCCGGCGTGCAGGATCGGGAAATGGTCGAGAGCCTGGGCTATCGCATCGGCAGGCTGTTCGTCGGCGTGTTCGTGGCGGGTTCCGCGCTCGCGGGTCTGGGCGGAGTCATGTGGGGCCTCTACGAGCAGAACGTAACGCCGCAGATCGGCGCCCAGGTGAACGTGCTCATATTCATCGTCATCATCATCGGCGGGCTGGGATCCGCCGGCGGTTGTTTCATCGGCGCGCTGCTGGTGGGGCTGCTCGCCAATTACGCCGGCTTCATCGCGCCCAAGGTGGCGCTGTTCTCCAACATCCTGCTGATGGTGGCGATCCTCTTGTGGCGGCCGCAGGGGATCTACCCCGTGGCCAAACGCTGATGCTCACGCGCCTACTCTCGGGCGATTTCCCCCGCAGCCGCCTGCTCGCGCTTGCGCTCATCGCCATCGTCGCCGGCCTCGCGCTGGCGCCCTTCCTGATACCGGGGGCGAAAGCGCTCAATGTCGCCGCGAAGATCGCCATATTCGTCGTGCTGGTCGCGAGCTACGACCTGCTGCTCGGCTATACCGGCATCGTTTCCTTCGCCCACACCATGTTCTTCGGCATCGGCGCCTACGGCGTCGCCATTGCGCTGACGCGCCTGGGCCCCTCCTGGGCGGCGGTAGCCGCGGGCGTTGCGGCGGGGCTCGCGCTCTCGCTCCTGCTCGCGCTGCTGATAGGGCTATTCAGCCTGCGGGTGAGGGCGATCTTCTATGCCATGATCACCCTCGCCGTCGCCTCCGCGTTTCAGACGCTCGCATCGCAGTTGTCCGAACTCACCGGCGGCGAAGACGGTCTCAACTTCAAGGTGCCGGAAGTCCTCACGCCGGGATTCTCGCTCTCCGAGCAACCCTTCCTCGGCGTGTCCCTGGACGGCAAGCTCATTTCCTATTACCTGGTGTTCGCATGCGCGGTGGTGCTGTTCCTCCTCATGCTGCGCATCGTCAATTCGCCCTTCGGCCGGGTGCTGCAAGCGATACGCGAGAACGCGTTTCGCGCCGAAGCGCTCGGCTACCGCATCGTCTATTACCGCACGGGGTCGAACGTGCTCTCCGCGGGATTCGCGACCCTCGCCGGCGCGCTGCTTGCGCTGTGGCTGCGCTATAACGGGCCGGATACGTCGCTGTCCTTCGAGATCATGATCGACATCCTGCTGATGGTGGTGATCGGGGGCATGGGCACGCTCTACGGCGCGGTGGTCGGCGCGACGCTGTTCATCATCGCGCAGAATTACCTGCAGGACTTGATGCGCGTGGCGAGCGGCGCAGCGAGCGGTCTGCCGCTCTTACCAGAGCTGTTGCACCCGGATCGCTGGCTGCTGTGGCTGGGGATCCTGTTCGTGCTGAGCGTGTATTACTTTCCCAGCGGCATCGTCGGCAAATTGCGAGGCGGCAAATGAGCATGACTTCCCACTATCTCACCGTCCTCGGACGGGAGCTGCATTTCACCGAATGGGGCGGCGGCAACGCCGACACCATCGTCATGTGGCACGGGCTCGCGCGCACCGGCCGCGATTTCGACGATCTGGCGGCCGTGATCTCGCGCCGCTATCGCGTGATCTGCCCGGATACGATCGGTCGCGGCCTGTCGGAATGGAGCCCCGATCCCGACCGCGAGTATTGCCTGGATTTCTACGCGCGCCTGGCGTCGGGGCTGTGCGAGGCGCTCGGCATCGCGCGCATGCACTGGGTCGGCACCTCGATGGGCGGCTCGATCGGCATCAAGCTCGCGAGCCAGCGCGGCGGCGCGCTCGCCGGACGCATACTCAAGCTGGTGCTGAACGACAACGGCCCGCAGCTCGCGCCGGCTGCAATCGAGCGCATCAAGGCCTATGCCGGCAATCCGGCGGCGTTTGCCCGGGTGAGCGAACTCGAAGCCTATTTCCGCAAAGTCTATGCGCCCTACGGCATGCTCAGCGATCGCGAGTGGGTGAAGCTCGCGGAAACCTCGGCGCGCCGCCTGCCCGACGGCCGCGTCACGCCGCACTACGATCCGAACATGGTGCGCCAGTTCGTGAATTGCCCGAACGATTACGACCTGTGGCCGGAATTCGACTCGATCGAGTGTCCGGTGCTGTGCCTGCGCGGCGCCGCTTCCGACCTGTTGCTCGCCGAAACGGCACAGGCGATGCGCGAGCGCGGCCCGAAGGCGCGCGTGGTGGAGATCGCCGGCTGCGGCCACGCGCCGGCCCTGAACGTGCCGGGCCAGATCGGCCTCATCGAGGAATTCCTCGCCGCTTAAAACGCAGGCCCCCCTACTCGGTGCGGCGCTTCACGTCCGGGCGCTTGCCCACCTTGACCGCCAGTTCGAGCTCGTTCTGCCCGCGCCGCAGGCGCAGACGGGTCTCTTTGCCCGGGGCCAGGGCGACGATCAGGCTGCGCATGGAGTCTGGGTCCTTCACCTGCTTGCCGTCCACCGCCAGCACGATGTCGCCGGGCTTGACCCCGGCGCGGTCGGCGGGGCTGCCGCGCTGCACCCCGGCGACGAGCACGCCGACGGCCGAATCGAGCTTGAACGAATCTGCGAGCTCGGCGGTGATCTCCTGCAGCTCGACGCCGATCCAGCCGCGAGTTACCGCGCCGGTCTCGATCAGCTGTTCCATCACCTGTTTGGCGGTGGACACCGGGATGGCGAAGCCGATGCCGATCGAGCCGCCGGTCTGCGACAGGATGGCGGTATTGATGCCCACCAGCTTCCCCGAAGAGTCGATGAGGGCGCCGCCGGAATTACCCTGATTGATCGCCGCGTCGGTCTGGATGAAATTCTCGAAGGTGTTGATCGACAGCCCCGTGCGGTGCAGCGCCGAGACGATGCCCATGGTCACCGTCTGTCCGACGCCGAGCGGATTGCCGATGGCGAGCACGACGTCGCCTACCTTCAAATTCTCCGCCTGGCCAAGCGTGATCGCGGGCAGGTTCTGCGCGGCGACGTGCAGCACGGCAAGATCGGTCTCGGGATCGCTGCCCACGACCTTCGCCGTGTACTTGGCGCCGTCGGCGAGCGCGACTTCGATTTCGTCGGCGGCTTCGACCACGTGCTGGTTGGTGAGGATGTAGCCGCGCGAGCTGATGATGACTCCCGAGCCGAGGCCAAAGGCGCGCTGTGCGTCGTCCTCGAAGCGATCGCCGAAGAAGTGTCGGAACAGCGGATCGTTGAGAAAGGGATTGCGCGGGCGCTTCACTTCCTTGCTGGTGAAAATGCTCACCACGGCCGGCATGGCCTTGCGCACCGCATCGCTGTAGGACACGGTCTTGCTGCCGGCGCTCGATCCCAACAGGGGTTCGGCCTGATTGACTTCGACCGGCACCACCGTGCGCCGCGGCAGCCACTCGGGTTTCAGCGTCGCGACGACGAACAGTACGGCAAGACAGATGGTGGCTGTTTGCGCGAAGGTCAGCCAGAGTCGGTGCATCGCGTGCGTGTCCTTGAGTTGGTCCGGATAGGAAGGCGAGCCCCGTGCCGCAGCCACAGGGGCGTCCCCAATACTCCGTCAGGAGCTCGATTAAAAGTTCTTATGCAACGTCGATTGGCAGAAGATACGCCGGCGCGCGGACAGGTACAATTCCCTCTCGTCTTTGCGATGGATACCGCAATGCTGCGCGAGGAATTGAACCTTTACCTGGACGGCTTGTTAGAGGTTTCCCGATACCGGGATTATTGCCCAAACGGCTTGCAGGTGGAAGGGCGCGGCGAGATTCGACGCATCGTCACCGGCGTCAGCGCAAGCCTCGATCTCATCCGCGCCGCCGAGCGCGAGGGCGCAGACGCCATCCTGGTGCACCACGGTTATTTCTGGCGCGGCGAAGACCAACGGCTCACCGGCACCCGCCGCGCGCGCATCGCGGCGCTCCTCGCGCATGAGATCAACCTGTTCGCCTACCACCTGCCGCTCGACGCCCATGCGGAACTCGGCAACAACGCGCAACTCGGCGCGCGCCTGGGCCTCACGGCGAGCAGCCGCTTCGCCGACCAGGAAATCGGCTTTCGCGGCAGCCTCGCCGCGCCGCTGCGCTTGGACGCCTTCGCCGCGCAAGTCGAAGCGCGCCTGGGGCGTGCGCCGCTGGTGATCGGCGAGCCGGCGAAGATGGTGCGCGAGGTGGCCTGGTGCACGGGAGCGGCGCAGGGTTTCTTCGACGAAGCGGTCGGGCTTCGGCCCGACGTCTACCTCACGGGCGAGATCTCGGAGCAGCAAGTGCATCTGGCGCGGGAGTCGGGCATCGCCTTCGTTGCCGCCGGGCATCACGCCACGGAAAAATACGGCATACAGGCTTTGGGGGAACACCTCGCAACCCGCTTTTCGCTCGAGCATCGCTTTCTCGATCTACCCAACCCGGTGTGAGCCGGGAGCGGCGCTGGGCGCCGGTCACGCTAAGAATAATTCATACAATTCAGCGTGTTAGAACGTAAAACTTTAATCTGAGTAGGAGTTTCAGGTATAATTTGCACCTTTTTGCGTGCAGCAGCTTCTTGTATCTAGAGGAAATATACGAGGAAGACCAATGAGCGACGATAAGCAGGTAAATAAAACACGGCGCAATCTGGTGATCGCCACCTGCGCCGCAGGCGGTGCCGCCGGAGTGGCGGCGGCAGTGCCGTTTGCCGCGAGCTGGATGCCGTCTGAACGCGCCAAAGCGGGTGGCGCACCCGTGGAAGTGGACATCAGCAAGCTCGAACCGGGGCAGATGATGACCGTCGAATGGAGGTCGAAGCCGGTGTGGATACTGCACCGGACCAAGGAAATGCTCGCCGATTTGGCGAAAGTCGGCGCGAAGCTCGCCGACCCCAGCTCCGACGTGCCGCAGCAACCCGAGTATGCAAAGAACGAATACCGCTCGGTGAAGCCGGAACTGCTGGTGCTGGTGGGCATCTGCACCCACCTCGGCTGCTCGCCGCAGCTGAAACCGATCACCGACAAGGCGGAAATGGGCGCGGACTGGGAAGGCGGCTTCCTTTGCCCCTGCCACGGTTCCAAGTTCGATCTGGCGGGGCGCGTCTACAAGGGAGTGCCGGCGCCGATCAACCTCGAAGTGCCGAAATACACCTATCTGTCCGATACGCGCATCCTCATCGGCGCGGACTCGAAAGGGGCATGACATGGCTGCCGCAGAAAAACCCCCTGTCAGCGGTACCGGATCGGTCGCCCTCGATGCCGCGCTCACCTGGGTCGATCAGCGCTTTCCCCTGATCTCGACCTGGAAGGCGCATCTGGCGGAGTATTACGCGCCGAAGAACTTCAACTTCTGGTACTACTTCGGTTCGCTTGCCATGCTGGTGCTCGCGATCCAGATCGTCTCCGGCATTTTCCTCACCATGAACTACAAGCCGGATTCCAATCTGGCTTTCGCCTCGGTCGAATACATCATGCGCGAGGTGCCCGGCGGCTGGATCATCCGCTACATGCACTCCACC
Source organism: uncultured Enterobacteriaceae bacterium (assembly GCA_964565875.1). GTDB lineage: Bacteria > Pseudomonadota > Gammaproteobacteria > Burkholderiales > SG8-39 > 2-12-FULL-64-23. The sequence goes on from CAZMGP010000018.1 coordinate 73,539, forward strand.
GGCGCATCGGCCTTCTTCGTCTGCGTCTATCTGCACATGTTCCGCGGGCTGCTCTACGGCTCGTATCGCAAGCCGCGCGAGCTGCTGTGGATATTCGGCATGCTCATCTACCTGTGTCTCATGGCGGAGGCCTTCCTCGGCTATCTCCTGCCCTGGGGCCAGATGTCCTACTGGGGCGCGCAGGTGATCATCAACCTGTTCTCCGCCATCCCCTTCATCGGGCCGGACCTGTCGCTGTGGATCCGCGGCGACTACGTGGTGTCGGATGCGACGCTCAACCGCTTCTTCGCCCTGCACGTGATCGCTATCCCGCTCGCGCTGCTCGGCCTGGTGGTGGCGCACCTGCTGGCGCTGCACGAGGTGGGCTCGAACAACCCGGACGGCATCGAGATCTCCAAGAAGAAGGACGCGCAGGGCGTGCCGCTCGACGGCATTCCCTTCCATCCTTATTACACGGTGAAGGACATCCTCGGTGTGGTGGTTTTCCTGCTGGTATTCGCCGTCATCGTGTTCTTCGCGCCGGAGATGGGGGGCTACTTCCTCGAAGCGAACAACTTCATCCCCGCCAATCCGTTGCAGACGCCGCCGCACATCGCGCCGGTGTGGTATTTCACCCCCTATTATTCGATCCTGCGCGCGGTACCGCCGCTGTTCAACTCGCAGTTCCCCGGCGTCGTCGCCATGGGGGTGGCGGTGATGATCCTGTTCGCGCTTCCTTGGCTCGACCACGGGGCGGTGAAGTCGATCCGCTACCGCGGTGCACATTACAAGACGGCGCTCGCCGCGTTCATCGTCGTGTTCCTGATCCTGGGCTATCTCGGCACCGAGCCCGTCACCGTCTGGGGCCAGTTCGGCAACTGGCTCGGCAACGCCGACCGCGCCACGGTGGTGGCGCGCCTGTGCACGGTGGTTTATTTCCTGTTCTTCATCCTCATGCCGTGGTACACGAAGGCCGACAAGACCAAAGCCGAACCGGAAAGGGTGACCCACTGACATGAAAAAGCTCATCGCAATTCTGCTCATTGGTCCCGGCATCGCCCTTGCTCCCTGGGCCAGTGCTTCCGAGGAAAGCGTGCAGCTGGACCGGGCGCCGATCAACCAGACCGACGTGGTCAGCCTGCAGGCCGGCGCGCGCACCTTCGCCAACTACTGCCTCAACTGCCACAGCGCCTCGCTCATGCGCTGGAACCGGCTCGAGGATCTGGGATTGAACGAATCGCAGATCAAGGACAACCTCATGTTCGCCAGCGACAAGGTGGGCGAGCTGATGAACGTCGCCATGACGCGCAAGGACGCGCAGAACTGGTTCGGCGCGGCACCGCCCGACTTGTCGGTGATTGCGCGTTCGCGGGGAGCAGACTGGCTGTATAGCTATCTGCGCGGCTTCTACCGCGATCCGGAACGCCCCACCGGCTGGAACAACGTCGTCTACCCCAACGTAGGCATGCCCAATCCGCTGTGGCAACTGCAGGGCGAGCGCGTGCGCGTGGAGAGTGCGGCGCCGGCCGGGCACGGCAAGAGCGAAGGCGAAGGCGGCGAGGCCAAGATTTTCAAACTGGAAACGGTGAAGCCGGGAACGCTCACGCCGGTGCAGTACGACGAGGCGGTGCGCGATCTGGTGAACTTCCTCGTCTACATGGGCGAGCCGGCGGCGACCACGCGCAAAGAGATCGGCGTGCTCGTGGTGCTGTACCTGCTGTTCCTGTGGCCGCTCGCCTATTGGCTGAAGAAGGAATACTGGAAGGACGTTAGCTAGTTTCCGACGACTGGAAACTAGAGACTAGAGGGCGGCTGCGCCGCCTTGAATTTTCAGAGGCTCTGACGATCATGATGAATCTTTACTCCGGCACCACCTGTCCGTTTTCCCAGCGCTGTCGCATCGTGCTTTACGAAAAAGGCATGGATTTCCAGATCATCGATGTAGACATGTACAACAAGCCGGAAGACATCGCGGTGATGAATCCGTACAACCGGCTGCCGGTGCTGGTCGAGCGCGACCTGGTGCTGTACGAGTCGAACATCATCAACGAGTACATCGACGAGCGCTTTCCGCACCCGCAGCTGATGCCGCCCGATCCGGTGATGCGCGCGCGCGCCAGGCTGCTGCTGTTCAATTTCGAAGTCGAGCTGTTCAGCCGCATCGAAATCCTCGAGCACGGCAACGCCAAGCAGCAGGAAAAAGCCCGCGCCCATGTCGCCGACCGCCTCACCGAACTCGCGCCGATATTCGTCAAGCAGAAGTACATGCTGGGCGACGAATTCTCCATGCTCGATGTGGCGATCGCGCCGCTGTTGTGGCGCCTCGACCATTACGGCGTATCGCTGGGCAAACCGGCGGCGCCGCTGATGAAGTATGCCGAACGCCTGTTTTCGCGCCCGGCGTTCATCGAGGCGCTCACACCTTCGGAAAAGGTGATGCGCAAGTAATCGCGTCCGCACGCACCGCCCGCGCGCCGCAGCCGATCCCCCGATGTCGGATCCGTCCACCAAACCCTATCTCATGCGCGCCATCTACGAATGGTGCGTGGACAGCGGCTTTACGCCCTATCTGGCCGTAACGGTGGATTCGGCAACCAGCGTGCCGATGGAATACGTCAAGGACGGGCAGATCGTGCTCAATGTCGGCCCGCTCGCGGTGGAGCGCTTCAAGATGGGCAACGAGTCGGTCGAATTCTCCGCCCGCTTCAACGGCATCGCACGGCAGATATCGATCCCGATCGGGGCGGTGGCGGCGATCTACGCGCGCGAGAACGGCCAGGGCTTGTCGTTCGAAGTCGCCACGACCGACCCGAACGCGCCGGCAGCCGATGCGGACGCCGGCGGCGAGCCGCCGCGCGGTTCGCCGCGGACTCCGGGCAAGCCTTCGTTGCGCCGGGTGAAATAGAAGACGGGGAAGCGCCGCAGGGCAGGGTCGGCCCGCGGCGTATAAAATAGCCGCGAAGCCGGGTTAGCTCAGTTGGTAGAGCAGCGCATTTGTAATGCGACGGTCGAGGGTTCGAATCCTTTACCCGGCACCATCTTCAGCGGGTACGGTCCGAAGACATGGGTAACGGAGCGTACCTAAGACATAGGTGACAACC
>CAZMGP010000019.1:0-24732 GCA_964565875.1 uncultured Enterobacteriaceae bacterium
CCGTGCAGCTCTACGGCGGCTACGGCTACTGCAAGGACTACCGCGTCGAGCGCTTGATGCGCGATGCCAAGATCACCCAGATCTGGGAGGGTACGAACCAGATCCACCGCCAGTTGATCGGGCGCAGCTTCGTCACCAAGTCCAAATGAGCTCGAGCCAGCCCCTCGCAGGTGTGTGCGTGCTCGACTTCAGCACGCTGCTGCCTGGGCCGCTCGCCACCTTGCTGCTCGCCGAGGCGGGCGCGGAAGTGATCAAGATCGAGCGCCCGGGCAAGGGCGACGAAATGCGCGGCTACGCACCAAAGTTCGGTGATTCGAGCGTGAACTTCGCCCTGCTCAATCGCGGCAAGCGCTCGATCGCCCTCGATCTCAAGGCGCCGGATGCAAAGGAGCTGCTGCAGCCGTTCGTGCGCCGCGCCGACGTGGTGGTGGAACAGTTCCGCCCCGGCGTGATGGACAGGTTGGGGCTAGGCTACGACGCGCTTAGCGCGATTAATCCGCGCCTCGTCTACTGCGCCATCACCGGCTACGGCCAGACCGGCCCCAAGGCACAGCTCGCGGCGCACGATCTGAACTACATGGCCGAATCGGGCCTGCTCGGGCTCGCGGCCGGCGCGGACGGCGCGCCTGTGGTTCCGCCTGCGCTCATCGCCGACATCGCGGGCGGCGCCTACCCGGCGGTGATGAACATCCTGCTCGCGCTGCGCGAGCGCGATGCAACCGGGCGCGGTCGCAGACTCGATGTTGCCATGGCGGACAACCTGTTCACTTTCCTCTACTGGGCGATGGGGAACGGCCTCGCCGCCGGCAACTGGCCCGCCCCGGGACAGGAACTCGTCACCGGCGGCTCGCCGCGCTATCAGATCTATCCCACGAGGGACGGCCGCTTTCTCGCCGCCGCGCCGCTGGAGCAGAAATTCTGGGAGAACTTCTGCGAGGCCATCGGCCTCGAGGCGCAATGGCGCGACGACGCGCGCGATCCGCGCGGCAGCATCGATGCGATCGGACGCATCATCGCGGCCGCGCCTGCCGCCGCTTGGCGCGAACGCTTCGCAGGCAAAGACGTTTGCTGCGCCATCGTCGCGAGCGTGGAGGAAGCGCTAGCCGACGCGCACTTCCGCGCGCGCGGCCTGTTCGCGCAGCAGCTCAAGGCGGGCGAACGGGCCATCAGCGCGTTGCCGGTGCCCCTCGACCCTGTGTTTCGTGGACGTGAGCCCACGCAGAGCTATCCCGCACTGGGCGAAGACGATGTATTGCTAGGGAAGTAGAACGCTCGCAAATAAGAAGGATGGGGAGCCGTGGGGAACAAGCGCGGCGATAACCCGAGGAGCCAGCATGAACGAAACCCGCACCCTCGCCCAATTCGTGGCAGGGCTACGTTACGAAGACCTGCCGAGGGCGGTGGTCGATCAAGCCTGCCGCATCGTCGCCGACACCATCGGTTGCGCCATCGCAGCCTATCGCGAGGATCCGGAAAAGACCCGCATCGCGGCGGACATCGCCAAGCTCTACGCTGCGCACGCCGGTGCGACGGTAATCGGCACCATCGGTTTCAAGACCCAGCCTGCGTTCGCCGCGCTCGCGAACGGCATCCTCGCCAACGCGGCGGATAACGACGACACGCACAAGCGTGCGCTGCTGCATACCGGCTCGGTGGTGGTGCCGCCGGCGCTCGCCTTGGCGCAGTCGCGGCACTTGAGCGGTCGCGAATTGATCGTGGCGCTCGTCGCCGGCTACGAAGTGGCGGTGCGGGTGGGCATGGCGGTGATGCCGACGCATTACCGCTTCTGGCATTCGACTGCGACCAACGGTACCTTCGGCGCCGCCGCTTGTGCGGCGAAGGCGCTCGCGCTCGATGCCGACGGCGTGCAACGGACGCTGGGGCTCGCCGGCACACAGGCTGCCGGCCTCAACACTTTCTTCGAATCGGGCGACATGACCAAGAGCGTGCATCCCGGCAAAGCCGGGCTGAATGGCATCCTTTCGGCGCAGCTCGCAGCGCTCGGCACCACCAGCCCGCCGACCATCCTCGAGCATCCCAAGGGCTATCTCAATGCCTTTTCCACCGAGCCGAAGCCGGAGAGGCTCACGGCCGGCCTGGGAAGCAATTGGGAGATATTGCAGAACGGCTTCAAGTATTTTCCCTCCATCCTCGCCAGCCACTCGCCCATCCAGGCGACGCTCGCCATCGTGAACAAGCAGCGCATCGATCCGGAAAGGATCGAGCGCATTACCAACGAAACCTACAACACGGTAAAGACGCACTTCTCCAACAAGGACGTTTCCTCGGTCATGGCGGCGCGGGTGTCGGTACCCTATTGCATCGCGATTTCCGCGATCGACGGCAAGCTCACCCAGGCGCAATTCGCGCCGGAGCGCATCGCAGATCCCCTGGTGCGCGCGGTACTCGCTCGCACCGAAGTCGTGGCCGATGCGGAGCTCAACAAGCTCTATCCCGACAAGTTCCCGGCGCGCGTCACCATCACCCTGAAAGACGGGAGCTCGTTCACCGAAACCGTGCTGTTTCCCAAGGGCGATCCACAGGACCCGCTCACCGCTGCCGAAATTGAGGCGAAATTCCGCGACAACGTCACCGGCATGTTCACGCCCGATCACGCGGGCAAGCTGCTTGGCGCGATCTGCGCTCTGCCGGGCGCGCAGAACGTCGATGCATTGAGCGATCTGTTCCACGCCTAAAATGGATCGATCGAGGAACCATCATGTGCGATTGCGACAGGAACGAGGCCGGGCGCGGCTGGTGCGGCTGGATGGAACTGCCCGCGGCGCAACCGCGCCGCGCGGCCGGGGACTGGATCGACCTCACCTGGCCGTTGTCGCCCAGCGTGCCGCGCATCGCCTCGTTTCCGCCGCCGCGCCTCACGCGCATCGCTTCCATGCCGGAGAAGCCGATCAACATCACCGAAATGCAGATGGTGGTGCACACCGGCACGCACGTCGATTCGCCGCGACATTTCTTCAACGACGGGCCCGCGTTCCAGGACATCCCGCTCGAACGGCTGATGGGGCAGGGCGTGGTGTGGGAATTCGATAAGCCGCCCTACGGTTTGATCGAGCCGGAGGACCTGGAGCGCGCGCGACCGTTTCTCGAGCCGGGCGACATCGTGGCCATCGACAGCGGCATCGCGGCTCGTGTGGGCACGCCGGATTACGACCGCAATGCCTCGCTTTCGGTCGCTGCCGCGGAGTGGTTGGTCGAGCACAAGGCGAAGCTCGTCGCGGTCGACATGCCCACACCCGATTTGGCGCTCGATCGCCGTCCACCTGGCTTCATTTGGCCGGTGCACCGCGCGCTGCTTTCGCACGGAGTACTCATCGCCGAGCAAATCGCGAACCTCGCCCCGATTGTCGGAAAGCGAGTGGAATTCATGTTCTGCCCGCTGAATATCGCCGATTGCGACGGCGCGCCGGCGCGGGTGCTGGCTCGCATCGTCGCCGACTGAACGCCTGATCGGGCGGAGAGCGCGCCGGTCGAAGCTGCGACGAACGGCGTCGTCGCGCGCAAGCGATGCGCGCGCCCGAAGCGTGCATCGCCAATGACAATGATCAAGACCTCAGCATCCGCTTGCGCTGCAATGGGCAGTATTTGATCCGCGTCTTTTCCGGGAGCCGAACATGAATCGCAGCCGCCTACTTTTGCTTGGAGCCGCCGTCCTGTCCGCCGGCGCTATCGCACAGTCAAATGCGCCGCAACTCGCCGTTCCTCCCGATTCGAGCATTCCCGCCGGTCCGAAGGGCGCGGCCATCCAGGAAGGCAAGAAGATCCTCAGTGACACGCGCAAACAGCTGCCGAAGAACGTAGGAAACGGCCTGAGCTGCACCAACTGCCACCTCGGCGGCGGAGCGACGGCGAACGCATCGCCCTGGGTCGGCATCTGGGGCGTGTTTCCCGAATACCGCTCGCGCGGCGGCAAAGTGATCTCCTTGCAGGAGCGCGTGAACGACTGCTTCCAGCGCTCGATGAACGGAAAGGCGTTGCCGTACGAGTCGGTGGAGATGAACGCCATTCTGTCTTACATGCAGTGGCTGTCGACCAACGTGCCGACCGGAGTCAGCGCGAAGGGAAGAGGCTTCGGGCCGTTCGATCAGAAACTGAAGCCCGATGCGAGCCACGGTAGGCAGGTGTACGCGGCGAAATGCGCGAGCTGCCATGCAGCCGACGGATTGGGCACAAAGAATCCGGCGGGCGGCTACGCCTTTCCGCCTCTGTGGGGCAAGGATTCGTTCAACGACGGAGCGGGCATGGCACGAACCTACACCGCGGCGGCGTTCGTGAAGTACAACATGCCACTCGGCCAGGGCGGAACGATGGGCGAACAGGAAGCGCTGGATGTTGCCGAGTATTTCACGCATCAACCCAGGCCGGTGTTTCCCGGCAAGGCAAAGGACTGGCCCAAGGGCGACAAGCCCAAAGACGCGCGTAGCTAGGACGAAGGCGCGCGGGTTCAGGCGTCTGCTTGAACGGAATAAGCGCCGCCGTGTGCCGCGCTTATGAAATCGGCGAGCCGTTTCCCAGCGGGGTTCGTCCCAGTAGTTAACCCATTTGATCTATATGGGCGCAGCGGTCGGCGCAGTACCATGTACCGCAGATGACTTCGCCAGAGACAAGTCGGAAAGGCGCTTGATCGATCGAGGGACGGGGAGCGAACGATGACACTGCAGCGTTTCTTGACGCGCTGGATCTGGCTGTGCGTGTCGCCGCTGGTTCTGCTCGCGGCCTATCTCGCCTACGACAACGTACGTACAACACAGGCAGAGCGAGATCTCGAAGCCGCCACCATTGCGCAGAACTTCGCCGCACTCGTTGATCAGGGCCTGAGGGCTCGTATCGGCGGCCTGCAGATCCTCGCGGTGTCGCCGCACGTCGATCGTGCGGCGGATTGGCGTGACCTCTACCGGGAGGCGCAGTCCTACCGCGAGACCTTCGGCAGCCATGTGATTCTCGCCGATCTGAGGATGCGCATGCTGCTAAATACGCGCGTTCCGCTAGGAGCGGCGCTGCCCAAGCTGCCGACGCCCAAGGGCCACGCGGCGGCGCCGATGGCACTCGAAACGCGGCAACCGGCCGTAGGCGACATGTTCATCGGACCGGTTGCGCATGAGCCTCTGGTCGCAGTCGCGGTGCCGGGCATGCGCTCAGGCAAAGTGGCATTCCTGCTCCTCAGTACTTTCGACACGCGCTACTTCCAGAGCCGCATCGAGAGAGAGTCGCTGCCCGCGGGCTGGTCACTCGCATTGATCGATGGCAACGGCAACACCATCGCTCGTACGCCGCCCGGCTTTGACGCAGGGCAGGACGCTGACAGCGGTCGGCGTTTCGTGGCGAAATCGAGAGTGGCGCCCTGGTCAGCGGTATTGGAGATTTCGCGCGATGTCTACCGCGCGCCCGTGGTGTCAGGCGCGATCGCGCTCGTGCTTAGTATTCTCGCCATTACGCTGATCAGCATCGTCGGCGGGATGTTCGTCAGCCGCCGACTCGCGCGTTCGGTGGCCTCGCTCGCCGAAGCGCCTGCGCCCGGCGCGAACGTGGCGGAGATCGCGGAAATCTCGGTAGTGCGCCGCTTGCTCGACGAAGCCGCGCAAAGGCGGTCGATCGCGGAGGAGGCGCGGCACGAAAGCGAGGATCGCTACCGCGATCTGGTCGAGAACAGCCAGGACCTCGTCTGCACGCACGACTTGGCAGGCAAACTAATATCAGTCAATTTGGCCGCGCACAAGGCCTTGGGCTACGAGACCGGTTCCCTCGTTGGCAGAAACCTGCGCGAATTCCTCGTGCCCGGGACGGAGGATCGATTCTCTTCCTACCTCGATGCCATGCGGAGTCAGGGCTGGGCGGAAGGCGTGCTGGCCGTCCGGACCGCCGGCGGCGAAGTCCGCCATTGGGAGTTTCGCAATTCGCTGCGTCGGGCGGGTAGCGAAGAGCCCATTGTGCGCGGCATGGCGCGCGACATTACCGAGCGCACTTTGGCCGAGCGTGCGCTGCACCAGAGCGAACGGCGGTTCCGCGCCACATTCGAGCAGGCCGCCGTGGGCATTTCGCTCGTCGCCCCTGACGGGCGATGGCTGCAAGTGAATCAGAGGCTGTGCGAGATCGTGGGTTACAGTCAGGAAGAACTGTTGGCAAGAAGCTTCCAGGACATTACTCATCCGGAGGACGTCGGGGCGGACCTCGCTGCCGTTCCGCGCTTGCTCGCCGGCGAGATCGCAACCTATAGCACCGAAAAGCGCTATGTGCGCAAGGACGGCGCGATCTGCTGGATCAATCTCACCGTGGCCCTAGTGCGCCACGCCGACGGCAGCCCCGACTATTTTGTCGCGGTGATCGAGGACATTCAGCGGCGCAAGCAGGCCGAAGACGCATTGCGCACCAGGGAGTCCGAATTGCGCGAAGCCCAGCGCCTTGCCCGCGTCGGCAATTGGACGTTGGACCTGCGCAGCGGAAATCGCACTTGGTCGGAGCAGCTCTACCGCATTCACGGCCGTGATCCGAGCCAGCCGCCGCCGACGTATGCGGAACTGGAGGCGCGTTTCACGCCCGAGACCTGGGCAGAGTTCGCGGCAGATCTCGAAGCGGCGCGCGTGCACGGCACTGGCTTCAAACGCGACGCGGAGGTGCTGCGTGGCGACGGCATGCGTCGTTGGATCACGACGCAATGCGAGGCGACGCGCGACGCCGACGGCAGGGTCATCGAGTTGCACGGCACGGTGCAGGACATCACGGAGCGCAAGGAAATCGAATTTGCCTTGCGTGCGGCCGAGGAGAAATTTCGCGGCTTGGTCGAGCAATCGATCGCCGGCATCTATCTGATCCAGGACGGCAAGTTCGTTTATGTGAATCCGCGCTATGTCGAGATATTCGGCTACGACTCTGCCGACGAGTTGATCGGTCGCGAGGCCTTGTCGCTGGTCGCCGAGAGCGACCGGGCCATGTCGGCGGAAAAGATACGGCAGCGCATGGACGGGGAAACGGTTGCGGTGTACTACACGTTCAAAGGCTTGCGCAAGGACGGTGCCGTCATCGACATGGGCGTGCACGGTACCCGCGCGACCCACGCGGGGCGAACCGCGATCATCGGCATGGTGCAGGACATTTCGGAGAAGAAGCGGGCAGAGGAGCAGATCCAGCGCTACGTTACCCAGCTCGAAACCGCCTTCATGAGCACAGTCGAAGTCGCTACGACGCTCGGTGAAATGCGCGATCCTTACACTGCAGGGCATCAGCGCCGCGTGGCGGAAATTGCCGTTGCGATCGGCGCGGAACTCGGCTTCGACAGCAGGCGGCAGGAGGGGCTACGGGTGACGGGGTACCTGCACGACATCGGCAAGATCCAGGTGCCGTCGGAATTCTTGTCCAAGCCGGGCAAGCTCACCTCGAGCGAAGTGCAGCTCATTCGGGAGCACGCGCGGGCGGGCTACGAGGTATTGAAGGGCGTGCAATTCCCTTGGCCGGTGGCGGAAGTGGCCCTGCAGCACCACGAGCGCATGGACGGTAGCGGCTATCCGCAGGGGCTCAAGGGCGACGCCATCCTGCTTGAGGCACGCATCATCGCGGTGGCGGACGTGATGGAGGCGATGTCTACGCACCGCCCCTATCGCCCTGCGCTGGGCGTGGAAGCGGCGCTCGCCGAGATCGAGCGCGGCTGCGGCAAAGTGTACGACGCAGAGGTCGCGGCGGCCTGTCTGCGCATTTTCCGCGAAAAGGACCGTCGCCTGCCCATCTAATGATCCGGGAAAGAGCGCGGGCCCCGGTCGCGCCGCTATTTCAGGCGGATCTCCACACGGCGATTTTGCGCTTGCGCCTGGCCTTTCGCGGTGGGTACGAGCGGATCGCGGCTGCCGCGGCCGACGACCGAAACCCGCGCGGCCTCGACGCCTTTGGACTTGAGCAGACTGGCCATGCTCGCGGCGCGCTGCAGCGAGAGTTCGTCGTTCAAGGCATCCGAGCCGACCTCGTCGGCGTGGCCGATGACGATCAGCTCGGCCGCGGGCAGTTCCTTCAAGTCCTTGAGCACCGTGAGCACCGTCTCCAGGCGCTTCTCCGAATCGGGTGTCAATTTAGTGCGGCCGGTTTCGAAATACAGGAGATAGGATCTGGGCACCGGCGGGAAGGCGTCGAACAGGGGTTTGTAACGCGTCCTGACTTCCGCCTCGTCGGTTTGCTCGGCGGTGACGCGCGTTTGCGTGACCCGCGCCACGCTGTACGGGCGATCGAGCACGGTCGTTGCGCCCGTCTTCGTTTGCACTACGACGCCACTTGGTTTGCCGTCGGCCTGGGGAAGCAAGATGATCCGCTCCCCCGATCGCAGCGAGTAGTAATAGTAGACCCCGGCGGCGATTGCGCCCGCTAGTACGATCAGAATCGCGAGGCGCCTACTCTTCAACCGGGACCTCGACGATGAAATCCGTGCCGCGGATGCCGATGGTGGCGTTGGCGGTCGTGACCTTGATCGCCTGCGGATGCAGCTTGCCGATCAGCCCGGTGACGTAGCGCAGCGTGCCCTTCACGATCTTGGTCGACACTTCCCCCGCTCGCGTGACCGGGTCGTAGGCGTACTTGTCTATCACCAACGTGGAATTGGGGCCGATGCTGAGCAGGGTTTCGTCCTTCATGCTGACGCCGATGCTGCTGTCTTTGTCGCTCACTAGGCGATCGCCTTCGTGGATCGCGTCCCCGACTCGCGCGTCCAGGTTCCGGCTGCCGCGCTCGATCCTCACTTGGCCGCGCACGGTCTTGACGACGCCGGCGGCGTCGACCGCAAACGCGGGGAGCGCCGGGCAAAGCAATGCAATACAGGAAATCAGGGCTAAAACCATCTTCTTCATGATATGGCTCCGGGTTGGACTCGCCGCTGCGTGCTCAGACTGCGCCATCGGCAAAGGGGACAATTGCAATCCTGTCCGAACTGCCGGAAGAGCATATGACCAAAATCATGAATCCGTCCATTCGCGGAGCGACGTCCAGCGTGCATCCGTCACACTAGGGCTCAGAGTCTGTCACGAAATGAGGGGATATCTCCTCTCATACTCCCCTGAGTCGGCCGCTGCAAAATCAAGTTTGCAGCGGGCTCTTACTCAGGCCGCGCATGACGCGATGCCAGCCGCGTTCGGCGTCGGCACCGGCCGCGGCGAACACGGCATCGAGTTGCCTCATCTGCGTGCCCGTGAGTCGGGCCTCCAGCTTTTCGCCGGCAGCAGTGAGGGAGAGCTGCCGCACCCTGCGGTCGTGCTCGGCGGGAAGCATTTCCACCAGTTTCATTTCCAGCAGTTGGCGCAAGGGCGCGTGCAGCGCCTGCTTGCTCACGGCGAGCGTCCCGAGCAGGGCATTGACCGAAATGCACGGATTGCGGCCGACGAAATAGAGGATGCGGTGGTGCACGCGACCGAGGCCGCGCTCTGCCAATATGCGGTCCGGCCGCGCGGTAAACGCACGGTAGCCGAAGTAGAGCTGCTCGATCGCAAGTCGCAGCGCGGCCGGGCGCGGCTTTCTCGGGCGGGGGGCGTTCGCCATGTGCTGGTTGCGCGGTCGTTTTCGCGAGCAGGCTGTCGGGTCAAGATTGTTGACATTATAGGCGCGCCGGAGCTAGCATGTATATAGGTCAAATATATTGACATATATGCGGAGGTCGGCATGAATGCTCTCGCGGCGCTTGATGCCGTGCGCTATTCCACGCGCGTGCGCGACCTGCAGCCGTCGCCCATCCGCGAAATTCTCGCCGTCATCGACCGGCCGGGGATGATTTCCTTTGCCGGCGGACTGCCGGCGTCAGACAGCTTTCCGCGCTTCAGACTCGATGTCATGCCGCCTGCGATGCTGCAATACGGGCCGAGCGAGGGCGAATGGAATCTGCGCGAGCGCATTGCCGAAGAGTTGCAGGCTCGCGGTCTCGCGTGCACGGCGGAGCAGGTGCTGATCCTCTCCGGTTCGCAGCAGGGCATCGACCTGGTGGCGAAATTGTTCATCGATGCGGGCACCAGGGTGGCGGTGGAGTCGCCGACCTATCTCGCAGCGCTGCAGGTGTTCCGCTTCTTCGGCGCGGACTTCGTCGCCTTCGACGCCGCGGCGCCGGATGCGCGCGCACTTGCCGCCGCTGCGCCCGCGTTTGCCTATGCCATCCCGACCTTTCAGAATCCGAGCGGACGCTGCCTCGACGCCGGCGAGCGCCGGGCGCTGGCCCGCGCCTGCGATGCCGTGGATATGCCCCTGTTCGAGGACGATCCTTACCGCGACCTCGCCTACGATCCTTGCGAACGCACGCCGGTGTGCGCACGCCTGGAACGCGCACCGTGGATCTACCAGGGTTCGTTTTCGAAAAGCCTGGCGCCAGGCCTGCGCCTGGGCTATCTCGCGGCCTCGGCCGAGATCGTGCCTTTGCTCATCCGGCTCAAGCAGGCGGCCGACTTGCACAGCAACCGCATCAGCCAGTGGTTGGTGCTGCAACAGTTGGACCATCCGCAGCGCGGCAAGCGCATGCAGGCGCTTGTCGAAATCTATCGTCGCCGCCGGGATGGATTCGAAGCCGCATTGCGGCGTCATTTCGGCGGCATCGCCAACTGGCACACGCCTCCTGGCGGGCTCTTCTTCTGGTTGACGCTCAAGCGCCGCATCGACACGCGGCTGCTGTTGCCCAAGGCGATCGCCTCCGGAGTCGCATTCATGCCGGGCGAATCGTTTCTGCCTGTCGACAGCCAGGGCTGCGGTCAGCTGCGCCTGAATTTCAGCCATGCGAGCGAGGAGCAGGTCGACGCGGGACTGCGTAAGCTCGCGGGTTTGATCCGCGCCTGCACTTGAATGGAAGGCGGTGCAAGCCACCGGTGTTCTTGCGCGGCAGACCGAATCTTCCCGGGTTGCTCCCAAATATTTCCTAGCGCGACTCGGTATCATGAAATCGAATCGAATTGCGCCCGGCGGCTTTCGCGTGATACATCGCGGCATCGGCCCATTTGAGCACGTCTTCCTGATTCGCTTCGTCGCCGACGAACAACGCGACGCCTATGCTCGTGCTGCAGCGGTGTTCTATGGTGACGTCCGCCTTGGGGCCATCCTTGACTGACAGCAGGTAAGCTTCGGACAGGCGCGCGCGGAGTTTTTCGGCGATGAGTGCGGCCTGTGCGCTCGATTCTGCCCGGTCCGGGTTCAATTGGCTCAGCATGACGACGAACTCGTCGCCGCCGAAGCGCGCTACGGTATCCGTCTCGCGCAGACAACTGCTCAAACGGGCTGCCGCCTCGATCAAGAGCAGATCGCCGACCAGATGCCCGTGCATGTCGTTGAGCGGCTTGAAATTGTCCAGGTCGAGCACCATCACCGCGCCATAGAGACCGCTGCGCTTGCTCGCAGATATGGCTTGCCTCAGGCGGTCGTTGAGCAGGCGGCGGTTGGGAAGCTTGGTCAGCACGTCGTAGAAGGCAAGTTGGCGTACTTGCCGCTCCATTTCCTTGCGCTCGCTGATATCGGAGTTGGTGCCTACCAGGCGCAGGGGCTTGCCGACAGCATCGCGGCTGACCACCATGCCGCGTCCGAGCGTCCACTTCCAGCTGCCGTCCTTGCAGCGAAACCGATACTCCACCGCCGGCGGCAGGGTGTGGCTGTAGAGGTGCTGCTCGATGATCGCCACGACTTCGGGCAAATCCTTCGGGTAGACGCGGGAAAACCACTCTAACTTGGTGTTCCCGATGTCGGCCTCGGCGTAGCCGAACATCGCCTTCCAGCGCTTGGAATACAGCACCTCGCCGGTCGCGTAGTTCCAGTCCCAGACGCCGTCGTTGGCGCCTTCGAGCGCGAATTTCCAGCGTTCTTCGCTCTCCGCCAGTGCCTTCTCCGCCTGCTTGCGCTCGGTGATCTCGATGTAGCTGGTGACGAAACCGCCGCTCGCGACCGGCGTGCCGCGAATTTCAAGCCAGCGTCCGTCCGGGCGCATCCGCTCCATCCGATGAGGCTGGAAATTGCGTGCTCTCGCGACGATATCGTGCACCTGCTTATCCGGATCGCCTGGTCCGTACTCGCCCCGGCTGACATTAAAGCGGGCGAGTTCCTCGAGATATACGTGACCCTTCGCGAACAGGGAGGCAGGAAAATCGAGCAGCTTGATGAACTGCTCGTTATAGGTGGTGAACTTGAGATCGGCGTCGCACAGCGAGATGCCGCCGGGAAAGTTGTCGACGATGGTCTTCAGCACGTCGCGCTGCCGCGTGAGCTCCTGTTCGCTGCGCTCTTGGGCGGTGATGTCGCTATAGGTCGTAACGAATCCCGATATTGCGCCGCCGGATGTGAACGGAAAGCCTTCCACCTGCACGGTGCGCCCGCCCGAGAGCCGCCGCTCGAAGCGGTGCGGCACGAATTGGCGGGCGCGGGCGACGATGGCCTGCACCTGCTCCTCGGGCTCGCCCGGACCATAGTCGCCGCGCATTGCGTTGAGACGGATGAAATCCTCGAATCGCGCATGCTTGAACACCATGTCCTGCGGAAAATTCAGGATCTCGTGGAAACGCCGGTTCCAAAGGATGAGGCGGAGATCCTTGTCGATGACGCTCACCCCCTGCGGCAGCGCATCGAGGAGGGCCTGCAACTGCGTAATGATGCTTTCGTGCGCGGCGCCGCGTTGCTTCTCCTGCGTGATGTCGCGGAAGGTGCCAGCGAAGCGCGGCGGGGCGGAGCCCGCGGCGAGGTGCGCGCCGCGAACGGCGATATAGCATTGCGGGCTGCGCGCGCCGGCCAGTTGCAGCTCGAGATTGAGCGCCAGGCGTTCGGCAAGGGCCTGATCCAGAGCGGCCTGGAAGCGTCCGCGCTCGGCGCCGCTCAATGCATCCATGAAGGAGCGGCCGGGCTCGAGAGAAATGCCGGTGATCGAGGCTAGAAGGTCTCGCGCAGGTTCCGACAAGACGATCGCCGCCCGGTCCGGATCGAATTCCCAATAGCCGATGCCGCCTACGCGCTGAACAAAGTCCAGTTGCCGGCGTTCTATGCCATCGTGCCGTTGATTCCCTTCCACGTAGATTTCCTCGGGATGGCCGAGGATCTCTCGGCTAGTGAAATTCGCCGCTGCCGCAAGCGAAAGATCGGGATAAGAGTCTGGCGCGCTGGGCAAATGTCCGATCTAGTCTATGCGGTCGTGTCTACCTTCTGCCCGAGCGCGGTGCCGCACTGTGTAAGCTCGTGCTCGGCGGCGGCCGCAGCGCGTTGTTGCGGCGCAGCCTCGCCGCGGCTACGGCCTGGCACCGAATTCCGCTTGCCTTGGTCGTATTTGCGTCCGCCCGTCCAGTTCTCCGTCGATTTGATGGCGCCTATCGAGTCCATGATCCAGTCCCATCGTGTGGATATCATCGGCAAGCAGGCAGACTTCTTTAGTCGCCCAAGGGGCGAAAAGGGGAAATCGCGGGACGAGACCGATCGGCTGCGGGGCGTCCGCCGCGCAGCCGTCACACGAGGGACGCCGCCTTCCTCCCTTTGGCGCCCGTGGCGAGCAGCCCTGCCGCAACCAGCGCCTGCCGGATGCGCTCGATTTCCGCGGCGGAGAGTTTTGCCAGAGGCGGACGCACCACTGCGCGCGGCAGGCGCCCCAGTAGCACCAGCGCTTCCTTCATGCGGTTGTGCATGTCGACCCAGGGCTCGCTGTAGAACACTTCCGCCGTCGGCCAGATGCGGTCGTTCAACTTCCTCGCCGTGCCGAGGTCGTTCGCCTGCACCGCGCGAAACAGCTGCGCCTGCAGGTCGGCGATCACCGAGCCGCTGCCCGAGAGCAGCCCCTTGCAGCCGAGCACCAGGGACGACAGCAGCCAGGCGCTGTGCGTAGTCAACACCACGACTTCCGGTTTTCGCGCCTGCAGCACGCGGATCTGGCGTTCGTGCAGCTGCGGATTCGCGCACCAGTCCTTGATCGCGCGCACCGTGGGCACGGCGTCCATGATTCTGTTGAGCGTGGCGAGGGGATAGCCCTGACCGCCCGCGAGCGGATATTGGAACAGGACGAGCGGCAGGTCGGCCGCGTCGGCGATGCGCTTGAAGTAATCGACCGCCATTTCCGGGCGCTGGCCGAAGGTGTAGACGCCGGTGGGAAAGACGAGCAGGGCCGAGGCGCCGCCTGCGTGCGCCATCTTCGCCTGCCGCACCGCCTCGAACGGCCCCTCGCTGTAGATGCCGTTGACGATGGGCACGCGGGCGCCGATCTCGTCCTGCGTGATGTCGAGCACGCGCTTCTGCTCCTCGAAGCTGCACGAGGCCACTTCGGAGGCGTGCGCATTCACCGTGATCGCGGAGATGCCGGCGACCGCCGCGATGTCGCGCAGGTGGGAGCGATAGGACGCTTCGTCGATCGAAAAGTCTTCGTTGAAAGGCAGTAGCGCCGCCGGAATGACGCCGTGCGGCAGGTAATTCGCGTGTCGTGGCATGGATCCTCCTTGTTCAGTGCGCCGCGCCGGAATAATCCTGCAGGACGCGGCAGGCGGCGACGCGGACCGTGCGCATCGGCGCCGGGGTGTTGCGGCTGCGGCCGACGAAGCGCGGCACGCCGTCGGTGAGCACGGCGGCCACCGCGGGGATGTCGCCGTTGCGCAGGGCATCGAGCGCGTTGTCCTTCGAGCCGCCGACGCAGGCATCGAGCAGCACCACATCGGCATCGCGACCCGGTTGGATGAAGCCGGAATTGAGGCGATACACTCTGGCGTTGTTTCCCGTCGCCGCGGCGATTGCCCATTCCACCGGCATGTCGGAGAGGCTCGCCAGATGGCCGATGGTGTAGAGCATGCCGAGCGGCATGATGCCGCTCCCCGTGGGCGTGTCGGTGGCGATGAGGAAGCGGTCGAACTGCTCGGCCTTGCGCACGAGGTCCCCCAACAGCAGCGTGGTGCGCAGATTGCCCGCGGTGCACACCTGCAGCGCGATGCGGCTTTCGTCGACGATGCGCGGATAGTCGGCGTCGGGCATCGCCACCGGCCCGCCGTTCACGTGGAAGGACACGTCGGGTTCGATCGCGAGCAGATGATCGGCCCAGATGCCGGATGATCCCGGGATGGACGAGCCGCCGGTATGCACCATGGTCACCATGCCGTGTTTCTTCGCCCAGGCGATCATCGGCTGGTAGTCGTAGGGCGTGGCGACTGCGCCGAAGCCGGCCTTGGCGAGCCATACGCCCTTGGCCGCGACCTCGGCGAAGTCAGCCTCACTGAGGCCGGGTTCCATGATGATCGAGCCGGCCCAGACGCGCATGCCGCCGGGACGGTAGCTCTGGAAGCTCTTCATCGCCGCCACGGCGAGTGCCTTCACGCCTTCCGGGTCCTTCGGGCGTCCGGGCACATGGACTTCGGAGGCGCTGATCGCGCTGGTCACGCCGCCGTGCACGTAGCTTTCGAGAAAGCCGACGGTCTTTTGCCGCGGCGTGTAATCGCCGAAAGTGTTGTGCACCTGCGAGTCGATGAGGCCGGGAATGGCGACGGTACCACCGGCATCGATGACGACGTCGCAACTCTCCCGAACTGCGGCAGAGACGCTGCCGACGGCGCTGATCTTGCCGTCTTCCATCAGAATGGCGTCGCCCTGGGCGTAGGGCGCGCGCCAGTCCCCAGTGAGGATGCGGCCGAGATTGACTATGGCTGTCTTCATCACTTCCCCTGGGGAACCTCTGAACAAGTCTTGCTAAGCTCTGCGGCACTCATAAGGTTCCCTCTAATGTGGGGGATAAACAAGGGGGCATCGCCCCCTTGTTCATACCCTTCCTAGACCAAGCCGTCTTCGCCCTTGAGGTCCTCGAAGCGCAGCCCGCCCACGCGCGCGTTCAGGCGCCCGCGGTTCGCCATGCACACGATCAGCGCGATCTCGTCCGGCATCGGCGCGTCGGGGAGCATGAGCGTCATGCCGTCGTAATGCGAGCGCACATAGAGCGCATCCTTGCAGTTCATGGGAACGTCGATGGGCGTCCCCGCCATCGCCACCTTGGTCATCGACGACATCCACGCCTTGCCGCCGCCCATCGCTTCGCGCACCGGCTCGGCGAAGGCCGTGGTCAGCAGCGCATTGCCGTGTTCCTGCTCGCCGGCGATGCCGACCAGCGCTGCTTTGCCTATGCTTTGCGGCGAGTAGGGCCGCAGGGCGTCGATGGCGGCAGCGGACAGTTCGCGCCCGAGCGCAGCGCTCGCTTCGATCATCGGACCCAGGTCTTCGACATAGCGTCCGGCAAAAGGGTTTTCCAGCACCGCCACGGCCGCTACCTTGCATAGCGGCAGTTCCGCCGTCTTACCGGCTTCGATCATGCGGTTCTCGACGAAGCGCAATGTCCGTCTAATTCTGAGCTTCATTCTTCTCCTTTGACGTCGTTCGCTTTTTGACTATTTTGACACGGAACGGCAGAATCGGTCGTCGGCTCGGCGCGCATCTTCGCCTCGAAAATGCGGCGGGCGCGCATCTTGGTGAAAGGGAAACCATGTCCAAGCCCGAACTCGTGGTGGCGCCGCTCACGCCGTTCACGAGCGAATTGAAAGTCGACGGCGCAGCGCTTGCACGCGAGATCGATTACGTGGTCGGCGACTGCGGCGCGACCATGGTCGTCGCCGCGGGCGTGGAGGCGCAGGAATACACCTATCTCGGCTTGCCGGAGCGCAAGGAACTCATTCGCCGCACCATCGATTGCGTCGACGGGCGCTGCCCGGTCATGGTCGGTATTTCGCATCCCTCGTTCAAAACGGCAATCGAACTCGCCGAATTTGCCCACGGCCTCGGCGCGCAAGCGGTGCAGATGCTTGCGCCGCTGCGACCCTTCGGCGGCGC
This sequence comes from uncultured Enterobacteriaceae bacterium, assembly GCA_964565875.1. Taxonomy (GTDB): domain Bacteria; phylum Pseudomonadota; class Gammaproteobacteria; order Burkholderiales; family SG8-39; genus 2-12-FULL-64-23. The sequence goes on from CAZMGP010000019.1 coordinate 16,774, forward strand.
GCCGACCGAGCGCGATCTGGTGGCCTATTTCGAATCGGTCGCGCGCGCGTCGCCTCTGCCGCTGACGCTATACCTCAATTCCGGTCCCGGGGCCGAGGTGTCGGTCGCGGCAACCATCGCCATTGCGAGCATCGACCGGGTGCACTACATCAAGGAGAGCTCGCGCGATCTTTCGCGCGTCTCACGCCTCATCGTCGACATCGACCATGCCGGGCACGCGCGCTATTTCACGACCATGCAAATGCTGTTCGCCACGCTCGCGCTCGGCGGTTCGGGTGCGACCATGCCGCCGCCCGCAGCCGAGATCGCGCGCGCGCTGATCGATGCCTTTGCCGCCGGCGACCTGAGACGTGCGGCGCAAATCCAGCTGCAGTTCGCGCTGTTTCCCTCAAAATGGATGCATCGCGGCCTGACGGCTACGATGAAGACCGCGATGCGCTTGATCGGCCTGCCCGTGGGCGAGCTGTATCCGCCCTACGTTTCGCTCGATGCAGCCGAAACGGCGGCGCTGGAAAAACACCTCGAGACCACGGTACTTGCGCAAAGGATGAAGCAACATGCTCACGCTTAGGCGGCTGGATCTGGACGATGCACAGATTCTGATCGAAGGCGCGGCGGGAAAGGCGCGCGAAATCGGCATTCCGATGTGCATCGCGGTAACGGACGAGTCCGGGCATCTGGTCAAGTTCGACCGAATGAACGGCGGAAAGCTGAGCAGCATATCGATTGCCATCGACAAGGCCGCGACCGGCGCCATTGCGCGCAACGGCACGCACGTCTACAACCAGCTGTGCGTTCCGGGCAGCCCGACCTTCGGCATCCATATCACCAACGAGGGCCACTTCAGCATCATCGGCGGCGGCTTGCCGGTCTACGTCAACGGCGAGATCGTCGGCGGCATCGGCGTGAGTTCGGGCACCGCGGAACAAGACCGCATCTGCGCCGAGGCGGCGATTCAGCACTATTACGCCGCCACCGGCCAAAAGGCCTAAGACAGCCGCGCTAAGGCGCGGCCCACAAGAACGAGCCGTGATGGCGCGCGCCGCCGAGAAAGCGCGTGCCTTCGTGCACGTTCTGCGCGATTTGCAGCACGGCGGGGTAGATCACCTGATCTTCGGTTCTCTCGTGCTCGACGAGGTGCTCCATCAAGCCGCCTATTTCGCTGTTCTCTTCGCGCCGCGCTTCCCGCGCGAGGTCTTCGACCGCTGACTTGATCGCCTCGTGTTCTTCGCGCAATTGCTCGTCGCGCTCGCCGAATTGTGCGATCAGTCGCGCCACCGCCGTCATGTCCGGCGACGACGAATCCGTCGCCAGATCGTGCAACAGGCCGAAGGCGCGAAAGATGTTTTCTTCCTCCCTTTCAAAGTGGGGGAAGCAAAGCTGCGCCAAGTGGCGCGCCGCCTCGCCGGTATGAAGCGGCGCGCCGGCTGCACGCGACAACTCGTTGCGCAGCCTGGCATGGTGCAGCGTCAGCGCTTGGGGTATCTGCAGATCTTCGTAGGAAAGCAGGATCGAACTCATCGCTATGCATCCTTGCGTTGGGTGAACGGTCGTGCCCGGCGAAGGAAGGGCGTCCTCGCCCTTCCTCGGCTTGAAACCGCCTCTCAGCCAAAGACCGGGTAGCACTTGCCCGGAATCGGGAGCGGCGCGGGCTCACGTGGAGCAGCGACTTTCGGCGCAAAGTGCTGCCAGAGGAAATCTAGGATCCGTCTCCTCGCCGGAATGTCGAGCGCCCAGTCCAGATACGGGCTGAGCTTCAGGCCCGCCGTAGTGGCAGGGCGGCGGCCGTCCGCCGTGGCGCAAAGGGCGGCGAAGGCGTAGCGCTCGACGAATTGGCCGAGGACCGAGCCGTCGAGGGCTCGGTCGATGGGCCAGCGCGCATCGTAGAATTCGACCAGCGGCGCACGCTCGGCATGAACGAACTCGTGATCCCTGCCGTAGCGGTCGCCGACTTCGACCATGCGGACGACGAACGGCCTGCCGTTGTCACCTTCTACCAGCAGTGTGCGCACGGCATCGCCTCCCCAAAGTCGATCGCAATTTCTCGGTCGGGCGCGCACTGCGGGCGGGGCCTTCGGGGCGGCCCGGTTCGCGCGCGGCCGGTGATGACCGGTTGGTCTACGTGTAAGCTTCTTGGCAGGATCTTCTTCATGTGTTTACTCCTCTCCTTGGAAAATGCCCCTGCTGATGCAAGTGGCATGCCACCGCTCGCTTAACGCATGAATTGGGCGCGAATTCGCTCTCCATCTGCGGACTGCGCGGCGCTCGGACGCCGCCGCGGGCGTCGGCGATCAACGACAGCGCGCGCTGCAAACGCCTTTATTGCGCGGATATTCCGAGACTTGAACTGTCTCTACGCGCCGACAGTTGGAGCGAGTTGTGCTTCGCTCCGCGCGGGGATCACGACGATCCTGCCGAATTTCGCTAGGGGAGCAAGCGCTCGTCGCGCGGTGCGATGTCGGTGATGAGGTCGCGCACCAGAGGCTTGTTGGCCAAGGGCGCGATATGCATGCTGCCTTCGACCAGGCGCTCGGTGCAGGCGTAGACGACGCGGCCATCCACTTCCATCATGCATTCCTTGCAGGCGTTGGCGTTGATGCAGGAGAAGCGCAGCGCAAGCGTGGCGTCGTGCGTGGCGCGTATCCAGCGCAGGCCGTCCAAGACCGACTGTCCGGGCTCGAACGGAACGTCGAAACTGTCGATGCGCACCGGCGAGCCGGGCACGGCACGGCGGATGTGCAGCCGGGCGATGCGCTTATTCACGCCGTCTCCTTCACCCGTGCCTGCGGCGGCGACGGGGCAAGCTGCAACTGGTCGTCGCGCAAGGCTAGCACTTGATTGAACTCCCATTCGGGCAGCATGCCGGGATAATCCTCGCGTTGATGCGCACCGCGGCTCTCTCTGCGCTCGAGCGCCGCAAGCACCACTGCCTGCGCCACGAGTAGCATATTGCGCAGGTCGAGCCAGTCGAGCTGCGCCATGTCGTAGTGTCCCTTGTCGCCGGGAGGTAAAGAGCCGAGGCTCGCGCGCAGTTCACCGATCCGCTTTTGCGCACGGCGCAGTTTCGCCTCGGTGCGAAACGGCCCGACATCCTCGGCCATGAGCGCCTGCAGTTCGACCACCATCGCCGCCGTGTTGGGCGGCGCGGCCTTGCCGTCGGGGCGAATGTCCTCGAGCAGGGTTTCTGCCGGCGCATCGCTCCAGCCCGAAGCGCGCCGCGCCTTGGCGCGTGCCGCCGCCTGGCTGCCCGCGCGCTCGCCGAAGACGAACGCTTCGGTGATGCCGTTGCCCGACAGCCGATTCGCGCCGTTCGCGCCACCCACGGCTTCGCCAGCGGCGTAGAGATTCGGCACGCGCGTCTCCATGCTCGCGTCGACGCGCACGCCGCCCATGTGGTAGTGCGCGATGGGGGCGACTTCGACCGGCATCTTGGTGAGGTCGATGCCGTTCTTCGCCAGGCGGTCGATCACCGGGCCGAATGCCGCGCGCAATTGCGCTTCGGGCACGTGCATGAACGAGAGGTAGGCGCCGCCGGCGGGGCTGCCTCTTCCGGCTTCCACTTCCTTGAAGATGGCGTAGGTGGCGACGTCGCGCGTGAGCACGTAGTTGCCGGCCTCCGCCTGGCCGTAGCGCTCGGCGAATTCCTCGCCGGCGGCATTCTGCAGTCGCCCTCCGAGCTTGTAGCGGAACGGGTCCCACATGATCGGATCCATGCCGATCATGCGCGGCGCGAGGTGGCCGATGGGGAAGAATTGGACGAATTCCATGTCGACCAATTCGGCTCCGGCGCGTAGCGCGAGCGCATAGCCGTCGCCGCCCATGTTCTGCGAACCGCTGTTGCGCCGGTACAGGCGCGTGAGGCCGCCGGTGGCGATGATCACGCTCTTCGCTGCGAGCGCGACCGATTCGCCCGAGACCAGGTGCAGTCCCACCGCACCGACGGCTTCGCCTTGGTGCACGACGATGTCGGTCACGACCAAATCGTCGCTGCGGCGAATGGCGGGGACGCGGTTCACCTGCGCGCGCAGCGTGCGCGAAACCGCGGGTCCGGTGTTGAGAAAATCGACGTACACGCAGCGCGGCCGGTCATGGCCCGGCGCATGCGCCTGCTTGATGCGCCCGTTTTCGCGCGCCCAGCCGACTTTCCATGCGTCCATCTCGAGGATGCGCTGCGGCGCGTTTTCGCACAAGAGCTGCGACAGCGCGGGATGGCACAGGCCGCGCCCGGCGGCGAGCGTATCGGCGAGGTGATACTCCCAGTGATCGGGGCAGGCTTCGCCCAAGGCCACGGCCACGGTCATCTGGGCCATCACCGTCGCTCCGCCGCGGCCGATCAGGCTGCGGTCGACGAGTTGGACGCTGCAGCCATCGCGCGCGGCGGCGAGCGCGGCGTAGATGCCGGCGCCGCCGGCGCCGATCACCAGCACATCGGTATCGATTCGGATCATCGCTCGAGTTCGTTCCTGCGATGCGAGGCACTCTACCTTGATCCGCATGCGGAAACAATTCGGCCCGGGTTGGCGCAAGCGATCCCGCAGCGCGCTCGATCGCTTCCGCGGCAAGCGCTTGCGCGTACAGAGGGAATGTTGCTTGACCGGATATTGCATTTCATGCACCATTATTCGCACCAAAGGAAGAAAAGCGCGTCGCGGTTTTTTTGCCGCAGACACAACGAATTTCCAAGTACGAGGAGAAACCATGCGTGGTCTTAACAAGCTGGCGACGGCAGTAGCTGCCGCATTCGCAATCGCACCGATCGCGGTACAGGCGCAGGAAGCCGCGCCGGTGAAGATCGGGATAGTGACCTTTCTTTCGGGGCCGGCGGCATCGCCCTTCGGGGTTCCGGCGCGCAACTCGGCCGAACTCGTGGTCGAGATGCTCAATGCGGGCAAGGCGCCGGCGCCTTACGCGACCAAGGGCTTCGGCGACGCCAAGATCGAGACCGTGATCATCGACGAGGCGGGCTCCAGCACGACGCAAGTGACCGAGTACCGCAACCTGGTGCAGCGCCACAACGTCGACATGGTGATCGGCTACGTCTCGAGTGGCAACTGCCTCGCGGTCGCTCCGGTGGCGGAGGAATTGAAGAAGCTCACCAATTTCTTCGACTGCGGCACGCCGCGCATTTTCGAGGACGCGAACTACAAGTATGTGTTCCGCACTTCGGCCACCGCCACCATGGACAGCGTCGGCGCAGCGCTCTACATCCGGGACGCCAAACCGAAGCTCAAATCCATCGCCGGCCTGAACCAGAACTACGCCTGGGGCCAGGACTCCTGGGGTGATTTCGAGGCGGCGATGAAGCAACTCGTGCCGGGCGTACAGGTCAAGACTTCACAGATGCCGAAACTCTTCGCCGGCCAGTTCAACGCGGAAATTTCTACGCTTCTTGGGGCCAATGCCGACGTGATCCATTCGAGCTTCTATGACGGCGACCTCGAGGCGCTGCTGTTGCAGGCGGCGCCGCGCGGGCTGTTCAAGAAGAGCACCGGCATCCTGACCACCGGCGAGACGGCGATGTGGAAGCTCGCCGCGCAGATTCCCGACGGTACGGTCATCGGTGCGCGCGGTCCGTATGGTCCCTACGCCCCGAACAACGCGCTCAACAAGTGGTTCGCCAAGGAATTCCAGGACCGCTACCAGGTGCCGGCGAGCTATCCGGCCTACCAGATGGCGCAGGCGATCCTTGGCATGAAGGCGGCGTGGGAGAAGGCGCAGGCCGCGAACGGCGGCAAGCGCCCGACGCAGGAGCAGGTCGGCGCGGCTCTCGAGAACCTGACTTTCGAAGGCCCCGGCGGTACGGTGAAAATGTCGAACGGCAAGGGCCACCAGGCGGTGATGGAAATGGTCTACGGCATGTCCAAGGTCGTCGGCGGCAAGATGACCGTCACCAACGTCAAGCGCTATGCGGCGGAGAAGGTGAATCCGCCGCCGGAGATGAAGTCCGCGGACTGGATCGCGAAAGGGTTCAAGAACTAGCATTGCGGCATAGACGGCTGCCCGTCCCGGGCAGCCGTTACACCTTCCGGTTCTCCTCTTGGATCAAATCCCAGCCGTCATCGCCGACGGCATAATCTACTCTGCCTGGCTGTTCATCGCCGCCGTGGGCATGACGCTCATCTACGGCGTGATGAAAATCGTCAATATCACCCACGGCAGTTTCTACGCGCTTGGCGCCTACGCCGCGGCCTCGTTCACCGGCGCCTGGCTGGCGAAGGGCTATCCGCCGATGCTGTCGTATGTCGTGCTGCTCGTGGCGGCAATCGTCGTCAGCGTCATCGTCGCGCCGCTGATCGAGCGCGGCATCCTGCGCTTCATGTATGCCAAGGACGAAGTGGTGATCCTGCTCATCACTTACGCGCTGTTCCTGATCCTCGAGGATACGATCAAGCTGATCTGGGGCGTCGATCCCTATTTCATCGCCGAACCCTATGGTCTCCTCGGCAGCTTCGACGTCGGCGAGCTTTCCTATCCGACTTACAACCTGATCCTGGTCGGCATCGCCATCGCTTCCGGCGGCGGGCTGACGCTGCTGTTGCAAGGCACGCGCGTCGGCAAGCTGCTGCGCACGGTCATCCACGATCCGGAAGTCAGCCGCGCGATGGGGATCAACGTCAATCGCTATTATCTTGTCACGTTCACCTTCGGCTCGATGCTGGCGGCGATCGGCGGCGCCTTCACCGCGCCGACGGTGTCGGTGGTGCCGGGCATCGGCGTGGAGATCGTGGTGCTTTCCTTCGCGGTGGTGGTGATCGGCGGCCTGGGGAGCCTGCCCGGGGCGGCGTTAGGCGCCTTGATCGTAGGGCTCGTGCGTTCGGCGACGATCCACTTCGCCCCGGCGGTGGAACTGTTCGTGATCTATTTCGTCATGGCCATGGTGCTCGCGTTCAGGCCGCGGGGGCTATTCAGTCTCGCCGAGCCGAGGAAGATTTGAAGCGCGATCGCACGCTCTTGATCCTGGGTCTCGTCTTCGCGGCGATCGCCTTGGCGGGGCCGTGGCTGCCGCAGTGGGCGCTGTTCCTGCTCACCATCGCGGTGGCGAAGGGCCTGGTCGCGCAGGGGCTGATGCTGCAGCTGCGCGCCGGCCTGATATCGTTCGGCCAGGCGCTTTTCTATTGCATCGGCGCCTACACTGCGGGGAGCCTCGGCCGCTTTTTCGGCATCGGCGACATGCTGGTGCAAATGGTGGCGGGTGCGGGGATCGCCGCGTTCGCCGCGCTCATCCTCGGTTTCCTGCTCGCGCGCTATCGCGGCATCTTCTACGGTCTGTTGAGCCTCGCGCTGTCGATGATCCTCTACGGACTGTTGGTGAAAAGCGAGGCCATGGGTTCGACCGACGGCATCAACGTGCTGCCCTCGACCGTCTTCGGCATCCGACCGGGAGAGGCTTGGGTGCGCTACACCGTGCTGGTGGTCGCCTGCGCGGTCGCTTTCGCGGCGACGCTGCTCGTCAACCGCTATATCAAGACGCCGCTCGGGCAGCTCGCGCCGGCGATCAAGGACAACGAAATCCGCGTCGAATACATGGGCGCCTCGGTGCGCGATGCGATTCACCTCATCTACGTCGTCGCCGCGGCGCTCTCCGGCATCGGCGGCGCGCTCGCCGCCACGGCCGTGGGTCACATCGATCCGGACATGGCCTACTGGACCACTTCCGGCGAGTTCATTTTCATCACCATCCTCGCCGGCACCGGCAGCGTGATCGCGCCTTTCCTCGGTGCCCTGATCTTCGGCGTCATCCACACCGTCGCCTTCGACCTTTCACCCAACACCTGGCAGATGTCGCTCGGCACTGCGCTGCTGCTGGTGATCGTGTTCCTGCCCGACGGCGTGTGGTCGCTGTTTGCCAGACGCAAGGCGACCTAAGATGAAAACGGCGCGCAGCGGCGTTTTTCAAGAGTCGGGGTGCGCGAGGGGGCCTGCCCCCTCGCAGCGTGGAGCCGCTATGAAAACGGCGCG
>CAZMGP010000019.1:24832-75961 GCA_964565875.1 uncultured Enterobacteriaceae bacterium
GGTGCGCGAGGGGGCCTGCCCCCTCGCAGCGTGGAGCCGCTATGAAAACGGCGCGAAGCGGCGTTTTTCAAGAGTCGGGGTGTGCGAGGGGGCCTGCCCCCTCGCAGCGTGGAGCCGCTATGAAAACGGCGCGCAGCGGCGTTTTCCAAAGAGTCGGGGTGCGCGAGGCGGCATGCCCTCTCGCAGCGTGGAGCCACTGACATGCCGCTGGTACTCGACGCCCGCAACCTGAACAAGCGCTTCGGCGCCGTCACCGCCGCGACCAACATCAACGCGGCGATCGAGCAGGATTCCGTGGTCGGCCTGATCGGCACCAACGGCGCCGGCAAGACGACGTTCATCAACATGATCACGGGCTACATCAAGCCCGACACCGGCAGCATCCATTTCCAGGGGCGCGACATCACGCAGCTGCCGCCGCGCGAAATCACGCGCATCGGCATCTGCCGCTCGTTCCAGATCCCGCAGCTCTACAGCTCGCTCAGCGTATTCGAGAACATGATGGTGGGCTTGGGCGTGGTGCTGCGTAACGCCGGCCTGGGGGGATACTTTTCTCGCGCACAGCCCAATGTGCCGGGGCACGATGCCCCGGCCGAGGAGGTGGCGGAGCGCATCCTCTCGCGCTTCGGGCTCGCCGACTACCGCAACAAGAACGCGCAGGTGTTGCCCGGCGGGGTGAGAAAGCTGCTCGACATCGCGCTCACCATGGTGGCGAAGCCGACGATCCTGCTCTTGGACGAGCCCACGAGCGGCGTGTCGGCCGAGGAGAAGTTCGGCATCATGGACATGGTGATGGCGGCGGTGAAGGCGGAGGGCGCGACGGTGCTGTTCGTCGAGCACGACATGGAGGTGGTGAGCCGCTTCGCCCAGCGCGTGCTCGCCTTCTACGACGGCCGCATCATCGCCGATGCGCCGCCGGAGGTCGCGCTCGCCGACCCGGAGGTGAAGCGCTACGTCGTCGGCGGCGAGCTGCACCGCATGGATGCGAAGCAGGTAGCGGGCAGCCATGCTTAGCGTCGCCAATCTCAACGTCGCCATCCAGTCGGTGCAGATCCTGCGCGAGGTCGCCTTCGAGCTTCCCACCGGAACCATGGCCGGGCTGATCGGGCGCAACGGCGCCGGCAAGACCACGCTGATGAAGAGCATCATGGGCCTGCTCAAGATCGGCAAGGGAACGATCAGTTTCAACGGCGAGGACCTAATCGCGGCGCCGACGCACATGCGCACGCGCCTGGGCATAGGCTACATGCCCGAGGACCGGCGCCTCATTCCCGACCTCACGGTGGAGGAGAACGTGCTCGTGCCCGCATGGGCCGCCCACCTCCCCGATGCCGCGGCGCGGCTGGAAAAGGTCTACGGCTTGATCCCGGAGTTGCGCGAATTCGCCCCGCGCAAGGGCCTGCAGCTCTCCGGCGGCCAGCAGAAGCTGGTCGCGATCGGGCGCGCGCTGATGTGCGGAACGAAGTTGCTGCTCCTGGACGAGCCGTTCGAAGGCGTGGCGCCCGCGCTCGCGCACCGCCTGGTCGAAGTCGTCGCCGACCTGAAGAAGGAGGGCATGTCGGTGATTCTGTCGGAATCCGACCTGCAGCATTCCGAGCAGATGGTCGACCGCATCATCGTCATCGACCGCGGCTCGATCACATCCATTCGCTGATTGCGCGGCGTTCAGCCGGAATAGTCGCGCAGTTTCGCCACGTCGGATATGTGGATCGAACGCCCGCGCACCTCGATCAGCCCGCGCGCGGCGAGCTCGTGCAGAATGCGCGAGAAGTGCTCCTGGGTGAGGCTCAAGCGCGAGGCGATCACCCCTTTGGTCGCAGGCAGGGTGACTTCGAGCGTACCGCCGGTGGCGGGGGAGTCGTCGCTGTCGCGCAGGAGGAAGCCGATGATGCGCTGCGTGCCCGAGCGCAGCGCATCGCTTTCCAGGTCGATCATCAGCCGGTGCAGCCGCAGGGAAAGCCCGGCGATCACGCGGCGCACGAATTTCTGGTCGCGTTCGAGTTCTTCGAACACGACTTTGCTGTCGACAAACAACAGCAGCGAATCCGTCAGTGTCTGCGCGGTCACCACGTGCGCACGCTCGGTGAACATCACCGCTTCGCCGAAGCTCTGACCCGGACCGATCAGTTCCACCACTTTTTCCTCGCCGCGGGGCGAAGTGAAGGAGAGCTTCACCTGGCCGTAGACGACGATGTGCAGGCCGAGGGCGGGGTCGCCGCGGTGGAACAGGATGTGCGCACGGGGGGCGCGCACCTCCGCGGTTCCCGCGGCGATGCGATTCAGTTCTTCCTCCGAAAGCTCCTTGAACAAGGGTACATTCGCCAGGAATGACGTGATCTTGAACGGGGCGCTGCGCGGCGAGGCCATATGCGATGCAGCAGGTTCTTAGCCGCGGGCGGACGGCTTCAGGTCCGGGATGACGAAGCTGCCCTGCAGCGACAGCAACTCGGCGCGGTGCAGGCGCGCGAGCCGGTCGACGCAGCGCTGTCCGCTACGCGTGAGTTGCACTTCCACTCGTCTCGCGTCGCTGCGGCTCAAACTGCGGCGTACTAGGCCGGCGGCCTCGCAGCGCGATACGAGCGACACGACACCGTGGTGTTTGGCCTGGAGACGTTCCGCAAGCTCGCCGACGGTCGCCCATTCACGGCCGGGGAAGCCCTTCAACTGCAGCAGGAGCTGGTACTGAAGCGGGGTGATGCCGCGCTTGCGCACCGCTTCCTCGCTGAAGCGGAGGAAGCGCCTGAGCTGGTAGCGAAAGTGCGCGAGCGTCTCGTAATCGGCTTTTGAAAGCCCGCGATTTCCGGGTGCATGCGCTTCCGCCATGCTGCGTATATATCACAGCGTGAGCAGCGCTTACAAGCGCGGCGGGGAAGAGCGCACCTGCCGCAGCGGTCGGCACGGCCGCAGCTCAGTTGCGCTTGACGAAGTCGATGACGATTTCGCCCGCCGCGCGGCTGCGGTAGTGGATGTCTACGCGCTCGCCGTAGTGCTGCCGCAGCTGATCGAGCAGGGGCAGGGGATCGTGGTCGTTGACGAAGCGCATGGTTTCGCCGGAGTTGAGCGCGTCGAAGGCGCCGAAAATGGCCGCATGGCGAAAGCGCTTCGCGATGCCGCGCGCGTCGAACGGATAAACGGCGCTCGGCGAAAGATGCAGATGGGCGGTGGTATTCATGCTGTTAGGCGCCCCTGCCGATGCGCACGCGCCAGGTATCCGGGCCGCTTTCGAGATAATCCCAGCTGAACGGCTCGTCCAATTCCGCCTGGAACTGGTAGTAGAGCGGCTTCGGATCGTGATCGTTGACGAGCAGGAAGGCGTCGCCGGGGCCAAGTTTGTGGAAGGTGTCGAATATGAGCGGATGGCGCTCGCGCGGAGCGACGGTGCGCACATCGACGGTGGTGGTCACGCTGGCTGCCATCGGGGCAATCTCCTCGATCTGATTGAAAGTTACGTCGCTCAGCAGCGGCGACGTAAAAGGGGAATGCAAGATACATGTTGACTATAACAGCTTGGCCGCGCATAATCAACATATGCCGTACACCTTTTAAATCCTGGTATTTCCTAAAGGTTCCGCCATGCGCCTCACCACGTTTTCCGACTACACGCTGCGCGTGCTCGTCTATCTCGGCGTCAACGACAAGCAGCTGGCGACGATCGCCGACATCGCCGCCGCTTACAGAATTTCCGAGAACCATCTGATGAAGGTGGTGCACTACCTCGGGCAATGCGGTTACGTGGAAACCGTGCGCGGCAAGGGCGGGGGCATGCGGCTGGCGCGCGCGCCGGAGGACATCAACGTCGGCACTTTGGTGCGCGAGACCGAGGAGAATCTCAACCTGGTCGAGTGTTTCGACCGCAAGTCCTCCGCCTGCGTCATCGGGCCGGCCTGCGTGCTGCGCGGCGTGCTTGCCGCGGCCCTGGATGCGTTCCTCGCGTCGCTCGATCGCTACACGCTCGCCGACTTGCTCGAGCCGAAGGCGAGGCTGGTCAAGGCGCTGACGGCGCCGACGGGCAGCAGGCGCGTGTTGCGCATTGCGAGTGCTGCGCGCAGTTGAGCGGGACGGCGAGCGACCATGCGTAGCGAACCCAGGCGTCGCCTTTCGCGTGCCGCTGCAGTGGTGGCGGTCGTGTTCGGGCTAGCGACCGTGCACGAAGGCGGGAACGTGCTTTTTGGCGACGGCGCAGCGAGCATCGGCCACATCGTACCGTTCGTGCTCTATTTCAATTTTGCCGCCGGCTTCGTCTATGTCATGGCAGGACTCGGCCTGTGGCGCAGGAAGCGCTGGTCCGCCTGGGTTGCCCTGGCGCTCGCCCTTGCGACGCTGGCGATTTTCGCCGCCTTCGGCGTTCACGTCGCGGCAGGCGGCGCGTTCGAAATGCGCACCGTCTGGGCGATGAGCCTGCGCAGCCTCGTCTGGCTCCTGATCGCGGCCCTGGCTTTTGCGGCCACCAAGGAAGAGGCGGGAACGCGCCTACGACTGGAACCAGGGGCCTGACACGCGGCGACGAATGTTTGCCCTCGCGCAGGTGCGGCCGCCCGTTCGGGCGAAACCAAATGCAACAATGTTGATAAATTCTCTCAACTATCCTATACTTGAGTTGTTTTATCGGGTATAGGTGGTTGATCAAGTTACGCATCAACCGTAAGTGTCTGATTATTTAACGAGGTGCGCTATGAGGCTGACTACGAGAGGGCGGTTTGCGGTAACGGCAATGGTTGATTTGGCGCTGCGACCGGGCACGGCCCCCATGACCCTGGCGGAGATCAGTGCGCGCCAGAAGATATCGCTTTCTTATCTTGAACAACTGTTCGCCAAGCTGCGCCGCAAGGGCATCGTACAAAGCGTGCGCGGGCCGGGAGGGGGCTATCGCCTGGGCAAGGACATGGCGCAAATCGCGGTCGCGGACATCATCCTCGCCGTCGACGAACCGCTCGATGCGACCCAATGCGCCGGCATGGAAAACTGCCGCGACGACCAGAAGTGCATCACCCACGATCTGTGGATGCGGCTCAATGAACAATTGCTGCAATACCTCGGTTCGGTGAGTCTGAAGCAACTGGTAGACGACCAAATCAGGGAGCAGGAGCAAAGCGCGAGCCAAGTAGCGGTGCTGCACCAGAAACCGACTACCACGGGCATGGGCGCGCCGATTTAACCGGATTTGACTGCCGTCATTCGGCCCGTCCATTAAAATATCGACTTTTGTGAAGACGGCGCGCCGGCCGGCGCGCCCGGGAGTGTGAATCATGGCCATTGCAATGACCGAAAACGCGGCGAAGCAGATCAAGAACCAGTTGGCAAAGCGCGGTTCCGGGTTGGGCTTGCGCGTAGGCGTGAAGAAAGTGGGCTGCTCCGGTCTGGCGTATACTTTCGACTACGCAGACGAACTGCGGCCGGGGGATCAGCTGTTCGAAGCGCACGGGGCGAAGCTCGTGGTCGATGCCGACGGCCTCGCGGTTCTCGACGGCTCAAATCTGGATTTCGTCAAGGAAGGGTTCGCGAAAACGTTCAAATTCGACAATCCCAATGTCGATAGCACTTGCGGCTGCGGCGCGAGTTTCAGCGTGAAGGCACCGGCGACCGCCCTCGGAAACAAGTAATGACCTCGGTAATCGACAAGCTGGTCAACCAGCCCTATCCGCACGGCTTTGTCACGGACATCGAGTCCGACGTCGCGCCCAAGGGGCTGAACGAAGACATCATCCGCCTGATATCGGCGAAGAAGAACGAGCCGGAGTGGCTGCTCGAATTCCGCCTCAAAGCATATCGCCACTGGCTCGAAATGGAAGAGCCGGCCTGGCCGAACGTGAAGTACCCCAAGATCGATTTCCAGGCGATCAGCTACTACTCCGCGCCCAAGCCGAAGAAGAAGCTCGCCAGCATGAGCGAGGTCGATCCGGAACTGCTGCGCACCTTCGAGCGCTTGGGCGTGCCGATGAACGAGCGGGCGGCGCTCGCCGGCGTGGCCGTCGACGTCATTTTCGACAGCGTCTCGGTGGCGACCACCTACAAGCAGAAGCTCGCCGAAGTCGGCATCATTTTCTGCTCGATTTCCGAGGCGGTGCATTCGCATCCGGAACTGGTGCGGCAATACTTGGGCAGCGTGGTGCCGCCGGGGGACAACTACTACGCCGCGCTCAATTCGGCCGTGTTCACCGACGGCTCGTTCTGCTTCATCCCCAAGGGCGTCAAATGCCCGATGGATCTCTCTACCTATTTCCGCATCAATACTGAAGCCTCGGGCCAGTTCGAGCGCACGCTGATCGTCGCCGAGGAGGGTGCATCGGTTTCCTACCTCGAAGGCTGTACGGCGCCGAAATTCGATACCAACCAGCTGCACGCGGCAGTGGTGGAACTGGTCGCGCTCGACGACGCCGACATCAAGTATTCGACGGTGCAGAACTGGTATGCGGGCGACGAGAACGGCGTCGGCGGCATTTTCAATTTCGTCACCAAGCGCGGCTTGTGCAAGGGCGTCAATTCGCGCATTTCGTGGACGCAGGTGGAAACCGGTTCCTCCATCACCTGGAAATATCCGAGCTGCGTGCTGCGCGGCGACAATTCGGTGGGCGAGTTCTATTCGGTCGCACTCACCAATAACCTGCAGCAGGCCGATACCGGCACCAAGATGGTCCACATCGGCAGGAACACGCGCTCGACCATCGTCAGCAAGGGGATATCGGCGGGGCGCTCGAACAACAGCTACCGCGGCCTGGTGCGCATCACGCCCAGGGCCGAGGGCGCGCGCAACTTCTCCCGTTGCGACTCAATGCTGATCGGCGAGCACTGCGGCGCGAACACCTTTCCGTACATCCAGGTGAAGAACCAGAGCGCGAAGGTCGAGCACGAGGCCTCGACCTCCAAGATCGGCGAGGACCAGCTGTTCTACCTGGCGCAGCGCGGCATCGGCGCCGAGGAAGCGGTGTCGATGATCATCAACGGATTCTGCAAAGACGTGTTTCAACATCTGCCGATGGAGTTCGCGGTCGAGGCGACCAAGCTCCTCGGTCTAAAACTCGAAGGAAGCGTGGGATGATTTCCGCGGATAGCAAGATCCTGCTCGAAGTAAAGGGGTTGCGGGCGAACGTAAACGGCATCGAGATCCTGAAGGGACTCGATCTGACGGTGAGAAGCGGCGAAGTGCACGCGATCATGGGACCGAACGGCTCGGGCAAGAGCACCTTCGCCAAGGCGCTCGCCGGCCACCCGGCCTATCAGGTGACCGGTGGTACGGTGGTATTCGAAGGCAAGAACCTGCTCGAACTCGCGCCGGAAGAGCGGGCGCGGGCGGGGCTGTTTCTCGGCTTCCAGTATCCGATCGAGATTCCCGGCGTCGCCAACAGCCAGTTCCTGCGGCTCACCTACAACACGGTACAGGCGCAGCGCGGCAAGGACGAGCTCGATCCGCTGGAGTTCGACGATTTCGTGCGCGAGAAGATGAAGCTCTTGGAAATGAATCCGGACTTCCTCGATCGCAGCGTCAACGAAGGCTTCTCCGGCGGCGAGAAGAAGAGGAACGAGATCCTGCAGATGGCGCTGCTCGAACCGAAGGTCGCGATTCTCGACGAAACCGATTCGGGCCTGGACATCGACGCGCTGCGCATCGTCTCCAATGGCGTTAATCGCCTCGCCAACAAGGACAACGCCGTCGTGCTGGTGACGCATTACCAGCGCATGCTCAATTACATCGTGCCCGATTACGTGCACGTGATGGCCCAAGGCCGCATCCTCAAGACCGGCGGCGCAGAACTCGCGCTGGAGCTCGAAACGCGCGGCTACGATTGGGTCGCCGCCGAGCGCGGGGTGGGAGTGACGGCGTGAACCTAATCGCAAGCGGCAGCGCGTACCTAGAGGGACTGCTACACGGTCAGGCCGAGTTGCCGGCGAGCCCGCTCGCATGGCTCAACCGGCGGCGTGCGGAGGCGGTCGACCGCGTCAGTGCCTTGACTGTGCCGACCACGCGCGACGAGGAATGGCGCTTCACCGACATATCGCCGCTGGCCAAGCGCAGTTTTCAGCCGGTGCGTGCGGCCGGGCGCCTGCAGGCGACCGACATCGCGGGATTCGTCATCGATGAAGCGCAGACGCGGCTCGTTTTTGTCGACGGCGTGTATGCGCCGGAACTGTCGCGCGGCGCGGCGGACGGCGCGCTCAGCGTGGTGAATTTCGGCGCGGCAAGCGCCCATACGGCGACGCTGGAGCGGCACCTCGGGCGGCATGCCGCGCTCGAGGACAAGGTGTTCGCTGCACTCAATACGGCATTCCTGCACGACGGTGCATTGGTCCACGTGCCGCGCAACGCCAAGGCGAGCGCACCGGTGCATTTGCTGTTCATCGCCACGCAGAACGAATGCGCGAGCTATCCGCGCTGCCTGGTGGTGGCCGAAGCCGGAAGCGAAGCCACGGTCATCGAGGACTATGTCTCGCTTGCGGGCGGATCCTATTTCACCGACGCCGTCACCGAGATCGCCGTGGCCGACGGTGCGTGCCTCGATCACGTGCGCGTGCAGCGCGAAAGCACGGACGCTTTTCACATCGCCAACTGCGCGGTGACGCTCGGCGCGTCTAGCCGCTATCGCTCGGTCGCGGTCGCGCTCGGTGCGCGCCTGTCGCGCTTCGACATCGGCGTGCTGCAGCAGGCCGAAGGCGCGGAATCAACCGTCGACGGCCTGGCTTTGATCGCGGGCGAACAGCTCGCCGACAGCCATACGCTCATCGATCACGCCAAGCCGCAGGGGACGAGCCGCCAGCTGCACAAGTGCATCGTCGGCGGCGCGGCGCACGCGGTGTTCAACGGCAAGGTCGTGGTGCGCGCGGGTGCACAGCACACCGATTCCGCGCAATCAAGCCGCAATCTGCTGCTTTCCGGTCGCGCCCAGGTCGACACCAAGCCGCAGTTGGAGATCTTCGCCGACGACGTCAAGTGCGCGCACGGCGCGACGGTGGGCCAGTTGGAGGCGGAGGAAGTGTTCTATCTTAAGAGCCGCGGGCTCGCGGATGCCGCGGCGAAGAGCCTGCTCACCTACGCCTTTGGCGCCGAGGTCATCGACCGCATTCCCGTCGCCTCGCTGCGCTCGCGCTTGGAGCGTACGGTGCTCGAGCGCACGGCGGAGGCGGCATGAGCGCGACCGCACTCAAGACGCGCACGGCCGCGTTCGACGTCGAGCGCATACGCGCCGACTTTCCCATACTGTCGCTGCGCATCGGCGGCAAACCGCTCGCCTATTTGGACAATGCGGCTTCCAGCCAGATGCCGCGGCAGGTGATGGAGCGCCTCGCGCGCTACCAGAAAAGCGAGCACGCGAACATCCACCGCGCGGTGCACTATCTGTCGGAGACGGCGACGCGCGAATACGAAGAGGCGCGGCGCAAGCTCGCGCGCTTCGTCAACGCGCGCGAAGAGCGCGAGGTGATCTTCACCAGCGGCACGACCGAGGCCATCAATCTGGTGATGCACGGTTACGGTCGCAAATTCATCGGCGCGGGCGACGAGATCATCCTCACCACGCTCGAGCACCACTCGAACATCGTGCCCTGGCAGATGCTGGCGGAAGAGAAAGGCGCACGCCTGCGCGTGGTGCCGATCGACGATGCAGGAGAGTTGAGGCTAGACGAGTACGAGAAGCTCTTCAACGAACGCACGCGCCTGGTCGGCGTGGCGCACGTGTCGAACGCCCTCGGCACCGTCAATCCGGTGAAACGCATGATCGAGTTCGCCCATGCGCGCGGCGTACCCGTCCTGGTCGACGGCGCCCAGGCCGCTCCTCACATGAAGGTCGACGTGCAGGAACTGGACTGCGACTTCTACGCCTTCTCCGGGCACAAGCTGTGCGGTCCTACCGGCATCGGCATCCTCTACGGCAAAGCGCAGCTGCTGGAAAAGATGCAGCCGTTCAAGGGCGGCGGCGACATGATCCTGTCGGTCAGCTTCGAGAAGACCATCTACAACTCGGTGCCGCAGAAATTCGAAGCGGGCACGCCGCCGATCGCCGCGGCGATCGGGCTCGGCGCTGCGGTGGATTACATCACGGCGATCGGCTTGGATGTGATCGCTGCGCACGAGCACGAGCTGCTCGCGCATGCGAGCGCCGAGCTCGCGCGCCTTCCCGGCGTGCGCATCGTCGGCACGGCGCGGGAAAAAGCCGCGGTGCTTTCCTTCGTCCTCCAGGGGGTGCATCCGCACGACGTGGGCACGCTGTTGAACGAGGAGGGTGTCGCCGTGCGCACCGGGCACCATTGCGCGCAGCCGGTGATGCAGCGCTACGGCATACCGGCGACCTCGCGCGCCTCGTTCGCGTTCTACAACACGCTTGCCGAAGTGGATGCGCTTGTCGTGGGCATCCGCAAGGTGCAGAAGGTCTTCTCCTGATGGCAGACACCAAGTCGCTGTACCAAGAGGTCATACTCGATCACAACAAGAAGCCGCGCAACTACGGTTCCATCGCGGACGCGACGAACAAAGCCGAGGGGCACAATCCCCTGTGCGGCGACCACCTCACGGTCACCCTGGCAGTGGAGGGCGAGCGCATCAAGGCGATCGCCTTCCAGGGCGAATCCTGCGCCATCTGCAAGGCCTCGGCATCGATGATGACCGCCGCCGTCAACGGCAAATCGCGCGCCGACGCCGAAACGCTGATTGGCGAATTCCGCGACATGACCACGGGCAAGCTTGACCTAAGCGCGCCGCATCACCTGGGGCGGCTCACCATCTTCTCCGGCGTGCGCGACCTGCCTACCCGCGTCAAGTGCGCCATCCTGCCCTGGCACACGCTGCACGCTGCGCTCAATTCGCTGCCCGCCGCGTCGACCGAGGCGGACGACGATCCGATGCACGCGCCGATCGGCGGTGCTTGAGAGTGTGTAACGGAATGAGAGGATATCTCCCCTCATGCTCCCCTAAGTTAGCCGTTGCTAAATCAATTTAGCGACGGGCTATAAGTAACAGCCATGCCAAAGATAGACGACATCGAAGACACGCCGAATCCGAACGCGAAGAAGTTCGTGCTGAAGGAGCCGCTTAGCTGGGGCATCACGCGTTCCTACGAGAGCGCGGCGCAGGCGGCGGGCGACCCCTTGGCATCGGCGCTGTTCGCCATCGACCACGTCAGCAACGTGTTCTACATCGACAACTGGATCACGGTGACGCAGGACGGAAGCGCGGACTGGCGCGAGCTCGCACGCAAGCTCGCCGAGCCGATACGCGCCGCCCCCGGCGCGGGCGAGCGCTCGGCGCAGCTCGCCGCAGGCGCGGGGTTCGGGGGCACGGACGTCGCGCCGGAAGACCAGGACCGGCTCAATACCATCAACGCCCTCCTGGACGAGCAGGTGCGGCCTTATTTGCAAGGCGACGGCGGCGACCTGTACGTGCTCGGGCTGCAGGGCAATCTCCTCACCGTGCATTACCAGGGCGCCTGCGGCAGCTGCCCCAGCTCGATATCGGGCACGCTCGCCGGCATCGAAGGGCTGCTGCGCACGATCGAGCCGGACATCGAGGTAATGGCGGTCTGAACGCGACGCGTCGTTTACTCAGGGCCGGCAAGAGGATGCGGACTCGAACTGGCGATAGAACCTGGACATGAGCGACGAAACCGACGCTGCGACCTTGCTCGCCCGCGTCGAATCGCAGGCCGGACACACGCACACGCGTTGCGAAGGCTTGGCCATGGCGTGGCGTAGCTGGGGCAGCGGGACGCCACTGGTTCTGCTGCACGGTGCGGCCGGTTCCTGGACGCACTGGATCCGCAATATCCTGCCGCTCGCGCGCAAGTTCCGCGTGCTCGCTCCCGACCTGCCCGGCTTCGGCGACTCCGCTACGCCACCCGAGCCGCATAGCGCCGAGGTCCTGGTGCGCCATCTGCTCGCGGGCCTGGATGAACTCGTACCGGCACCCGCGCGCATCGAGCTTGCAGGATTTTCCCTCGGCGGCATCATCGCCGGACTGGTCGCGGCGCGCTTGCAGCGACGCGTGCGTACGCTCGCGCTCCTCGGACCGAACGGCATGGCGCTCGCGCGGGCGGCCACGCCGCCGCTGGCGCGCATCGCAGCAGGCATCCCGGCCGACCATATCGAGCGCGCGCAGCGCCGCAACCTGGAAATCCTCATGCTCGCCGATCCTGCGGCGGTGGACGCGCTCGCCCTGCGCCTGCAGACGGAGAATCTTCGCCGCGCGCGCTTCAAGGCCGGCGCGATTCCGTCTTCGGACCTGCTCGCCAAGGCGCTGCCTGCCATCGAGGCGAAGATCGTCGGCATCTGGGGCGAGAAGGACGCCTATGTCGGCGATCGCATGGCGGAGCGTCGCGGCATCCTTGGCACCGCGCAGCCGGGCTCGGCGTTCCATGTCATCCGCGGCGCGGGACACTGGGCGAACTACGAGGCGGCGGAAACGGTGAACGCGATCCTGCTCGATGCGTTTGCCGAGGCGTGAAGCGGATTAAAGCTTCTTGTCGCGCACGGCTTTGACCGCCAGCTCGGTGCGCGTGCGCGCGTGCAGCTTTTCCATGATGCGGCTGACGTAGTTGCGGACCGTCCCCTCGGCGAGGTTGACCGCGCGGGCGATCGCCTTGTTGTTCATGCCCTGGGCGATGAATTCGAGAATCTGTTCCTCGCGCTTGGTCAGCGCGTCTGCGCTCGGGCTGTCGTCTGCGGCTTCGGCTGCCGCCGCGGACGGTACTGACGGCGCGGCCTGCAGCGGCTGCGCCGTCGGCATATTGCGGAATTCGCGAATCACCTTTTGCGCGATGTTCGGTGCCAGCCGCGCCTCGCCGCGGGACACTGCGCGAATGGTATCGAGCAGATCGGCTTCGCTCGCGTCCTTCAGGAGATAAGCCTGGGCCCCGGCGCGAATGGCGTCGAATACCAGGTCGTCGCTGTCGAAGGTGGTGAGGACGACCACCTGGGCCGTCGGCATCTCCGCGACGATCGCGCGCGTGGCCGCTACCCCGCTGCAGCGCGGCATCTGCAGGTCCATCAGCACGACATCGGGCTTGAGAGTACGCGACAGCTCGAGTGCTTCGATGCCGTCGGCGGCTTGGCCAACCACCTCGACGTCGTCTGCGGTCGACAACAGCAGCGCGATACCGCGCCGAATAAGCGCCTGGTCGTCGGCGACGAGCACGCGGATTGGTTTCGCCGTGCCCGCGGCCGGATTTGCGCGCGGCGCGCCCTGAGCATCGCTCATGGATTGGCAATCATATGAATCAAATCGAAATCCCCTTCGAGCTAGTGTACAAGAATTTCATTGCGGCATGCTGCGCTGCAAACGCACTACCGGCGCACGCGCAGAGGGCTGACATGACATTTGTCATGTTGGCTCCGTGCATGTGACATTCGTCATCTCATTCAGCCGAGGGGTCTATGAAATAATACCCACATGCCCATCTGGATCGACCGACTGGATCCACGCCGCAGCCTCGGCGCAGCCGTAGGCTGGGCGGTCAGCCTCATCACCGTAATCGCCGCGACTGCAGCGAGCCTGTGGGTCGCCTCCATCGCCGAAAGTCGCATCCAGGGCGAGGTCGGAATGATCTTCCGCCAATACGCGACGCAGATATCGAACGAGCTCGACATCAATCTCTACACCAAGTTGCAATGGATCGCGGCGACGGCGAACGTCGTCGCGGGAGACCGGCTGGACGACGCGACGCATCACGAGCGCAGCTTCGTCAACGATTTCCATCGGGCGCTGTCCGAGCTCAATTGGATCGGCGTAGCTGGCGCGGACGGTCGCATCGCCGCGGGGTCGGGCAAATTCATGGCTGTCGGCACCGATGCGTCCGCGCAACGCTGGTATGCCGAAGGACGCAAAGCGCCTTGGCTGGGAGATACGCACACGGGGAATGGCGATAACGGTGCTGCGCCAAGCGACGCGGGAGCCGTGATCGAAATGGGTGCGCCGATCTTCGACGAGGGGAAGAACTTGCGCGGCGTCATCGGGGCCAGGCTGAGTTTGAGCTGGATCCGCTCCCTGCAGACCAGCCTCACCGAGAGCCTGCGCTCGAACCGTTCGGTCGAAACCCTGCTGGTCGCGCGTGACGGGCTAGTTCTGCTCGGGCCGAAGTCACTCGTCGGTCGGCATATCGTCGGACCGCCGCAGAAGATCGCGAGCAATGCCCTCGACGTCGTCGACCGCGCCATGGCGGACAAGAAGATTCCGCCGCCGGACGCGACTTCGGGCCAATTGCTCAGCATCTGGCCGGACGGTCAGGAGTACATTGCGGGCTACGCGGTGAGCGACGGCGTCGGCGGCTTTCCCGGCGGCATCGGCTGGACAGTATGGGTGCGCGAGTCGACGGAAAGCGCCTTCGCACCGGCGCGGCGCGAACGCCTGCGCATTTTCGGGGCGATGGCCTTGTTCGGGATGCTCACCGCAGCGGTGGGCATCCTCGTGGCCCGGCGCTTGACGCGCCGACTCACCAACATCGCGAGTTCCGCCGATGCGATTCGCGAAGGCCAGCGCCATGCGTTGGACGTGCCCTCGGGAGAAGACGAAGCGGGGCGGATCGGGCAATCGCTGCAGAAGCTGCTCGACGAGCTGGAAAAGCGCAGCGCCGCCCTGGAAAAGCTCAATGCGGAATTGGACGTGCGCGTCGCCGCGCGCACGCGCGAGGTCGAGCGCATGGCGGACGAGAACCGGCATGCCGCGCTGGTGCGCGAGCGCCTGCGCCTCGCGCGCGAGATGCACGACACGCTGGCGCATTCGATGATGGCGCTGCTCACCGAGATCCGGGTGATGCGCAAGCTGGCACGCAGCACGCCCGCTGCGCTCGATGAAGAGCTCGCGCGCGCCGAGGAGGCGGCACGCGAGGGACTGGAGCAGGCGCGGGCCGCGATCGGTCAACTGCGCCAGGACGCCGTACGCGACATCGGCCTCGGTCCGCGGTTGCGCGAACTGCTCGCCAGAACCCAGGAAAAACTGGGGATTGCGGTACAACTGGAGGCCGATCCTGCTTGTGAGCGCATGGCGGACCGTCGCGCCGAAATCCTTTGCCGCGTCGCCGAGGAGGCGCTGCGCAATATCGAACGCCATGCCCATGCCGGCAACATCTGGGTGTCCTTGCTGTACAGCATCGGGAATGCGCCGGGGAAGTCCGACAGCCTGATACTGTCCGTCGCGGACGACGGCGTAGGCTTCGATGCCGGCGCCGAATTGCCCGGGAGTCACTTCGGGCTGCGTGGCATGCAGGAGCGCGCGGATTTGATCGGGGCAACGCTCTCGATCGACAGCCGACCCGGGAACGGCACGCGGATCAAGGTCACCGCGCCGCTGTGAGGCGTAGTCCTGGACGGCTAGGTGAGCGAGGCGATCAGGCCGATGATCATCATCAGCCCGCCGACGAAGGGGCCGTAGGGCGCTGGTGCGAAGACGAAAGTGGCGACGCCGAGAACCGCAATGCTGACGGCGACCGCCTGGTGTCCGAGCACGCCGCCGCTTTGCGCGGAGTTGGGCGCGCCGCAGCCGGGGCAGACGCTGCCGCGTTTGTCCGACACCTGATGTTCGCATTCGCTGCACACCTTCAGTCCCATGTACGCCCCCTGTGTGGCGAGAAAAGAATTCTGTGGCCCTCGCGAACCGTCTTCTTGAACCGCTTCAGCGCGTTGCCTGCGCGCCGGCATCGCGTCCGCCTTGCGCCGACTTCTCCGGCGAACTGCCGCGTGCCAGGTTCCACCAGCCTCCTCCCAGCGCCTGGAACAGTGCCGCGGTGTCGCCGTAGCGGATTGCGCGCGCCTGTGCCAGCGTGATCACCGATTGCTGATAGGTCTGTTGCGCGGAAAGCAACGCGAGGTAATTCACGTAGCCCAGCTGCTGTTGCTTGAAGGTGAGATCGAGCGTTTTCTTCGCGGCTTGCTCGCTCGCGAGCGCGGCCTTGAGGCTGTCGGCGTCGGTTTCAAGTGCGTAGAGCGCATCGGCGACGTTCTGGAAGGCGGTGATGACCGTGCCGCGATATTGCGCCGCGGCCTGGTCGTAGGCTGCTTCGGCGGCGCGCTTGCGGTGCAGCAGAGTGCCGCCGGCGAACACGGTCTGCGTCGCGCCTGCAGCGACGCTCCAGAACGGGTTACCCGCCGCGAACATCTCGCCCCAGGCAATGGCGGCGCCGCCTCTAGCAGCCGAGAGGTTGAACAGTGGCAGCATGTTCGCCGTCGCCACGCCGATTTGGGCGCTCGCGGCGTGAAGCTGCGCTTCGGCGGCGCGCACATCGGGGCGTTGTGCGACCAGCCGGGAAGGCAGGCTGAGCGGCAGTTCCTGCGGCAGGGTGAGTGCCGCGAGCTCGAAGGTCTGCGCCGGTTCGTTGCTGCGGTAGCCGCCCACCAGGGCGGAGAGCAGATTGCGAGTCTGCTCCAATTGTTTCCGCAGCGGCGGCAGCGACTGCTGCGCCTGCGCCAGTGCCGCTTCTTGCGCCGCCATGTCCAGTCCTGCGACGTAGCCGAGTTCGAATTGCCGCCGCATCAGATCGCGGCTTTTCGTCACCAGCGCGACGATGTCCTTGGTCGCGGCGATCTGCGCGCGCAATGAGGCTTCCTGCACCGCCGCGGCGACGACGTTGGAAGCAATGGTGAGGTAGGCGGCCTCGAGTTGGAAGCGCTGCGATTCAGCGAGCGCCGCGAGCGATTCGACCTGACGGCGATTGGCGCCGAACACGTCCGGCGTGTAGCCCACGCTCACCTGCGCGGTGTAAAGGTTGAACAGGGCGTCGCCGGAGTTGAGGGGCGAGGAGAAGGTCGCCGAAGCCCTTTGTCGGCTGGGCGAGACGCTTGCCTGGACCGTCGGATAGTAGTAGCCCTGTTGCGCGTAGACGAGTTCTTGGGCCTGGCGCAGCGCCGCCTTGGCCGCTTCGATGCCGGGATTCGCCTTGAGCGCGCGCTCGATGAGCGCGTTGAGCTGGGTCGAGCCGAACAGCGTCCACCATTCTCCCGGGATGTCGCGGCCGGGTTCGAAGTGCTGCGCTTCGCCGCCGGCAACGGCGGTCTCCGCGGTCGGGGCGAGCGTTTGTTTGGTGTAGGCGTCGGCGGCGGGCGCTGCAGGCCGCTGAAAGTCCGGCCCGGCTGCGCACGCTGCGAGCGTCGCCGCAATCAGGGCGGAAAGCGCGAGGCGAGTCGGCTGCGATGGCGGTGCGGTTCGCTGCGATTCCATGTGTGCTCAGCGTTTCCCGGAGACGGCGGTGGCGCCCGCACTCGCGCCCGGTACACGGACGGCGCTGCCGTTGATATTCGCAGCCCCCTTCGCAGCGCTCGGGGTGCGTGCGACCGAGGCGCCGGATATTAGGGGAGGGCCCAGCTTGCGCGGAGCCGGGCCCGGAGCGGCGAACGCGCTTGCCGCCATCGGCGCAGCTAAAAAGAGGGCGGCGAGACGCCGATAGCTCATTCGCCCCTCCCGCTCTCGCCGCCTGGAGACTCAAGTACGGGTGTCGCGGCGGCGCCGGCGCCGCCCAGACCTGGCGCGCGCTCATCCCGGCCGAGGAACAGTAAACAAAGCGCCGGAACTACCACCAGCAGCATGATCGGGCCGATGAACAGTCCCCCCACGATCACCGTCGCCAAGGGACGCTGCACCTGGCTGCCGATGCCGGTCGAGATCGCCGCCGGCAGCAAGCCGATGCAGGCGGAGAGTGCCGTCATCAACTGCGGCCGCATGCGCTGGCTCGCCGCATGGAACATGGCCTGCATACTGGGCATGCCGGACTCCCGTACCTCGTTGTAATAGGTGATGATGAGGATGCCGTTCATGACCGAGATGCCGAACAGGGACACGAAGCCGATGGCGGCGGAGATGCTGAAATTGAGGCCGGTCAGGTACAGGGTCAGCAGCCCGCCCGCCATGGCGAAGGGAATGCCGGCGAGCGCGAGCAGGCTGTCGCGCAGCGAATTGAACAGTCCGTAGAGCAGCACGACGATGATGAGCAGGCTGACCGGCACGATGAGTTCGAGGCGTTTCTTCGCCTGCTGCAGCTCCTCGAACTCGCCCGCCCAGTCGATGCGGTAACCTGGGGGCAGCTTCACCGTGTGCGCGATGCGCTCCTGCGCCTCCGCCACGGTACTGCCGAGATCGCGGTCGCGCACGCTGAACTTGACCGCGATATAGCGTTCGCTGCGCTCGCGAAAGATGTAGGAAGCTCCGGTGTCCAGCGTGATGGTCGCCAGTTCGCTCAAGGGAATGTAGGCGTTGCTGCCTGCGTTCGTCTGATATCCGACCTTGATGTTGCGAATCGCGCTGAGCTTGTCGCGATATTCCGGCGCGACGCGCACCAGCAGGGCAAACTGGCGCTCGCCCTCGAGCACCGTGGTCGCCTGCGTGCCGCCGAGCGCCGCCTGAACCACGGTATTCACGTCGCCGGTGTTGAGGCCGTAGCGCGCGAGCCTGGCGCGGTCGAGCGCGATGTTGAGGTTGGGCTGCCCTAGGGCGCGGAAAATGCCGAGGTCTGCCACGCCCTTGATTTTGTCCATCTCGGGCAGGACTTTGGTCGCGATATCCTCCAGCACCGCCAAATCCGGTCCGACGATCTTGACCGAGTTTGCGCCTTTGACGCCGGAGAGCTGTTCCTCGACGTTGTCCTGGATGTATTGCGAGAAGTTCATGGTGATGCCGGTGAACTCGTCCGAGATCTGCTTCTGGATTTGGTCGATCAAGGCTTCCTTGGTCAGGCCGGAGGGCCATTGATCGAAGGGCTTGAGCGGTGCGAAGAACTCGGCATTGTTGAATCCGGCGGCGTCGCTGCCGTCGTCCGGGCGGCCGTGCTGCGACACCGCGGTGATGACTTCCGGATGGCTGTCGAGGATCTCGCGGATGCGCTTTACGATCGGCATGCCCGCCTCGAGCGAGATGGTCGGCGGCATGGTCGCGCGGATCCACAGGTTGCCTTCTTCCAAATGCGGCAGGAATTCGCTCCCGAGGTGGGGTACGAGCAATCCGACGACGGCAAGAAAGCCGAGACCGGAGGCCACCACCAGCTTGCGCCGCTCGAGCGCCCAGCGCAGCACCGGCTCGTACAGGGCGCGCAGCGTCTTGACCACGATGGTGTCGGTTTCGCGCACGTGCTCGGGCAGGAGCAGCGAGGCGAGCACCGGGGTGATGGTGAAGGTCGCGATCAGCGCGCCCAGCAGCGCATAGCCGTAGGTGCGCGCCATGGGGCTGAAGATCTGGCCTTCGACGCCCTGCATGGTGAACAGCGGCACGAACGCCGCGACCGTGATCGCAGTGGAGTAGAACACGGCTTTGTTCACCTGGATGGAGCTGGCGAAGATCATCTGCAGCCGCTTGTTCCAGCCGTGGGTGTTCGCGGTCAAATCGACGAGATGAGTGCGCAGGAACGCACGCTGCTGCGCCTCGCTCCCCTGGAAATTGCGGAACACGTTCTCCACCAGGATCACGCAGGCGTCGACGATGATGCCGAAGTCGATTGCGCCCACCGAAAGCAGGTTGGCCGATTCACCCGTCAGCAACAGGATGATGATGCTGAAGAAGAGCGCAAAGGGGATGTTCGCGCCGACGATGATGGCGCTGCGCAGATCGCCCAGGAACATCCACTGGATGAAGAAGACGAGCAGGCAGCCGAAGAGGAGGTTGTGCAGCACGGTATGGGTGGTGACACCTACCAGCGTGCCGCGGTCGTAGTAGGGCACGGCCTTGACGCCTGCGGGGAGCGTACCGTCGCTGTTGATCTTCTTGATTTCCGCTTCGACGCGCTCGAGCACCTGATTCGTCTGTTCGGTGCGGCGCATGATGACCGTGCCGTTCACCACGTCGTCGTTGTCGTCGCGGCCCGCCTTGCCCAGTCGCGGCACGTTGCCCACGGACACGCCCGCGACGTCTTTCACCAGCACCGGTACGCCGCCCGCCTGGGTGGCAAGCACGGTGTTGCCGATGTCGTCGACGCCGCCGATCAGCCCCAGGCCGCGGATATTGACCGATTGCTGGCCGATATTGATCGTCCTGCCGCCCACATTGACGTTGGCATTGCCGATTGCGCTGAGGATCTGCGGCAGGGTGATGTTGTACGCGTCGAGCTTGTGAAGGTCGACCTCTACGCTGTAGGCCTTGGTCGTTCCACCCCAGGTGACGACCTGGATGACGCCCGGGACGTGAAGCAGCCGCCGCGTCATGACCCAGTCCTGCAGCGTGCGCAGGTTCGTGAGCCCGAAATGCGGCGGGCCGACAAGCTGGTAGCGGTAGATTTCGCCCACCAGGCTCGAGCCCTGGATAGTGGGCTGCACGTTGTTGGGCAGGTTGACGTTCTGCTGCAGGTTCAGCGCCGTCTGCTGGTAGGCGAAGTAATAGTCGACGCCGTACTTGAACATGACGCGCACGAACGACAGCCCGTAGAACGAGGTCGAGCGGATCACTTCCACCCCGGGGGTAGAGGCCAGGCCGACCTCCATCGGGATGGTGTAATAGCGCTCCATCTCCTCTGCGGAGAGTCCCGGCGCCTGGGCGGTGATCTCGAGGATCACGGGCGCAGGGTTGGGATAGGCTTCAATGTTAAGCTTGGAGAAGGCGATCAGACCGCCCACCACCAGCACGACCAGACACAACAGGATGATGGGGCGGCGCGACAGCGCAAACGTCAGTATGGCTCTTAGCACGGGGCAGCTTTCACGCGAGGCTGGTTATTCCGAAGGCCTAGCGGCTTGCTTCGGTGAGGGCGTTATTGAGGAAGATCGCTCCCTCGGTGGCGACGAATTCGCCCGGTTTCAGCCCTTCGAGTATTTGGTAGTAACCGTCCTGCTGCAGGCCGAGCCCGACGCTGCGCTTGGTCAATAGCTTGCGGTCAGCCGTGACCCACACCGTCATCGTGCCGTCGCCTTCGCGTACCATCCCGGCGTAGGGAACTGCGGGCGAGCGAGCCGCCTTGCCGGTGCGAATGATGAACGTCGCGAACATACCCGGGCGCAGCTCGTGCTTGGGGTCGCGGATTTCCGATCGCACCAGCACGCGGTGCGTGTTCGGGTCGACGGCTGCGGCGATATTGGTGATCCCCGCCCGGAACAATCTCCCCGGGTAGGCTTTCACCGCCACATCGACTTCCTGCCCGAGACGCAGCAGCGGCGAATCGGTCTCCGCCACGTTGGCGAGCATCCATAGCTTGGAGATGTCCGATATCGCGAAGGGCGCGGGCGAAGTCCCGGGCTGCACCAGTTGCCCGGGGGCGGCGTTGCGCGCCGTCACGCGTCCGGTGATGGGGCTGCGCACGAGGAGCACCGAGTCGACTTTGCGCTCGGCGACGATACGATCCATTTCGGCGTCGGTCTTGCCCAGAATGCGCACGGCGTCACGCGCCGCCCGCTGCGCGCCTTCGGCCGCCTGCTGGTCGGAAGTCGCCTGGTCCAGGTCCTTTTGCGCAAGCCCTTGCACGGCATGAAGCTGCCGCGCGCGCTCGAGCACGCGGTTGGTGAGCACCAGCGCGCCGGCAGAGGAAATCAAGCTCGCCTCCGCCTGCGCCAGGTCCGGGCTGTCGACGGAAAAGAGCGGCGCGCCTTTGTGCACGTCATCGCCGGCTTTTGCGAACAAGGCGATGATCTTGCCCTGGTTCGGCGGGAAGACCTGCGCCGACATTTCGTCATTGAAAGCGATGTTGCCGATCGCCTCGCGCTGCTCGGTAAATACGCGTTCGGCGACCGGTTCGACCTTGAACGACTGGATTTCGGACGCGGATAGCTGCACGCTCTGTGCGCTCAAGGATTCCTTGGGGGCGCGCGCCGAACGCTCGGATGCCGTCGAGTGCGCGGAATCCGCGGCAAACGAGGCGAAGGCGAGATTAGTCAGCCGGGCGAGGGGACTGAGGAAAAACAAAGCCGCCGCGAGCAACGCGGCCGCGGACGGCGCAAGGACGCGGGTGAGGAACGGCTTACCGTTGAAACGCATATTCAGCTCCAGCGCGGCTACAGCATTTCAAGCGGCGTGGAACCGCGCCAATGAAAAGCCTTCTAGTCTCGGAATTGAGGGTACACAGGACGGATGCGCTCACATCGTGTCGATCCATTATTTTTCGGCCGCTCGCTGCGAATGGCAGCGCGCGCGAATCGACGCCGATGATCGGTCCTCATCCTCTGTGACGGTGCGATTTTCGCCATCGCGCCGGACATAAGATAGTGACAAATGTCACCAACTTGTCATTCGGCCACCGCTGGGTCAGGACGCGGCCACGAGCGGCGATGAATGCGCTAAGTGGGGCTTGGCGGCTGGGCGTAAGCGACGGCAAGGCATCGCGCTACCTTGCCTCAAGCCTCGGATGGCGGGACGGAACCGCCAGTCTTTAGTCGACGCGCCGCTTTCCCGTCACCGGGTTAGACGTTCGTCGCGCAAGGTGCTGGCGACCACGCGCGCGGCAACGCCGATCCCTTCGCAATTCCAGTGGGAATCGTCGCGCTCGAACACGTAGCGCTTTGCCGGCAGCAGCTTTTTGGCCTCGGCCCGCAGGGCGTCGGTCAAATTGGTGATCGGTATGCCGTGGCTTGCGGCCATGGCTTCGAGATAACGCCATTGCTCGTCCGGCAGCTTGCCGCCGCCTCCCGGCGCGCGATCGTCGAAGAAGTCGTGGTAGACGCGGTACTTGTCGGGAATGAAATAGACATGCGCCAAACGCGGCTTGAGATCGGCGAAGAATTTGCCGTATTGCTGGCGTTCCTCGGTCAGTGGAACGGCATTTAGGACGGCGGCTTTGTAGTCTGTGAAGAATGCCATCGGCTCGCCAGCGACGCTGTGCACTTCCGCCCCTGGCGCGTCCTTCGACTTGAACGCGCGCACATACAGCCAACGGGTATAGCGGTACACGGGATTGTCCTGCACGAACTGCACATACGGCCGCAGGGGATGCTTCTTCGCCACCCGCGGCGAGAAGGGATAGAAGTCGTTGCCTTCGAACACGAATACGATCGCTTTGAAGTTGCCGCCGCGGAGTTTCTCGAATGCGCGAATGCGCAGCCAATAGTCCGCAAGTTCGTCGCCGGAATGACCCAGGTTGTAGCCGTCGATACCTTGCGCCTTCAGTTGCTCGGTGATGATGCAGTCCTGCGTCACCGCGTCGCCGACGACGAACGAATCGCCGACGACGACGTAGCGTTGATCGCGGTAGTCGAGGCGGTTGCGGTAGCCGAGCGAATCGGTGACGAATTCGATTTTCTTTGGAACGCGGATGCCGACGTTGGCGGAGGCCTGGATATCGCCGAACGGAGACAACATGGCGACGTTCGAATTCGGCCGGTAGATGCGGAAGAAGTTGTCGTCGTTGATGCGCAGCATTTCCGTTGGCCGGTAAAACATGGCGCGATCCTGGCCGGTCAGCTTGAGCGCGATGCCGAAAAGGACGGTGCTGAGCAGGAAGGCGACGCTGCACAGCAGCGCGTTGGCGCCGCCGGCGAAGGCGAGCGCTGTTGCCGCCAGCACGAACACGGCAAAGAGGAAGGGGTAGGGCAGGCCGTAGGCGAGGACGGTGTGAAACAGGATGACCAGGGCGAGCGTGTAGAGGAGCCACGACCTGGTCCGGTAATTCGCGACATCGGGTGTGCCCGTCGCGCTTCCCCCTCTGGTCGGGCTCAACGCCGCGCTCCGCTGCGGACTATTTTGACTAGTTGAAAGGCTTTGTCCGACTCTTGCACTTTGCCCCCTGTTTTTGGAATCTGTTGCCGGGCATTTTGCAACAGATTGTGGGGCAGCGACAAATTGCGGCTACATCGTCAGCCGTTCGCGCAGGAAATTGCCGATGAGCAGCACGGCGGGATAGATGATCTCGTCTTCCATGCGCTCGTGCACCCTGAGGCTGAAGGCAAATTCGGCGAACTTGGTGTTCTTCTCGCGATGGCAGGCGAGGAGCAGGGCATCGATCGCCGCCTGAATCGACTGATGCTGTTTGTCGAGCGCGGCTTGCATGGCCATGAACTCCGACACCAGCGGCAGCACTTCGGCCATTTCCGGACGCAAGTTGCCGCGCGTGAGCTCGGGCAGCAGGGAAAGGATGGGGAAGACGAACTTTTCCTCCCGCTCGAAGTGCGGCAGACACAGCTGCGCCAGACGCTCGGCGGCGATCTCGATCGGGCCGCCTTCGGTCGCGGCGCAAACCAGTTCGGCGCAGGCCTCGTCGTGACTGAGCTGCAGGGATTTGGGTGTGGTCAACCGTACTTCCAAGCGAAAAACGGGGTTCTTTGTCATGGGACCATCCAACCGCTCTCGGCGAGCGGGCTGCGCTCGTTTTCCCCGGCAAAGTGCACGACGTAGCCGCCCTTGGAGGCGAAGCGCTGACCCCGAGCGAGGCTCAGGCGGGGATAGTTGCCGGTGACCAGGCGGCGGCTCAGCATCGCCTCAATGCGTTCGACCAGAAAGTCGCGCACGAAGTTTTCGAGCAATTCGCCCATGACCTCCGACACGATGCCGCAGGCAAGGTAGGTATCTGCCTGGATGCGCGCGTCGACGACCGAGATATGGCGCAGTGCGAACCACTGGGTGGGGTAGGTCATGCGCACATGGCGCAGCTCGGGCAGATCGAGCGGATAGCTCATGTGCGCCGAACTTCGCCAGGAAGGGGGAAGCGGCGCCTGCTCCAGGCCCGCCATCAGGCCGGAAAGGAAAACCGGCGATCGAGGCGCCGGCGCCGGCAAGGCGCGGATGTCGGCCGGTCGCAGCCAGAGCATCAGCGCATCGCCCGGTCCGAGCGCGGCGAGCGCGGCGGAAAGCTCCTGCGGTGCGCCCTGTGGGCTGAGTCTATGTTGCGAGGTGTCGACACCGCCCGTGCGCAGCGCTTGGGCGAGCCGCGCGGCGCCCGCCTCGCCGATGTCGCCCGCGCGGAACAGTTGCACCACCCGCCGGGGGCGGGGAAGCTGCTCGCGCATCGCGCCCGCGACGAGCTCCGCCTCGAGCAGCACGCCCTTGGAAAAATACAGCGAATAGAAGTCGTCTTCGGCGTCGACCGGCAGGTCGGTGTTGGGGAACAGGCAGGGCAGGCGGTCCTCTTCGCAGAAGCGATGCACCGGTTCCCAAGTCTTGCCGCCGAGGCCGGAAATCACGGCGAACACCGGCTCGGCAGCGAGCTTCGCGCGCAGTTGCCGCTCCCAGGTTTCGGGAGCGCCGGTGAGGTCCCAGACGTGCAGCCGCCAATTGCGCGTGACGCGGAACATGAATCCTGCATTCGAGTGCAGCGCCCGCTTGCCGGCCCGGCGGAAATCGTTCTTGTCGGCAAAGAAATGCTCGATCACATCGAGCATGCCCTGGCGCAGGCGCGGATCGGCGTCGGGCGTGATGATGGTGGCGAAATCCAGGCTGTCCTGCGTCACCCCGGGCACCGCGTCGGCATTCAAGGTCTTGAGATACTCGACGAGCGCCGCCATGTCTGCATCGTCGAGCCGGTAGCGCGGCATGAGATAGCTCAGTTCACGGCCGTTTTCGCCGATGCCGCTGCGGATCGCGCGTGCGAGGCTCGTCTCGGAATAGGCGTCGCGACTGCGATCCGCGCCCTGATTGCGCTGCGATTGGACGTCTTGCCCGGCCCTGCCGCGCGCGCGGAACAGGACTTTGCCGGTGATCGGCGGAATGGCGATGCTTCCCTCTGCGGAGCCGAGTCCGCTGCGGCGGTGGCAGGCCGCGCAGGCCGCGGCCGCGCCTTCGACGTAGATCCCGGCTTCGCGCTCGCCGCGCAGCGTTTTGCCGGAGGCAAGCATGCCGTTGCGATAGAGCGACTCGGCATCGCGCGCCGGCGCGGCTTTGGCCCCAGCGCTGGGCGCGGCGGCCATCAGTCCAAGTGCAAACAGGGCGCAGGCGAGCGAGCGTGCGACAGGCCGGTCGCGCCAGCCAGGCGGGGCCATCCTCCGG
Organism: uncultured Enterobacteriaceae bacterium; assembly: GCA_964565875.1. Taxonomy (GTDB): domain Bacteria; phylum Pseudomonadota; class Gammaproteobacteria; order Burkholderiales; family SG8-39; genus 2-12-FULL-64-23. The sequence continues at coordinate 50,622 of CAZMGP010000019.1, forward strand.
TATCGCAGCGATCGCAACGAAGCTGCTCTTCAGGCGTGATGCGTCAGCCGGCGGTATTCGGAAAGCAGGAGGTCCGGCGTCGCGAATCCGTCCAGGCGCAGCCAAGGGCTGCCGGCACCGACCCGCAGGAAGGTGACCGGGCTGTGATTCATTTTGTCCCCGCGATAGACGTCGAACGCCTTCTGCATTGCGATGCTCGCTTCCATCGTCCCGGTGTAATAGCTCCACTGCGGCCCGGCGTGGAACTTGCGTGCATAGGTGCGCAGGCGCGCCGGGGTGTCGTATTCCGGGTCGATCGAGATCGACACCATGCGCAGTTGATCCCGTTCAGCGCCCAACTTGTCCTGGACTTCGCGGAAGATCTGGCTGGTCAGCGGGCAAATCGTGGTGCATGAGGTGTAGATGAAGTTGAGCAGAATCGGACTCTCGCCTTCGATCGCCTGCGGGAACGCCACCTGCGCGCCGTCCTGGCGTACCAAGGTGAGGGCGGGGAGCTTGTAGCGCACCTCGCTGCGCGTGATTTCGGTGGACATGGCATGGTGGTGATGCTCGTGAGCGTGCATGTCCGCCATGTCCGCATGCTCGTTCATTGCGCCGTGCATCTGCATCTCGGGTTCGGCATGCGCGCGGCGCATGCCGGTGCCGCCCAAGGCGAAGAGCGTGAGCAGAAGCAGGCGGCGTCGATTGATCCTGTGTTCGTCCATGGCAATCTCCTCACGTGTCCGATGTGCGCGCGAATTGGTGTGGCGTCTCCCCGTGCGGAAGACGCGATCTGCGCGACAGAGCGCCGCTGCGACAGGAGCGTGGTCGTGCGATCGGCCTCATGGTAGGGGCGGGTGCTGGCTGCAACAATGAGGGCATTTGCTCTAAGCGCCTGGGTAATGCTACCCACGGCAAGGCCCGAATGAGCGGTCGTTCGAAGACGGGTAAGCGCAGCCTAGGGCGTGATCCACGCGCTGCTCGCGACGAGCTTCGCGCCCTGAGGCTGCGCGAAACGGACGAGGTAGCCGCCCTTGGATGCAAAACGCTGACCGGGCGCGAGCGCAAGCCGGGAGAAATAGCCGTTGGTGATCCAGTAGGCGAGCATGGTCTCCAGCGTCTCGACCAGATAGTCGCGATCCATGTCGGCGCCCAGGTGATCGAGCGACTCCCCCAGAATCACGCAGGCGAGGTAGGTATTGGACTGGACGCGCTCGGCCACGATCGGGATGTGGCGTGCCGCAAGCCAGCCGAGCGGAAAATTCATACGCGCTCGGCGCCGCTCGGGCAACTCGAACGGATAGGTGAGTTGCGTCGTCTTGCGCCAGGCGGGGGCAAGCGGTGCGTGTTCCAGCCCGGCCATCAGGCCGGATGCGAACACTCGCGTTGCGCGTCCGCTCGCTGCGGGCAGGGAGGCGAGGTCCGCCTGGCGCAACCAGAGGACGACGACGTCCTCCGCGCCGGCATGCGCCAGCGCCGCGGCGAGTTCCTTGTCCGGGTCCTTCGCGCCAATCGGACGCATCACGCTGTCGGCATCGGTCGCGGCGGCGAGTTCTTGCGCCGCCGCCGCGCCGATGTCGTCGGCGCGATAGACCTGGATGATGCGCCGCGCCGGGTTTTGCTGCAGGGCATGTGCAATCAATTGCGCTTCCAGCAGCACACCTTGCGAGAAGTAGATCGAATAGAAGTCTGCGTCCGCGGCGAGCGGCAGATCCACGTTAGGCAGCAGGCAGGGGAGCGATGCCCGCTCGCAGAAGCGGTGCACGGGCGACCAGGTCTTCCCGCCGAGCCCGGAGATGACTGCGAATACGGGCTGCGCCGCCAGCTTCTGCTGCAACTGCGCTTCCCAGCTTTCGGCGGGACCGCTGAGTTCCCACACATGGAGTTGCCACTTGCGCTCGATTGAATACGTCAGCTTGCCCGAAGCATCGATTTGGGCGCCTATGGCGCGCTCGGCATTGTTTTCGGCGACGTAGCGCCTGAGCACATCGAGCATGCCCTTGCGCTCGTTCGGATCGGCGTCCGGCGTCACGATCGTGGCCAACTGCAGCGTATCCGCCGTGACGCCGGGCGCTTTATCCGGCGCGAGCAACTTGAGGTAATCGATGAGCGTGTGCATGGAAGCCTCATCAAGCGCATAGCGCGGCATCAAATAATTCAACTTGCGGCCGTCGGGGCGCACGCCCTCGCGGATGGCGCGGGCAAGCGTCGCCTCGGAGTAGGGGCCGCGATCGAATGCGGCGGCAGAGGCGAGGATGCCCTCCGCGTTCCTGCCCGTGCCCTCGGCTGCGCGAAACAGGCGGTTCGCGGCAACGGCGGGGATGACGAATGGGCCCTCGCGTTCGCCCAGCCCGCTGCGGCGGTGGCAGTTGGCGCACGCCGCCATCGTGCCCGTGACGCTGCCCGCACCGTCGCGCGCGCCCGAGAGCGCTTGTCCGGAGGCGAGGACGCCGTCGCGGTAAATCGCCTCGCCTGCGCCCGCGCCAGACGCGCATGCCACGGCAGGGCAGAAGGCGAGCGACAGCAGGACGAGATGCAGAAATGCCCGCCGCACGGCAGGGAAGTCGGGGCTGGATCGGGCGCCCGGCGCGGTCGCTGCGGTTCCCTTAATTGGCCGATACTTTATGCGCCTGCTCTGCCGGCGCCACTCGCAGGCCCGCGCTCGCGTGCGCGGCCGGTTTGGCGAACTGCGCGTCATCGAGCGGCTGATCGAACGCGACGCTCTGGATGCTCATCTTGCGCGTCTGCTTGACCCTGTCCACCATGGTTTCCAGGACGTGGGGAACCATCAGGCCGTGCTCGGGGCGGTAATCGCGCATATAGATCGCGACGTTGCGCGGCTTGTTGTCGATCACGCGCGGATTGCCTTCGATTTTGACCTCCAGGAACGAGTGCGCATCGACCCAGATGTGCCGCACTTCGCCGCCTTTGAGCGTCACGCGCAACTTGTAGGCATCATTGTTCTCCACTTTTTCGATGGCCTCGAGCAGGATCGAGCTGCCCTTTGCCTTGTAGTCGATCAAATAGCCGTCCAGGTCCTGCGCCACTGCGGCTTTCTTCAGCTCCGCTTCCGTGAACGGTTCGGCGAGCGAGCGCCCCAGGTAGGGCCGCAATTTCCAGCCGCTGGTGCCGTCGTAGACCTGCAGTGCGGTTTCGCCGTTGAACTTCAGTTCGAAGCGCGATTTGTGCGGCCGCGCGAGTTTCATGGTGAAAGGCAGTTGCACGTTGTGCTTGCCGCCTGCATCGAGCTGACCCGACATGACCATGTTCTTCGTCGCGCGCCACGCGGCGAGCCCGCCCCTGGCTGCGGCGTTCTTTTCAACGATCTGCGCCGCGCTAAGGGCAGGAACCGGCTTCGCGGCATCCGCAAATCCGGAACGCGGCAGCCAGATTAGAGCGAGGGCAAGGCCGGTGAGCAAGCTTCGTTTGAGCAGCATGAATCCCTCCTGATTGCGAGTAATTTCCGGGTTGATTATTCGACGACTAATCCGTTTGCGCGGAAAGTGCCGATGACGATGTCGACGAAGTCCCCGCGCTTCACCGTCCGGTGGGGATTGGAAAATACCATCCAATAGGATCGACCTTTCGCCGGAGCCGCCACCTGGCGCAGCTTGCCGACCTTCTCCATGGTCGGCACTTCCAATGTGGAGCTGGTCTTGCGGTCGATCAGCGCCGGTGTAGCTTTGGGATCATTGAGCGCTTGCGCCTTGTTCGGGTCCAGCACACGGTAGCTGAATGCGATCGCGGAACCCGATGCGGCAATGCGCAACCGCAGCTTGTCCACGCCCCAATCGCGATCGTAAATCATGGTCGCGCGGTCGCTCTTGGCCGTGCCCAGGCGCAGATAGGACGCCGCTCGAGTCGCCGGCGCGGCGTTCGGCGCGGCAGCCTGGACGTCCGCCGCGCAAGCGGCCCCGACGAGGAGCGCGAACGCGATCTCGATCCTCAGCGCAAGCGTATGCTTCATAGCGAGCCCTTTCCCAATTCACGCCTTGCATTCGCGCCGCGGCTCGCGCCTGAGCGCGAGCCGCGACTACGCCGAAATGGCTTTCGTCACCGCTATTGCGCCGTGCCGTTCAGCGCGGAGGTATGCGTGCCGGTGAGTGCCGTAGCCGTGAGCGACAAGGTCGCGTTCCTCGGACCGGGCGCACCGGCGAGCGGCGGCGAGAAGCGCACGGTGACGGTGCAGTCCGCACCCGGGTTCACCGTGTTCACGCTGCTGCCGCAAGTCGACTGCGCGCCGACGAGGACGAAGTTGTTGGCGTTCGGCCCGGTGATGGTGCCGGTGTTTTCCCCGGTCAGCGCCACGTTGCCGGTGTTGGTGAACGTGAACACCTGCGTCGGGCCGGCCGCGCCGATGCCGCGCGTCGCGGTCGGCGCCCAGCTTGCCGGCGCGAGCGTCGCGCTGCGGATCGCCGCGGTCGCGTTGCCGGTCAAGGCCGCGGTCTGCGTGTTCGGCAGCGCGCTGTCGGTCAGCGTCAGGGTCGCGAGTTTCGTGCCGATGGCTGTGTTGGCCGGCGGCTGGAAGCCTACGGTGACGGTGCAGCTTGCTCCGGGATTGAGCGTCGTGATGGAGCGACCACAAGTGGACTGCGCCGTGACGATGGCGAAGTTGTTGGCGTTGGTGCCCGACAGCGCGCCGCCGTTGATGCCCGTGAGCGGCACGTTGCCGGTGTTGGTGAGCGCAAACGCTTGCGTCGGACCGGCGGTGCCGACGCCGACCGGCGCGGTCGGGGCCCAATTCGTCGGCGCGAGCGTCGCCGTGCGGGTCGCGGCGGTCACTTTGCCGGTCAATGCCGCAGTCTTCGCGCCGCTGCCGCCTGCCGTGACCGATAGCGTCGCGCTCGTCGTGGCGGCTGCCGCATTGGCGGGCGGCGAGAAACGTGCGGTAATCGCGCAACTCGCGTTCGGATCGAGGAACGTGACCGTCGTGCCGCAAGTCGTCGCCGTGCCGCCGACGATGGCGTAATCGGCTGCGTTGGTGCCGGAAAGCGTAGCTGCGGTGATGCCCGGCAGCCGCACGTTGCCATTGTTCGTCAGTGTGAACACCTGCGTCGGCCCGGCGCCGCCGACTCCAGCCGGCGCCGACGGCGACCAGGTCGCCGGGGCAAGCCCTGTGGAGAGGACGAGCGGCTGCGAGTTGCCCTGTATCCAAGCGGTCTGCGGATTCGGAACCGCGTTGTCGAACAAGGACAGCTCCGCCTGCCGGACATCGGTGCCATCGGTGCGCGCACCTACTGGCGGCTGGAAGCGCAGTGTGACCGTGCAGCTATCACCCAGATTCACCAGGGTGACGATGCCTGCCGGCATGCCCGCGGTGCGCGGACCGCAAGTGGTCTGTGCCGGCACGATCACGTAATCCGCTGCATTGGCGCCCGCGATCGCAGGTGCCAGGATATTCGTGACCGGAACGTTGCCGCCGTTGGTGAGCGTGAAGGTCTGGGTCGGCCCAAGCGCGCCGCTGCCGGGCATCGCAAGCGGAGTCCAGCTTGCAGGAGCGATTGTCGCCAGCTCCGTGGTGGCCCCGCCGATGCCGGTCAGCATCACCGGCGAACCGATCACCGGCACGTTGCCGTTCACGGTCAGCGATCCGCTGATCGCGCCCAGGGCGGTGCCCGGGCGGAACACGACGCCGATGGTGCAGCTCGTGCCGGCCGCGAGCGTGTTGCCGCAGGTGCCGCCGGCGATGCCCGAAGCGCGCGCGAAATCGGCGCTGAAATTGAAAGCGATGCCGGTCAGGGGCGCCGCGCCCGCGTTTTGCAGCGTGAGGGTTTGCGGCGCGCTGGTACCATTGGACGCCTCATTGCCGAAATCCAGAACCGGAGGCTCGATGAGCGGGGCGGCAACCGCCGGCGGCACGCCGCCGCCGTTTGCGTTTTGCACCGCGCCGATGGAAACACCGCCGGTCCTCGCGTCGCCGAAGAAGTCGAAGGCGGGCGCTGAATTATTGGTGCCTGAATTCAGCGCGGGCGAACCCGTCCGCGGAGAATAGTTGCCGAGCGGAACGCCGTGCCCGAGGGTTCCAGGCGGAATGGTTTCGTTCGCCATCGCCAACGGTCCGTAGAAAATGTTGATCCAGTTATTGCCTTCGTCGACCGTGCCCGCCGGGCTGAGCGTGAACAGCGGATAGAACGGAACGCCTTCCGGGATGCCGACCGACACGGTCGTGCTGCCGGTGGTGCCGGCGCAGCCGGGCGCATTGGCGGAACTCGCGCAAATCGTGGCCACGATCTCAGGCGGCACGCGCGAGCCGTTGCAATACTGGCTCACCACCGCCGGATTGACGTTCCGGTTGTTGCCGCCGTAGCCGGTGTCGGTGAGGATCGAATTGGTCGGCGCCATGGTGAATCCGGACAAGTGGTTACCCGGCCCGGTGTCGCCGAACAGACCGAGATCCCAGTAGCTGGGGCCGGCGCCGCCGCCGAAGCCCGTTGCCGGGCAGCTTCCGGACGTTGTCTGGCTCAACTGCGGCGTCAAGGTCATCACGTTGGTCAGTCCCGGCGCCGGATTGGCCGTCGCGGTCATATGGAACGTGCGATTCTGATACATGATGTTGTTCACCAACTGCGGGTTGGAGAAGCGCGTGCAGTTCGGATGCGTCGCCGGACAGGTCACCAGCGGATTCAAGAACGCCTGACCCATCAATTGCGTGTGGGTGTTGGTCATGATTCCGGCCGGCAGATTGGTCGACGTGGTGATCGGATTGCTGGCCGTGCAGCCCGGGTTGATCGTCGGGTCGCAAGGCGGCTGCGGCGTGTTGGCGGTGGCCGCATCCAGCGAGTTCCACAACACGCCTGCGGTCGAGGTGCTGTCGTTCGCCACGATCGTATTGTTGATGATGCTCACGTTCACCGAGTCCTGCAGCGAGATGCCGCCGCCGCCCCAGCCGGCGACGTTGTCGACGATGATGTTGTTGGTGATCGACACGCCGTTCCACAGCGAAGGATTGTTGGGGTTGATCTGGATGTCGAATCCGTTCACGCCCTCCAGGCGGATGCCGCCGCCCGAGCCGGCCTCGGCATGGTTGCCCATGATCAGGTTGGCGTTGATCTTCAAGTTGGGCCCGGTCCCGTCCCACAATTGGTGCGGGCATTCCCCGCCATTGACGTTGTTTGCGCATGACGGCAAGGTCGGCGCCGTGGAATTGGCCGCGCTGCTGATGACGCCGATGCCGCCGCCGTGCGTGGCCACGCTCGGATTGCTGGTCTGATTGAACATGATCGAGTTGTGCTCGATGGTGCCGTCATAGCTGAGGCCGAGGTGGCCGACGCCGGCGCCGTCACCGGAGCTGAAGTTGCCGCACACCCAGTTATAGTCGAACTTGTAATAATCCGACCCGGTGCAGAAGGTCACACCGCCTGAACCGTAGGGCGTGGTCGATGCCAGCGCGTCGCCGAAGATCGAGTTCTGCGACACGTCGTTGTGATGAACATGCACGTTCTGGTTGAACTGGAACGGCATCTGGATCGGACCAGGTTGATCGCCGGTGTTGGAGAGCGTGTTGTCCGGAAACTCGCCTTGGCCGATGGCGATGCCGCCGGCAAGCGTGCCGGTGTTGCTGTAGATGCGGTTGTTCGCGATCTCCAGGTTGTGATTCCAGCCGTGGGCGAAGATGCCGCCGCCGCCCTGCGAGCTGCCGGTGATGGTGATGCCGTCGATGCGCGACGGATTGCACCAGAAGTTGCTCGGATAATCGTTGCAATCGGCCGCGCTCGCGGTAAGCGGCACCGCACCGCTGGGGAAAGCGCCGGGATCGGTCGGGTCGAACGAGGACACGCCGGGGGGCAGACGCATTCCCTTGCCGAGCACGGTGACGCCCGCGCCTTCGTAGGCGCCCATGAGCGTGGGCTCGAGCAGCATTTCCGCCAGGCTCTCGGTTCCGCTGACATCCCAGCCCACGACCGCTTCGGACGGCAGGCGGTCGACCTGACCCAGCATCGCGTCAGGGCAGGTATAGGTGCCGCTCGGGTCGTACGGGTTCGTCGCCGAGTTGACCGCGCCGTTCAGCGACAAGCCGAACAGGCAGGCGACTTCGCGGCGCCAGGGCTCGATCAGTTTTCCGGCCGGATGGATATTGGCGTTGATGGCGACTGAGGGCGCGCCCACACCTTGCAGACGCACCGGCTTCCACATGAGCACCATTTCCTGATAGGTGCCCGGCTCGACGATGATCAGATCTCCGGGCACGGCGCCGTCGATCGCGCTTTGGATGGCGTTATTGGTCGCGTTTTCGGCAGTCACGTAAGTCGGTGCCTTGCCGCCCCAGGTGACGGTCACGGCATCGATGGATTTCTTGCCGTTGCCCGCGGTAATCACCAATTCGCCGCAGCGCGCCGCCGCCGTGCCGGCGGCGAGATTGCGCTGCTGCATGAGACATTGCGGCATCAGCGTCGGCAAGGTCACGGTAATCGACATGTCGGTCCATGCCGTTACGGTCGCGGGGATCCCACCCACGGTTACCGTGCCGGTTCCGCGCGCAGCGCCGAAGCCATAGTGCCGCGTAACGGTCTTCTGGTTGAAGGGCGAGGTCTTCGCCGCCGGCCCGGAATAGGCGTGATTCGCCACGGTCAAGTCACCGAGCGCGGTGATCGTGATCGAATGCGGCGTGGAGGCGCCGAGCGTAGTCGCGGCCGCTGCGCCGCTGCCGTTGCCGCCGCCTGAGAAGGCGACCAGGGGCGCTGCGTCATAGCCGGAACCCGGCGCTGTCAGCGTGAGGCTGTTCACCCCCAGCTCGGCGATGCCGGTCGCGCGCGTGCCGCCCGCGGGGGCCGCGGCGAAGGTCATGGTCGGAACCGCGGTGTAGTTGTTGCCGCCGTTGGTGACGCGCACGCCCGTGACGGTGAGGGTGACGGCGGCTGACGCGCCGCCGCCGTTCGCGCCGGTGAAGCCTACGGTCGGACGCGCGGTGTAGCCGGAGCCGCCGCTGGTGAGGGTGAGCGTGTTGATGCCCATGCGCGCCGTCGCGGTGGCCGCGACTCCGCCGGGCCGCAGCGTGCCGGTGATGGTCACGGTGGGAACGCCGGTGTAGCCGCTGCCGGGGTTCGTGACCGTGATGCTGGTGATGCGGTGCGACGTGGGGCTGATATTGGCCGTAGCCGTTGCGCCGCTGCCGCCGCCGCCGGAAATGGCGACCGTGGGAGCGGAAACGTAGCCGGTGCCGGTCGCGTTGCTCACGGCGATGCTGACGACTTTCAAGTCGCCGACCGTTGCCGTCGCGCCGCCGCCGCCGGAGAAGGTCACGAGCGGTATGCCGGTGAAGCCGCTGCCGGAGTTGGTGAGCGTGAGCGTGGAGATGCTCATGGTCGCCGTGGCCGCCGCACCGTTGCCGCCGCCTGCGAAGTTGATCGCGGGCACGTTGGTATAGCCGCTGCCACCGTTGGTGATTTGCGCTCCGCTCACGCGCAGGCTGTTGACGCGCGCCGCCGCGCCGCTGCCATTTCCGTCGGCGGAGGTGAGTGTGATCGATGGGATGCTGGTGTAGCCGCTGCCCGGATTGGTCAGGCGGATCGAGGCCACAGGAGCCGTGAAGGGCACCCATGGACCTTGACCGGCCTTGCCGTCACCGTCGACTTTGGCGACCGCCGGCGTGGCATCGGGATAGGCGCAATCGGGCTGGTTGTAGCCGTCGGCGAACGAGGCGACGGGTTCCACCGGCGTATCCAGATAGACGGTGTCGCCCGGCATGAACGGATTCTCGTAGCAGAAGTTGCTGTAGTTCGGATTGAACATCGGATCGGTGATCATCTTGCCGTAGGTCGGATTGGCCACCGTTACTCCGGCGGAATTCACGATCTGCGTGCGTGTATCCAAGATCGGGCCCGGATCGTTCATGCATGTGATCATCATGGCCGGCGCATAGCCGGTCGGATTCGGCGGGTTCACCTGCCAGGTGGAATAGCTCATGCCATTGAACAGGCCCCACTGATCGGTGTAGACGCGCGAGATTTCCAATCCGGTGAAGTCTTTGATCGCGACCGGGACGTTCGGCGGACCGAACTTCTCGCCGAACTGCGGCGAGGCCGGATCGAACTCCGAGGAGAAGTCATCCAGGATGAAGCCGGAGTAGTGCGCGGCGGCCGGCGTCTTGGTGAAGACGAAGAAGTCGGTTTCCGCGGCCATCATATTCTCGAGCGTGACTTCCTTGCGGTCGCACAGGGCGCGCAGCGCGCCGGCGAAAGGCGCCACTTCGCCCGACTCGGGCGAGATGCTCATGTAGTCGGGCACGATGCGCATCTTGCCCACGCAGGGCGCGGTCTGCACGATCGCGCCGGGACCGAAGGTGCTGGGAAGTGCGTGGCCCAAGTTGGTGGTCGGCTGCGAACTGTTCGCCGCACCGCAGCCGTTGGGATCGAGGCACGGACCGGTGTAGCTCGGGTTGGTGTTATTCACCGTCGCCTGGTCGGGCACGATGAAAATGTCGGCCAGGCCGGCGAACTGCTGCGTCACGGGAGCGATGTAGTTGTCGCCGATGAGGATGTTCTTGTCCTCTTCCTTCACGATTTCGTAGCCGAGCGGCGGCACCACTTCGACCACGTACTTGCCCGGCGGCAGCACCGCGGGCACGGCCCCGGTATGCGGCGCGAGGTTGGTCGCGGCGAGCGCCGGGTTGGCGATGGTCGCGCAGGCGTAGGACTGGCCGTTGGCGGTGAAGGTCGCGCCCGGCGTCATGCAGGTCTGACTCGGGAACTGGTACATGCCGTCGTAGGGCGCGGGTTGAATCTGATTGAATATATGCAAGCCGTCGTAGCACTTGAACTGGCTGTTGTTGGGTATCGCTTTGCCCGGATAGAGGTAGTGCCCGGTTCCGGCCAGGGTATAGGGAACGAAGGGATCGGCCGGATCCTGACCCGGGCAGCTCATGTTGGGCGTCACGCCGTCGGCCCTGAAGCCCTGGGCCCAGTCGTCCCAGCTGCTGGTGGTGGTCGTGTCGATCAGCTTGAGCGTCTGCGTTCCGTCGGGCCCCGTCGACTCCTGATACAGATTCATGGTGACGCGGGGAACGAGCGGCATCCACAGCGTCTGGAACACCTGTGCCGGATCGTCGAACGGCCGGGTCGAGGCGTAGGCGACATGACCGAAGATGGGGCCGGTCTCGCCCGGAGCGTAAGGAATCTTGCCGAACTCGAGGATCGAGACCTGACTCAGCTGACCCTGCACGCCTTCCGACACGACCCAACCCGGATCGATGCGGCCGGTGGAGCCGCCGGGTCCGCCGCCGGTTGGAAGCGTGAGCATATTGGTGTTCGCGCATTGCGGGTCCCCCGCGGCGCAATAGACCGAGCCGGGGTAGCGCAAAGTTGTGGGCAGCGGGAAGCTCTCGTTCGAGTTGAGCACGCCCTGATAAGCCGAATTGGTGTTGCCGTTGCCGGTGCCGTTGTTTCCGGGGTAGTGCGTCGATGGTCCATCGACTTGTCCGCCGGCGTCGTTGACGACGTGCACGCCGGTGCCGCGATAGCGCGTGCGGTCGGATTCGACCACGTACCAGTTGAACAGCGGGAACAGTTCGTTGAAGGTGTTGGTGCCGGTGATGTCGACGCCGGAGAAGCTGGAGAACTTGCCGTTGCGGAAGCGCACCGCGACCTGGGTGTTGGCCAAGCCCATTTCATCGGGCTCGCGCGTGCCGTTGCCGTTCGCATCCATGTAATTGCTCATCCAGATGTGCTCGTGCCACGGGAATGCCGGATAGGTCAATTCAACCGTCGATCCGGCCTTGCCGCCTTTCAAGTTGACCGGTTTGGATGCGCCGTCGAGGATGAAGTCGACCCACTGATCGAATACGGTCAGTGCCCAATTGCCGTCGGGGACGCCGGTGAATGTGAAGTTTCCGTTGCCGTCGCACTTGGCGAAGGCAAAGGTCGCGCCGTTCGGATCGCCGAGCGATGCGTAGCAGTTGCTGTATGAAAGCCCTTGATAGTTTCTGGGATCGCCGGGCGGGAACACGCCGGTGTCGTATTGCAGCTCGTTCGGCGGCCGCGTCATGCGCAGCATGGTGACGTGGCCATTGACCGTGTTGTTGCAATACGGTCCGCCCGGAATGTTGCACTGGCCCGCCAGACGCGAGTTGATGAGCTTGGGGTTGGCCATGCCATAGAACACATGGAAGCCGCCCGGACCGAATTCCTGGAAGTACGCGGGCTCACCGGCCTTGGTGAAAGCGTCCAGCGCATGGGTTCCGTCGAGCGTGTTGGTCTGCTCCCATTCTTCGCCGCGCGCGAACCGCTCGGCGCCGGGATGGACCACGACGCCGAAGCGGCCGGGCATCAGGTTCTTGATGACGGCTTGGCCGACGAGAGGCGAGGGCGTCTTGCCGTCCGATTCGAATTTCGGACAAACGATGATCATGCCGACGGGCGCCGAGTTCGGATTGGCGGACGTGCTCGTGCCTGAGATCGGACAGGCATTCAAGCCGGTCACCGGATCGATGGTCCCGTTCAAGGAATTGGTGAGCGGCATGTTGAACATGTCGTAGGTCATTTGCCCGGTCGGATCGGCCGACGAGCCGGCGTCGTCCCACAGGATCACCTGGAAGCCTTCCAGCCCGCCTTCCGCGCCTTGCTGCAAGTCGTATTCGCCGTTCAGGGGCCAGTCGTCCTCGAACACGAACACGGTCAGCGTCGCGGTCGGCATCGGATTCTGCTGCACGTTCACCGTCACGCTCGTAGGTATCGAACAGGTGGTCGCCACGCCGGCGAGGGTGCACACCGGGTCGATGGGCGCGCCGCCCATGGTATGGCCGCAGTCGGGGACCGGCTGGCCGGTGGCGGTGGTGTCGCCCGTGTTCTGGAAGCAGCCGGGGGTCGGCGCCGAGGCATTGCCGGTATTGAATGCGTTCCCCGCGTCGCCGGGCAGAATCGATATGTAGTAGTGCGCAGGCAGGCCCGTTCTCGGATCGATGGTCGGCAGGCTCACTTGGTCGGGGGTCGAGCTGGGCAGGAAGGCTCCCGCAGGCGCCGGCGTGCAGATGCCGCTGCCGTCGCATAGCGCGGGGACGTGCTGGCCGTAAGTCGGGCTCGCGGGATCGGAGTCATACATCGTTTGTCCGCGCTCGCAGCTCTGCGGGCCGGTGCAGCCGACCGCCACCACCGGCATATAGCTGGTGTGGAAATCGGTGCCCAGCGTAGGCGGTATGACGCCATTGTTGTTCACCTGCGTCAGGGGATCGATGTGGAAGGTCAGATCCTGCTCGATGATCCACTTGTAGTCGGTGAGTGCCGTCTTGGTCTGCGCGTCCTGCACCCTCACCTTGGGGCCGTTGCCCAAGGGGAAGGTGAGCTTGACCGTGGTCTGGGCACTCGCGGTTTTCTGCGAATTCACCACGTGATAGGTGAAGGTGAACGTCGTCATCGCTCTCACCGGGCGCGCGAGTTGCGCCATGAACGAGCCGTCGGGCTGAAGCTTGACGGTGAGTCCGGCGGGCACGTTGTCGACCACCGCGGTGAGGGGATAGCCGTTCGGATCGCTGTCGTTCGCGAGCACGCCGGGAGCGCCGATCCGGAACAGCGAGGACACGGTGCTGTTGAAGGTGTCCGGATTCGCTACCGGGGCGCCGCCCACGGTAGCCGGGGACAGCGTGACCGTCGCGACCAAGGCGGAATTGCCGTTGCCGCAATATTGGAAGGTGAGCGGCGCAGCGGGCGTCGCGCCGCTGAAAGTGAAATTGCCGTTCGGGTCGAGCGTCACCGTGCCGCCGGTCACCGCGATCGATTGCGGCGAAGTCGTCGCTGCGCAAGCAGCGGCAGGCGCAGCGTTGTGGATGCCGATGTCGTTGGCGAGCACGTTGCCGGCAAAGCTGGTCGCGCCCACCGGAACGATGAATTTGTCGTTCACCGTTTGCGGTGTAGCCGCCGCGGGAACGCCGCCCACCATGCCCGGCCCGGCGTTGCCGCCCGCGACCACCAGATAGGCCTGCATGCCGGAGTCGCGCAGGTTGTTCGCGGACAACCCCAGGTCGCGGTCGAACACCGGATAGGTGCCCGGCGTGAAGGCGGTGATCGTCCCGCCGCCTGCAGCCGCGTTATTCGGAGGGCTCACCATGATGTCGAGCACCTTCCCCGCTGCCATGAAGGCTTCGTTCTGCACCTTGGGTTTGGGCGTCAGGTGTTTGCTCAGCGCAACCGCGACATCGGGCTGAACGTTGCCGTCCTCGGCGATCAGGGACATCGGCAGTCCGACGACCGTGGGCACGTGCATGCGCAGTCCCGCGTTGACGAAGCGCAGCAGCACGTTGCCGGTAGCCGCGCCGGCGGGAACGGGAAGCGTCGATGCCGCGGGCGCGGTCTTGTCGAACGCCGCGCCGTTGATGAGATAGTAGAGCGGGGAGTAATTCACCGCCGCCGGATAGCAGGTGTGCGCCATGCCGCAGGCCGCGGTCCATGGCGTCGTCGCCTTGAATCCCGGCGTCATCACCGCGGCGTCCGCCGCCGCGTTTTGCATCGGATCGATTTCGGAGAGCAGCGCTACCGCATCGGCGTCGTAGTTGATGCCCGGGTACGCGGTGCCGGAGCCGTTCTGCCCCGCCGTGGTGACGACCAGGACGCCGTACAGTCCCATCGGTGCCTGAATGGAAGGGTAGGTGCCCGACTCGATCAAATAGGTGCCGGGCTTGAGCGACTGCCAGACATAGGTTTGCGTACCGCCGGGCGCGGCCTCCTGCGCGAACGAGCGCGCGCGCAAGCCTTGCGACGGCGGGGTGAAGGTGTCGACCGGGGCGACGATGGGCCAGGTCGCGTTCAACTGCGAATTGTGGACGCGCGCTACGGCTTCGCGCACCGGATTGCCGACGCCGGTGGTGATGGCGCCGGTGCCGATCTGGCCGATGATGGTGAGCGAAGTCTCGACCGGCAGATGGTTGGTGAGCGTGATGGCGAGTCCGCGCCCGCTCGGAACGGTGATCAGGGGAGGCTGCCAAGCGGTGCCGCCCGACTGCGCGCTGCGGTTCGCCGCGGTGCAGGTCGCAGGCGGGGTGACCGAGCTGCAGCTCCAACCCCACATCGGCACCGTGTTGCCGTCGGGCAGGAGCGTGCTTTGCCTGTTCGCGCTCAGGTTGACCACCAGCGGCGGGCCGGCAGGCGCCTGCGCCTGCGCCGCACCTCCGACGCCGAGTGCCACCATGCCCGCGAGCAGGGCCGCCTTCAAATTTGTCTTAATGCAGCGCATGTTGTTCTCTCCTGATCCTAAGTGTTACAAGGATTCGTCAATGAACCAGACCCAGGGATCGACGAGCAGCATCATCATCATTCCGCCCGGGAAAATGTCGTTGGTGGTGATTTCGCGTTCGTTGTGCGAATGCCACATGTAGGCCACGCCCGATTCTTCCGGCGGGTTCTGCGAAGTCGTTGGCGGCGGCAAGGGCGTGGGTCCGCCCCAGCGGGTCACGGCATCCGGTCCGAGATAGGGGCTGCCGTTGTACCACATGCCGTTGGTGACGATCAGCGGGTCCGGCGTCACCGACGGTCCGCCCACACCCACCTGGCCGATGGGATTCGCCTCCAGCGGATGGTTGTGATCGGCGCACCACTCGAAGTAGTTGGGCGAGCCCGCGGCGAATGCGCCCGCCGCATAGGTCGGCTTCACCGCGCCGCTCGCCGTGGTGAAATAACCATTGCTGTCGGGTACGCAGGGAGGATTGCCGGCATTTACCGGCGTGTGGCCGTAGATGTCCCAGTTCAGGCCCCGGTAGGTGACGTAAAAGATGCCGTCGAATGCCTGGCCGGGCGTGGTGTCGGTGGTGAATTCCAGCCGCCCGCCGAGCACGTTGGGATCGGTCTGCGACAGGATCAAGTTGCCGTCGCGCGCGAGGATGCGCACGTGGTTGGCGTGCTCGTGGAACGGATGCTGCAGCCGCCCCTGGCCGATCACGCGCAGCAGCATGCGCTCGCCCGGGTGAATGTGCGGGTTGCCGTTATAGGGCTGGTTGGGGTAGGGCGGCGCGTAGTTCGGGTCCATGTCGTCGGGCATGGAGCGGCCGTTGATGAGAAAGTAATGGGCCGTGTACGGCTCGATCGCGATGCTGAGCGCGGTCGGGCAGGGCGTGGACGAAGTCAGCGGATTGCAGGCAGTGATCGCCGCGACCTGCTCTTCCGCCTGACGGTGGATGCGCGGATCGAGCTCGGCCCACTGGAACAGGTACTCGCGGTCGTAGCAGGTGGACGGATGGTCGTAGGCGGCCGGCGCCAAGCGATAATCGTCGGTGGAGCCGCCCGCGGCAGCGACGGGGGTGCAGTTCGCAGGCGGATTCTTCGGCAGCACCACCACCGCGCCGTAAAGGCCCATCTCGATTTGCAGGTCCGGTTGGGTGCCGCTGTAATAGGCACGCGTGCCCGGGCCGGAGGCGACGAAGCTGTAGGTGACGGTGCCGCCCGGGATCGCTTCCTGCGCGCGCAGGCCGGGAACGCCGCCCGTGGTCGTCACGTTGAAGCCGGGAAACAGGATCGAGGTGTTGCCGGCTGCCGCAGGCAAGTTGTTCGTGAGCGTCACCGTGACCGTCTGGCCCTCGGTGACGATCAAGGTCGGTCCGGGGACCTGCATCAGGGGACAGATGCCGGGAAAGGGCGCGAAACCGGCGGGCGCGCTGGTGCAGCCGTAGCCCCAGGAATAGATCTGCGCCCCGTCCGGCTGGACGATGTAGTTGGGGCTCGCGTCAATATTGAACGTCGCCGGTCCGGTGGCGGCGCCGCCGGTGATGCCCGGCGTGGCGGCGCGCGCGTTCGGCGGCATCAGCATCGCGGCGAGCAGAATCGCTAGCACCGGCAGGAAAGCCGTCCTGATAAGTTTTCTCGCGTTCATCGCCTTGCTCCTATTTGACGACGACCTCGGTCATCAGGCCGCCGAAATTCTCGGCATCGTTCGACAGATGATCGAGATTGGGGGTGTAGAGGAAATACGTGCCTGGGGGGATGCCGGTGCTGTCGAGGATCACGTCGAGCGACTCGCCGCCGCCAAGCGTGATCGAGTTGGTGGTGTAGTAGAGGTTGTTGCCGGCCTGGTCGCGCAATAGCCTCGCGTTGAAGCCGATTACCTGCATCGGGATGCCGAGCGACGCCAGCGTCTGGTATTCGGTGACGTCGAGATCGGCGATGCGCAGCGCCGCGCGCTGCCCAGTGCCGTTCGGGCCGCCGTGGCTGTCGAGCGTGATCAGCGTGGGCAGCGGCTGCGACGGGCGCGAATAGCCGTCGGAGGCCATGGTCGAGATCGCATTCGTCGCCGGATCGGGGTTGGTCGAAGCGGGATCGAGCCCGGCGTAGCCGGGCACACCGATGGTGTCGGGGTAGCTGCGGCCGTTCAACAGGAAATACTTGTCCTTCATGTCGGCGAACTGCTCTTCGTTGAAGGTCATGCCGACGAAGTGGAAGTTGGGGTCGAAGCCGTGGATCTGGATCGGCACGTCGATGTCGTAGCGCGTCGAACCGTCGCCGTCGTTGTAGACGTATTTGGCGCCGCCCGTGGGCTGGGTCGCGCCGGTGTCCACTGCGGGCAGCGGATCGGAGCAGAGGATGTCGACGGCGGGATTGCAGGCGGTGCGCAGGTCCTTCTGCTGCGTCGCGAGCGATTGGTACAAGCTCGTCCCCGCAGGGACGCGGTTCTGCCGCGGGCGCACGTAGAGCTGTCCCACCATGCCCATCTGCAGGTGCTCGGGCGGCGTGATGTGGCAGTGAAAGAAATAGGTGCCGGCGTCGGGGGCGAGATAGTAGTAGGTGAAGCTGCCGCCGATGTTGATGGCGATCGAGGCATCGGGCACGCCGTCGTAGTAGGAAGAGGCGTTGGGATAGCCGTGGAAGTGGACCGTGTGCTGCTCGAACAGGTCCGGGCGCATGATCATGCCGACGTTGGTGAGGGTGAGGAAGAACTCGTCGTCCTCGTCGATGGCGATCAGCGGCGCCGGGATGTTGCCGTTCAGCACGCCGGTGTCCATGATCGCGCCCGGATCGGTGATCGCCGCGTCCGGATTCGGCGGCATGGTCGGATCGTAAATCGGGTTGGGCTGCCCGTTGAGCAGCGTCGGCACGTTGTAGGGCAGATTGAAATCCTTGGCGAGCAGCGTGCCCGGCTGGCCGTTCTGGATCAGGTTCAGTCCGCTCAAGGGGCCGAAGGAGAACGTGTAGGTCTGGTTGCCGTCGGCCTCGGTCATGTAGCCGTCGCCGCCTGAGATCTGCTGGCACTTGATGGCGCCGCCGTTGCTGGTGTAGTTCAGGGCTACGCCGTTCGCCATGACGGCAAGAGGCTGCGGGCCGGTATAGGCCGGTTCGGCGTTCAAGGGAGCGGGATGCGGCAACGTCGTCGGCGGACATTGCACCCGGAACAGTTGCGCGCTCGCGGGCGTCGCAAGGAGCGCAAGTGCGAACGCCGCCAGTCCGCAGTTTAGTGTCCGTAGATTAAACATACCTACCTCCGTTCTTGTCTCGTTGACCCACACAGGTTTGCAACGCTCGCTGTCCCGCCAGCACAGGCTGGGGCATACCATCCGCCGTGCACCTGCCGTTCCCATGTGGGTAACCAAATCTGGTCTTGCGCCGACGCCGGCGCGAGACATTGATCTCGCTCGGTCTTCTGTCGCACCGCCCGCATTCCCCAATGTCTGGTGTCATCGCAGTTCTGGGGAACCACCCCCGAACTTGGGGGGAGGTGGCGCTCGACATGAATCCATCGATTACGTGTGCTGGGCAAAAACCCTCCTTTTGCAGGCCGCGGAGGCTCGCACTCGCTACGAGCTTCCGCCGGCTGGCTTACTCTATGTTTTGACTAAACGACCTTGAAGGTGTGGTGATCGGGCTGCAATTGCAGGCTGCTCGCCCCGGTCGCCAGCGACACGGTGATGGTGTCGGCAAAGTTGTGGCCGGCATTGGCATCCCACCACGTCACTTGGGTGCCGCTCACGAAGTACTTGCCCGGGCCGTTCACCAGCGCGGCGCTCGCCTGCGGCAGCGTGAGGTTGTTGACGGAGCCTACATCGAACAGATCGTTAATCTGCAGGTTGGCGATGGAAGATCCGCCGTGCTGCGTCGCGCCCATGACGAAGTCTTCGGTCAGGCCTGTCTCCGCGGTCACGTTCTGATGCCCTGCGCCCTGGAAGGTAACTGTCGTTTCACCCGAGGTGCCGAGATCGATGCTGTACGCGCCGTTGGCCGCACCGCCGAGGACCATGGTGGTGTTGCCGCCGAATGCGTGCAGCGCGCCGAGATTCGCCCCTGCCGGGTCCCCGTCGACCTGGATCGTGTCGTTGGCGACGAGGAGCGTGGTGCCGGCGAGCAGGTTGCCGATCTCGTCGGCATTGACCGCCAGCGTGTTCGACACGTCGGTCACGCCGATGCTGGTGGCCGCATGGATCGCGGCGCCGGTGAGGCTACCCGTCGCGAGTGCTGCGGAGATGTTCGCCGACGTGTCCGCAATGGTCCCGTGCGTGCTTGCGTTCTCGCCGAGCAGCGTGTTGAACTGTGCGATGCTGCCGCCGCTGACGGTGACGCCGGTGGCGCCGGTCACGATCGCCGGCGTCGCCGCGACCAGGTTGGAGCCGATGTCGGTGAGACTGTAGGTTAGGCCGGCCGTGCTCGATCCCCACTCGGTGTAGAGCGTATTCGCCTGGCTTGCGCTCAGCGTATCGGTCACGGTTACGGTGCCACCTGAGGTGAAGGCACCAGCCACCGCTTGGCTCGAGTACGCCAGGTTCACCAAATTGGAGCCGGTGTCGACCAGGTCGTAAAGGAAGGGCTGGGCGTGATCGGTCTGCACAAGGGTTTGGACGTTCGCCACGCTGAGCGCGGGAATGGCGCCGGTGACGAGGGTGCTGGTCGAGCCGGCGGCGATCGAGGCGTATGCCGGATTGAGTAAGGTCGCGGCCGAGTCCGCCAGGCTGTAGCCGAGCGACATGATGGCGTGATCGGCAGTGATCAGAGTATAGGCGTTGGCTACCGATAGGATCGGCGCATCGGTCACGGTTACCGTGCTCGCGCCCAGCAACACAGTGGAGGACGCGCCCAGCGTGTTCGCCGCGGTGTCTCCCAAGGCGTAGGTCGCATGGGAGGCGGTGGTGCTGAAGCCGAGGATGGTATTGGCCTGGGCGATAGTTGCCGTGCCGGTCACCGCGAACGAAGTCGCATTGGTGAGTGCAACATCGTGCACGCCAATCGCCGCGGTGATGCTCGCGGCCGTGTCGACGATGGCGTAGGTTTGCGTCGCGGTGCCGGCGTAGCCGTGGATGGTGTCTGCTTGCGCCACCGTTACAGGTCCGCTCAGCGTGAAGGAAGTGGCGTTGGCGAGCGCCGCATCGTGGAGAGCGATCGCAGCGGCGACGTTGGCCGCCGTGTCGGCAATGGCGTAGGTGGCGCCGGCCGAGGCGGCATCGTAGCCATGGATCGCATCGGCTTGGGCGATGGTCGCGGTCCCGTTCAGAGTGAACGACGTGGCATTGGCGAGCGCCGGGTCGTGCGCGGCGATGGCCGTGGCTACGTTGGCAATCGTGTCCGCCAGGGCGTACGGTGCAGTGGCAGTCGCGGCGAAACCATGGATGGTATCGGCCTGCGCCACGGTGGCCGTTCCGCTCAGGGTGAACGCCGTCGCGTTCGCGAGCGCGGGATCATGTGCGGCGATCGCTGCGGCCACGTTGGCTGCGGCGTCGGAAATCGCGTAGGTGGCGAGCGCCGAGACGGCATTGAGGCCATGGATCGCGTCCGCCTGCGCGATCGTCGCCGGGGTCGTCAGCGTGAAAGAAGTTGCGTTGGCGAGCGTCGGGTCGTGCGCGGCGATTGCCGCAGCGACGTTTGCGGCCGAATCGGCGATGACGTAGGTCGCGGTCGCAGCTGTGGCGTTGAAGCCGTGGATCGCGTCGGCCTGCGCCACGGTGGCGCTGCCGGAGAGAGTGAACGAGCTGGCGTTGCCCATGGCGGCGTCGTGGGCGATGATGGCCGTGGCGACGTTCGCGGCGGTGTCGGCGACGGCATAGGTCGCCGTCGCGGTCGCGGCGTTGCCGTGGATGATGTCGGCCTGGGCGACCGTTGCAGTGCCGGAGAGCGCGAACGAGCTTGCATTGGCGAGCGCGGCGTCGTGCGCGCTCACCGCGGCCGCCACGTTGGCGATGCTGTCCGACAGAGCATAGGTGGTGAGGGCGGAAACGCCGTTGTAGCCGTGGATGATGTCGGCCTGCGCTACGGTGGCGCCGCCGCTTACCGCGATGGAGGTCGCGTTGGCGAGCGCCGCGTCGTGCAGACCCATGGCCGCGACCACGTTCCCCACCGTGTCCGATAGCGCATAAGTCGTCGCTGCCGACACGGCGTTGTAGCCGTGAATGGTGTCGGCCTGCGCCACCGTCGCCGTGCCGCTCACGGCGATCGAGCTTGCATTGCCGAGTGCCGCATCGTGCAATCCCATTGCGGTGGCGACGTTTGCCACGCTATCGGCGAGGGCATAGGTAGCGAGCGCAGCGGTGGCGTTGTAAGCGTGGATGGCGTCGACCTGGGCTACGGTCGCGGTGCCGGAGAGCGTGAAGGCGGTCGCAGTGGCTAGCGCCGGATCGTGCGCGCCGATTGCCGTGGCAACGTTCGCCGCGCTGTCGGCGACGGCATAGGTCGCGAGCGCCGCAGTGGCGTTGAAGCCGTGGATGGTGTCGGCCTGGGCCATGGTCACCACGCCGTTTACGGTGAACGACGTTGCGTTGGCGAGCGCGGGGTCGTGCGCGGTCATGGCGGCGACCAGGTTCGCCGGGGTGTCGACCACGGCATAGGTCTGGGTCGCGGTGGCGGCGAAGCCGTGGATGACATCGGCCTGCGCGACGCTTACCGTGCCGGTTAGTACGAACGAAGTCGCGTTGGCAAGCGCCGCATCGTGGGCGGCGATGGCCGCGGCTACGTTCGCCGCGGTATCCGCAACGCCGTAAGTGGCAAGAGCGGAAATCGCGTTGAAGCCGTGGATGACATCGGCCTGGGCCATCGTCGCGCTGCTTGCGACGGCGAAGGAGGTCGCGTTGGCGAGCGCCGGATCGTGCGCCGTGATGGCGGCGGCGAGGTTCGTCGCCGTATCCGACAGGGCGAACGTGACCAGGTGAGTCGCGCCGTAGGCCGTGTCGGCCTGTGCCACCGTCGCGCTGCCGGTGATGCTATAGGCGGTTACGTTGGCAAGCGCGGCGTCGTGTGCGTTGATGGCCGCGGCGATGTTCGCCGCGCTGTCGGACAGGGCGTAGGTGGTCGCAGCGGACACCGCGTTGTAGGCGTGAATGGCATCGGCTTGCGCGACGGTGACGGTGTCGGTGACCGCGATCGAAGTCGCGTTGGCGAGTGCCGCGTCGTGCAGTCCCATGGCCGCGGTCAGGTTCGCCGCGGTGTCGGCCAGCGCGTAAGTCGTCGCGGCAGAGGCCACGTTGTAGCCGTGAATGGTGTCGGCTTGGGCCACGGTAACGCTGCCGCTCACTACTATGGAAGTCGCGTTGGCGAGGGCCGCGTCGTGCAGACCCATGGCGGCGACCGTATTCGCCACGGTGTCTGAGAGGGCATAGGTCGCGAGGGCGGCGGTCGCATTGAAGCCGTGGATGGCGTCGGCCTGCGCCACCGTCGCCGTGCCGGAGAGCGTGAACGAACTCGCATTGGCCATCGCCGCGTCGTGGGCGGCAATGGCCGCGGCTACGTTCGCCGCCGTATCGGCGACGGCGTAAGTCGCGAGCGCCGAGGTGGCGTTAAAGCCGTGGATCGCGTCGGCTTGGGCGACCGTGGCGGTGCCGCTCGCCGTGAACGAACTCGCATTGGCGAGCGCCGCATCATGCGCGGCGATCGCGGTGGCGATGTTGGTGGCGGTGTCGGACACAGCGTAGCTCGCGGCCGCGGTGGCCGCATCGAAGCCGTGAATAGCGTCCGCTTGCGCGACCGTCGCCGTGCCGGAGAGCGTGAACGAACTGGCGTTGCCCAGCGCCGCGTCGTGGGCGCCGATAGCGGCCGCGACGTTTGCCGCACTGTCGGCGACGGCGAAAGTCTGGGCGGCGGTCGCCGCAAAGCCGTGGATGGTGTCGGCCTGCGCCACCGTCACCGTCCCGCTCAAGCTATACGAGGTGACGTTGGCGAGCGCGGCATCGTGGAGAGCGATCGCCGCGGCGACGTTGGCCGCGGTGTCGGCCAGCGCGTAAGTCGTCGCGGCAGAGGCCACGTTGTAGCCGTGAATGGTGTCGGCTTGGGCCACGGTAACGCTGCCGCTCACTACTATGGAAGTCGCGTTGGCGAGCGCCGCATCGTGCAGTCCCATGGCGGCGGTCAGGTTCGCCGCGGTATCGGCCAGTGCGTAAGTCGTCGCTGCGGACACGGCGTTGAAGGCGTGGATCGTGTCGGCCTGCGCTAGCGTGGCGTTCCCTGTCGCCGTCATCGACGTGGCGTTGAGGAGCGCGGCATCGTGCGCGGCCATGGCCGCGGCGAGGTTCGCAGCGCTGTCCGTGATGGGGAAAGTCTGCGTGGCGGTCGCGGCAAAGCCGTGGATCGCGTCTGCCTGCGCCACGGTCACGGCACCGCTTAGGGTGTAGGAAGTGACCTTGGCCAGGGCCGGATCGTTGCCGCTGATGGCAGCAGCCACGTTGGCGGCCGTATCCGACAGTGCGTAGGTCGCGAGCGCGGAAGTCGCGTTGAAGCCGTGGATGGTATCGGCCTCGGCGACCGTTGCCGGTCCCGTGACGGCGAACGACGTGGCGTTGGCGAGTGCGGCGTCGTGCGCGAGCATGGCTGCGGCAAGAGCGGCGGCGCCGTCGACTACCGGATAGGTCTGGGCGGCGGTGGCTGCGAAGCCGTGGAGGCTATCGGCCTGGGCCATACTGACGGAGCCCGAAAGAGTGAACGAGCTCGCGTTGGCGAGCGCGGCATCGTGCGCGGCGATGGCGGTGGCGACGTTCGCCGCGCTGTCCGCGACGGCGTAGCTTGCGCCGGAAGTCGCGGCAAAGCCGTGGATGACGTCGGCCTGCGCGACGGTCACGCTGCCGCTCATGGCGAAGGAGGTGGCGTTGGCGAGCGCGGCATCGTGCGCGGTGATGGCCGCGGCGACGTTCGCCGCCGCGTCGGAAACGGCGTAGGTGGTGGCGGCGGACACGGTGTTGAAGCCGTGGATGACGTCGGCTTGCGCTACCGTCGCGGCGTCGAGCACCGCCATCGAACTTGCATTGCCGAGCGCCGCGTCGTGCAGACTCATGGCTGCAGTCAGGTTCGCCACCGTGTCGCTGAGGGCGTAGGTGCTCAGTGCGGACACCGGGCTGTAGCCGTGGATGGCATCGGCTTGCGCTACCGTCGTCGCTCCGCTTACGGCGAAGGATGTCGCGTTGGCGAGCGCCGCGTCGTGCGCGCCGATCGCCGCGGCGAGATTCGCCGCAATGTCGCTGAGCGCGAAGGTCACTAGGTGGCTGGCGCTATACACTGCGTCGGCTTCGGCCACGGTCGCTGCGGTGGTGAGCGAGTACGAGGTGGCGTTAGCGAGCGCCGGATCGTGGGCGTTGATGGCGTTGGCGAGGTTCGTCGCCGTATCGGATACGGCGTAGGTGGTAGCTGCCGACACGGCGCTGTAGGCGTGGATCGCATCGGCCTGTGCCACCGTAGCGCTTCCGGTTACCGCCATGGAGCTCGCGTTGGCGAGTGCGCCGTCGTGCGCCGCCATGGCGGCGGTGAGATTGACCACCGTGTCCGCTATCGCGTAGGTCGCGAGCGCGGAAGTCGCGTTGAAGCCGTGGATGGTGTCGGCTTGCGCTACGCTTGCCGATCCGCTGAGCGTGAACGATGTCGCAGTGGTGAGCGCGGCATCGTGCGCGCTCATCGCCGCGGCCACATTGGTCGCGCTGTCGGCGACGCCGTAGGTCTTGGGTCCCTGGTGGGTAAAGGCTGAGATTGCGTCGGCCTGCGCCACGGTGGCTGCGTCGGTGGCGGCGATGTTGAGCGCGTGGTTGCCGACCACGCCTGCGGCGGCGAGGTTGGCCGAGCTGTCGGCGAGGCTGTAGCTCTTCGTGCCGCTGTTGGTGAAGCCGTCGATTGCCGTGCCTTGGGCGACGGTGGCCGCGTCGGTGGCAGTGACGTTGACTGCGTGGCTTCCCACGACGCCCGCAGCGGCGAGGTTGGCCGAGCTGTCGGCGAGGCTGTAGCTGCGCGTGCCGCTGTTGGTGAAGGCATTGATCGCTGTGCCTTGCGCCACGGTCGCCGAGTCGGTGGCGCTGACGTTCACCGCGTGGTTGCCGACAACACCCGCAAGCGCGAGGTTGGCCGAGCTGTCGGCGAGGCTGTAGGTGCGCGTGCCGCTGTTGGTGAAGGCGTTGATCGCGCTGCCTTGGGCCACGGTGGCGGCATCGGTTGCGGCGATGTTGGCCGCATGGCTTCCCACGACGCCCGCAGCGGCGAGGTTGGCCGAGGTGTCGGCGAGGCTAT
>CAZMGP010000020.1:0-75554 GCA_964565875.1 uncultured Enterobacteriaceae bacterium
CCTCATAGGCGTGCAGGGCGATGCGGGCGACGTCGTCGTCGGCCTTCACCGCGTGAATCACCGCCGCGAACTGGTCCGATCCGACCCGCGCCAGAAGATTCGGGTCCTGCGCCGCGCGCCGGCAGCGCTCGGCGAGCTGCTTCAGCACGGCGTCGCCCGCCTGACGGCCGAGCGAGTCGTTGATCAGCCTGAAACGTTCGACGTCGACGACGATCATCGCCAGCTTGCGCTTCTCGCGCGCTGCCGCGCTCAGTTGCTGAGCGACCCGCTCCTGGAAAAGCTTGCGGTTCGGCAACCCGGTCAACACGTCGTAAAAGACGAGGTAGTGCAGCCCTTCTTCCTTCTGGATGTGGTCGAGCGCAAAGGCGATGTCGCCGGTGAGTTCCGTCAGCAACTTCAACTCCTCGGCGTCAAAGAACCCGGGCTCCCAGGCATAAAGCACGAGCACCCCTGCGACCGCGCCGCCGAGTTCCATGGGCAGGGCGGCGAAGGCGCGCGCGGCAGCCGCTTCGCGCGCCCTGCCCGGCGGCGCAAGGCCGATGTCCGCCACTGCCGGCCGGCGCTCGTCTACCGCCTGCCACAGGATGTCGGGCCGCTCCAGCTCGTTTGCGTTTGCTTGTGCCAGGCGCTGCGCTTCAGAGCCGGCGGCGGCGGCGACCGGCCTGATGCGCTTGGGCTCGCCCTCGAGCAACCCGACCCAAGCCCCGGCGAATTTCCCGTCCTCGACCGCGATGCGGCAGCTTTCGCGGAACAGCTCGATCCGGTCGTGTACGCGCACGATGAGGGCGTTGATGCCGCTCAGCACGGCGTAGACCCGGTTCAAGCGGCTGATCTTGGTCTGCGCCAACCGTGCGTCGGTGACGTCTTCGCCGATGCTGGCGCAGCCGATCGCTTCGCCCGAGGGTGCGCGCAGCACCGTGTTGTTCCAGCGTATCAGCCGCCGGCCGCCGAAGCGGGTGAGCAATTCGCCCTCGCCGTGCGAAACGCCCGGCGTCGCCGCCAGCAGCGAGCGGAACACGCGCTTCGCGTCGTCGGCCCGCTCGGGCGGCACGAACAGTCCGAACCAGTCCTGATCCAGCACCTCCTCGCGCCGCCAGCCGGTCAAGCGCAGCAGGAAGTCGTTGCAATAAGTAATGCTTCCCCGGCGGTCGAGCATCATCGCCGCAAGTTGCACGTTGTGCAGCATCTCGCCGTAGCGCCGCTCGCTTTCTTGCAGGGCCTCCGCTGCGCGCTTCTGCTCGGTTACGTCCTGCAGCGTCACGAACCAGCGCAGCTTGTCCTTGTCCATCTCGGCGGCGGCGAGAGGTTCGCTCACTTGACGCACGTCGATGCGCGAGCCGTCCGGCCGGTCGAGGCGATATTCGATGTCCATCGTGCTGCCTTCGATTGCCGCCTGGATCAGCTTCGGGCGCAGCAGTTCACGGTCGGCAGCAGGCAACAGATCGAGCCATTCGCGCGTGCTGCGCGGCAGTTCCTCCGGCGCCAGCCCCATCAGCTGCGGCAGCGTTTCGGACCAGCTCTCGACCGAGCCATCGCGGCGCGTCACGACGTGCGCAAGCTTCGCCAAGGACTGCGCCCGCCGCAGGCCTTCGCGGCTTTCCTCCAATTCGGCGTACAGGCAGGCATTCTCGTAGGTGCGGCCGACCTGCGCCGCGTGAGTGCCCAGCAGCCGCTCGTCCTCTTCGCTGAATTCGGCTGACCCCAGCTTGTCGGTGAGGCAAATCCAGCCATAGGCGTGGGTGAGCGACACGATCGGGGCAACCAGCAGGGAATGCGCCCGCGGATACTGCGGCGGCAGCCCTAGCGCACGCGGCTCGCCGCCGGGGTTCGCCAGGCGCCGCGGCTTGCGCGCGGCGAGCGCCTCGCCGGCGACGCCGGCGTGTATCGGCGGCTTGCCCAGCGCGCCCGCGGTCGCCGCATCCATGCCGCTCGCGGCAACGTATTCGGTGTCACCCCCGTCCCTGCCGCGTACGGCGAGCAGGGCATGCTTCGCCCCCAGCAGGGTGCGCGCGCCGTGGCAAACGTCCGCGAGCAGCATCTGCGGGTCGCGCTCGGAGGCAAGCCGCAGGTTGAGTTCGGTGAGCGCGCTCAGCCGCCGGTTGCTCGCCTGCAGCTCCTGGACTTTCTGCGACAGCTTGTCGGACATGAGCCGCAGCCGTTCGCGATCGAATTCCGGCGCATCCGACGGCGACGGCTCGGGCGCCATGTTCAGTGCGCCTCGCGCGCGAACTCCTGCGCGCGCTTGGCGTCGCGGGCGACGACCTTCATCTGCGTCGGGTAATCTCGTCCGCCGCGCTTGGGGGCGAGTGCGCGCCGGCCGACGCGAACATCCACATGTGGCGGGAGGGGTTCACTGGTCCGACTTCTCCCATCATGAGGTCCAGGCGGCGTGCGCTTGCCAGCGGCACCCGCTGCCGCTGCGCGAGGAGCTCGCGCGCGGCGCAATTCCAGTCAATATGACGCGCGCGGCAGGCGAATAGTTCAGGCGGTAGTTGCGGCGAATAGCCGGA
Source organism: uncultured Enterobacteriaceae bacterium (assembly GCA_964565875.1). GTDB lineage: Bacteria > Pseudomonadota > Gammaproteobacteria > Burkholderiales > SG8-39 > 2-12-FULL-64-23. Next base: position 2,511 of record CAZMGP010000020.1, read on the forward strand.
TCGAGCTCACGGGTTTGCGCGTCGGGGAATGCGGCCGCGCGCTGCGCTCAGCTCGAACTCTTGAGCAGAGTCGTCAGGTCGGCGGCGAGATCCGCGCCGCCATCGCCGTAGCGTGCGAACAGGCGCACCCGGCCCTGGGGGTCGAACACATAGCTGCCGGCAGTATGGTCCAGGGTGTAGCTGGTGGGCGTGGCTCCCGGCTGCTTCTGGTAGAAGATGCGGAATTCCTTCGCCGCCTTCGCCGTCGCTTGCGCATCCCCGTACAAGCCGAGGAAGCTCGGGTCGAATGCCGGCACGTATTGCGCGAGCACTTCCTGGGTATCGCGTTCGGGATCGAGCGTCACGAACAGCACTTGCACGCGCGCTGCGTCGCGCCCGAGCGTCTGTAGCGCGGACTTCATCTCCGCCATGGTCGTGGGACAGACGTCGGGGCAATGCGTATAGCCAAAAAATACCACCACCGCCTTGCCGCGGAAATCGGCCAGGCTGCGCGCCTTGCCTTGATGGTCGGTGAGCTGCAGGTCTTTGCAGCAGTCCGCGCCGGTGATGTCGGTGTTGCGGAAGCTCGGCCTTGGCGGGGCGCAGGCGGCCAGCAGGAACGCAGCCGCGAGCGCGGCTGCGCCGAAGCATTTGCGCATCGCGAAAAACCGCTCAGACATAGTGGTCGAAGAGCAGCGCACTGAACAATATCGCGAGGTAGACGACGGAATAGCGGAAGGTCTGCTGCGCCAGCCGGTCGCTGTAGGCGATGTAGATGCGCACCGCGTAATACAGGAACAGCGCATCGAGTGCGAGCGCGGCGATCAGGTAGATCCAGCCGCTCATGCCGTAGACGAAGGGCAGCAGGGTGCTGCCGATCAGCACCAGGGTATAGAGCAGCACGTACAGGCGCGTGAACTTGGAGCCGTGCGTGACCGGTAGCATCGGCAGCCCGGCGCGGTTGAACTCTTCGGTGCGATACAGCGCCAGCGCCCAGAAATGCGGCGGCGTCCAGGCGTAGATGATGAGCACCAGCAGCAGCGCTTCGGGTGCGACTTGGCCGGTGACCGAGGTCCAGCCGAGCAGCGGCGGCATCGCTCCCGACAGGCCGCCGATAACGATGTTTTGCGGCGTCGCCGGCTTCAGCAGCACGGTGTAGATCACGGCGTAGCCGACGAAGGTGCCGCAGGTGAGCCACATGGTGAGCGCGTTGACGTAGCGCTCGAGCAGGAACATGCCGATGCCGCCGATCACGCCGGCGAACAGCACCGCCTGCGTGGCGCCGAGTTCGCCGCGCGCAAGCGGCCGCGCCCGGGTGCGCGCCATCTTGGCGTCGAGCTCGCGCTCGATCAGGCAATTGATGGCGAATGCGGCGCCGGCGAGCAGGGCAATGCCCGCGGTGCCGGCGAACAGCACGCGCCAGGGCACCATGCCCGGGGTCGCGAGGAACATGCCAATCACGGCGCAGAACACCGCGAGCATGGTCACGCGCGGTTTGGTGAGAGCGTAGAACTGGCGCAGGCGCAGCGCGGTGTCCTGCAGGCTGAGTTGCGTCGCCATGGCTTCAGTGCGAAAAGGTGTCGGAGGAGTCTATCACGATGGGTTTCGCCTCTAGCCGATGCGCGAGGCCCGCAGCAGGCGCGCGAGATCCTTGTTCATCCTGGCCGGATCGGCGTTCTTTGGAAAGCGCAGCATGAGGTTGCCGTGCGGGTCGACGACATAGATGTGCTCGCGCGCGCCGCCCGGCGGCGGAAACTCCGCCGGCAGCGGGCTCGCGCCGGCGCGCAGCATGCGCGTGCCGTCGTATTCGCGCATCAGCCGCGTCTCGAGCGGCGCGTCGTCGAGGATCAGCCACACGCGCTCGACGCGCTCCATCTCGCGCCCCTGCGCGAGCCGCACCTGGCGCATGTCGTAGAGCTTGGCGCGGCAGGCGTCGCCGCATTCTGCCCGGTCGAGCTGCAGCAGGATCCACCTGCCGCGCAGTTCCGACAGCCGGAACGCGCGCCCGTCCAGCTGCCGCAAGGGGGATTCGCTCAACGGACGCGGCGCGATCAGCTCGCCGTAGTTCGTGCCGCCCTGCGGATGCCAGTAGAAATAGGCGATGAGCGCAGCCGCGAAGGGCGCGATCGACACGAAGGCGATCGCGAGCAGGTTGAAGCGCGCGCCGCGGCTAGGCGCTGCGCTTGAAGCTGAAGGCGACATAGGCGACGAGGGTGAGGCTTGCAAGCGCGTACCACTGGAAGGCGTAGCCGCGGTGCTTGTCCACGCCGGTGTCGGGACGTACCCACACCCGGGCGAGGCCGTCCGCCGCGGCGTTCGTCTGCTCGATCACCACCGGTTGCAGTTTCAGTCCCGACCATTTGGCGTAGCGCTCGAGCACCAGGTTCTCCCACACCATGCCCTCCTCGGTGTTCGCGCCGAGTTCGAGGATGCGCCTCGTCGGCACCATGGCGACGCCTTCGATGCTCTGCACCCCGGCCGGAGTCTCGATTGCGGGCAGCACATCGCGGCGCGCGCCCGCCGCCACCCAGCCGCGGTCGACGAGCACGTGCAGCTCGCCGCCGGCGATCCTGAGCGGCGTGAGCACATGGTAGCCGACTGCGCCGTTCAGCACCTTGTTGTCCAGCAGGACGGTGTATTTCGGCAGATACTCGCCGCGCACGCCGACGCGATGGAATTCGAACGCATTGGCCTCGACCGGCGCCGACGGCAGCGCGAGCATCGCCGCGCGCGCGCCTTCGTCGAGGCTGCGCCCGAGCGCCGCCTTCTCCTCTGCGCGCCGCGTCTGCCAATTGCCCAGAGACAGGGTAAGCGCGATCACTGCCAGCGCCGCGAGGCTGGGCAAGAATGCCGGGCGAAAGCGCCGCTTGCTTAGCATGCGCGCATCACTCCAATTTCTAGTCTGGTCGATTTGACTGGGATACACTCGGACAATTCAGTCGGATCCCGCCATGAAAATCGTCGTCGTCGTATTCATCATACTGATCCTTGCCAGCCTCGGCTCGGCCCTCTATTACCTCGTCTCCGACCGCGGGCAGTCGAAGCGTACCGTGCGCGCCCTCGCGTTCCGCGTCGGTTTTTCCCTGGTCCTGTTCCTGCTGCTGATGGCCGGTTATTACTTCGGCTTCATCACCGGCAAGGTCGGCTAAGCGCAGCATCGACAATACTCAATTCGCTATGACAGGCGGCGCGTCGCGAGGCACGAGCCACGGCCCGCGATAGGTTCCCCCGCGGGCGGTCCTTAAAAAAAGGCGCCGCACATTGTGCGGCGCTTCAAGTGCCCCTTCTACGGGGGCCCCCTTCTCCTCGTTCTTCCGCCCGGTGCCCGGCCCTTGGACGGGCGCCTCGGCGCTATACCCAGTAGACGAATATGAACAGCAGCAGCCACACCACGTCGACGAAGTGCCAGTACCAGGCCACGGCCTCGAAGGCGAAGTGATGCTGCGGCTTGAAATGACCCGCGATCGAACGGAACAGCATGGTCGTCAGCATGATCACGCCCACGGTCACGTGAAAGCCGTGAAAACCCGTCAGCATGAAGAAAGTCGTGCCGTAGATGCCGGTGGAGAGCTTGAGGTTCAGTTCGGAATAGGCATGCGAATACTCGAACGCCTGAAAGCCGAGAAAGGTCGCGCCCAACGCGATGGTAAGGAACAAAAACAGCTTGAGCTTGGTGCGGTTGCCTTCGATCATGCCAAAGTGGGCGATGGTGAGCGTCACCCCCGAGCTCAGCAGCAACAGCGTATTCAGCGCCGGAATGCCCCAGGCGGCCATGGGCGTGAACGGATCGACGAAGCTCGGGCCCGCGCTCGGCCAGCGGGCACTGAAATCCGGCCACAGCAGTTCCTTGCTCTGCAGGCTGCCCAGATCCGGGACGGCGATCACCCGCGCATAGAACAGCGCGCCGAAGAACGCGGCGAAGAACATCACTTCGGAAAAGATGAACCAGCTCATGCCCCAACGGAAAGACACGTCCTCCCACTTGCCGTACTTGCCGGACTCGGACTCGTGCACGACGTCGCCGAACCAGCGAAACATCATGTACACGAGCAGCACGAAGCCGACCAGCACGCCGTAGCGCCCGACGGGAGCGTCGTTGAACCAGGCCGCCGCGCCCGATCCCATGAGCAGCAGGGCCAGCGAGCCGATGATCATCCAGCGCGACGGCTGCGGCACGAAATAGTGTTGAGCATGCTCGCTCATGTTCCTCTCCTGTGTGTTACGTCAATCTGCCGATGACGAAATGCACCAGCAGTATCAGACTCAATACGAATAGCGCCGCGCCGATGAGCCCGGCGATGATCACCTGGTGCGGCTTCAGCTCGACGCTGTCGGCCTCGTAGTCACGCCGCTTCCTGATGCCCAGGAACGACCAGAACACCGCTTTTACAGCCTGCCACGCGGTCGCTTTCTTCGCCATCAGCGCCACCGTCATCCCTGTCCCGCCTTGCGCTCGGTGCCGTCGACGCGGAAGAAGGTGTAGGACAGCGTAATGGTGTTCACGTCGCGCGGCAGGTCCGGGTCGATGACGAACACCACCGGCATCTCCCGGGTTTCGTGCGCAGCGAGCGTCTGCTGGCTGAAGCAGAAGCATTCGAGCTTTCTGAAATAGCGCGCGGCGAGCATCGGTCCGTAGCTGGGGACCGCCTGGCCGGTGACCGCTTCGTTCAGGGTGTTCTTCACCTCGTAGGTGATCTGCGTCAGCTCGCCCGGATGGATCTGCATGCTCGGCGCATGCGGCTTGAAGGTCCAGGGTAGCTGGCGCGTGTTGGAGTCGAACTCCACCGTCACCGTGCGCGTGAGGTCGACCTGGGTATTGGCGACCGTGCCCTCGGCCTCGCCCGGCTGCCAAATCGCGCGCAGTCCCGCGACTTCGCAGATGGTGTTGTAAAAGGGCACCAGCGCAAAGCCGAATCCGAACATGCCGACCGCCACCACCAGCAGCTTCTTCAGCATGCGCCGGTTGGCGCCGGCGAGGCTCTCGGCGGCGGCGCTCACTTCAGCAGTCCGTATCTGAGTATGACGACGAGAAACAGGGCAAGCGCGAACGCCGCCAGGATCAGCGCCGTCCTGCGATTGCCCGAGTCGCCGCGACCCATGCTCGTTCCCGCGCTCACTTCACCACCGGCTGATCGTGGAAGCTGTGATAAGGCGCGGGACTCGGCAGATGCGTCCATTCCAACGTGTCGGCGCCTTCCCAGGGCTTGGCCGGCGCCTTCTCGCCCTTGCGGAACACCGTGCACTTCAACACGATGTACAGGAACAGCACTTGCGCCAGGCCGAAGCCGAAGGCGCCGATCGAGGCGATCTCGTTGAAGCCGGCGAACTGGCCGGCGTAATCGGGAATGCGCCGCGGCATCCCCGCGAGGCCGAGGAAGTGCATCGGGAAGAAGGTAATGTTGAAGAAGATCATCGACATCCAGAAGTGCCACTTGCCCAGCTTCTCGTCGTACATCAGGCCGGTCCATTTCGGAAGCCAGAAGTAGGCGCCGGCGAAAAGCGCGAAGAGCGAGCCCGCGACGAGCACGTAGTGGAAATGCGCCACCACGTAATAGGTGTCCTGCAGCTGCACGTCGACCGGCATGATGGCGAGCATCAGGCCGGTGAAGCCGCCCATGGTGAAGACGAAGATGAAGCCGACGGCAAACAACATCGGCGTCTCGAAGGTGAGCGAACCGCGCCACATGGTGGCGAGCCAGTTGAACACCTTCACCCCGGTGGGCACGGCGATGAGCATGGTCGCGTACATGAAGAACACCAGGCCGGCGGTGGGCAGGCCCACGGTGAACATGTGGTGCGCCCAGACCATGAACGACAGGATGGCGATCGAAGACGTGGCATAGACCATCGAAGCGTAGCCGAACAGCGGCTTGCGCGAGAAAGCGGGGATCACCTGGCTGATGATGCCGAAGGCCGGCAGGATCATGATGTACACCTCGGGGTGGCCGAAGAACCAGAAGATGTGCTGGAACATCACCGGGTCGCCGCCGCCCGCGGCGTTGAAGAACGAGGTGCCGAAGTGGCGGTCGGTAAGCGTCATGGTGACCGCGCCGGCGAGCACCGGCATCACCGCGATCAACAGGTAGGCCGTGATCAGCCAGGTCCAGACGAACATCGGCATTTTCATCAGCGTCATCCCCGGCGCGCGCATGTTGAGGATGGTGGTGATGATGTTGATCGAGCCCATGATGCTCGATGCGCCCATGATGTGGATGGCGAAGATGGTGAAGTCCATGCTCGGCCCCATCTGGATGGTGAGCGGGGCGTACAGCGTCCAGCCGGTGCCCGGCGCGCCGCCCGGCAGGAAGAACGAGACTACCAGCAGGATCGCCGCCACCGGCAGCAGCCAGAAGCTCCAGTTGTTCATGCGCGCGAAGGCCATGTCGGGCGCGCCGATCATCAGCGGGATCTGCCAATTGGCGAAGCCGACGAAGGCGGGCATGATCGCGCCGAACACCATGATCAGGCCGTGCATGGTGGTGAGCTGATTGAAGAACTCCGGCGTGACCACCTGCAGCCCGGGCTGGAACAGCTCGGCGCGGATGGTGAGCGCGAGCACGCCGCCGATGAAGAACATGGTGAACGAAAACCACAGGTACATCGAGCCGATGTCCTTGTGGTTGGTGGTCGTGATCCAGCGCATCAGTCCGCTCGGCTGATGGCCGTGATCGTCGTGGCCGTGGGTGTCGATGACTGCGCTCATTTCGTTCTCCTGGAATTCCGTGCTTTGCTTGCGTGCGGGTTTAACACTTTACTTGCGCGCCGCTTTGACTTCGGCCGGCTGCACCACGTCGCCCGTCTTGTTGCCCCAGCTGTTGCGCTCGAAGGTGACGACCGCGGCGAGGTCGGTGTCGGAGAGCTGCTTGCCGAACGCCGCCATGACGGTGCCGGCCTTGCCGTTCAGCACGCGGTCGATGTGCGCCGCCTTGTCGCCAGTGGCGATCTTCGAACCGTCCAGCGCCGGGAATGCGGGCGGCAGGCCCTTGCCCGTGGCTTGATGGCAGGCCGCGCAGTTGGCCGCATAGACCTTTTCGCCGCGCGCCTTCAGCTCGTCCAGGCTCCATTGCTTGTTCACGTCTTCGGCGCTCGCGGCCGCCTTGGCTTTCTGCGCCGCAACCCACTGCGTGAACTTCTCCTGCGATACCACCTCGACCACGATGGGCATGAAGCCGTGGTTCTTGCCGCACAGCTCGGCGCACTGACCGCGGTAGGTGCCCTCCTTCTCCGCCTTGAACCAGGTGTCGCGCACGAAACCGGGAATGGCGTCCTGCTTGATGCCGAATGCCGGAATCCAGAAGGAGTGGATCACGTCGTCGGCAGTGGTGAGGATGCGCACCTTCTTGCCCACCGGAACCACCAGCTGCTTGTCCACTTCCAGCAGATAGTTTTCGCCCTTGGGGCTCTGGTTATGGATCTGCTCCTGCGGCGTCGCCAGATTCGAGAGGAAGTTGACGCCCTCGCTTTCGCCCTTCAGGTAGTCGTATCCCCACTTCCACTGGTAGCCGGTCGCCTTGATGGTGAGGTCGGGATTGGAAGTGTCCTTGAAATCGATCAGCGCCTTGGTCGCCGGCCAAGCCATGCCGACGAGAATGAGGAAGGGAATGACGGTCCAGATGATCTCGACCGTGGTGTTCTCGTGGAACTGCCGCGCCTGGTGACCCACCGATTTGCGATGGGCGTAGATGGAGTAGAACATCACTCCGAAGACGACGCAGAAGATGACCATGATCACATACATCATCAGCATGTGCAGGTCATAGATCTCGCGTGCGACGCGGGTCACCGGCGGTTGGAAATTGAGGGGGTAGGCAGCGGCGGCGAGTCCCGCATGGATCGCGAGCAGCAGTCCGGCGATCGGTCGTCCCAGCTTCTTGTACATGTTTTCCTCGTAGCTTCAAAGGCGCGGAGACGGATTTACCGTCGCAGCTTCAGATCCACGCCAAACATAATGCGAGTACCGCCGGGGGTGAGCGCCTGTTCTAGCTTGTTCTCAGTCCTCGAGGGTTTCCCCTGAGGACAACCCCGCTCCTTCTAAAGACGGGGCCCGGCAAAAAAGTGCGGTAACCTAGCATACGGGTCAAGCTTTATCAAGCTTTTCGACCCCGGCCGCCGCAATTGTGACCTCGATCACATTTTCTTGTTTCGGCTCGTTTCCACTCGAATGATAGCGCGACCATCGTCGCTCACGCGCCGCTGCTGCTTCCACGCATGACCGTACACGATTTCGAAAGTTGCGGGCAAGCGGCCGTCGCGGCGCAGTTTTTCGTAGGCCGCGCGCATGGCGCCGAAGACGCCTTTGCCCGTCAGCGCGTGGCGCCGTGCTGCGAGGGCGTTTTGCTGTCCGGTGGCGCGCAGGTCGGCAAGCAAGGCATCGACGTCGGCATAGGTGAGCGTGAGAACCTCCATGTCCATTACCGGCGCGCCGAAGCCGCTGGCGCCGAGCATGTCGCCCAGGTCGTGCATGTCGGTGAAAGCGTGCACATGCGCAGCCCGGTCGGCGGCGGCAAATGCGCTCCTCAGCTCCTGCAGCGTGTCCGGACCGTAGCAGGAAAACATGAGGAGCCCGTCGACCGCGAGCACGCGATGCATTTCCTTCAGCGCCGGCAACGGGTCGCCGGCGCAGTGCAGTGCCAGGTTCGACCAGACGAGGTCGATGCTCGACGCGGCAAGGGGCAAGGCGCCGAAATCGGCGCAGATGAATCCGGGTCCGGAGCGGTCGAACAGCCGCGACAGCCAGGAAGCCTCGCCGCGCGCGGCCCGCAGTAGGGAAAATGCGGAATCGAGCGCCCAGGTCTGCGCCTGCGGAAAGCGTTCGGCGAGGCGCTTCGCGCCGTCTGCATCGCCGCAGCCGGCATCGAGCACGCGCTGCGGCGCAATTCTGACGTACTGCAGGCGATCGAGCATGCGCGACTCGATCTCGCGCGCGAGCACCGCAGCCTGCGCATAGCTCGCGGCCGCGCGGCACGCGAAGCGCCGTAGGGCGCGGCGATCGACGGCGATACCGCTGGTTTCCGGCGCGGCCATCAACGCGCGAGTGCAGACTCCAAAGCAAGCCCCACGGCCAGCAGCCGCCTATCCTCGCCCAATTGGCCGACTACCATCAAGCCCACCGGCGCGCTCCCCGCCTCGTGGATGGGAAGGCTGAGGGCGCAACCGTCGAGGAAGTTGACCACGCTGGTGTTTTGCAGGATCGAAGCGTTAGTCCTGGCGTACAGCCGGTCGTCCCGCTCGAGCGGCGCGATGGCGGGGGCCGCCATTACCACCGTGGGCATTAGCAGCGCGTCGTAAGGCGCGGCGATGCGCGCGCTTTCCGCGATCATCGCCCGGCGCTCGGCGAGCACGCCGATGTAGTCCGCTGCGCCGATGTCGACACCGCGCAAGGCGCGGACTGCGACGCGCGGATCGTATTCGGCGCCGCGCCGCGCGAGCAGCTCGCGGTGAACGGCGTAGGCTTCGGCCACGACGATGCCGCCGCTTTGATTGATCTGCGGCAGGCGCTTGAGCGCTTCGAAGCGCACGTCGGACACGGCGGCGCCCGCCTGCGACAGACGTCCAAGTGCCGCAGCGAATGCCCGCGACACCGCCTCGTCCATGCCTTCGAGGACATAGTCTTGCACCACGCCCAGGCGCAGGCCCTGCAACGGCAGCGGCTGCGGCGATTGCGGCGCTTCGCCCGCGAGGATCGCGTCGACCAGGGCGCAGCAGGCAACGCTGCGCGCGATCGGCCCGACGGAATCGAGCGTAGTGGACAAGGGAAACGCCCCGTCCGTGGGTATGCGCCGTGCAGTCGGCTTGAAACCGACGAGACCGCATAGTGCCGCCGGTATGCGCACCGAACCCCCGGTGTCGCTGCCCAGACCCATCGCCGCCATGCCGTCGGAGACGGACACCGCCGCCCCCGAGGACGAACCACCGGGAATGCGGCCGGTCGCGCGGTCCCACGGATTCTTGGGTGTGCCGTAATGGGGATTGAGGCCGAGGCCGGAAAATGCGAATTCGACCATGTTGGTGCGGCCGACGACGATCGCTCCGGCCTGGCGCAGCCGCGCCACCGCCTTCGCGTCGACCTTAGCGGGCGCGGCATCGGCAAGCACTTTCGAGCCCGCGCGCGTGATTTCGCCGGCGAGGTCGAACAAATCCTTCACCGACACCGGAATGCCCGCGAGCGCGCTCGGCACTACGCCGTGCGCGCGCAGTGCATCGCTTGCCTTGGCGGCGGCGAGCGCCGCCGCGCCCTGAGTCCCCAAAAACACGCGCACGCCCTCGCCCGCCTGGGCGCGCGCCAAGGCTTCTTCCACCAGCGCCTGACTGCTGGTCCTGCCGGCGGCGAGATCCGCCGCGAGTTCGAGTAAGGGTTTCATGCCCGTCATTTGACCACCATCTGCATCATCGCTAACGTGTAGGGGAAGACGGCCGACGCAAGCTGCTTCGAATTTGCCGCCATCTGCGCTTTGGCTGAGCATAGGGAAATCCCCTACACCGCAACGCTGGAACGACCGACGCATCTTTACGGAAGCCCTCGCACTTGTCAATTTCGCTGCACGCGCTGCGCATCCTCGGCAGCAAAATCCAACAGGCGTTCTTCGCGCAGGATTGCCTGCTGTGCGCGGCGCCTAGCGGCCGGCACCTGATTTGCGCGGCTTGCGATGGCGAACTGCCGCGTATTGCGTCGGCTTGCCCGCGCTGCGCGGCCGAAGCTTCACGCGCAGGCGAATGCGGCGCCTGCCTCGTTAGTCCGCCGCATTTCGATGCGAGCCTTGCCGCGCTCGCCTATGCCTATCCGGTGGACGCGCTGGTGCAGGCGCTGAAGTACGGCGGCGAACTCGCGCTCGCCGCCTGGTTTGCGCAGAAGCTCGACGAGCGGCTCGGCGGCGCTAGAGGCGTCGACCTCATTCTGCCCTTGCCGCTGCACCCGTCCCGGCTGGCCAGCCGCGGCTTCAATCAGGCGGTCGAAATCGCGAAGCGCTTGTCACGCTTGCGCCGCGTTGCCCTGGATGCGCGTGGCAGCAAGCGGGTGCGCGACACCGCGCCGCAGACCGGCTTGCCATGGCGCGAGCGCGCATCCAATATGCGCGACGCCTTCGCCTGCGAACGCGATCTCTCGGGCTTGCGCGTCGCCGTGGTCGACGACGTCATGACCACCGGGGCGACGCTGGACGAATTTGCGCGCACGCTGAAAGCGAGCGGCGCGGCATGGGTGGAGAACTGGGTCGTCGCCCGCACGCCGCGCGATGTTTAACATCGTCCTCTATCAGCCGGAGATTCCGCCGAACACCGGCAACATCATCCGCCTCGCGGCCAATACCGGGGCGACGCTGCACTTGGTCGCGCCGCTCGGTTTCCGCCTCGAGGATCGCGAATTGAAGCGCGCGGGCCTCGATTATCACGAATACGCGGCGCTGGTCGTGCACAAGAACTGGAGCGCAGCCTGCGAGGCCCTGGCGGGCAAACGCATGTACGCCTTTTCCACGCGTGCACAGCGCCGCTACTGCGACGCCGCATTCCGCCCCGGCGACGCGCTGGTGTTCGGCCCGGAAACCCGCGGCTTGCCCGCCGACATCCTCGCCGGCTTTGCGGCCGAGCAGTGCCTGCGGCTGCCGCTGCGCCCGGACAACCGCAGCCTGAACCTCTCCAATGCCGTCGCCGTGGCGGTGTACGAGGCTTGGCGCCAACAGGGATTCGCCGGCAGTGTCTAGGCCTGCTTAACTTTCGCCTTTGGGATCGCGCGCGAGCAACTGCTCCACGGCGTCGCGCGGCGTCGCGCGGCCCGCGAGCACGGCGCAGACAGCGCGCGTGATCGGCATGTCGACGCCTTGCGCCTGCGCACACTTCTCGACGGAAAAGGCGGTGTGCACGCCTTCGGCCACGTGCCCCAGCTGGTGCAGGATGTCCGCCAGCTTCCCGCCCCGTGCTAGGGCGAGGCCGACGCTGCGGTTGCGCGACAGTTCTCCGGTGCAGGTGAGGATGAGATCGCCCGCCCCGGTGAGGCCAGTGAAGGTGTCGCTGCGCCCGCCCAAGCGCACACCGAGGCGCGTGATTTCGGCGAGTCCCCGGGTGATCAGCGCGGCGCGCGCGTTCGCCCCCAAGCCGAGGCCGTCGGCAATGCCGGTGGCGATCGCCATCACGTTCTTCACCGCGCCGCCGATCTCCACGCCGACGACATCCGTGGAGAAGTACACCCGCAGCCGCGCCGCATGCAGCGCCCGGGCGGTCGATTCGCAGAAGCTCGGCTCGGTGCTCGCCAGCGTGAGCGCAGTAGGCAGGCCGCGCGCGACCTCGAGGGCGAAGCTCGGTCCGGAGAGCACGCCATAGCGCGCGCCAGGGGCGAGCGTCTTGGCGGCGATCTGATGCGGCAGCTCGGCGCTGTCCGGTTCGAAGCCTTTGCATAGCCAAAGCAATGGCAGGGCGCGCGGCGCGACGCGGACCAACAATTCGCGCAGCGCCGCGGTAGGCACTGCGAGGAGCAGCAGCTCGGCTTGCGTAAGGGCAGCGTCGAGATCCGCCTCGACGCGCAATGCACGTGGCAGTTCGATTTCGGGGAGATAGAGGTGATTGCGGCGCTCGGCCGCGATGGCGCGGCACTGCTCGGCGTCGCGCCCCCAGAGCAGCACCTCATGTCGTCCGGCGAGGCTCGCGGCGATCGCCGTGCCCCAGGCGCCGGTGCCGAGTACGCTGATCTTCATCGCCATGCCGGCGGCCGCGCCAGAGCTACAGCCCCCAGACTTGATTCACGCGCAGGTAGCCGGTCTGGCCGTCGCGGTGCCGCACCTTGACCCAGGGTCCGGTGCCTAGCTCGAGCACTTCCAGCGCCACGCCTTTCTTCACTTGGAACGCGAGCGGCGCGTTGTCCTCCGCCTTCTCGCGCACGTCCGCCAGCGGCGCCGTGACGATCACGGTGCGGGCGTCGGACAAGGCCTTCTTCTCGACCCAGGCGAGATCGCCGGCGACATCGCGCACCTTGGTCCAGTTGTCCACCTGGACGATGACCTCGACCGGATAGTATTCACTCGCGACGTAGAGCTTGTTCGCCTTCACCGAGGGCGCGTCGTACATCGGCGTGGCGGCCTCGGCGATGGAGCGGAATTCTGCTGCCGCCGCGGTCTGGGCGAAGAGCGCAAGCGCGAGGAGGGCGAACGCACGCATACCGGGTATGTTAGTGCGCGATTTCGATCTTCGGTGCCGCCTGCTCCTGCTGCAGGCGCTGCATGTAGATCGCGTCGAAGTTCACCGGCGCGAGATAAACCGGGGGAAAGCCGGCGCGGCCGACGACGTCCGACACCGCTTCGCGCGCATAGGGGAAGAGGATATTCGGGCAGGCCGTGGCGAACAGCGGCTCGAGGTCCGATTGCGGTGCATTGCGAATCTGGAAGATGCCGGCCTGCGCCACCTCGACCAGGAACATGGTCTTGTCGCCCGACTTCGCGGTGACCGTGATGGTGAGCACGACCTGGTACAGCCCGTCGGCGACGGGCTTGCTTTCGTTATGCAGTTGCACCTCGACTTCCGGCTGCCCACCGGAGAGGAACACGTCTGGCGCGTGCGGTATTTCCAGCGACAGGTCCTTGATATAGATCTTCTCGATGCCGAATACCGGCTGCTGCTCTTCGCTCATTTGGATTCCAGTCTTGACGTAAATGGGGGTGTTGCCGGGTTCAGCCCTCGCCGCGCAGCAAGGGATCGAGCCCGCCGGCGCGGTCGAGCGCCGCCAGGTCGTCGAAGCCGCCGACATGGACCTCGCCGATGTAGATTTGCGGCACGGTGCGCCGACCGGTGCGCTGCGTCATTTCTTCGCGGCGCGCGGGATCGAGGTCGACGCGGATTTTTTCGATGTCGCCGATCCCCTTGGACTTGAGCAGCATCTCCGCCCGCTGGCAATAGGGGCAGACGCCGGTGCTGTACATGCTTATTTTTGGCATCGGGACGCCTTATTTTTGCACCGGAAGGCCGGCCTGCTGCCAAGCCGTGAAACCGCCGGTGAGGTTGACGACGTTGGTGAAGCCGCGCTTGCGCAGCAGCGTCGCGGCCGTGCTGGAGCGATTGCCGCTCGCGCAATAAACGATGATCGGTTTCTCCTTGAATTTTTCGTAGTCGGCGAGCCGCGACTCGAGCTGCGACAGCGGCACGCCGCGGGCGTTGAGGATGTGCGCCTGCGCGTATTCGTTCTGTTCGCGCACATCGAGCAGCAGCGCGTCCTGGCGATTGATCAACTGCGTCGCTTCGACGGTGTTGACGGACGGTCCGCCTGCACCGCGCCGCAGCATCGGCCAGATGAGCATCGCGCCGCTCACCACGGCGACCGCGACCAAAAAGATGTTGTCGATTACGAATTTCACGCCTGCTCCAAGAAGTTTAGCCGGATCGATGCGAGGCCCGCGCCTGCCGCGCCCTGCGGCTGGTGCATGGCGCTCGTGCCGCACTTAGAAGAATTTCGCCGCCGAAGGCAGCCCGGCTGCTCTCGCAAAAAGAGGAATATTATAAAATATTCGCACGCTTATCGTACGCTAAATAACAGGGACACCCATGAAGAAAGTGATTCTGCTGAGGCACGGCGAATCCGTTTGGAACAAGGAAAATCGCTTTACCGGCTGGACCGATGTCGGCCTCTCGGACAAGGGGGTGGAGGAGGCGAAGCGCGCGGGACAACTGCTGCGCGACGCCGGCTTCGCCTTCGATCTCGCGCACACTTCGGTGCTCAAGCGCGCCATCAAGACCCTCTGGCTCGCGCTGGAGCAGCTCGATGCGATGTGGATTCCGGTGCTGAACTCCTGGCGGCTGAACGAGCGCCACTACGGCGCGCTGCAAGGCCTGAACAAGGCGGAAACAGCGGCGAAGTTCGGCGACGCGCAGGTGCTCGCCTGGCGCCGCAGCTACGACGTTCCGCCGCCGGCGCTCGCTGCGGACGATGCGCGCTATCCGGGCAACGACCCGCGCTACCGCGGCCTCGCGGCCGGGCAGCTGCCGCTCACCGAATGCCTGAAGGACACGGTGGCGCGCGTGCTGCCCTACTGGAACGAGGCGATCGCGCCGGACATCCGCGCCGGCAAGCGCGTGCTCGTTGCCGCGCACGGCAACTCGCTGCGGGCGCTGGTCAAATACCTGGACGGCGTGAGCGACGCCGACATCGTGGGCTTGAACATTCCTACCGGCGTGCCACTCGTCTACGAATTGGACGACGCCCTGAAACCGCTGCGCCACTACTATCTCGGCGACGCAGCCGAAGTGGAAAAGGCGATGCAGGCGGTCGCAAACCAAGGCAAGGCCAAGGCTTGATCTTTCCGCCGCGGCCGCTGCAGGCGCTCAAGAAGCTCCTTCCGTTTGGGCGCGCTCTGCGTCTCACCGCGGCCGCGCCGCTCGCCGCCGCCCTCGCCCTTCTCCCCTCCATCGCGCGGCCGGCCGACAAAGCCGAGCTCGACGCGCTGCGCGGCCGCATCGAGGCGCTGAAGAAGAACCTGAGCGGCGCCGAGGAAGACCGCTCCGAGGCGAGCGACGCGCTGCGCGAATCGGAACACGGCGTGTCGGAGGCGAACCGCGGCTTGCGTAACATCGGCGCGCAGCAGCGCGCCGTGCAGGGCGATCTCATCCGGGTGGGGGAACAATCGAAGACGCTCGACGCCAGGATCGCCGCACAGCAGCGCCAGTTGGGGCAGCTGTTGGCGATGCGCTATATCGCCGGCGAACAGGACTATCTGCGGCTCCTGCTCTCCGGGCGCGACCCGAACCAGACCGCGCGCGATCTGCATTATTACGGCTACCTGTCGCGCGCGCAGGCGGACTTCATCCGCTCGCTGCGCCAGAACCTGGCGGGGCTCGCCGACCTCGCCAGCCAGGCGCGCGGCAAAAGCGCCGAATTGGCCGAACTGGAGACGCAGCAGCGCGAGACGCGCAAACAGCTCCTCGCGCAACAGACGGAAAGGCGCAAGGTGCTGGCGAAGCTCGCCACGCAAATCCGCAGCCAGCGGCGCGAGATCGCCTCCCTGCAGCGCGACGAGACGCGCCTGTCGCGCCTGGTCGAGGAGCTCGGCCGCGTCATCGCTCCGCCCAAAGGCACCCGGCGCAACGACGCGCTGCCCGAAGCGGGCGGCGACGCCAGCGTGTTCGCCGCGCTCAAGGGCAGGCTGCATTTGCCCACCCGCGGGGAACTTATCAATCGCTTCGGCAGTCCACGCTCCGATAGCGGCCTGACCTGGAAGGGCCTATTCATTCGCAGCGCGGCCGGACAGGAGGTGCGCGCGATCGCCGCAGGGCGCGTGGTGTTCGCGGAATGGATGCGCGGCTTCGGCAATCTGCTGATCATCGACCACGGCCAGGGCTACCTGACCATCTACGGCAACAACGAAGCGCTGCTCAAACAGGTGGGTGAAACGGTGAAGACGGGCGATGCCGTCGCCACGGTCGGCAACAGCGGCGGCAACCCGGATTCGGGTTTATACTTTGAAATTCGGCATCAAGGCAGGGCCTTCGATCCGCTTAGCTGGGTGACGTTGAAATAGGGAGGAAGTGAAGCAGCTCATGAAAAGCAAGTTTCAGAAGGTCGGCCTCGTCCTGCTGGGCGCACTGGCGGGAGTCCTGCTTTCGCTCAACTTCTCCGCCATCGCGCAAAAGGAAGCCGCGCGTTCGCCCCTCCCCGTCGAAGAACTGCGCTCTTTCGCCGAAGTGTTCGGCGCGATCAAGAGCAATTACGTCGAACCGGTCGAGGACAAGAAGCTCATTTCCGAGGCGATCAACGGCATGCTCACCGGGCTCGATCCGCACTCGGCTTATCTGGACCGCGACGCTTACCGCGAATTGCAGGTCGGCACCCAGGGCGAGTTCGGCGGACTCGGCATCGAGGTCGGCATGGAAGACGGTTTCGTGCGCGTCGTCTCGCCGATCGAAGACACGCCCGCGTTTCGCGCCGGCCTCAAGACCGGCGACCTGATCATCAAGCTGGACGAAACGCCGGTGAAGGGCATGAGCCTGAACGACGCGGTCAAACGCATGCGCGGCAAGCCGAAGACCTCGATCAAGCTCACCGTGCTGCGAAAAGGGGAGAGCAAGCCGCTGGAGTTCACCCTGGTGCGGGACGTCATCAAGGTGCAGAGCGTCAAGTCCAAGCTGATCGAACCCGGCTACGGCTACTTGCGCGTGGTGCAGTTCCAGGAACATTCCGGCGAGAACCTGGTGCAGCATCTGAACAACTTGTATAAGGGCGGCAAGCTGAAGGGCCTGGTGCTCGATCTGCGCAATG
The DNA here is from genome assembly GCA_964565875.1 of uncultured Enterobacteriaceae bacterium. GTDB lineage: Bacteria > Pseudomonadota > Gammaproteobacteria > Burkholderiales > SG8-39 > 2-12-FULL-64-23. The sequence continues at coordinate 19,717 of CAZMGP010000020.1, forward strand.
ATCCGGGCGGGCTGTTGAACGGCGCCGTGGGCATTTCTGCGGCGTTCCTGCCGCCGAAGTCGGTGGTGGTCACCACCGACGGCCGTACCGAAGATTCCAAGCGCAAATACATCGCCAGCACCGAGGACTATCTGCGCGGCGGGCACGACGATTACCTGAAGAACCTGCCGGCCGGCATCAAGAACGTACCCATGGTCGTGCTGGTGAACGGCGGCTCGGCGTCGGCGTCGGAAATCGTGGCCGGCGCGCTGCAGGACCACAAGCGAGCCATCGTCATGGGCACGCAGACCTTCGGCAAGGGTTCGGTGCAGACGATCATGCCGCTCGGCAACAACACCGCCATCAAGCTGACCACCGCGCGCTATTACACCCCGAGCGGCCGCTCGATCCAGGCGAAGGGCATCACGCCGGACATCGTCGTCGACGAGCCGGGCATCGACAATCGCGCCTGGCTGCGCGAAGCGGACCTGGACAAGCACCTCACCAACGATAAGGACAAGTCGGCCGATTCCGCCAAGACCAAGGCGACGCCGACCGATGCCAAGTCGAAGGAAAACGGCGAGGAAGCACAGTCGAAGCCGATCGAATTCGGCTCCGCCAAGGACTACCAGCTGGTGCAGGCGATCAATATGCTGAAGGGCCTGCAGATCATCCAGAAGAACTGAGCGGCAGCGGCGCTCGCCGCTGCCTTCTCTTCGCGCCAGGCGCATCGGATGTCGATGAACGACGAGCAGCTGCTGCGCTACAGCCGGCACATCCTGCTGACTGAGCTGGGCATCGAGGGCCAGGAAAAAGTGCTCGCGGGCCATGCGTTGGTGATCGGCGCGGGCGGCCTGGGCTCGCCGGCGGCCATGTATCTCGCCTCGGGCGGCGTCGGGCATATCACGCTGGCCGACGGCGACGCGGTCGACCTCACCAATCTGCAGCGGCAGATATTGCACAGCACCGCGGCCGTCGGCCGCGCCAAGGCCTATTCGGGCAAGGACACGCTTGCCTTGCTCAATCCCGAAGTCGAGGTGACGGCGGTGCCGGAGCGGTTGGAAGGCGAGCGCCTCGCCGAACTGGTCGCGGCTGCAGATGTGGTGCTCGACTGCTGCGACAACTTCGCCACGCGCCATGCCGTCAATCGCGCCTGCGTCAGACACCGCAAGCCGTTGGTATCGGGCGCTGCGGTGCGTTTCGACGGCCAGGTGAGTGTGTTCGACCTGCGCTCTGACGATGCGCCTTGCTACAACTGCCTGTTCCCGGAAGACACCGAGCCCGAAGACATGCGCTGCGCCGTGATGGGCGTGTTCGCGCCGCTCACCGGCATCATCGGCACGGTGCAGGCCGCAGAAGCCTTGAAGCTGCTCGCGGGAACGGGAGAAAGCCTGAATGGGCGCCTGCTGCTGCTCGACAGCCTTGCCATGGAATGGCGCTCGGTCGGACTGCGCCGCGATCCGGAATGCAAGCTATGCGCGGCGCTGCGGCCGCCGCGCAAGCAGGAGCGCTAGGCTCAGCCTAAGAGCAGCGGTGCCTGTTTCTGCCACAGCTCAGTCGGCAGGCGCTTGAAGCCGCTCTTCGAGGTTAACGAAAAAGGGGGGCGACGCCCCCTTTTAGAATCCCCCATATCAGGCGGCTTCGTTAGCCCAAGAGCAGCGGCGCTTGCTTCGGCCACAGTTCCGTCGGCAGCCGCTTGAAGCCGCTCTTCGAGGTTAACGAAAAAGGGGGCGACGCCCCCTTTTAGAATCCCCCATATCAGGCGGCTCCGCTAACCCAACAGCAGCGGCGCTTGCTTCGGCCACAGTTCCGTCGGCAAGCGCTTGAAGCCGCTCTTGGCATATTGATGCCAGCGGCCGATGACGAAGGCGAGGAGCACGTTCGCCTGGGCCGCGCTGTCGGCATCGGCCGACATCTCGCCTTGCGTCGCCGCCAGGCGCAGCGACTGCTTGAGCGTCGCTTCCAGCCGGTCGTGCAGTTGGTTGATGCGCGCCTGCAGGCGCTGATCCTCGTTCACCAGCGCATCGCCGATGAGCACACGCGTCATGCCGGGATTCTTTTCCGCGAACGACAGCAGCATGGCGGCGATGGCGTGGGTCTGCTTCAGCCCGCTGTCCTGCTCAGCCGAAATCTTGTTGATCAGGCCGAACACCGTTTCCTCGACGAAGCCGATCAGCCCTTCGTACATCTGTGCCTTGCTGGCGAAGTGGCGGTAGAGCGCGGCTTCGGATACGTCCAGCCGCGCGGCAAGCGCCGCCGTGGTGATCTTTTCGCCCTTGGGCGCTTCGAGCATTTCGGCCAGCACTTGCAGGATCTGGTTCTTGCGTTCGCCGGAGCGGGTCGCCATCATCGCCTCGTTGAGTTTGCAGACCTGCGCGGATTCTAGCTTATACCGTAGGTAAGTGCTAACCTTTTTGCCTGCCCAGGCGACCCGGGCCGAACCCGCAGTTACAGCCCCAATTTGCCCGTGAGCCGCGGCAGGACGAGAACCGAGGCGATCTTCGCGTCGACATAGGCCGGACTGCGGTGCTCGCGCGACACCCACACCGTTTTCATCCCCAGGCGCTTGGCCGGCCGCAGGTTTTCGACGCTGTCTTCGACCATGACGCAGCGTGAGGCGATCAGGCGATGGCTGCGCAACAGGGAGCGGAATGCGGCGAGCGAGGGCTTGGGCTGGTAGCCGATCGACTCGATGCCGTGCACCGCGTGGAAATAGCCCTCCACGCCCATCAGACGCAGCACCGCCGAGGCGTAATGGCTGGGGGCATTCGACAGCACCAGTTTTCTACCCGGCAGCCGGCGCAGCATGGCCGCGATGCCGCGCTCGTACACCACCATGTGGGCGAGGTCGGGAAACGCATGCGTCTCGCGCAGGAAATGCTCGGGATCGGTGCCGTGATGGCGGATCATGCCGAGCAGCGTCGCGCCGTAGTTGCGCCAATAGTGGCTGCGCAGCCTGCCCGCGTCTTCTTCCGTCAGCTGCAGATGCTGCTGCAGATACGCAGTCATGCTGCGATTGATGTGCGGGAAGATGTGCGGACTCGCGTCGTGCAGCGTGTTGTCGAGGTCGAATATCCAGGTAGCCGACATGATTTGCGCGTTTCAACCAAAACCCCGCTGCGAAATTGATTTTGCAGCGGCCAAATTAGGGGAGTATGAGGGGAGGTATCCCCTCATCTTCATTACGCTCTAAAATCGAATCATGTGGCTGACGCGAAATTTCTCTCTCTCTCAACTGACTTATTCGGAAACCGCCGAGCGCGAGCGCATCGACAATACGCCCGGCGCCGACGTCCGCGCAAACCTCGCGCGGCTCGCCCAAGGCCTGGAGCAGGTGCAGGCACTCACCGGGCATCCGCTGGACATCAGCAGCGCCTATCGCTCGCCCGAACTCAACCGGCGCATCGGCGGCGCGGCATCGTCGCAACATACGCGGGGCGAAGCCGCCGATTTCACCTGCGCCGCATTCGGTCCGCCGCTCGCCGTCGTCAAGGCGATCCGCGACTCCGACATCGAATTCGACCAGTGCATTCTCGAATACGCGCGCTGGGTGCACGTTTCGTTCAGCAGCCTGCCGCGCGGCAAGATCCTCAGCATTTACGACGCGCAAGAAGGCTATCTCGACGGCTTGTGGGACGAAGAGCGCCGGCTGATCGCGTAAGCGACGCGCCTCCGAGACCCGCGCGACTGCGCAACTCGGAACGGCAAGTCTATTTTCCGCGGATCAGCGTGCCGACGCCTTGGTCGGTGAGGATTTCCAGCAGCAGCGCGTGCTCGACCCTGCCGTCGATGATGTGCACGCTCTTCACCCCACTACGCGCCGCATCGAGCGCCGAGCTGATCTTGGGCAGCATGCCGCCGGAGAGCGTGCCGTCGGCGAACAATTCGTCGATGCGCTTGGCCGTGAGGCCGGTGAGCAGCACGCCGTTCTTGTCGAGCACTCCCGGCGTATTGGTGAGCAGCACTAGCTTCTCCGCCTTGAGGATTTCCGCGAGCTTGCCCGCGACCAGATCGGCATTGATGTTGAACGATTCGCCGTCCGAGCCGACCCCGATCGGCGCGACCACCGGGATGAAACCGCTCTGCTCCAGGGCGAAGATCACGCGCGGGTCGATGGCGTCGATTTCGCCCACCTGACCGATGTCCACCATCTGTTGCGGACTCTCTTTGTCTGCGAGCAGCAGCTTCTTCGCGTGGATGAAAGCGCCGTCCTGTCCGGTGAGGCCCACCGCCTTGCCGCCCGCCTGGTTGATGAGGGTGACGATGTCCTTGTTCACCGCGCCGCCCAGCACCATTTCCACCACGTCCATGGTTTCGGCGTCGGTGACGCGCATGCCCTGCACGAACTCGCCTTTCTTGCCTATGCGCTTGAGCAAGGCCTCGATCTGCGGCCCGCCGCCGTGCACCACTACCGGATTCATGCCCACCAGCTTCAGCAGCACCACATCGTGAGCGAAGCTCTTCTGCAAGGCCGGATCGGTCATCGCATTGCCGCCGTACTTGATGACGATGGTCTTGCCGTGGAAGCGCCGGATGTAGGGAAGCGCCTCGGCGAGGATCTGCGCCTTCAACACGGGCGGAGCGGGATCGGTGGGCTTGGACATGGAGCTGGCCTAATTCGGTTAGCTTGCGCCGGGCGTGCCCCGGCGGCACGCGCGCTATTCTAACAGGCTGTCGAAAAACGCTTCCCGACTACTAACGATACGGATAGCGCTGCAGAATAAGAAAAGGCGGCCAGCGGCCGCCTTTTGGTACCCGACCGAACGGGAATTACTGATATGGGGAGCGCTGTTCCGGTTTCAAGTGAGCGGCGCGGAGCACTTTCTTTAGTGTGAGTGCGAATGCGAAGGCGGCGCAGAGGCAGCGAGATCGCGCACCTCGGCTTTGATCTCGATAGTCTTGAACGATTTGTCCTTGGATTCGAAGCGCAGCCTGATCGGCACCGCTTCGCCTTTCTTCAGCGGCTGCTTCAGGTCCATCAGCATGACGTGGTAGCCGCCCGGCTTCAGTTCCACCGATGTGCCCGCAGGCAGGTCCAGCCGCGGGATCGGGCGCATCTTCATCACGTCGTTCTCGAGCTTCATTTCGTGGATCTGCACCGAGCCGGCGACCGGGCTCTCCAGCGACACCAGCGTCGCCGATTCCGTCGCCGTGAGCTGCATGAACGCACCCGTCGCCTTCTGCCCGCGCACGGTCCCGCGCACCCAAGGCTCCTTGATCGTCACCTCTTGCGCATGGACGACGCTGGTCGGCAGACCGCTGCCGATGACCAGGCCGATGGAACCGAACAAGACGGCTCGCGTGGAATGTTTCATGTCAGTCTCCATTCAAAGTTACAGCACATAACGCGCAAGGTCTTCCGACTGCGCCAGTTCCTTCAGCCGCGCGTCGACGTAGCCTGCGTCTATGGTGATGGTCTGCTCGTCGCGCTTGCCGGCGTCGAACGAGATTTCCTCAAGCAGCTTCTCCATCACCGTATATAAGCGTCTGGCACCGATGTTCTCGGTCTTTTCGTTCACCGCGAACGCGATCTCGGCCAAGCGCCGGATGCCTTCGGCCTGGAACACGAGCTTCACCCCCTCGGTCTCGAGCAGCGCCTGATACTGGCGCGTCAGGCAGGCGTCGGTCTGGGTGAGGATGCTTTCGAAATCGGCGACCGAGAGCGAATCGAGTTCCACACGGATCGGCAACCGCCCTTGCAGTTCGGGAATGAGGTCGGAGGGCTTGGCCATGTGGAAGGCCCCGCTCGCGATGAATAGGATGTGGTCGGTCTTCACCATGCCGTACTTGGTCGAGACCGTGGTCCCTTCGACCAGAGGCAGCAGATCGCGCTGCACCCCTTGGCGCGACACGTCGGCGCCCGCCATTTCCGAGCGGCTCGCGATCTTGTCGATTTCGTCGATGAAAACGATGCCGTTCTGCTCGACATTCGCCACGGCGCGCGTCTTCAAGTCTTCGTCGTTCACCAGGCGCGCGGCTTCCTCCTCGGCAACGAGCTTCAGCGCCTCGCGAATCTTCAGCTTGCGCGTCTTCTTGCGCCCGCCGGCGAGGTTTTGCATCATGCCCTGGATCTGCGAGGTGAGCTCTTCCATGCCGGGCGGGGCGAAGATTTCCATCTGCGGCTGTGCCGCGGCCACTTCGATCTCGATCTCCTTTTCGTCGAGCTCGCCTTCGCGCAGCTTCTTGCGGAACTTCTGCCGCGTCGCAGACGCGTCCCCGCCCTCGGCCGCAGCGTGCCCCGCCTGGCCCTCGAAACCGAAGCTCTGGCGCGCGCTCGGCAACAGTGCGTCGAGCACGCGCTCCTCGGCCGCGTCCTCGGCGCGAGTCCGCACCATGCGCATCGCCTGTTCGCGCGTCTGCTTGACGCTGATCTCCACCAGGTCGCGCACGATGGTGTCGACGTCGCGGCCGACATAGCCGACTTCGGTGAACTTGGTCGCCTCGACCTTGATGAAGGGTGCGTCTGCGAGCTTCGCCAGCCGCCGCGCGATCTCGGTCTTGCCCACGCCGGTGGGGCCGATCATGAGGATGTTCTTGGGCGTAATTTCGTGGCGCAGCGGCTCCGCCACCTGCTGCCTGCGCCAGCGGCTGCGCAGCGCGATCGCGACCGCGCGCTTGGCGCGGTCCTGACCGATGATGTGCTTATCCAGCTCGTGCACGATTTCCTGCGGGTTCATATGCGACATTTTGGTCGATGCTTCGGGCAGGGCCGCCGGCGGCGCCCCGCTCGCCTTCCTCAATCCAGGGTTTCGATCACGAGCTGTTGGTTGGTGTAAATGCAAATGTCGCCGGCAATGGCAAGCGACTTCGCCACGATTTCCGCCGGCGCGAGCGCCGTGTTTTCCAGCAGTCCGCGCGCCGCCGCCTGGGCATATGGTCCGCCCGAGCCGATGGCGATCAGACCGAATTCGGGTTCCAGCACGTCTCCCGCGCCGGTGATGACGAGCGAGGTTTCGCGGTCGACCACCGCCAGCATTGCCTCCAGCCGCCGCAGCATGCGATCGGTACGCCAGTCCTTGGCCAGTTCGACTGCCGAGCGCAGCAGATTGCCCTGATGCTTCTCCAGTTTCGCCTCGAAGCGCTCGAACAGCGTGAACGCGTCGGCGGTGCCGCCGGCGAATCCGGCCAGAATGCGGTCGTGATAGAGGCGCCTCACCTTGCGCGCGCCGGCCTTGATCACGATATTGCCCAACGTGACCTGGCCGTCCCCGCCTAGCGCGACCGTCTGACCGCGCCGCACGGATAGGATGGTGGTGCCGCGGAATTGTTCCATAAATTGGTCTGGAATCCTAGATTTATGAATGTTGGGGCGGAATCGGGAGAATCAAGCTGCATGCTCCCGCCCAGGGCGGCGCTGGAACGCTGCCGCCAGCAGCGCAATCAGCGCCATCGCCCAGACGATCATGGCGCCCGAGGGAAGGTCGAGCCAAAGCGAAGCGGCGAGCCCTAAGCCGTAGCCGGCGAGCCCTACGGCATACGCCCTGGCGTGGCGCCGGCTCGAGACGTAGCAGGTCGCGAGCGCAGGCAAGACGAGCGATGCGAACACCAGATACAGGCCGACCAACTGCACCGAAAACGTCACCGCGCAGGCGAACAGGCCATAGAACCCGACCCGGCCCATGCGCGAGCGCAGGCCGAACCAGACGGCGAGGATCGCTGCGTAGAGTAAGGCTTCGCGCGGCAGCCTGGCCGGACTCACCCACAATATCTGTCCTACCAGCAGATCCTTCAAATGCTCGCCGCCGTGGGGATTGCTCGCCAGCAGCAGGATGGCGCCGCTCGCCCCGAGCGCAAAGACGACGCCGATGATCGCTTCCTGCACTTCCGGCCAGCGCCGCTCGGTCCAAGTAAGCAGGAAGGCGGTCGCGAGCGCCGCCGCCAAGGCCGATATCTGGACCGCGGCACCTTGCGGCTCCCAGCCTAGAAAATCGGCGAAAATGACGCCAACTCCGGCGATCTGGGCGACAGCGAGATCGATGAACACGATGCCGCGCTTGAGCACCTCGAAGCCGAACGGAACCAGGGCGGCAGTCACGAGTATCCCTGCGGCAAAGGCCGGGCCGAGGATAGAGAGGGTTTCCGCGGCCTGGTTCATTTGGCCACCGTCAGCAGGCGCGCGAGAGTGTCGTCGAACAGCCCGAACAAGTCCTTCGCCCGCTCGCTCCCGCCCACGGTGAAGGGCAGCATCAGCGCGGGAATGCCGGTGCGCGAGGACAGGAATTCTGTCGCCTGCGGATTATTGTAGGCGACATAGACGATGGCCTTCGCCCGCTGCGCGCGCATGCGTTCGACCAGTTCCGCGAGATGCGCCGTGGTCGGCGGTATGCCCGGCTTGGGCTCGAGCCCCCCCCACTTGCCGCAGGCCGAGCCAGGCATTGAGATAGCTCATGTTCTGGTGGTAGACGACAAGCGTCATGCCCCTCAACGGAGCCGCCTCCTGTTCCCGGCGCCGCGTTGCCTCGCCCCCGCTGGGGACGAAGCCGGTGATGCCGAGCTTGGCCGGATCCTGCGACAGGTTGCTGTACACGCCGTTCAGGATCACCGACACCGCTGGGTTGAAGGCGGACTCGGAAGCGGGGCGGCTGCCCGCCTGCACCGCGGCCGACTCGGCTTTCGCCGCCTCACTTCCGCCCGCGAGGCGGCGCCCTCGGCTGCGCGCGTCTTGCCTTCGGCCTGCTGCAGGCGCTTTTCCAGCGCCTCGATGCGGCGCTCGTACTCCTGCTTCAACTGCTGTATCTGCTCGCGCAGTTCCTTCATCTCGACATCGGTCACGGCCTGCGCCACGCCGGGCAGGGCCATGACGGCGGCCAAGCCGCCCGCAATCAATGTTTTCCTTTTCATGTCGATTTCCTTCCAGTTCGTTGCGGCAAACGCGGACGGGATCTCTCCAGTGTCGCGTATTGCCATAGACTCAAGCACCCGTTGCGCGGTCACGCGCAACTCAAGACGGCAGGGACGGAGCCATGGCAGCCAAGCGGGCGCGAGCCCGCCTACAGCGCACTGCTAGCTAGGCTGCGGGCGGAGGCGCCCGCGCAGGAAGGCGATAGAGCGAGGAGACATGCGCGTCGACGAGCTCGCGCGGCAGCAGTTCGCCGTGCAGGGCCGCGCAGGGAACGAGACCCAGGCTCGCCGTCAGCGCGCTATCGACGGCATGGAAGGCGATGCACTGTTCGATCGGATGCGAAGGCGCCTTGCCTTTGTGCGGCTGCGCCAACTGCTCCTCGGCATGCGCGAGCGCGTGCATCAGCGCCGCCTGCTGCGCGAACAGCACCATGGCGGCGACGAAGAAGCACTTGATGAGGCTTGCGCTGCGGTCGCGGGTTTTCAGCATCGCGCGATTCTAGCAGCTTGCAGCTAAACGAGGCATCTTGCCGCGAGGCGGCACCGGCCCTTCAGCACGCCAGCAAGGCTTGAGCTCCGGCTCACCCGGCTACGCGGCAAGGCATTGGCTGAGCCCCTGCTCGAACAGCTCCTGCGGCAGGTTCCTGCCGATGAACACCAGCACGCTCGCGCGCTTCTCGTCCGGCCCCCAGGGCTTGCCCATGTCTCCGCCCATGAGCATATGCACCCCCTGGAATACCACGCGGTTCGCGTTGTCGGCGAGCCAGAGCACGCCCTTGTAGCGCAGCATGTCCTGGCCGTAGACCTGGATCATGCCGGAGAGGAATTCCTCGAGTTTGGCTCCGTCGAAAGGCTGCTCGGCGCGGTAGACGAAGGAATGCACTGCGTCGTCGTGCTCGTGCTCGCCTTCCTCGAGAAAGTCGGGCGCGATTTCCAGTATTGCGTTGAGGTTGAAGCCGCGGATGTCGAGGATGTCGGCGAGCGGGGTGTTGCCGAAATGCACTGGCTTGATCGGCGCGCGCGGATTCATTTTCGTCAGGCGCGCCTTGAGCCGCTCCGCGTCCTCAGCGCTCACCAAATCGGTTTTCGAGAGCAGGATGCGGTCGGCGAATCCGATCTGCTCCTGCGCCTCGCGGAATTCGTCGAGCTGGCGCTCGGCGTGCTTGGCATCGACCAGGGTGAGGACGGAATCGAGCAGGTAATAGTCGCCGATGTCCTCGTCCATGAAGAAGGTCTGCGCCACCGGACCGGGGTCAGCCATGCCGGTGGTCTCGATGATGACGCGCTCGAAAGCCAGGGTCTTCGCTTCGCGCTTCGCCTGCAGTTCAGCGAGGATGCGCACCAGATCGCCGCGCACGGTGCAGCAGACGCAGCCGTTGTTCATCTCGACGATCTGCTCGCCTGCGTCCTGCACCAGCAGCTCGTTGTCGATCCCTGCTTCGCCGAACTCGTTTTCGATCACCGCGATGCGGTGGCCGTGTTGCTCCTTGAGGATGCGGTTCAACAGTGTTGTCTTACCGCTTCCCAAGAAGCCGGTGAGTATGGTCACCGGCACCATTTCCTGTGGTTTCATATCCGTTTCAAGCCAGAGATCGCAGCTCGCGGCACCTGCCGCCGATTGGAGTCGCGCATTATCCTCCAGTTTCCGCGGCGAGACGGAAAATGAGGCGCGTCAGCGCCGCAGCAGCAGGCCTTTGAGGTACTCCCCCTCCGGGAAAGCGAGCAGCACCGGATGGTCGGCGGCGGCGGAGAAGCGCCCGACGATGGAGGCGTCGACGCCGGCATCAAGCGCCGCACCGGCGAGGATCTTCTGGAACAGGTCGACCGAGACGCCGCCCGAACAGGAGAAGCTCGCCATCAGACCGCCGGGACGCAGCAGCTTGAACGCGAGCAGATTGATGTCCTTGTAGCCGCGCGCGGCCTTTTCCGCAAACGCCGCGGTCGGCGCGAACTTCGGCGGATCGAGCACGATCAGATCGAAGCTCTTCCCCTGGTCGCGCAGCAGCCGCAGGTGTTTGAACACGTCGGCCTCCTGCCACTCGGCGCGCTCCTCATCCAGGCCGTTCGCGCATAAGTTCTCGTGCGCGATTGCCAGCGCCGCCGCCGAGCTGTCGACCGAGAGCACCGAGCGCGCGCCGCCGGCGAGCGCGCTCAAGCTGAAGCCGCCCGTGTAACAGAAGCAGTTGAGCACCTCGCGGTCGCGGGCGAGCTCGCCGATGCGCTTGCGGTTTTCGCGCTGATCGAGATAGAAGCCCGTCTTGTGGCCGTGTTGGACATCGACCGCATACACGAGGCCGTGTTCGCGCAGGCGCACGCCGGCGCCCGGCAGCTCGCCCCAGAGCAGGCCGGTGCGCGCCGGCAGGCTCTCGAGTTCGCGCGTATCCGCATCCGAGCGCTCGTAGCCGCAGGCGCAGCCGGTGAGCTCGCGCAAGGCGGCGGCGAGCTCCCGCTTCCAGCGCTCCGCGCCCGCTGACAGGAGTTGCAGCACCACCACGTCGCCATAGCGGTCGACGATGACGCCGGGCAGGCCGTCGGATTCACCGTGCACCAGGCGCAGCGCGTCGCTCGCTTCCGCCGGGACCAACGCGGCGCGCGCTGCAATCGCCCGTTCAAGGCGCGCGGCGAGGAAATCGGCGTCGACGCCCTCGCCTTCCTCCCAGCTCCAGACGCGTGCGCGGATCTGCGATGCGGGGCTGTAGGCGGCCCAGGCGAGGAATGCGCCTGCAGCGGAGCGCACGGCAACGGTGTCGCCCGACTGCGGCTCGCCTTTAACGCGTTCGACCGCGCCGGAAAATATCCAGGGATGGCGTCGCGCCAGCGACTTTTCACGACCGGGCTTGAGGATCAGCTGTTTCATGGGCCGGGATGATAAGGCCGATTCACGCCGCGCGACGGGTTTTACTTCTTCCTCGCGCGCGGATGCGCCTGGTCGTAGGCTTTCGCCAGGTATTGGAAGTCCAGATGGGTATACACCTGGGTGGTGGAGATGCTCGAATGACCGAGCATCTCCTGCACTGCGCGCAGGTCGCCAGAGGATTGCAGCACGTGGGTGGCGAAGGAATGGCGCAGCACGTGCGGGTGCACGTGCACCGGCAGCCCGGCGCGCAGGGCCCATCTGGCAAGGCGCGCGCGCACCACACCGGGGGCGATGCGCTCGCCGCGCGCGCCGACGAACAGCGCCGCCTCCTCCGGGCGCGCGAGCTGCGCGCGCGCCGCGAGCCACGCGGCAATCGCCGCGCGCGCCTTCTCTCCCACCGGCACGCTGCGCGTCTTGCTGCCCTTGCCGGTCACCGTCACTTCGGCTTCGCGACGGATCGCGTCGGCATGGGCCAGATCGAGGCTCACCAGTTCCGCCAGCCGCAGGCCGGAGGAATAGGCGAGTTCGAACATCGCCTTGTCGCGCAGCTCGGGCGCGGTCTCGGCGGGCGCATCCAGCAGCTGGCCGGCGGCTTCGGGAGAGAGCGCCTTGGGCAACCCCTTGGGTGCTTTCGGCGCGCGCAAGCCCGAACAAGGATTGGTCTTGTAGCCGCGATGGCGCCCGAGCCAGGCGAAGAGCCCCCGCCAGGCGGAAAGCATGTGCGCGATGGTGCGGCCGGACAGCCCGCGCGCATGCAACTGCGCCACGCTGCGGCGGATGTGGTGCGCCTGCATGCGCTCAAGCGCGAGCCCGGGGTTGAGCTCGAACAGCGTCGCGATGTCTTTGGCGTAGTTGTTGCGCGTGCCGGCGGCGAGATGGCGTTGATGCGACAGGTGTTCGAGGTAGCCGGCTAACAGCTCGCGGCGGGGATCGGGCTCGCTGCGCGCATCGCCCGCGGCCATGGCTACAAGTATCTGGCGAGCGCGGCGCTCGCGAGCTCGCCCAGGCGGGAGAGATAAAGCGTACCCATTTCCGGATAGAAGCGCGCAACGTCCTCGCTCGCCAGCGCGAGCATGCCGATGCACGCCTTGTTGCTCCCTGCGAGCCTGATGCAGGCGAGCGAACGCAGCTGATCCGCGCTTTCGCCGAACCAGGTCGCCACTTCGGCGTTCGCGCTCGGTCCGCACGAAGGGTGCTCCAGCGCCATCGCGTAATCGCGCAGCGCATCGTTCACCGGTGCGAATTCGGCAGCCGACGCTTCGCCTTCCGCGCCCCAAATGCGCAGCGCCGCGTGCGGCACCGCGAAATCCTCGCGCAAGTTGTAATACAGCGCCTGCAGCGTGGCCGGCAAGTCGGTCGCCTGGACGAGCGCGAGGCCGAGGCGATGCATCTTTTCGCCGATGGCATCGTTCTCCTCGCCGAACTGGATCAGCTCGGCGAGCTTCGCCTCGAGCATGCGGCTCTTCTCGCGCAGGGTCAGGATCTGCCGCTCGGCGATCGGGATGGCGCGCCCGCCGTGGGGATGCGGGATGTAGATCTGCGCCAAAACTTCGGCGTAATCCTCGAAAAAGCTCGGGTTGTCCTGCAGGAAGCGTACGACGTCTTCAGCCTTCATCGATCTCTATTTCCCCCTCGAACACGGTCACCGCCGGACCGGTCATCCACACCGGATTGTCCCCGCCTTCCCAGCGTATCGTCAAATCGCCGCCGCGTGTGACGACGCGCACGCGCTCATCCAACAGGCCGCGGCGAATGCCCGCCACCACTGCCGCGCACGCCCCCGTGCCGCAGGCGAGGGTCTCGCCCGCGCCGCGCTCGTAGACACGCAGCCGTGCCTTGCTGCGGTCGAGCACCTGCAAGTAGCCGGCGTTCACCCTCTGGGGAAAGCGCGGATGCCGCTCGATCAGCGGCCCCTGCTCTGCAACCGGCGCCGCGTCGACGTCGGCGACGATCTGCACCGCATGCGGATTGCCCATCGACACGGCGGTGATTTCGACCGTCCTGCCGCCGACTTCCAGCGGCTGCACCGCGGCGTCGCTGTCGCTCACGAAGGGGATTCGCCGCGGCTCGAACACCGGCGCGCCCATGTTCACCGTCACCTCACCGTCGGCTTCCAGCCGCGGCGCGATGATCCCGGCCATGGTCTCGACCCGGATTTCGTCCTTGCCGGTGAGGCCGCGCTCGCGCACGAAGCGCACGAAACAGCGCGCGCCGTTGCCGCATTGCTCCACTTCGCCGCCGTCGGCGTTGAAAATGCGGTAGCGAAAATCCGTTCCCGCAACACGCGCCGGCTCGACCAGCAGGATCTGGTCGCAACCGACGCCGAAATGCCGGTCGGCGATGCGCTTGAGCTGCGCGGCAGTCAGCGCGATGCGCCGGCTGACTCCGTCCAACACCACGAAATCGTTGCCGGCACCCTGCATTTTGGTGAAGGCGAGCTTCACGGCAGCCACCGCAATCTGAGGGGATATCCCCTGCGGGGACTTGCTTCGCGGCGCATCCGCTCATTCTCCTCTAAATCGGGGGCCATAATTCCGAAATGGCCTCATAGTGTTTTTTCCATCACATAATCGTCCATCATGAAGCCGCCGCCGATGTCAGCCAGCGAGCGCGCGACGATGGCATAGCCGTGTTTTCGGTAGGCTGCGATGGCATTGACGTTGCCGCGGTTGACGTTCAGCCACACCGAAGCGCACGCGCGCTCCCGCGCCGCGCCCTCCACGCGAGCGAGCAGGCTCGCGCCGTGGCCATGCCGCTGGAGGTCCTGATGCACGTAGATCTGGCCGAGCTTCATCGCCCGGTCGCCCGTCGCGCGTGCCGCCAGCTGGTATTGCACGAAGCCGATCATGCCGTCGGCGAGGGCGAGCTTGTCCCACCAACTGTCTTCGCGCGATAGCTGGGCGCGCACCGCCGCGGGCGTGTAGCGCTGCGCCAGCATGTATTCGATCTGCTCGCGGCTGATCATGGCCGGATAGTGATGGCGCCAGATGACGCGGGCGAGGCGGATGAGTTCCGCCACGTCGCCCTCGACCAGGGGCAGGATCTGCGACGACTCATTCAAGGCACAGCCTCTTGTAGTCGCGCATCATGCAGCGGCCCATGACCACCGTCATTCCCGCGGCACGCGCCCGCTCCGCCGACGGCTGGTGCTCGGCGCCCTCCTGCATCCAGATGTTCTTGATGCCGAGGCGCAGGCATTCGTCCACCAGTTCTGGCACATGCTCTCCCGAGCGAAACACGTCGACGATATCGACTGGATTCGGGATGGAGGCGAGATCGGGATAAGCCTTCTCCCCCAGACCTTCGCCGATGCCGGGACGCACCGGCACGATGCGATAGCCGAAGCGCTGCATGGCGCGGGCGACGCCGTGGCTTGCCCGCCCCGGATCGGGTGAGAAACCGACGACGGCGATGGTTTTCACGCGGCGCAGCAGTGCCTTGATTTCCTCAGGCGCTGGATTGACGAACGTCATGCTGCGATTCTAACCGCTAACGTGCGGCTCAATACCACGACTTCTCCCCGGGCGGCCGCGTCTTGAAGCGCTTGTGCACCCAGAGATATTGCTCGGGCATTGCGCGCACCTGCTCCTCGAGAAACGCGTTCATGCGCCGGGTGTCCGCCTCGATGCTCGCTCCGGGATAGTTCTCCCAGGGAGGCAGCAAGCGCACGACATAGCCTTCGCCGCCGGGCAGCATGCGCGTGACGCAAGGCAACACCCGCGCATGCGCGAGGCGCGCAAGCCGCGACACGCCGGTGATGGTCGCGGCGTTCACACCGAAGAAGGGCACGAAGATGGTGTCGCGCTGACCGTAGTCCATGTCCGGCAGATAGTAGAACGGCCTCCCCGCCTGCATCGCGCGCAGCGCCGGGCGCACGCCTTCCTGACGCGAGAGCAGCGACTGTTTGCCGAAGCGCCGGCGCCCCTCGAACAAGCTTCGGTTGAACACCTGGTTCTTCTGCCTCGCGTAGATCGACACCATGTCGATCTCCAAAGCGAGCCGCGTCCAGCCCATGTCCAGGCCGACGAAATGCGGCGCAAGAAGAATGAGCGGCGAGCCGCGCAACGTTTCCAGATGCTCGCGCCCTTCGATTTTGACCAAACTGCGAATGCGCTCGGGCGAACTCCACCAGAGGATGGCGCGCTCGAGAAAGGTGCGCGAAAAAGCGCGGAAATGCCGCCGCGCCAGCGCCTCGCGTTCCGACGGAGAAAGCTCGGGCAGGCAGCGCTCGAGGTTCGTCAGGCAGACGCGGCGGCGCTCGCTGCCCAGCGCATAGAGCAGCGCACCGAAACCGTTGCCGATCGCGGCGAGTCCGGACAAGGGCAGCAGGCGCAGCAGCCAGAACAGGGCGAGTCCAACTCGGGTCAGCATGCTGCGCGCTCGCGCTTGGTGGGAGTCAAAGGACGTCGCATTTTCGAAATCAGGCTGGCGGCTTGGCGCCGGCCGGCAGCTTGTAGCGGTTGTAGCTCCAGGCGTACTGGCTCGGGCATTGCCGGATTAGTTGTTCCAGCGCGCGATTGAGCCTGCGCGCCGGCGCTTCCCCCGGCCGCGCCTGCGGCATGTCCGTCAAGCGCAGTGCATAGCCCTGGCCGCACGGCAGGCGCTCGGCATAGGCGAGGATGATCTGTGCCTCCGACGCTTCGGCGAGTCGCCCGACCAGGGTCATGGTGTAAGCCGGGCGGCCGAAAAACTCCGCCCATTCTCCCTCGCCCACTCCCGGTGCCTGGTCCGGCAGGATGCCCACCGCCTCGCCTTTCTTCAAGGCGCGCAATAGCAGGCGCACGCCGCGCAGATCGGCGCTCGCCACGCGCAAGCCCGGGCGTTCGCGGCCGGCGAGCAGCAGCGGTTCCACCGCCCGTTTCTTAGGCGAGCGGTAGAGCACGGTGATGGGAGCGTCGGCGGGCGCGCGCCAGGCGTAATACTGGGCGGTGATTTCGAAACAGCCCAGGTGCGGAGTGAGGAAAATGATGCCGCGCCGGCGCGCCAGCGCCGCTTCGACCAATTCCCAGCCGCTCACTTGCA
This sequence comes from uncultured Enterobacteriaceae bacterium, assembly GCA_964565875.1. Classification (GTDB taxonomy): domain Bacteria; phylum Pseudomonadota; class Gammaproteobacteria; order Burkholderiales; family SG8-39; genus 2-12-FULL-64-23. Next base: position 36,416 of record CAZMGP010000020.1, read on the forward strand.
CCACCCATGCCGCCACCTCCGGCTGCGGGCGCAGCCAGACCGCCGGCAGTTCCAGCAGCCCCTTTCCCGCCTCGGCGATCGCCTCGGCACGCAGTTCGGAGTCCAAATACCCGGCAGCGCGCAGATTTTCGCGCAGGTAATGGCGATAGCGCGGCGAGGCGACATAAACGATGCGACCGGCGAGCGCACCCAGCCGGTGCAGGAGGGATAGCGGCAACCGCGACAGGAGCCGCGCCAGGCTCAACAACATGCTGCTTTGTTTGGGAATTCAGCCAAGGCGTGGTATCCTCACCCACTCTCAAAACAGCCGTGTAGGTGCAAACTGATGAGCTCGTTTCTGTTCACGTCCGAGTCGGTGTCCGAAGGCCATCCGGATAAAGTCGCCGACCAGATTTCGGATGCGATTCTCGACGCTATTCTAGCCCAGGACAATCGCTCCCGCGTCGCCGCGGAAACGCTGGTCAAGGACAATCTGGTCGTCCTCGCCGGCGAAATCACCACCGGCGCGCGCGTCAATTTCGACGAAGTTGCGCGCAAGACCATCAAGCGCATCGGCTACAACGATCCCGCGATCGGCTTCGACACCAACACCTGCACCGTGATCGTCGCCTACGGCGAGCAGTCGCAGAATATCGCGCAGGGCGTGGACGAAGGCCGCGGCCTGGATCTGGATCAGGGCGCCGGCGACCAGGGCCTGATGTTCGGCTACGCCTGCGACGAGACGCCGCAACTCATGCCCATGCCTATTTATCTCGCGCACCGCCTGGTCGAGCGTCAGGCCGAAGTCCGCCGCGACGGCAGGCTGCCCTGGCTGCGGCCGGACGCCAAGTCGCAAGTGACCATGCGTTATGTCGACGGCAGGCCCGACTCCATCGACACAGTGGTGCTTTCCACCCAGCATGCGCCGGGAATCAAGTACGCGGACATCAACGAAGCAATCATCGAGCAGGTGATCAAGCCGGTGCTGCCGAAGAACCTGGTCAAGGGCGAGATCAAGTACCTGGTAAATCCGACCGGCGCGTTCGAGATTGGCGGCCCCAAGGGTGACTGCGGCCTCACCGGCCGCAAGATCATCGTCGACACCTATGGCGGCTCGGCGCCGCATGGCGGCGGCGCGTTCTCGGGCAAGGATCCGTCCAAGGTGGACCGTTCCGCAGCCTACGCCGCGCGCTACGTCGCCAAGAACATTGTCGCCGCGGGCATCGCCAGCAAATGCCTGGTGCAGGTGTCCTACGCGATCGGCGTCGCAAAACCAACCTCGGTGATGATTACCACCTACGGCAGTGGCAAGCTGTCGGACGACAAGATCGCGGAACTGGTGCGTAAGCACTTCGACCTGCGTCCCAAGGGCATCATCCAGATGCTGAACTTGCTGCGGCCGATCTACGAGAAGACCGCCGCCTACGGCCATTTCGGCCGCGACGAGCCGGAATTCTCCTGGGAGAACACCGACAAGGCAAAGGCTCTGGCAGCCGACGCCGGAATCAAGCAGCGCGTTACGGCTTAATTCGCGACGCGCACTGCGGACAAAAGGCCGGCGGCTCGCCGGCCTTTTGCTTTTTTCAGCTCAGGTGGCGCCGCACGCGGCAGTTGCGCTAGAATATCGCCCTCCTCGAGGAGCGTTGCGACGGGCATCACGCCCGCCAGGCTCGAGGTTGCCGCTGGCGAAGAGTTCGCGGCCCAATGCAACGGCGCTCGCGAACTTTTTTCTATATGAAAGGAGAGCGCGATGAGCGCCGTACCGCATTCCAAGACCTCCACCGATTACAAAGTCGCCGACCTGTCGCTTGCCGACTGGGGACGCAAGGAAATCCGCATCGCCGAGACCGAAATGCCCGGTCTGATGGCGATCCGCGAGGAATTCGCCGCGAAGCAGCCGCTGAAAGGCGCACGCATCGCGGGCTCGCTGCACATGACCATCCAGACCGCGGTGCTGATCGAGACGCTCAGGGCGCTCGGCGCCGACGTGCGCTGGGCCTCGTGCAACATCTATTCGACCCAGGACCACGCAGCCGCCGCCATCGCCGCCGGCGGCACGCCGGTGTTCGCGTTCAAAGGCGAGTCGCTCGACGACTACTGGGAATTCACCCACCGCATTTTCGAATGGTCCGACGGCGGTACGCCCAATATGATTCTGGACGACGGCGGCGACGCGACGCTGCTGGTGCACCTCGGCTGCCGCGCGGAAAAGGATCCTTCGGTGGTGGCCAAGCCCACGAACGAAGAAGAGACGGCGCTCTACGCCTCGATCAAGAAGCGCCTGGCTGCCAAACCCGGCTGGTATGCCGCGATCGCGAAGAACATCCGCGGCGTCACCGAAGAGACCACCACCGGCGTGCACCGCCTGTATCAGATGGCGAAAGAAGGGCGTCTCTTGTTCCCCGCCATCAACGTCAACGACTCGGTCACCAAATCGAAGTTCGACAACCTCTACGGCTGCCGCGAATCGTTGGTGGACGGCATCAAGCGCGCCACCGACGTCATGGTCGCGGGCAAGATCGCCGTGGTCTGCGGCTACGGCGACGTGGGCAAGGGCTGCGCCCAGGCGCTGCGCGCGCTGTCGGCGCAAGTGTGGGTAACGGAGATCGATCCGATCTGCGCGCTGCAGGCGGCGATGGAAGGCTATCGCGTGGTGACAATGGACTATGCCTGCGACAAGGCCGACATCTACGTCACCGCCACCGGCAACGTCAACGTGATCACGCACGCGCACATGAAAGCGATGAAGGACCAGGCGATCGTGTGCAACATCGGCCACTTCGACTCCGAGATCGACGTCGCCAGCCTGCATCAGTACAAGTGGGAGAACATCAAGCCGCAGGTCGATCACGTCATTTTCGCAGACGGCAAGCGCATCATTCTCCTGGCGGGCGGGCGGCTGGTGAACCTGGGCTGCGCCATGGGGCATCCCTCCTACGTCATGTCCTCGTCCTTCGCCAACCAGACCATGGCGCAGATCGAGATTTGGACCGAGTCGGAGAAGAAATCGAACAAGTACCCGGTCGGCGTATATGTCCTGCCTAAGCATTTGGACGAAAAGGTCGCGCGGTTGCAGCTGAAGAAATTGAATGCGCAACTCACCGCACTCACCGAGGAGCAGGCGGCCTACATCGGCGTGCCCAAGGCGGGCCCTTACAAGTCGGACTCGTACCGCTACTAGAGCGGAAGCTCGCGGGGAGCAGGCAGCCCGTCCTGCTTCCCGCTCCTCGCACCCATGGAATCGCAAAAGAAGTTTCGCCCGGCGTACAGTTTCGAATTCTTCCCGCCGAAAACGCAGGAGGGAATGGAGAAGCTGCGCGCCACCTGGAAGCAGCTGATCCAGTTGAAGCCGAGGTTCTTCTCGGTCACCTACGGCGCGGGCGGCTCGACGCGCGACCGCACGCTCGAAGCGGTACTGGAGATCCACCGCGACGGCGGCATGGCGGCGCCGCATATTTCCTGCATCGGCGCCTCGCGCGCCGACATCGCCGCCACGCTGCGACTGTACCAGTCGCACGGCCTGCGCCATATCGTCGCCCTGCGCGGCGACCTGCCTTCGGGCTCGGCCAGCGTGGGCGAACTGCGCTACGCGAACGAGCTGGTGGCGTTCATCCGCGAAACCACGGGCGATCATTTCCAAATCGACGTCGCCTGCTATCCCGAATTCCATCCCCAGGCGCGCAGTGCGCACGAAGACCTGAAATCGTTCAAGCGAAAGATCGATGCCGGCGCGAACGGCGCGATCACCCAGTATTTCTTCAACGCCGATTCCTACTTCCGCTTCATCGACGACTGCGAGGAACTGGGCATCGACTTGCCCGTCGTGCCGGGGATCATGCCCATCGCCAATTTCTCGCAACTCGCGCGCTTTTCGGATGCCTGCGGGGCGGAGATTCCGCGCTGGCTGCGGCTGCGGCTGCAGAGCTACGCCGACGACACGGCCTCGATCCGCAGCCTCGGGCTGGACGTGGTCACCGAGCTGTGCGACCGGCTGCTCGCCGCCGGCGCACCGGGTCTACACTTCTATACGATGAACCAGGCGGGCTTGGTCTCAACGATATGGCAACGGCTCGGCCTATGAGGCCGAACGGATGCCATCCAAACGACGGCGCAACGGCTCGGGCTCTAGCTCCGAACGGCTGCCCGCCTCAAGCCCGCGCGACACCCACCTGGGGAACCCCTGAACAACTCATGCTTAGCACCATGGCATTGATGCGGTTCCATCCGATGTGGGGGATTTACGCCCCGAAGGAAGTCCCCTCGGGGGACAAGGGGGCATCGCCCCCTTGTTCAAACCTTCCTTAGCGGAGCGAGCTTGGATATTCGCCCCATCGCGCCCGGCACGGTCGGCCCCTGCCATGTCGCGCCCGACGCGCTGCAGGGGATCAAGCGCCAGCAAACCAATCCCTCCCGCTGGAACGGCGAGAGCTGGGAAGCCTTTGCAGCGGCAGTCCGAGCGCACGGCATCGAATTGCGCGAAACCGCGGCGGCGCGAGCGCCCTTCGTCACCGATGCCGGCGGCACCGCCTACGGGCTCGCCCACGGCGTCGTCCTCGCGCGCAACGCCGAGCAAATTGCGCTGCTGCTTTCCACCGCGCAGCGCCACCGCGTGCCGGTGACGGTTTCAGGCGGCGGGCTCACCACCGAGGGCGAATCGGTGGCCTTCGGTGGCGTGCTGCTGGACATAACGGGCATGAGCCGGATGCTCCACGTCGATCGCGAAGCGCTGACGGTGCGCGTCCAGGGCGGCATTTTCTGGCACAGCCTGGCCGAGGAGCTGCGCCGCGAGGGGCTGGACTACCTATCGGCCCCGCTCAACCTCACTTCCTCAGTGGGCGGCACGCTGGGGGTGGGCGGAATCGACGTCAACTCGGCGCGGCTGGGCTGCTCGGCCGATCAGGCGCTCGCGCTCCAGGTGGTCACCCCCACCGGAGATATCGTCGAATGCTCGGACGAACAAAATGCGGAACTCTTCCGGCGCGTCATCCTCGGCTACGGCCAGTTCGGGGTGATTACCGAAGCGACGCTGCGCATCCGCCCTTACACGCCCCTGCGAATGCATTACTTCTACTATGCGTCGCTCTCCACCGCAATCGAAGACCTGCAGATCATCGACAAAAACGACGCCAGCGACTACTCCGGCATCCTCACCATCATGGATCGCGCAGTGAACGTGCTCGTCGCTTTCGATTCGCCCGAGCGCGAAGCGCAATTCATGGCGATTTGGCGGCCGCGGCTGCGCGGCCACGGCGAACGCGGCTTCGCCTTGCGCATGCTCGGCCACTACCTGCTGCGCCCATGGCGGCTCCCCGAAGCCTGGTACCTGTACCGGCGCAAGCGCGAGCTCTTTCCCGAGCTGCAGCGCGCGGAATTCATGCGCGACGGTTGCATGCTCGATCGCAGCGTGGTGTTCTCGCGCGCGGTGTGGAAATTCTGGGGCAGCCGGCAGATGGTGATCCCCGACCTTGCCACCAGCGCCGAGAAATTCGTGACGGCGGTCGAGCGCGGCAACGCCGTCTGCCGCAAGTATTTCCCGCGCTACACCTTATATCTCGTCGGCATTAAGCTGCGCGCCGATCATCGGCCGCATTACGAAATGTCCTGCATTCCGCCTGATGCCGCAGGCTGGGCCTACGGCTGCGAGTTCGAACCGATGCTGGGCGATCGCGTCTACAGCCGCGATTATCTGCAGTCGTTCAAGAACGAGATCTACGACATCGGCGTCGAAATCGGCGCGAGCTACTATCGCTTCGGCGGCATGATGAAGGGCTACATCCGGCGCGTGTTCGGCGATGCCCTGGTCGATCGGCATCTCGCGGCCAAGCGCGAAGCGGACCCCGCCATGATCCTCAACCGGCACGTGATCTTTTGAACCTCGCTCTGCAAACTCGCGCCGACTACGCTCGCTGCAGCGGCTGCGGCATCTGCCTGCTCGTTTGCCCGGTGTGGCGCGAAACGCGCGACATCGCCTTGACGCCGCTTGCCCGCGCCAAGGCGCTGCAGCAGGGCGCGGCCGTCGACGAGTTGGCGGAGTCGATCGCGAGTTGCACCCTGTGCGGTGCCTGCGCGCCGGCCTGTCCTGAGCAGATCGATCTCGTCGCCATGAGCATCGATCTGCGACGTCGAACCGCGCGCGAAGCAGTGAGCGAATTCGGGCGACGCGCTTCGCAAATCCATGCTCGCGGCGCAGGACAAGGGGCCGAGTCATTACTCCTCGCCGGCGCTTTGCTGCGCGCCCTGCCCGCGACTTTGGCCCACGCCTGCGCGCGGTTGGGAAATGGGGCCGTGGTCGCGGAAGACGACGGCAGCGACATCGCGCTGGCGCTCGAAACCGGACAGGCGCTTAGCCAAGAACGGCTGACGCAGTTCCTGCGGCCGCTGCGCGGCGCGAAGCGCTTGGTCGTCGCCGACGGTCTGCTCACCTACCAACTGCGCCGCTGGCTGCCGCGCGCAGATATCGTCGGTCTCGGCGAACGCTTGAGCGGGCTCGCCTGCGTGCGCTCCGCCTTGCGCGTGAGCGATCTCTACGCCATCGAGCCGCGCGCCTACCATGCGGATTTCGAGCGGCTGGTGAAGCACTACGACGCGCTGCGCGCAGAATGCGGTTGCAGCTTCAACCTCGATTTGCAACGCATCGCCATCCCCGCCTCGGCGTTGAGCCTGCCGCGCCGGCTGAAAGGCGAAGCCGAAAGCGGCGGTCAGGTGTGCTGGATACTCCAGGGCCGCAGCCCCGCGCGCATCGTGGTCGAATGCGCGGCAGAACTCGAAATCTACCGGCGCGCCACCAGTCTGCCTGTGGTGCATTTGGCCGATTTGGCGCAAGATAAATCGCTATGAGCGAAGCATTCCCGAAACCGCGCAACGTCGACGTCGTCATCGTCGGCGCGAGCCTTGCCGCCGCCGCCGCGGCGAAGCGCCTGGTCGACGCCGGCTTCGAGACGGTGGTCCTGGAGCGCAAGGAGCTGCCGCGGCACAAAATCTGCAGCGGCATCCTGTCGCCGCGCGGCCACCGCTTTCTGCTGGAAAACTTCGGGCCGCTACCGCGCGAGGCGCTGCACGAGCCGACCTCCTGTCGCGGCGTGACCTTCCACTTCCCCAGCATGGTGTCGATGTCGATGGATTTCTTCGGCGGCTCGACGCCCCATCTGCACCGCAAGTATTCGGACTATTGGGCGATCAAGTCGAGCGGCGCCGAAATCCACGACCGAACTTCGTTCGTCGGCCTGGAAGACCGCGGCGAGGACGTCCTCGTCCAGGCCCGCCGTCAAGGCGAGCCGGTGAGCTACCGCGCGCGCCAGGTGATCGGCGCCGACGGGCCGAGTTCGCTGGTCATCCGCTCCATTTATCCCGATTACCCGCAGCAGATCCCCTGGTTCTTCGTCGGGCAGAAGTTCCACGACATCATCGACTGTCCGCTCGATCCGCAGTATTTCCATTTCTGGTTCCATCCCGGCCTCGGGCATTACACTTGGAGCCACGCCCGCGACGGCCGGCAGATCGTCGGCGTCGGCTTCAAGCGCGGCGACAATTTCGCGGAAAGGCACCGCAATGTCGTCGCCTATCTCGGGGAAAAACACGGCGTGCGCCTGGAACCGCACACGGAGGACGAGGGCTGCGGCGAGAATTTCGGGCCGTCGCTCATCAACCGCTACGTCTTCGGCAAGGGCAACGTGCTGATCACCGGCCAGGCCGCCGGCTTCCTCAACATGATCGGAGAGGGCATGAGCTGCGCCCTGCACTCGGGCGCGATCTGCGGCGAGGCCGTGGTCGAGGCGCGCGCGAGGAACCAGCCGGTGCAGGAGATGTACCGGCGCATGATCGGCTCCGAGGTGCGCCGCACCACCGACCAGTGGAACCCGCTCAGGATCGCCTTCGGCCGTCCGCACGAAGCCGACTTTCCCGCCGCCCTGATGGCGCTTCCCTGGAGCGACCGCGGCAAAGTGCTGCGCGACCTCTGGCGCTTCGTCGTGCTTTACAAGGAATTCGAATGGGGCAGGCAGATGCTGCGCCTCGCCCTGCAGCGCCCGCTGCTCGGCGGCTATCCGATCCGCGGCTGGCTTTAGCGACTTAGAACCCGTAACAAAAGTCCTTTGTTACGGGCTGATTTAGGGGAGCACGAGGGGAAGTATCCCCTCGTTTTGTTACAGACTCTTAGTTGGTCTGCGCTTGGTCGGGCCCGCTCGCACACACCCGGTTGCGGCCGCCTTTCTTGGCGCGGTACATGGCGGCATCGGCCGCTGCGACGAGCGCGGCGATGGATGCGCCGGGCTCGCCGCCCGTTGCGAGCGCCGCAACGCCGAGCGACAGCGTCACCTTCAGCTCCGCACCGCCCTCGAGCGCGAAGGGTGCGGCAACGACGGCCTGGCGGATGCGCTCGGCGATTGCGAGCGCGCCGCCGATTTCCGTCTGCGCGAGCAGCACGGCGAACTCCTCGCCGCCGTAGCGCGCCATGACGTCGCTGGTGCGCAGTTGCTCCTTGATCTGCGCCGTCAGCTCGCGCAACACCGCATCGCCCGCCCCATGGCCGTAGACGTCGTTGATGCGCTTGAAGTGATCGACGTCGAGCATCATGCAACATAGCGGCTGACCGCTGCGCAACGCGCGCGTCACTTCCTCGTACAGCCGCTGGTCGAAATAGCGCCGGTTGTACGCGCCGGTCAGCGGATCGACCATCCCCAGCTGGCGCAGCCGCTCCTGGTTCGCCACGTTCTCCAGGCAGATGGCGACGATGGCGGCGAGCCGCTCCATGAAATCGGTCGCCATCCCCGGCGCGAAGCGGCGCTCGTCCGCGCTGCCGAGGTTCAGGCTGCCGCGCAGCCGGTTGCTGCGCATGAGCGGCAGAAGCGCGACGCTCCCCGGAGACTGGGCAGGAAAGAAATAGCCGTGGCGGGCCGCCTCGAACCGCCCCAAGGCCGGCGCTCCGCGCAACTGCAGCCGGTGCTCGAGCGCGCGCGGCTCGTCGACGAATTGCAGGCCGGCGAAGCCTTCCGGCGCGATGCCGGCATCGGCGAGCGTGCGCCTGTGCTCGTAGCCCGAATCGACCAGCACCAGGGTCACGGAGTCTAGCGCGAAGGCCTGGCGGTAGTCGGTGAGCAGCGCTTGAGCGAGTTCGGGCAGATTTCCGGCTTCGATCAGCTTGAGCTCGAACAGCTGCAGGCGCCGCATCAGCCGCTCGTTGTCGCGTGCTTGGCGCAGCAGCCGGTCCAACTGCTCGCGCAATTGTCCGGCGTGGGATTCGGGTTCAACGGACATCGATGCGGTTTCTTCTCGTAATTTGCGCTCGCCCGTACGCCGGCAATTGTATTACGTATTGGCGGAGGCTTTGTGCACCAGCCGGAGGAATGCGCGCCTTCTCCGCGCCGCGGCACGGTTCAGGCTAGACTTGCGTCCGACGCGTGCGAAATACGCGCATAAGAAACAGAGTCGTCTTAGAACCCGTTGCAAAATGAATTTTGCAACGGGCCAACTTAGGGGAGTATGAGGGGAGGTATCCCCTCATTTTGTAGCGGGCCTTTCACTGCAAGAGGAGAACACCATGCGTTACCTGATCGCGCTGCTCGCATTGCTCGCCGGCTGCAGCACCGGCCCGGTGTCGCCGTCCGGCGAAGCCGTGGTGCCCAAGTACGCCGTCGAGGCCTCCTGGCCCAAGGCGCTACCGAACAATTGGATCCTCGGCCAGGTCGCCGGCATCGCCGTCGACAAAGAGGACCACATCTGGGTGCTGCAGCGGCCGCGCACGCTCACCGAAGACGAGCGCGCAGCGACGCTCAATCCGCCGCGGGCGAGCTGCTGCGTGCCGGCGCCGCCGGTGCTGGTGTTCGATGCGGAGGGCAATCTGCTCGCGAGCTGGGGCGGCGCGGGCCAAGGCTACGACTGGCCGCTGAACGAGCACGGCATTCACGTCGACGCCAAAGGCAATGTCTGGATCGCCGGCAACGACAACAAGGATCACCAGGTCCTCAAGTTCACGCGCGAGGGAAAGTTCCTGCTGCAGATCGGCAAGGCGGGCCAGACCAACGGCAGCAACGACACGCAGCTCCTCGGCCGGCCGGCGCACATGGAAGTCGACGCAGCGAGCAACGAAGTCTTCGTCGGCGATGGCTACAAGAACCACCGCGTGATCGTGTTCGATGCAGATAGCGGAAAATACAAGCGCCACTGGGGCGCCTACGGCAAGCGGCCGGACGACGCGCCGCAGCCCGCTTACAAGCCGGGGCAGCCGCCCGCGGCCCAGTTCGGCAATCCGCATTGCGTGCGCCAGTCGCGCGACGGCCTGCTCTACGTCTGCGACCGCAGCAACGACCGGGTCCAGGTGTTCAAGAAAGACGGCAGTTTCGTCAGCGAAATCTTCATCGGCACGCATACCCTCGGCGCCGGTTCGGTGTGGGACCTGGTGCTGTCGCAGGACCCGGCGCAGAAATACCTGCACATCGTCGACGGCACGAACAACCAAGTGTGGTCGGTGCTGCGCGCGAACGGCAAGCTCGTCTCCACTTTCGGCCGTTCCGGCCGCAATGCCGGGCAGTTCCACTGGGTACACAACGTCGCCATCGATTCGCAGGGCAACCTCTACACCTCGGAAGTCGACAACGGCAAGCGCGCGCAGAAGTTCAAGTACCTGGGAGAATTTCCTGCCGGGCAATAGCCTGGCTTAGGTGGTACGCGCGTCAGCCGCGGCGCGGCTGACGCGCAGGAAGTAGGCCGTGACCAGGCTGCCGGCGAGCGCGAGGCTCGCGATTCCTGCGATCCAGAAGCCGCGCGCGCCCAAGGGCGCGCTCGTTCCGGTCCAATCGAACATCGCCGTGTGCACGCTGAGCCAGGAGAGGTCGACGCCGGCCAGCCCGAGCATATAGCCGCCGCCCAGGCCCACGCCCCACAGCGACACCGCGTAAATCAGCATCGGTACCACCGCGCGCTTGTAGCCGCGCAGCACGTTCACCGCCACCGCCTGCACTGCATCAAACAGGTGGTAGATGGCGACCAGCGCGATCAGCCCGGCGGCGACGCGGCGCAGGTTCGCGTCGGCCGTGTACAGTCCGGCGACGCCGCTCGCAAAGACGAACAGCCCGGTCGCAACGACGGCGGCGCAGGCCAGCGCGAGGGCGAGCCCGGTCAAACCCGCGGCGCGTGCACGCCCATAGCGCTGCGCGCCCAGCGACTGTCCCACTACCACGCTCGCCGCGTTCCCGAGCGCGAGCGGCAGCATGAACATGAGCGCGGCGAGATTGGCGGCGATCTGGTGCGCGGCGGAATACAAGGCCCCCAGCCGCGCGATGAACAGCGCCATGAAAGTGAAGCCGGTGACGTCGATCAAAAAGGTGACGCCGATCGGCAACCCCAGGGACAGGATGTGGCCGAGGGCTTTCGCGTTCGGCCAGGACCAACGCGCAAATACTTTGTACGGCGCATAGACCGGGTCCAGCCGGCACCAGGCCCAAGCGAGGATGCAGACGATGTTCGCGCTCAAGGCGGTGGCGACCGCGCAACCCGTGCTGCCCAGCTCGGGCGCACCGAAATGGCCGTACATGAATATCCAGTTGAAGGGGAGCTTGAGCGTGAGGCCGACGAGCGTCAGCATCATCACCGTCCGCGGCCGCGAGATGGCAGTAGAGAAGCCGTAAAAGACGCGGAACAATAGCGACGCGGGCACCGCCCAGGCGAGCGCGTGCAAATAGGCGCGCACCTTGATTTCCACCGCCGGGTCGAGTTTCGCCACGGCGAGGAAGGGCTCGGGATAAGCGAAAAGCAGCAGGGAAACCGCCGCAAGCGCGAGCGCCAACCAGGCGCTCTGGCGCAGCTCCTCGCCGATCTCGGCGTGGCGGCCGGCGCCGTAATGATGCGCGGCGATCGGCGTCAGCGCGAGCAGCACGCCCATCAAGCCGACAAATACCGAAAAGTAGATCGAGGAGCCGACGCCCACGGCGGCGAGGTCGAGCGTGCCGTAGCGTCCGGCCATCACCGTGTCGATGACGTTGTTGGCGGTGACCGCGAGCTGCGCCACGAGCACGGGCCAGCCCAAGCGTACCAATTCACCGACTAAGCTACGCGACATGAAACGGGATACCTTGCGGGAGCGGACGGCGATTACAGCTCGTACAACTCGCCCTCCGCGGCGAGCGCGCGCTCGATCAGCTTGCGGTTCAGGGCCGGCGCGAACATTTCGATGAATTCGTAGGCATAGCCGCGCAGCAAGCCGCCGCGCTTCACCGCCACGCGCGTGGTGTTAGAGCCGAACAGCTGCGAGCAGTCGATCGCGCGCAGGTGCGAGTCGCGGCGCGCATCGAATGCCATCCCCGCGATGATGCCCACGCCCAGGCCGAGTTCCACGTAAGTCTTGATCACGTCGGAGTCGATGGCGGAGAGCACGATGTCGGTGGCGATGCCGCGCGCCGCGAACGCGGCGTCGATGTGCGAGCGGCCGGCGAAGGCCGCATCGTAGGTCACCAGCGGATAGCGTGCGAGCGCTTCCAGCGTCAGTGTCCCTTGCTTGAGCAGCGGGTGCTTGGGCGGCACCACCACCACATGGCTCCAGCTATAGCCGGGCAGGGCGAGAAGCCCCGGGTGGTTGTCCAGCGCCTCGGTGGCGATGGCGATGTCGGCTGTGCCTGCGAGCGCCATTTCAGCGACCTGCGGCGGATTGCCCTGCAGCAGCGACAAATGCACTTTAGGATAGCGGCGCTTGAACTCGCTCACCACACGCGGCAGCGAGTAGCGCGCCTGGGTATGGGTGGTGGCGACGGTGAGCGCACCGGCGTCGCGATCGCTGAAATCCTGTGCCGCGCGCTTCAGGTTCTCGGTCTCCTGCAGCACGCGCTCGATCATCGCGAGCACCGCCCTGCCCGGCTCGGTGAGCGCGGTGATGCGCTTGCCGTGGCGCACGAAGATGTCGAAGCCGAGCTCGCTCTCCAGCTCGCGGATCTGCTTCGACACCCCGGGTTGCGAGGTGTGCAGGGCGTTGGCCGCCTCGGTGAGGTTCAGCCCGCGGCGCACGGTTTCGCGCACGTAGCGCAATTGCTGGAAATTCATCGTTTCGCAGTAATCGATCTTCCCCCCGCGTTGGCAAGGGCAAATATCATTCGGTTATATGAATATGTCTATTTATTCGTTCTTATTATAACCACAGTTTATTACGCTAGCACTCCCATTGGCAAATCGGGCGCCGGCCGGAGAACCGGACGGCGCGAGCGCCACCATGTATATCTACGACGAAATCGACCAGCGCATTGTGGACGAGCGCGTGCGCCAGTTCCGCGACCAGACGCGGCGCCACCTCGCGGGCGAATTGTCCGAGGACGAGTTCCGCCCGCTGCGCTTGCAAAATGGCCTGTACATCCAGCGCTACGCGCCAATGCTGCGCGTGGCAATACCTTATGGACTGCTCGCTACGCGCCAGCTGCGGAAGCTCGCCCACATCGCACGCACTTACGACAAGGGTTACGGCCACTTCTCCACGCGGCAAAACATCCAGTTCAACTGGCCCAAGCTCGAGGAAGTGCCCGACATCCTCGCGGAGCTTGCCCAAGTGCAGATGCACGCCATCCAGACCTCGGGCAACTGCATCCGCAACACCACCACCGACCATTTCGCCGGCGTCGCAGCCGACGAAATCGTCGATTCCTTCGTCTGGTGCGAACTCATCCGCCAGTGGTCGACCTTCCACCCGGAATTCGCCTATCTGCCGCGCAAGTTCAAAATCGCGGTGTCGGGAAGCGCCGAGGACCGCGCCGCGACCTGGGTGCACGACGTCGGGCTGCATGCGCTCAAGAACGCCGCGGGCGAAATCGGCTTTCGCGTCATCGTCGGCGGCGGCCTCGGGCGCACGCCTATCGTCGGGCATGCGATCCGCGAGTTTCTCCCGTGGCGCCATCTGCTCACTTATCTCGAAGCGATACTGCGCGTCTACAACCGCTATGGCCGGCGCGACAACAAGTTCCGCGCGCGCATCAAGATCCTGGTGAAAGACCTGACGCCGGAAGGATTCGCGCAGAAGGTCGAGGAAGAATGGTCGCATCTCGCCGACGGGCCGTCGACCTTGATCGAGGAAGAGCTGCGCCGCATCGAGGGCCGCTTCACGCGACCGGAATACGCCGAGCTTTCGCCCAGCGACCTGCGGATGGACGCCCGGCTCGCAACCGAGCGCGGCTTCGCCAACTGGCACAAGCGCAACGTGCATGCGCACAAGGTGCCGGGGTACGCCGCGGTCACGCTCTCGCTCAAGCGCACCGGCGTCGCGCCAGGCGACGTAAGCGCGGAGCAGATGGACGCCATCGCCGGGCTCGCCGATCGCTACAGCTTTGGCGAGCTGCGCGTCTCGCACGAGCAAAACCTGATTTTTTCCGACGTGCGCGCGTCCGATTTGTACGCGCTGTGGCAGGAGCTGAAACCGCTCGGGCTCGCTACGCCCAACATCGGGCTGCTGACCAATATCATCTCCTGCCCCGGCGGCGACTTCTGCTCGCTCGCCAACGCCAAATCGATTCCCGTGGCCGAGGCGATCCAGCGGCGCTTTGACGACCTGGACTATCTGCACGACATCGGCGAACTCGACCTCAACATTTCCGGCTGCATGAATTCCTGCGGCCACCACCACGTCGGGCACATCGGTATCCTCGGCGTGGACAAGCAGGGCGAGGAGTTCTACCAGGTATCGATCGGCGGCGCGCAAGGCGTCGACGCCTCGCTCGGCAAAGTGATCGGGCCCTCGTTCGCGCAGCACGATGTGCCCGACGTCGTCGAACGCCTGATCGAAGTCTATCTCGAGCGGCGCGAGGGCGAGGAGGAGCGTTTCATCGACACCGTGCGCCGCATCGGCATCGAGCCATTCAAGGAATACGTTTATGAAAAGAGTCATCTGGAATCGCAAGCTCGTCGCCGACAACTGGCAGCTGCTTGAAGACGGCACGCGCTGGTTGACGGCGGACGCCGCGGGCGGGCTGCCGGCGCTGCCGCAAGGGGAGCTGATCGTGCCGCTCGCCGTGTGGCAGGCGCGCCGTGACGAGCTGATCGCGCGCGGCGGGCGGCTGGGCGTGTGGCTCGCCGGTCACGAAGACCCGGCTGCGATCGCGGGGGAGTTCGCGCACTTCGACGTCGTCGCGGTGCATTTCCCGCAATTCGCCGACGGCCGCGGCTATTCGCTCGCGCGCCTGCTGCGCGAGCGCTACGGCTACCGCGGCGAGCTGCGCGCGGTGGGCGACATCTTGCGCGACCAGATTTTCTATCTGTCCCGCTGCGGCTTCGATGCCTTCGCACTGCGCGCCGACCAAAAGCTCGACGTGGCGCTTGCCGCGCTCGACGACTTCAGCGAAGCCTATCAGACCGCGGTCGACCGTCCCGAACCCCTGTTTCGCCGGCGGCTCGCCGCTGCAAGCCGCGCCGCAGGCTAAGCGGCGACGCGCGGCCTGAAGTAAAACACTCCGTCAATTCAATATCTTGAAGCGCGGATGCCGGCGCGCGCCGCCAGACGCATGACCCTGGTGGTATAAAGGGTTTCGCTGCGCTTGGCGACCGCCACTCGCGCGCTTGGCTGGGGGAACGCCACCCTCTACAATCAGTCGTACCCGTGTAGGGCAAACCCCCGTTTCCGGAAATGTCCACAGACTTCGTCGACTATGTGATGGAATTGCTCGGACCGTTCGGCACGGTCGGAGCCCGGCGCATGTTCGGCGGGCACGGCATCTATCTGGACGGACTGATGTTCGCCATCGTCTCCGACGACATGCTCTACCTCAAGGCGGACGAAATGAATCGCAGCGAATACGAACAGGCCGGCTGCGAACTGTTCGGCTACCTGCGCAAGGGCAAGCGCGCGAGCTTGAATTTCTATCGCGCGCCGGACGAGGCGATGGAAGCGCCGGAGCGCATGCTGCCCTGGGCGCGCACCGCCTATGCGGCGGCGCTGCGCGCAAATGCGAAGAAGCAGGCCGCCGAGCAGAAGGCGTCCGAGAAGCAGGCAAAGCCGCGTGCTGCTGCAGCAGGCGCGAGCGCACGTAAGCGCCCGGCACGGCGACCGGGAGAAGCCAAGCGCAGATAGCGCGCGCCGGCGCGCTCAAACCGCAAGCGGTGGGCAAGATGAACAAGAAGAAACGCTACGCAAACCGCGAAGACCTCGGGCTCACCAAGGCTGAATTCGCCGTCCTGCGCCGGCTGTCTACGCCGGAGAAGATCCAGGCCTACTTGAACACCATCCCGCAGAACTTCGAGGTCGGCGGCCAGACCTGCCTGTCGGTGCGCGAGGCGCTCGCCCAGCGCCGCGCCCTGTGCATCGAGGGCGCGATGATCGCCGCCGCGGCGCTGTGGGTGCACGGCGAGCCGCCGCTGTTGATGGACCTCAAGGCGAGCCGCGACTACGATCACATCGTCACCCTATTCCGCCGCAACGGCTGCTGGGGCGCGATCTCCAAGACCAATCATCCGGTTCTGCGCTGGCGCGATCCCGTCTATCGCAGCCTGCGCGAGCTCGCCATGTCCTACTTTCACGAGTACTGCAACAAGCGCCACCAGAAGACGCTGCGCAGCTATTCGGCGGCGTTCGACATGCGCCGGCTCGACCCCGAGACCTGGGTGACGCAGAAGAAGAACTGCTGGGACGTGGGCTGGGCGCTCGACGCCGCGCGCCACTACCCGCTGGTCAGCAAGCGCCAGGCGAAGTTGCTGCGCCTGCGCGACCCGATCGAGCGCGAGGCGCACAAACTGCACCACCACAGGCCGCCGCGCAAGCGCTGAGCGCTTGCCTTCGGCTCCCCCCACGCCATCGCGCGCCGATTTCGGGCGCCGAAGCGCGAATCGCCACCCCCGAGACTAAGGGTTAGCCCTACTGCCTAGCGCGCATCGTCTCCTTATAATTTCCGCGGCACTTCAAAAAAAAAGGATGGGGGAGCGTCATGAGCGTGCGCAATCCACAACGCGGTGTCTCGGGCGCGAAGCGCTTTGCCTCCGCCCTGCTGCTTTCAGTCGCCGCCACGCTACTCAGCGAAAGCGCCGAGGCGCTGCCGCTGTTTGCGCGGCAGACCGGGCAGGAATGCGTCGCCTGCCACGTGAGCTTTCCCGAGCTCACCAATTACGGCCGCATGTTCAAACTGACGGGCTATACCATCGGCGAGCGCACCAAGTTGCCGTTCGCGATGATGGGCATCGCCTCCGTGTCGAAAATCGCCGACAAGGGCGTGGGCGCGGGCAACGACGCCGGCCAGTATCCCAAGGACGGGCAGCTCGCACTGGAGAGCGGCAGCATTTTCTACGGTGGCAAGATCACCGACCATCTCGGCCTGTTCGGGCAATGGACCTACAACAATCTCAATCCCAACACCGACGCGAACGGGAAGGTCAGCTTCAACGGCCACAGCAGCGTCGACAATACCGATCTGCGCTACTCCAACCGCTTCGACATGAAGGGCAAGGAGGTGATCTACGGCTTCACCCTCAACAACAACCCCACCGCGCAGGACGTGTTCAACACCACGCCCGCGTTCGGCTTCCCCTTCCAGACCTCGAAGACCGCCGCGGGCTGGAACGTGAACCAGAGCGGCGCGGGCATCAATGTTCCGCCCGTCGCCACCCAGCTCGAGTCGATGGGGCAACAGGTCGTCGGCCTGGGCGCCTATACCTACGTCAATCGCCAGTTGTACGGCGAACTCGCGGCCTACCGCACCGCGGACCAGCTGTTCTCGACGTTTCGCGCCGGCACCGACCGGACCGCCGACGTTTCGCTGAAAGGCTACAACCCGTATTGGCGCTTCGCCTACACGCACGACTGGGGATTGAACAACCTGGCGATCGGTACCTACGGCATGATCAGCCGCGTGAACACCGTCAATACCGATCCGAGCTCGCCTACCGACCGCTTCCGCGACATCGGCTTCGACATCCAGTATCAGCACATCAGCGATCCCCATGCCGTCAGCACGCAGCTCAACTGGATACGCGAGAAGCAGGATTGGGACGCCACCACCCATCTGGGCGTCGATCGGGACAACTCGACCAGCTATCTGAACACTTTCAAGGCGAAGGCCACTTACTACTATCAGCGCAAGTACGGCGCCAACATTTCGTATTTCTCTTCCACCACCTCCGCCGACTGCCTGCAATTCGCCAATGCGGGCATCACCTGCGCAGCGAACGGCGGCACGCCCGGAACCGGCGGCAATCTCACCGACAAGAACGACGCCACCGGCTACATATTCGAGCTGAACTACCTTCCGCTCCAGAACGTCCGCATCGCGCTGCAATACACCATGTTCAAGAAGCTGCAGGGCATGAGTTCGGGCTACGCGTTGGGTCCGGACGGCGTGACGCCGCGCAATCCGAAGGACAACAACCTGCTTTATCTCTACACCTGGTTCGCGTTCTGAACGCCGCCGATCGAGGCGGATGTCGGCGAGATTCGCACTAATCGAGGTCGAACGATGAGAACATCCTTGAAGTTCGGGCGCGTGCTGACGGCCGTCATGACTGGCCTCATGCTTACCGGCGCTCAGGCGCAAGAACAGGACGTGAAGAAGATGGTGGTCGACGTCTGTTCCAACTGCCACGGTGTCGACGGCAACGCCACCTCGCCGATCTTTCCGAAGCTTGCCGGCCAGCACAAGGAGTATTTGCTCGCCCAACTCAAGGCCTTTCACGATCGCACGCGCAAGGAAGCCGACGCCCACGCCTATATGTGGGGCCTCACGCGCATGCTGGACAATGCCATGATGGAAAAGCTTGCGGCCTATTTCGCCGCGCAAAAACCGACCCACGGCACGGCCGGAGATCCGCAATTGGCGGCGAAGGGAAGGCAGATCTTCGAGAACGGCATCGACGGCGAACAGGTTCCCCCTTGCGCGCAGTGCCACGGCAAGGACGCGCAGGGCAACCAGATATTCCCGCGTCTGGCGGGGCAGCACCACGACTACTTGGTGAAGCAGATCCGCGTGTTCCACAGCGACGACCGGCCGAATAACGCGGTCATGATGCAAGCCGTGGTGAAGGGGCTCACCGATCAGGAGGCCGACGCAGTGGCGACCTATCTCCAGGGGCTATAGCGCGCGCAGTGCACTTCCCAGGGCGAACGCTCGCTCGCCCTTGGGCCACACACCGCTAGTTTGACGCAATCGCCCGCGGCAGCGAGTTGTCGCGGACTGTCGCGGCGTCGCCAGTCGCTTGCGCGTCGTCCGTATTATCTAGCGCGGCGATTGCCGGCGCTTCCTGGCCGAGATCGCTCATCTGCCGGCGCACGTCCGGATCGAGCAGAGCCTGCACGACGCTGGCCCGCAGTTTCGCGACGACGTCCGCAGCCGTCGCGCGCGGGGCCCAGATCACCTGGGAGGTCGCGGCGTAGAACCCCGGCAGGCCGGCTTCATCCACAGTCGGAATATCCGGAGCGCTTGCCAGGCGCGACCTCGCCGTCACCGCATATGCTTTGATCGTTCCTGCGCGCAGTCCGGTCAGAGCACTCGAGGCCTGGATCAGCATCAGGTCCATTTGACCGGCAGCCAGGGCGCGAGTCGCAGAGCGGTCGTCCCGATAGGGAACCAGGTGCAGTGGGGTTCCGATGCGGTTGACGAAGAAGATCGCGCCCATGTGCGCGGATGATCCATTGCCGGTGACGGCCATGGAAATCGTGCTCTGGTTCTGCCTCACCCAGGCGATGAGTTCTCCGAGGTCGCGCGCCGGCACGGCGGTATTGGTGACGATGAGCTGCGGATCGTCTGCGATCACGCCGAGCGCCTCGACTCCCGCGTTCGCACCGTAGGGCAGTTGGTAGAGCTTGCCGTCAACGGCGCGGGTGTTCCTGCGGGCGACGGCGATCGTGTAGCCGTCGGGAGCGGCGTGCGCGACCGAGCGTGCGCCGACATCGGTCGCGCCCAGGTTTTTCACCTGCACCTTTGTGCCCAGAATCTTGCCCATCTGGCGCGCGACGACGCGCGCCAGCTTGTCCGTCGGCGTGCTCGTTGCGGAGGGCACGAGCATCGTCACCGGGTGTTCCGGGTAGCCGTGAGCCAGCGCCGCCGAGGTGCTCGCGGTCGCCAGCACGACGGCCACCAACGATTTTGTGACTAGCGTGAATCGCCGCCGCGTCGACGCCGACTGCGCCCGGTGTAACGCAGCGCCGGTCGCCCGCCTGGCACCAGCGAAGTGCCGCGCAGTGCTCGGCGTAAACAAGCCTTGCCATGGTTTCATTTTGTCGCTCCTCTCTTTGGAAACGACCATGCAAACGCAATAGCCATGCCATCGATTGGCTTACCGTGGATTCAGGGGCTTAGACTGGTTGGATCGATTTCGACTTCAGACGAGGCGTCGCGCGGCAGCGACAACGATTGGGCATGGCATGTTTTTTTGCATCGAAACCGCGATTTGGCTTGTCGCAAAACCACGACGCCGCAATGGGCGTCGCGCGCGCAAGCGAAGCACGAGGCGCCCTTCGCTGCGCAGCGCTACTCGAAAGGGATCTCGAAGATCGCCTTGACTGTCCAGCGGTCGGTCGCTTCGGTCAGACCACGTCCCACGCCCAGATTGAACACCCAGGGATTACGGTCGAAATCGAGCGCGAAATACAGCGTGTTCGATTGCTCCGCGTGCGGCAGCGTGCGGCCGAACTTTCCCCGATCGGCGTAATACTCGACGCCGAG
Organism: uncultured Enterobacteriaceae bacterium; assembly: GCA_964565875.1. Classification (GTDB taxonomy): domain Bacteria; phylum Pseudomonadota; class Gammaproteobacteria; order Burkholderiales; family SG8-39; genus 2-12-FULL-64-23. Next base: position 57,001 of record CAZMGP010000020.1, read on the forward strand.
GGCGATCCCCTGCGCGACGTCGCGTGCAAGCTTGAACGAGGGCGCGAACTCGGGTTTGCCGTCGTGCTCGGGTCCGGCGAGCGGCCACTCGAGCACCGGGTTGGTCGCGATCAGCCAGCCACCTGTGCGATAGCCGATGATCGGGCGCAGCTCGAGCGCGTAGGTGGATTGCTCCAACTGCGGCCGGATCTGCGCGTATTCCAGATTCGCGCCGAGGAACATGCCACTCGCACCCTCTTCCTGGCGCAGCGGCAGCCACTTCAAGCGCAGCTTCGGGCCGCCGAAATGCGTCGTCCCTGCGGCATCGCGGTCATACGGCAGGTACAGCCCCGCCTCCAGATCCCGGGTGAGCCCATAGGAGAACTCCGGCGTGACGCGCAGCCCGTGATAGGGCGTGACTTCGCCCGGAAAGTCCGGCGTGCTGCGCCCTTTTGGCGTGGTGTTGACGTGCAGCTCCAAGCCGAACTGCCCGGGACGGTTGATGTCGTCGAGGTAGACCTGGATTTCGTCCGGAAGCACGGCGCGCGCGGGTAGCGCCGCACAGGCGATCGCCGCGGCGAAGAAAATCGCCGCGAGCCGTTCGCACTTTAGCCAGTTTCTTGTTGCCGCCACGACGGCACCGCCGCTCGGAGACGAAAAGCGGCGATGATAGCGCAGGGCTTGCCGCTGCGCTGGCGCGCGGCGTAGCAAGGAGGGATCAGTCGGCCAAGCTGGCGAAAAGCGGCGTCGACAGGTAGCGCTCGCCGAAGGACGGGATGATCACCACGATCTGCTTGCCTCGATTCTGCTCGCGATTCGCCACTTCGAGCGCGGCCCACACCGCCGCGCCGGAAGAAATGCCGACCAGCAAGCCTTCTTCGCGCGCCATGCGCCGCGCCGTCTCCATCGCGTCCTCGTTCTTCACGCGCACGATCTCGTCGTACACCGAGGTGTTGAGGACTTTGGGGACGAAGCCCGCGCCTATGCCCTGGATCGGGTGCGGCCCGGGCTGCCCGCCGGAGAGCACGGGCGAAGCCTCGGGCTCGACCGCGATGGCGCGGAACGAGGGCTTGCGCGCCTTGATCACTTCGCCCACGCCGGTGATGGTGCCGCCGGTGCCGATCCCCGACACCAGGAAGTCGACCTTGCCGTCGGTGTCGCGCCAGATCTCTTCCGCCGTGGTGCGGCGATGCACCTCGGGATTCGCCGGATTCTCGAATTGCTGCGGAATGAAGTAGCGCGCATCGGCCGCCGCCATTTCGTTCGCTTTGTTGATCGCGCCGTTCATGCGCTCGGCGCCGGGGGTGAGCACGAGCTCCGCGCCATAGGCGCGCAGCAGCATGCGCCGTTCCTTGCTCATGGTGTCCGGCATCACCAGCGTGCACTTGTAGCCGCGCGCGGCGCACACCATGGCGAGCCCGATGCCGGTATTGCCGCTGGTGGGCTCGAGGATGATGGTGTCGGGCTTGATGCGCCCCGCCTTCTCCGCCGCTTCGATCATCGACAGGCCGATGCGGTCCTTCACGCTATGCGCCGGGTTCTGGAATTCGAGCTTGGCCAGCACTTCCGCGGCGCAACCGCGGGTAAGGCGATTGATGCGCACCAAGGGAGTGTTGCCGATCAAAGCGGTGACGTCGTTGGCGATACGCATGCTTCCTCCGTTAGGGTTGGATTTCTAATCGATGCCGCTGCTTGGCGCGCGAGTTCCTGCTTCCTTCCGTGCGGCGGATTCTGCTTTCGACCCGCTATCCGCGCGCATGTTGCCACGAAGCGGGCTTGCTGAGGAGCCACAGCAAGCCCGCTTCGCGGGCAGGGTTTCCCTTTAGATAGCCGCGAGCGCCTGGTCCAGGTCTTCCTTCAGATCGTCGATGTGCTCGATGCCGATCGACAGCCGTACCGTGTCCTCGGTGACGCCGGCCTTCTTCATCTCCTCGGCGGAGAGCTGCCGGTGCGTGGTCGAGGCCGGATGGCAGGCGAGCGATTTCGCATCGCCGATGTTCACCAGGCGCGTAAACAGCTTCAGCGCATCCTGAAACTTCGCCCCCGCTGCGAGCCCGCCGTGCACGCCGAAGGTGAGGATCCCCGATGGCCGCCCGCCCAGGTACTTCTTGGCGAGCGCGTGGTCCTTGTGCTCGGGCAGCCCGGCGTAGTTCACCCACGCGACTTTCTTGCTCGCCTTGAGGTGCTGCGCCACGGCGAGCGTGTTCTCGACGATGCGCTCCATGCGCACCGCCAGGGTCTCGATGCCTTGCAGGATGAGAAAGGCGTTGAAGGGCGAGATCGCCGCGCCCATGTTTCTGAGCGGCACCACGCGCGCGCGGCCGATGTAGGCCGCGGGCCCCAGCGCCTGGGTATAGACCACGCCGTGGTAGGAGACGTCGGGCTCGTTCAGGCGGCGGAACTTCGACTTGTGCTCGTCCCAGGGGAACTTGCCCGAATCGACGAGGATGCCGCCGATGGAGTTGCCGTGGCCGCCGAGATACTTGGTGAGCGAATGCACCACGATGTCGGCGCCGTGCTCGAAGGGCCGCAGCAGATAGGGCGTGGGCACGGTGTTGTCGACGATCAGCGGCACGCCCGCGCGGTGGGCGATGTCGGCGATCTTCGCGATATCGGTGATGTTGCCCAGCGGATTGCCGATCGACTCGACGTAGACGGCCTTGGTCTTCGCGTCGATCAGCTTCTCGAAGGATGCGGGTTCGCTGTAGCTGGCGAAGCGCGCTTCGATGGCGAACTGCGGTAGAGTGTGGGCGAAGAGGTTGTAGGTCCCGCCGTAGAGCGTGCTCGCAGAGACGATGTTGTCGCCCGCCTCGGCGATGGTCTGGATGGCGTAGGTGATCGCCGCCTGGCCCGAGGAGAGCGCGAGCGCGCCGATGCCGCCTTCCATCGCCGCCACGCGCTTCTCCAGCACGTCCTGGGTCGGGTTCATGATGCGGGTGTAGATGTTGCCCTGCACCTTGAGATCGAACAGGTCCGCCCCGTGCTGCGTATCGTCGAAGGCGTAGGAAGTGGTCTGGTAGATCGGCACCGCCACCGCCTTGGTGGTCGGTTCCGGGTCGTAGCCGGCGTGCACCGCGAGCGTTTCGAGTTTCACGAAGCTTTCCCTATTGCGAAAAGGGGGAAAGTATAGCCGCGACTATCTACGCCGCAACGAAGGAATAGGAGATTACTTATTCCCGTGTGTTATATGGTCCCGCGAGCGCAAAAGCCCGCGGGCACCGCCGTTTCTGCTCAGGCGAGTTTCAGCAACTTACGCGCATTGCCCTCGTAGATGGCGTGGCGCTCGGCGGGCGAGAGTTCCAGCCGGTCGATGATCTCGATGGTCCAGCGGGTGTAGGCCGAACCCTTTTCCGGGTCGAAGGGCGCGTCGGAGGCGAACAGCACCTTGTCCGCGCCGAAGAATTTCAGCCCGCACTTGGTCGCCTCGAGCGAGCCGAACACCGCGGTGTCGGCGTAGAACATCTTGAAATAGTCGAGAGGGCGCTTCTTCAGCTTGCGCAGCAGGGCGTAGTAATTCTCGTCGGAGGTGCGGCTGCCGAGCTGGTCCCAGCCGGGGCCGACGCGGCCTTCGAAATAAGGCACCATCGCGCCGAGGTGGTGGGTGATGATCTTCAGATTCGGGTGCTTGTCGAACAGGCCGGCGAAGACGATGTGCGCCATGGCGACGCTCGTCTCGTAGGGCCAGCCGAAGGTCCACCAGATCTCGTAGTGGCTCTTCTTCTCGCCCTTGTAGTCGGCGAAATCGGCACCGCGCGCCGGGTGCAGCCAGATCGGCCGGTCGAGATCGGCCATCAGGTCGAAGATGGGCAGCGTCTCCGGCGCCGTGAGCGGCCGGCCGTTGACGTTGGAAAACACCTGCACCCCGACCGCGCCGAGCTTCTTGATCGCGCGCTTCGCTTCGGCGAGCAGACCCTTCGGATCATTCATCGGCAGGGAGGCGACGAAGCCCGGAAAGCGCTTCGGGTATTTGTCCACCAACTCGGCCAGGCCGTCGTTCGCCAGCCGCGCCAGTTCGGTCGACAGCGGCGGCGGGCCGAACACTTCGATCGGCGGCGAGGGCAGGCAGATCACCTGCGCATAGTCGTCGCCGAACTGGTCCATGACGCGAAAGCGCTCTTTCAGATCGACGATGCAGGGGATCTCGCGCACGCGCTTCTGCATGTCGCGCCCCTTGGGCGAGACTTCGAGCATGCGCTCGTAGAATTTCTTCGGAAAGAGATGATTGAAGATGTCTAGTTTCATAGTGCCGTCCTAAAAAGATTCAATCTGCACCGATATGCGCGGCGCGCACCACCTTGGTCCAGCGCTCCAAATCGGTTTCGACCAGCCGCCCCAATTCCTCCGGCGTTCCGGTCACCGTGTTCAAGCCCTGCTTCTGCAGGTTCTCGCGCACTTCGGGCAGGGCGAGGATCGAAATGAGTTCGCTGTTCAAGAGACTCACAAGATCGCGCGGCAACCCGGCGGGGCCGAACAGCGCATACCAGATGTCGACGTCGATGTCGCGCACACCCTCTTCCGCGAGCGAAGGCAGGTCCGGGGTCACCGGCGAGCGGCGCGAACCGCCCGCGGCAAGCATGCGGATCTTGCCGCTCTGCGCGTGCGGCAGCGCGACGTGCACCGGCAGGAACATGGCCTGCACCTGCCCGCCGAGGATGTCGGTCACCGCGCCGGCCGTGCCCTTGTACGGGACGTGGATAAGGTTGATGCCGAAATTGAGCTTGAGCAGCTCCATCGCCAGGTGGTGCGGCGTGCCGCTGCCGGGGGAGGCGTAATTGAGCTTGCCCGGCTGCGCCTTGGCGAGCGCGACGAATTCCGCCACCGTCTTCGCCGGCACGCTAGGGTTCACCACCAGCGCCATGTTGCCGATCGCCGCTTCGCCGATGGGGGCGAAGCCGCGCACCGGGTCGTAGGGCACGCGCGACAGCGCGGCGTTCTGCACGATGGTGCTCGCCGTCATCAACAACGTATAGCCGTCGGGCGGAGACTTCATCACCGCTTCGGTGCCGATGTTGCCGCTCGCGCCGGCGCGATTGTCGACCACCACCGGCTGCTTCAATCGGTCGGAGAGCTTCTGGCCGATGACGCGGGCGAGAATGTCGATGCCGGTGCCGGCGGTGAAGGGCACGATCACGCGGATCGGCCGGCTGGGATAGCGCTCCTGCGCTTGGACGCCAGGCAGCGCTGCAAGCATTACGGCGAAGGCGACGGCGCGCGCGAGGCGCCGCGCCGCGTGCTGCGAAATGCGGACGAGCATGATTCCTCCTCCTCCAATGCACCCGTACCGATCTATTTGGTAAGACCTCTGACGAATTGCGGAACTATCCTACCCATTTCGTGAGACGTCTGTCAATCGACGGCGGAATCGCCTTATAATCGTTGCGCCTTCACGCGAAGCCCGGAATCGATGAGCAGCAGCAAAACCCGTTCGAAGCAGTCGGAAATCGCCGCCTACCTGCATGCGCGGCCGGGTTTCCTCATCCGCCGCGCGCACCAGATCGCGAATTCAGTGTTCATCGACATGTGCCGCGCAGAGGAGCTCACGCCCAGCCAGTACGGCGTGCTCTACCTGCTGCAACACGACGGCCCGACGGATCAGACGGCGATCGCGCGGCTGGTGGGACTGGACCGCTCGACCACCGGCCTGGTGGTGGGCGGTTTGGCGAGGCGCGGTTTGCTGCGCAAGCAGCCGAGCAGCTTGGACAAGCGCCGCAGTGCGCTCACGCTCACGCCGCGCGGGCGAGCGCTGCTCGAGCGCTGCGAGCCGCTCGCCGCACAGGTAAAGGAGACGCTGCTCGCGGCCTTCAGCCGCGCCGAGCGCGCCGAATTCCTGCGGCTGCTGAAGAAATTCACCGCGGCCAACAACCACCTGAGCCGGGCGCGGGTGGACGCGCGTTCGGCCTAGCCGCTGATTCCCTAAACCTTCGGGCCGAACTCGCGCACGAGCTGCGCCATCGCCTGCGCGTCTGGGTCCTGCGACTGCGCGAGGCCCGCAACCACGCCCGCCCGGTCTTGCGCCGAACGGTTCTGGCTCGCTTTCCATTTGCCGCTGATGCGCGTGAGTTCGATCTCGACGCCGACGATCGCGCGCAGCATGGACTGAATGAAATCCTCCGGCGCGTCGGCCACGCTCCAGGGCTGTGGCCGCGCGGCTTCGAACCTGCGCGTGAGCCGCTCGACCAGCGCGCGCAGCCAAGCTGCATCTTCGATGACGCGCAGCCGCCCGTAGGCGTGGACCACGGCGTAGTTGTAGGTCGGGACGACTTTGCCCGATTCTTTCTTGCTCGGATAGAGAGAGGGCGAGATGTAGGCGCCCGGACCATGGAACACGACGAGCGCTTCGACGTCGGATCGATGCTCGCGCCAGAGGGGATTGGCGCGCGCGACGTGGCAGCGCAGCGTGCCGTGCGGCGAGGGCTCGGGATCGAACTCCATCGGCACGTGATCCGCAGCGAGGCCCTGCGACCCCAAGGTGACGAGCGCCGCCAGCGGATGGTCTTCCATCAACCCGCGCAGAACCTCGGGGCGCTGCTCGACGAAATGCGATGGCTGGTACATACCGGGCGACTCCTAATTCAGTTGCCCGTGCAGCCGCGGCGTGTCCGAAGTGCAACCCCTGGAAGAGCTAGGCACGCGGCGCGTCGGAGGCACGAGCCTTGAAGCAGCCCGCGCTAGGGTTACGCGCGGGCGGTCGTTTAAGCAGCGCGCTTCTTCTGCTGCTTCTGCTGCGCGGCCTTGGCATGCAGCGCGGCATAGGCGCCGTGCGCCGCGGCTTCCGCGTCGCCGACGTGGATCGGCAGGCCCATGTCGGACAGCACCGAGCCGAGCGCCGACAGGCACAGCATCACGTTCTCCGGTTTGCACGAATAGCCCATCAGGCCGACACGCCAGATCTTGCCGGCGAGCGGCCCGAGACCGGCGCCGATTTCGAGGTTGAACTCGGTGAGCAAAGTCTTCCGCACTTCGGCTTCGCGCGCCTTGATCGCCTCGGGGATGACGACTGCGTTCATCTGCGGCAGCTGCGCCTCTTCCTTCACCAGGAACTTGAGCCCCATCGCTTCCAGGCCCGCCTTCAGCGCGAGGTGGTGGCGCGTATGCCGCGCCCAGGCGTTCTCGATGCCCTCTTCGCGGAGAATCAGCAGCGCCTCGTGCAGTGCGTACAGGCTGTTGGTCGGCGCGGTGTGATGGTAGGTGCGCGTGGTTGCACCCCAGTAGCCGAGCAGCAGGTTCATGTCCATGAACCAGGAATGGATCTTGTCCTTGCGCTCCTTCACGTGCTCGACCACGCGATCGGAAAACGATACCGGCGACAGCCCCGGCGTGCACGACAAACATTTCTGGCTGGCGGAATAGACGGCGTCGACGTTCCACTCGTCGATGAGCACCGGCGTGCCGCCGAGCGAAGTGACCGCGTCCATGATCACCAGCGCCTTGTGCCTGTGCGCCACGTCGACCAGGGCCTTGGCGTCGGACTGCACGCCGGTCGAGGTCTCGGCGTGCACGAAGGCGACCAGGCGCGCGTCGGGATTCTTCTTCAGCGCGTCTTCCAGCTTTTGCGGATCGACCTGCTCGCCCCAGGCGTCCTCGACGATGACGGGGATGCCGCCGCAGCGCTCGACGTTCTCGATCATGCGGCCGCCGAACACGCCGTTTCTGCAGACGATCACTTTGTCGCCGGGCGCGACCAGATTCACGAAGCAGTATTCCATGCCGACCGAGCCGGGACCGGACACCGGGAAGGTAAGCGCATTCTTGGTCTGATAGGCATAGCGCAGGAGCGACTTCAGCTCTTCCATCATCTCGACGAAAATCGGATCGAGATAGCCGATCGCGGGCAGGCTCATCGCTGCCATCACGCGCGGATTGATTTCGGACGGACCGGGGCCCATCAACGTGCGCTGCGGCGGATGGAAAGGTTGGATGCGTTTGACTGGTGCGAAATCACTCATGGCGTCACTCCCTGGAAGAGACGACCCGAACAGATCGTCGGGGCGAGATTTGACTCGAACGGGCTTCTTCGCGCTGGCTTCGTTGAGCACTTCCACCGCGGCGACCTTGCCCTCGGTGACGCGCTCGACTTCCATCGCCCAGCGCGCGGGGACGTAGCCGGACTTCACCCAGTTGTTGACCACCGCGCGGTCGAGACGGAAGCGCCGGGCCACTTCGGCCTGGCTACCGAAAATCGAAACCAAACGCTCAGCACAGTTCATGCGGAAATCGTAGCATGACAAACTGATTTTGACAAACCGGAATTGCGCGGCGGCTCAGTCGTCTTCTGGCTGGATACGAGCGGGGATCGTCCAAAGGCTGGAAAAATCTTCCGGATCAAAGGCTTTGTCGCCGTCCGCGGCTGGGACGCCGGTCGCGGCGAGGTCGGCGAAGTCGAACTGGCTGCGGTCGAGCAGGTGGGAGAGTTCGACCTTCTGCAGGCTGCGGAAGATGTTCTCGACCCGCCCGGGGAAGTCCTTGTCCCATTGCCGCAGGAGCTGCTTCACCTGCTTGCGCTGCAGGTGGTCCTGCGAGCCGCACAGGTCGCAGGGCATGATGGGGAAGGCGCGCACCGCCGCATAGCGCTCGAGATCCCTCTCCTTCACGTAGGCGAGCGGGCGGATGACGATGTGCTTGCCGTCGTCCGAGCCGAGCTTGGGCGGCATCGCCTTCAGCTTGCAGCCGAAGAAGAGATTAAGGAAGAAGGTTTCGACGATGTCGTCGCGATGATGCCCGAGGGCGATGCGCGTCGCGCCCAATTCGCCTGCCACGCGGTAGAGCACGCCGCGGCGCAGGCGCGAACAGAGCGAGCACATCGTCTTGCCCTCGGGGATGAGCCGCTTCACCACCGAATAGGTGTCCTGCTCGACGATGCGGTATTCGATGCCGAGAGTGTTCAGGTAATCGGGCAGGACCTGCGGCTGATAGCCGGGCTGCTTCTGGTCGAGGTGCACGGCGACGATGTCGAAGTCGACCGGCGCACGCGTGCGCAGCTTCAGCAGCACGTCGAGCAGGCTGTAGCTGTCCTTGCCGCCGGAGAGGCAGACCATGACGCGCTCGCCCTTGCCTATCATGTTGAAGTCGGCGATCGCCTGGCCGACGAGGCGGCATAGGCGCTTCTCCAGCTTGTTCGCCTCGAAGCGCTGCTTTTCCAGTTGCTTGTGATCCGGCGCGTTCACGTTTGCCACCATTTGCTACATGTTCGTGCTTCTGCCGCCGTCGACTGCGATGATCTGCCCCGTTATGTAGGGCGCATCGGCGATCAGGAAGCAGACCGTGCGCGCGATGTCCTCGGGCTCGCCCGTGCGCTTCAGCAGCGTATGCGACACCACGCGCGCCCGCGTCGCTTCGTCGAACGACCCGTCCTCCGGCCAGACGATGGGTCCGGGCGCGACGGCGTTCACGCGCACCTCCGGTCCGAGCTCGCGCGCGAGCGACTTGGTGAGCCCCACCAATCCCGCCTTCGCCACGCTGTAGACGACGTAGTTCTTGAGCGGCCGCTCGGCGTGGATGTCGGCGATATTGACGATGCAGCCGCGGCTTCTTTTGAGATGTGGCGCCGCCGCCTGCGCGAGGAACAGCGGCGCTTTCAGATTGGCGCCGACGAGTTCGTCCCAGTTCGCCGCGGTGATGGTGCCGATCGGCGTCGGATGGAAGCTCGAGGCGTTGTTCACCAGCACATCGATCTCGCCGTAGCGCTCGATGCAGGTGTTCACGATCCCGGCGAGTCCCGCCGTGTCGAGGAGATCGGCTTTCGCGAGAGCCACCGAGCCGGCGCGGCTCGCGCTCAGCTCCGCCTGCAGCGCTTTCGCCTCGGCCTCCGACGCGCGGTAGTGCAGCGTCAGGTTCGCGCCCGCGGCGTGCAGCCTGCGCGCGATCGCGGCGCCGACGCGTTTGGCGGCGCCGGTAACGAGGATGGATTTGTTGTGCAAGGGTGTCGACACGATTTGAAGATTTTACCGGATTCGCGCACTATGGAAGCCGTGAACGAGGCGCAGCATCTCGCGCTTCGGCCGGCGCTCCACCAACCAAGGCTCACCCGATCCGATCATGTCCGAACTGCCGCCGCCCTCGGCCGATGCGCTCGCCCATAGCGAAAAGCTGCTTGCACTGATACGCGCAGACATCGCCGCCCACGGCGGCTGGATTCCTTTCGCGCGCTACATGGAGCTCGCGCTCTACGCGCCGGGTCTCGGCTATTACACCGCGGGGGCAAGGAAGCTCGGGCGCGAGGGCGACTTCGTCACCGCGCCGGAGATGACGCCGCTCTTCGGCCAGACGCTCGCGCGCCAGGCGGCCGAAGTGCTCGAATCGGGCGCGGACCAGATCATCGAAATCGGCGCGGGCTCCGGCGCGCTCGCGGCCTCGCTGCTTGCCGAGCTCGAAAAGCTCGGGCGGCTGCCGCGCAATTACTACATCCTGGAAGTGAGCCCCGACCTGCGCGAGCGCGAGCGCGACCTGCTCGCCGCCAAGGTGCCGCACCTGCTCGAGACCGTGGCCTGGCTCAATCGCCTGCCCACGCTCTACTCGGGCCTGATCGTCGCCAACGAAGTGCTCGACGCCATGCCGGTGCACGTGGTGCGCGGCGCCGACGCGGGCGTCGAGGAAGGAGGCGTCGCACTGAAGGACGGCGCGCTCGCCTGGGAATTCCGCCTCGCCGGCGCCGAGCTGCGCGCGGCGGCCGAAGCGCTCGGGCTGCCCGCGGGCTATCGCTCCGAAATCCAGCTCGTCGCCTGCGGCTTCGTGCGCACGCTCGCGCAGGCGCTCGCGCGCGGGGTGATCCTGCTCGTCGACTACGGTTTTCCGGCGCACGAGTACTACCACGCGCAGCGCGGCGACGGCACGCTCATGTGCCATTACCGCCACCGCGCACACGCCGACCCCTTCTTCCTTCCGGGGCTGCAGGACATCACCAGCCATATCGATTTTTCCGCGGTGGCGCGCGCCGGACGCGAGGCCGGGCTGGAATTGCTCGGTTACACCGGCCAAGCGAATTTCCTCATCAACTGCGGCATCACCGACATCATGCTGCGCATTTCTCCCGAGGACGTGCGCGCCTATGCGCCGCAGGCGGCGGCGGCGCAGCAGCTCCTCTCGCCCTCTGAAATGGGCGAGCTGTTCAAGGTGATCGCCTTCGGCAAGGACTACGCGCAGCCGCTGCTCGGCTTCGCTCGCGGCGACCGCAGCGCTTCCTTATAGGTCCTAATTCCGGTCGAGCTGGTTCGAACGCAGCCAGTCGATGATGCGATCGGCGACCGGCTGCCAGCCGGATTCGAGCATCATCACATGGCCCATGCCGGGAAAGATCTCTGCGCTGGTGCCGTAATGCCGCGCCGCCTGCTCGGCCTGAAGCGGCGGCACCAGGATGTCGCGCTCGCCGGCGAGCACCAGCATCGGCGGCCGGCGCTCGCTCTTTACAAAGGGCAGGTCGAATAAGGTCATGTCCCACATCGCGCGCTGCGACTCGGGCTGCATGCGGTAGTAGTAGGACTGCAGGCGGTCGACCGCGATCGGGCTCGCGAACAGCGCATGCTGCATGGTCGCAAGCGACGCGCGCCCGCTTTGCAGCAGCCGGTTGATGTCGGCGAAGAGGCCGGGATTGGAGAAGGCAAGTGCGATCGAGGCGGCGAGCAGGCCCTGCGGCGGCACCGAGGCCATCAGCACGCAGGCTGGCGCGGCGGCGCGCTCGAGATACTTCTGCACCACGAAGCCGCCCATCGAATGGCCGACGAGCAGCGGGTCGCCGCCCACGGCTTCCACCGCTGCGGCGAGATCGTCGACGTAATCTGCAATCGAATGCCAGTCGAGGTGCTCGCGCCCGGGGCTGCCGCCGTGGCCGCGCAGGCTCAGGGCGCAGGCGCGAAAGCCCTTGCTCGCGAAATAGGGCAGAAAGTTCTCCGACCAGCACCAGGCGCCGGCGAACGCGCCGTGGACGAATAGGATCGGCCGGCCGCTCGCGCCCGCGGGCGGCGCGGCTTCGATGATCTCGAGCTGCTCGGTGCGGCTCGCGTCCGAATGTGCGTCCACGCGCCGATGCGATGGGCTAAGCCGGCACCAGCATGCCGCGCTGCACCGCCGCGCGCGCGCCGATGGCATCGAACCAGCGCTTCACGTTGGGATAGTCGGCGAGGTTGGTCTGATGCCACTCGTAGCGCGCGACCCAGGGATAGGTGGCGATGTCGGCGATGGAATACTCCTCCGCGAGGTATTCGGCTTCGCCCAAGCGCTTGTCGAGCACGCCGTAGAGCCGGTCCTTCTCCTTCACATAACGACTGACGGCATAGGGCACCTGCTCCTTCGCCGCGCGCAGGAAGTGGTGCACCTGGCCGAACATCGGCCCGACGCCGCCCATCTGGAACATCAGCCATTGCAGCGCGACGTACTTGCCGCGGTCGGAGGCGGGCAGGAACTTGCCGGTTTTGCCGGCGAGATAGACGAGGATCGCGCCCGACTCGAACAGCGAAAGCGGCTTGCCGTCCGGGCCTTCGCTATCGACGATCGCGGGAATCTTGCTGTTGGGATTCAGGGCGACGAATTCGGGCGTGAACTGCTCGCCCTTGCCGATGTCGACCGCATGAGTGCGATAGGCGAGCCCGCATTCTTCCAGCATCACCGAAACCTTGCGGCCGTTGGGTGTCTTCCAGGTATATAGATCGATCACGTCTCCTCCCTTTCGACTTATTTCGTTGCGGGCAGTTTACAATGATTCAATGTTGAAGTGGCTCCTCACCCTAGCGGTCGCCCTCGTCGTCCTCTCTCTCGCCTCGCCCTGGTTCGGCAGCCTCGGGCTGGGCCGGCTGCCCGGCGACCTGACGCTGCGCTACAAGGGGCGCAGCTATTACCTGCCCTTCACCTCCACCGTGCTCCTGTCGCTTGCGCTGACGCTGCTCGCGCGGATCATCTGACGTTGCGTTTGGCCTCGCCGTAAGCGCGCAACTCCTCGGCGGAGAGCTTGCCGTCGCGATCGGTGTCGATGGCATCGAACTTCTGCGCAAGCCGCGGCGCATGGCGCGCCGCCTCCTCGCGGCTGATCGCGCCGTCGCCGTCTTCGTCTGCGTGGCGGAAGCGCTCAGCGGCCGACATCCTGCGCGAGCCGCGCTGCGCCTTGTTCCAGGCGGCGAGCTCGTGCCGCGAGATCTGCCCGTCGCGGTTCGCGTCGATCTTGTCGAAATCGCGCGCGAGCTGCGGCACCGACTTTTCCACTTCGGCGCGCGACAGCGTGCCGCTGCGGTCGGCGTCGGCCTGCTTGAACAGCGTCGCGACCCGCGGGAGCTTTGGTGACGCACCGGTCTCGGCGCCATGGCCGAAGGCGGGGACCAGGATCAAGACCGCGAGTGCGAGGCGTTTCAGCATATCCACGATCGCATTCGATTGGACAGTCGCGGTTGCGGCGACGCGGAAACTGGCGAAGCGGCGCCTTGCATGAAGTCTCCCGGCTAATGGATCACGCCTAGCTATCAAGCTCTAACGCCGCAGATGTCGTCCCGGCTGACTGCGATGCGCGACGCCAGCGCCGAATTCCGCTCGCCCCAATACGAGTGGACTAATTCGAATGGACTAGGCACTGCGGCTATCTCGGTAGGCCCCGATGGGCTACAGTTACGAATCGAGACGGAGCCGCGACCCTTACCCGCGTGCTGCCGATCCGGACGCGAGGCGCGTCGGTGAGTCTGACGTTGGGCGTCTCAGGGAGCTATCACATGGCTTTGAAGGTGTTCATTAGCTATTCGACGAAAGACATCGAGATCGTTAACTTTGTGCGCTCAATGCTCGCCGGTGCACCGGTCGAAGTATTCGTGGCCGAATACAGCGTTGCTCCTGGTACGCCACTGTCTTCTGCAATCATTACCGCAATCAAACAGTCGAACCTTTTCATCTTGCTGTGGAGCCAAAACTCTCGCGCGTCCGAATGGGTACCGCAGGAAATTGGAATTGCCAAGAGTGAAAACAAGCAAATCATCCCTGTCGTGCTCCAGCCAAATCTGCCGCTTCCGGGATTCATCTCCGACCTGAAATATCTCGACGTCCCGAAAGACCCTCAGGGAGCGTTCACGTGGCTGCGTGACAACGTGCATTCCCAGGCCACCGAAAAGCAAAACCAAGAGAATGCTGCTTGGTTAGCCATCGGTGGTGTTCTGTTGTGGCTGGCAAGTCGCAGCTAACTCGTGGCGACGCCCAACCCTTCAGTCAACCGGACCTGCTACGAAGAGCCGCGACAGGCCGGTTACTTCGAACGTTGGACAGCCTCAGGGAGGGCGAACATGTTTGTACGAGCTTTCACGCGTGCTCGCCTTATCGCTGCAATCACTCTATGCGCAGTTGGCGCATCCGCGGGCGACGATTACGATGGTAGGTGGGAAGGAGAAGGTAAGCCAAGTAGTGCATGTTCTGAATCTGCAAATATTACCTTTGTCATCACCAAGGGTCAGTTCTCTCAGTTCGCCTTGATTGGACCAAGGGGACGCGCAAGCCTCTTGAGTGCGAGCCTCAACGATGACGGAACGGCGACACTTCAATACGGAGCCCGAACTCCGTTTCAGGGCAGCCTTCGCTTCCAAGGCTCGGAGTTCTCTGGAACCATGAACACACTGTGTGGATCGAGAGAATTCACGGGACGACGCGTGAAATGATGTGCGACGATTCGCGTGGCTGTCCAACCGTCCGCTGCAACGGCCCGGCTGCGCCGGCCGCTGAGCCGAGGTGTTGGGCATCAGGTTTTCTCGCTTCCCATTTTGAAAGGAACTAATTAATGGAAAGGTCGCCGTACTGGTTTCCTGCGAAACGCTACGGTTGGGGCTGGGGGCTTCCTGTTACTTGGCAAGGCTGGGCAGTTCTCGTTGCGTATGTGGCTCTCGTGGCCATTGGCGCATTCGCGTTCCCTCCGCATGCCAATCCCGCCGGCTTTATTGCCTATATTGGTCTTATCACCGGCGTGCTGGTCCTTGTTTGCTACATGAAAGGTGAGCCCCCGAAATGGCGTTGGGGCAAATAGTGCGCTGGCGCCCAACCCGTCGCTCAACTGGACACGCCGCCGGCGAACCGGTGATCGAAACGTTACCTCTTGCTGTCCGGCGGCGCGCCGGTTAGCTTTGCGTTGGAGATCATCATGCGCAGGGCTGCTTTTACTCCAATTCATGCAATGTATGTCATTGCTTCCGCAACAGCACTTAGCATTCTGATCCTTGTGGCCCTGTTAGTGACTGAATTGATCCAACCTCCTCCGCAATTAGAAACGCTGCTTCCAGCCAACCTGACGATGGCTGGTCCGGTGGACTCAGGTTATACCAGGGCTGGGGGGGTTTTTGCAGTCGTTCCCACGCAAACGGCCAATGCCCGCATTTGGGATCTTTGTTTCATGTGGAACTGTGGCGTGTCGTCGGAAGTTGCTGCTCTTCGCTCTGGCGACCGCATTACTGTCTGGATGCAAGACACTCGAATTTGGCAAATGGCGAAGGGTGACCATCTCCTTCTTGATTACCGGGTGGCCCTGAGTGCGCACCGCCATCACTTGAAGGAAAGCTGCATCATGGGCCTGGTTCCTTTGGCCGCCGGTGTCCTGCTTAGTTTTATAGGATTGTGGCGTGATCGCCAGCTGCGCCAATCACCTACGTCAAATGATCTCTAACTTTAGCTGGTGCGGACGGGCCAGAAGCGTCGTCTCATTTTTCAACACCGTGCTGGCCCGCCGTACAGCAAGACGTTAGACCGCTACCAAGGGGCGCATCCCATGTCGAGTGATACTTCCTATTACGTCTACGCCCTAAAAGACCCCAGAGATTCGCCTGCCATGCCGTTCTATATTGGAAAGGGCACAGGCACGCGCTCCCACGATCACTTGATCAAGCCAGACGAATCACGCAAAGGAATTCGAATTAAGGAAATCGAAGCGTCGGGCCACAAGGTTTTGGTTAGCCGCCTCGTGGATTCCTTGAGCGAGCTACAGGCAATACGGCTCGAAGCAGAGCTTATCGCCGCTTTCGGCACTTTAGATACTGGTGGTCGTTTGACCAACACGGTACTTCCTTCTGGTCTGTCTCACAAAGCGCGTACCTCTGTCGTCGTGCCATCCGGTGTAAAGGAAAAGGCACAGGTGGCTCTCTCGCTCCTCAAAGACGCGGTGCTAGAGCTCGCCAAGGCAAATCCAAAGGGAATTTCGAACTCCGATACCGCCAGCCTCCTTGGTCTGCGAAGTGATTACGGCGGTGGGTCGAAAGACTACCTCTCATACAGCGTGCTGGGCCTTCTGATGCGCGAGGGCAAGCTTAAGCGCTCCAAGCCAAGCAAAAAGCACGTCGCCCGTGTTGAGTAAGCGGTCTAACCACCGGTTGCAGGCGACGCGCATGAAGCTGCGCGCATCTAAACCGGGACGTAAGAGCCCACAGTTGAGGAACGTACTATGCCATCGTCAGATTTGGCCGAAGCCCAGGGACTCTTGGAGCGTGCCGAACGCGAAACGGACGCTGCGCGCAAGTTTGCCGCACTCGAAGAAGGAATCGATCTCCTTGAGGCCTACGTCGACAACACAGACGTTTCCGACTTTGAACGCACCCGCGCGATGAATCTACGTCGCACAAATGTCCGGCGGCTGTTGTCTCAGTTAGTTGACATGCGCAACATTCAGTTGAATGGTAAGCGTCCGGCCTGGGCCCTCTTGTTGGAGTGCGGATAGCGTCTGAGGATAGGTGTCCACCAAAGTTGGGTAGTGGACACCAAGATGGACAGGCGGGCGATGGTAGTGCCGGGGGAGCCGGTGTGCATAACGAGCAACGGCCGGCGCTATTTCAGCAAGGCGCACAAGGAAGCGGTGATCGCGAAGTGCCTGGTACCCGGGGCTTCGCTCGCGGCCATTGCCTTGGCAAACGGCTTCAACGCCAATCTGGTGCGCAAATGGGTCCGCGATCGCCTGGCATGCCAGCCGGGGCTGAAGGCGGAGGCGAAGCTCTTGCCGGTAGCGCTGGATCCCATCGGGATGCAGCTGGCGTCTGAGGCAGCGACGCCGTCCGCGGCAGGCGGCTCGATCGAGATTCGGCTGGGGCGACTCGCGCTGGTGGTGCGCGGACGGGTCGACCAAGATCAGCTTGCTCTGGTGCTGAACACGCTCCTGCGATCGCGATGATCGGCTTGCCTTCGGGCACCCGGGTGTGGCTGGCCGCCGGGGTGACCGACATGAGGAAGGGCATGGATGGGCTGGCGGCACTGGTGCAAAGTGCGCTGGCTCAGAACCCATTCTGCGGCCATATCTTCGCGTTCCGCGGTCGGCGAGGCGATCTGGTGAAGTTGCTGTGGTTCGACGGCGATGGGTTGTGCCTGTTCGTCAAGCGCCTTGAGCGCGGCCGCTTCGTTTGGCCGCAGGCCGAAAGCGGAACGGTGGCGCTGAGCGCGGCGCAGCTCTCGATGCTGCTCGAGGGAATCGATTGGCGAGCGCCGAAGAAGACCTGGACACCGGAGCTTGCTGCGTAGCAGATACATTTATTTGTATCTGTAGCGAACTCGCTACGCTTGGCAGTTGTCTAATCGCGCAGAACGAACAACAATCGCGCCATGACTGCCGAAGCACCGCAGACACCGGGCAAAGAAGAAGTCGATCTGCCCAATGACGTTGAAACGCTCAAGGCGCTGGTGCTCGAACAGCGTGCCCGGCTCGCCTTCAATAGTGCCGAAATCGAGCATCTGAAACTGCTGATCGCCAAGCTGCGACGCATGCAGTTCGGCCGCTCCTCGGAGCGCCTGGATCGCCAGATCGAGCAGATGGAGCTGCGCCTGGAGGAGTTGCAAAGCGCCCAAGCGGCACTTCCCCCCGCACCGAAGCCCAGGACGGAGGACAAGTCCCAGCCGGTGCGCCGTCCACTGCCCGAGCACCTGCCGCGCGAGGAAGTGCTGCACGAACCAGAGTGCAACTGCCCGCAGTGTGGCACGGCGATGCGCAAGATCGGCGAGGACGTCTCCGAAGTGCTCGAGTACGTGCCGCAACGCTTCCGGGTGATCCGCCACGTGCGCCCCAAGCTCGCCTGCCCCGAGTGCGAGCACATCGTGCAAGTCGAAGCTCCGTCCCGACCGATCGCCCGCGGGCTGGCCGGCCCGGGACTACTCGCCCATGTGCTGGTGTCGAAGTACGCCGACCACCTTCCCCTGTACCGCCAATCGGAGATCTACGCCCGGGAGGGCGTGGAACTGGAGCGCTCGACCCTCGCCGAATGGGTCGGAGGGTGCCAGCGGCTGGTGGAGCCGCTCGTTGAAGCCCTGGCGCGCTACGTGTTTGCCGCCGGGAAGCTCCACGCCGACGACACGCCTGTGCCGGTGCTCGATCCAGGTCGGGGCAAGACCAAGACCGGGCGGCTTTGGACCTACGTGCGCGATGACCGGCCTGCCGCAAGCAAAGAGCCGCCGGCGGTGCTGTTTCGCTACTCGCCCGATCGGCGCGGCGAGCGGCCTCGGAATCACCTCACCAAATTCACCGGCATCCTGCAAGCCGATGCCTACTCGGGATTCGGCCATCTGTACGAAGGCGGCAAGATCCGTGAAGCCGCTTGCTGGGCGCACGCTCGGCGGGCCTTCTACGACATCCAGCAGGCCAACCAGTCACCCATTGC
>CAZMGP010000021.1:0-74795 GCA_964565875.1 uncultured Enterobacteriaceae bacterium
TCGTGCCAGAAAGCTCTACTTCTAGACTGTCTACATTTCGGGGAAGCTTACGCACTTTCTATGATCGTAACTTCACAGCCCCCCTCAACAAATTCCGGGCCGAACTCGGCTTGCCCAGTGTCAATCGGATATTCCGTTCCTGGATTCACGAGGCAGACTGCGTGCTTGGATTGTTCCCGGACTGGTTCGGCGAACCCCAGAGCGACTGGCCTGGACACGTGACCCTAACCAACTTTCCGCTATATGATCACGGCATTGGCGCCTCCCTATCGCCACAGCTCGAAGAATTCATAAGTGACGGTCGGCCGCCTGTCGCCTTCTCGGCAGGCACAGCCGTAGCCACCGCGCATGAGTTCTTCAAGACGTCTGTCGAAGCTTCAGAGGCTGCCGGCTTGCGGGCAATCCTCCTGACCCATTTCCGACAGCAACTGCCGGCTTCATTGCCCAAAGGTGTGGTTCATGTCGACTATGCGCCCTTTGGCGCCTTGCTGCCAAAGCTCGGCGCATTCGTTCATCATGGCGGCATCGGCTCTACCAGCCAGGCGTTGCGCGCAGGTGTTCCACAACTTATTCGGCCGGTCGCTTATGACCAGTTTGACAACTCCGCTCGCGCAGTGCGCCTTGGTGTGGCACAAGAGGTTTTGCCAAAGCAGTATGTCCCTCATGTTGTTGCAGGTGTACTTAAGAAGCTGACCACCGATAGCTCGCTAAATCAACGTTGTCAGCAGGTCGCAACCCGATTTGCCGATTGCAATTCAATCGTCACGGCCTGCGACTTGATCTTGAGCCGCCTTTGCGGTGGCGCCCAAGCCTGCGGGGCAGGGAACGCTGCGCGATAATGCCGCGTAGCTCCCCTGACCTTGAACGTTGGGCCGCACAATAGGACGCCTCGCATGGACGTCAAGATCCTCGTCTTCCCCGAAACGAAGGTTGCTGCCCTAGAACATCACGGCTCGCCGGCGCTCGAATACGACACTGCGCGTAAGCTCATCGCTTGGAAAATCGAGCACCGTCTTCTGGATCAATCGAAATACAGAAGCTATGGCATTCATTACACCAACCCGCGTACTACTCCATCTTCCCAGCACCGCGTCGACTTCTGCCTATCCATCGAAAATGAGGTCGGCCCCAATCCTTATGGCATCGTGAACAAAGTGATTCCAAGCCGGCGCTGCGCTCTCGCGCGAGATATCGGTTCTCGCTCGAACAACAAAGCCGCCGTCTATCTCCATGAAACGTGGTTGCCTAAGAGTGGCGAGTTACCCGGCGATTTCCCGATCTTCTTTCATTACGTCAACGTGGGACCGAACGTGCGTGAAGAAGAAATGATTACCGATGTTTACTTGCCGTTGAGGTGATCCTCATGCAATCGCTAGATAAGAACGCCCCAACCCGTCATTGCGCCGGGCCTGCGCGAAAAGCCGCGCAGGCCACTAAATTCAGACATTAGCCATCGGGAGCCATCGTGCGTCCCACCACCCTTGGTGTCGCCGCCATCCAGTTCTGCGCCAAACCCGGCGACACCGAGGGCAATCTGTCTCACGTTGAGAAGCTGATCGAACAAGCGGCGGCGCAAGGCGCGCGGATCGTTCTCCTGCCCGAACTGACGCCCGGCGGCTACCTCTTGACGCCGGCGATTTGGGATACGGCGGAAACCAAGAACGGCAGAAGCATGCATTGGCTCAAGGCCGCAGCCAAGCGCTTTGGCGTCCACCTCGGCATGAGTTACCTCGAAGCGGAAGACGCCGACTTCTACAACTCTTTTGTGCTGGCGACGCCCGATGGCGGGATTGCCGGACGCGTGCGCAAGAATCCGCCCGCATCCGCGGAAGCGTATTTCTTCCGCTCGGGCAATGACCCGCATTTCATCGATACGGAGATCGGCCGCATTGGCGTGTCCATCTGCTATGAGGCGCTGTTGCACGAGTACTTGGCCGAGCATCAACGTAACAGCGTCGATCTCCTGCTCATTCCCATGTCGGCGGGGACGCCGACTCCCGTCTTTCCAATCCGCAAGAAAGATTGCGTCGTCTATGATCAGATGTTGCGCAGTTTGGCCGCTCACCACGCCCGCGCATTGGGAGTGCCGGTGATGATGGCCAACAAGTGCGGCCCCTTGGTCACCGCCATGCCCGGAGGTATGCCGTTCCAGAACACAAGCTTTCCTGGCCTTTCGACGATCGCAGACGCAAAGGGCGACGTCGTCGCCCAATTGGGGAGTGATGAGGGCGTCGCCGTCGCCGAGGTCCACCTCGACGCATCGCAGAAGGTCCGGCAGGCGCCTCGCGCTTATGGCCGTTGGGCCTTGCCGGTTCCCTGGTTCAGTTTCTTTTTCCCGTTGTCCGCATTCTTCGGCGCTCGCGAATATGCGAAGAGCAAACGACGGGCCGAGCGTGCATACGCTGTGGGCGAGAACAACAGTTAAACTCTCACTCCAGCGGACCTGCGCGAATTGCCGCGCAGCCCGGTGAATTCGAATCGCCGTAATGGGGGGCACTATGTTCGATTGCCTGAGTCGTCGACTTGGATCCACATGGAACGGCTTCCTCCGGACCTTCCTGCCCGTTCTGCTGGCTGCATTAGGCATTGTCGCCATACAAGCACTGCTCACCGGAAACTGGGCGGCCGCTCAAGTTCTGGCATTGGAGATCATCGGATTTGCAGCGGTGGTGCTTTTGTCGATGATCATCGCGGACGTCATTATTTGCGCCGCTCAACAGACTGGATCTTCGCCATCGGGCAATCCCGCAGGCGGCAGCAGCCCACCGACCGGCGACGTCGATTGCGCAACAGCCAAGGCAGCGTTGGCCGATGCGCAGGCGCGCGCAGCAAAGGCGGAAACCGACCTCGACGCCGCTGCGGCGCGAGTGCGTGCCGCGCAAGATCTTGTAGACAACTCGCGCCTGGCACTGTCGCTCGCGCTTTCCGGCGTCGCAGCATCAGCCTTATTCCCTTGGTTGCTGCCGGTCGCCCTCACCGTGGCAGCCACTGCGGGTCTGCTCTTATTCGCGGCAGCCAAGCGGCTTGACGCCGCCACTGCCGACATGAGCGCCGCAGCCACGGCCCTTGGAGCAGCCCGAAGCGATGTTGCAGCGGCAGAGGCCATGGTCGCCAAAGCGTGTTCCGTCGATGTGACCCCCACCCCGCCGGGACCGGGGACGACCCTCAACTCTCTCGTCGTCCTTGCGGGGCTCCGCGGAGGCCCTTGCGGCCGGAGTGCAAGTTGAACCGGACACCATCGTGTTCCCGGGCTCGAAAGTTCCGATGGAGTCCGCGGCGTGATCCGGCGCTCCGCTAAGCCGAGCTGAAACAATCGCGTTCGCCTTTGCGATCAATCTATGCGCTGGCTCGAGACACGTATCCCGCCTCCAATCGTCGCGGTCGTGCTCGCGTTCTTCATGTGGTTTTTCGCCCCGGCTGCAACCACAGCTTTTCTCTCCCCGGCGCTGCGCATCACCCTCGCCGCGGCGCTGGCCCTCGCTGGTGGCCTGATTGCGGCCGCCGGCTCCTTCGCGTTCAAGCGGGCGAAGACTACGGTCAACCCGCTCAAGCCGCAGAAGGCGTCCGCGCTGGTCACCGCGGGCATCTATCGGCTGACGCGGAACCCCATGTACGTCGGACTGGTGCTTGTCCTCGTCGGCGTCGCCGTCTGGCTTGCCTGGCTGCCGGCCGTCTTGGGCCCCGTTGCATTCGTCGGGTACATCACGCGCTTTCAGATCCACCCCGAAGAACGCGCCCTCGAGGCGATATTCGGCGCCGAGTTCAAGCTCTACTGCCAACGCGTTCGCCGCTGGTTGTGAGCCCGGATAGGCGGCAATCGGCGCCAGCTCCATCGCGCACCGTCACGAAAGGAACGAAATGACCGGATTCAGGCAACGGGCCGCGGAAGGGCTGCAAATCGGAGACACCTTCTCGACCTCGCGCGTCTTTACGGACGACGACGTCATCGCTTTCGCGAAGATGTCGCGCGACTACAATCCGGTTCATTTCGACGCACGCTTTGCGAAAGCGCGGAATTTTCCGGCACTGATATGCCACGGTTTGCTGACGGCGAGCTTGACTACGGAAATCGGCGGGCAGATCGGCTGGCTGGCGTCCGCCATGAATTTCCGCTTCAAAGGGCCCGTGTATGTCGGCGAAACGATCACCTGCCATTGGGTGATCACCGCCATAGACGCAAACGGTCGCGCCAAGGCGTCCGCCACGATTGCCAAGAACGATGGCACCACGGTGATCGAAGCGGAGATCAGCGGCATCGTGCCCGTGTCGGAGGCGCGCAAGGTCCTGAGGCAAATGCTGGCGGAGGGCGATCCGACAAACGGGCTGGCTGCGGCCGCACGCGCTAGGTAGATAGCGATCGATGCGCGCGGTAGGATAGCGCTCCAAGGCGCAGCGGCACTTAAACGTTCACACCCCAAATGGAGAGTCAGCACACTGAACTGATTGAACTGGGCTGGAGCGACTGGTTCGAGCAGCGCGCAGACTGCAACCCGCCCGATAGCGTCGCCCGCGTCGCGGCGGTCGATCGCGATCAGTTGCTGCTCGTCGACCAGTCTGGCCAATTCCGCGCGAAGCTCGCAGGCAGCTATCTACACCGCCATCGCCTGTCGCACGAGCTGCCCTGCGTGGGCGACTGGGTATGCGTGGAGAAGCAGCCGGGCGGCGACTTCGGCGTGATCCATGCGCTCATCGAGCGCAAGACTTCGCTGCGCAGAAAGGCGGCCGGGAGCGCAGTCGAGCAGCAGATGATCGCGGCGAACCTGGACTTCGTGCTGATCGTCCAGTCCTGCCACTTCGATTTCAATCTGAACCGCCTGGAACGCTATCTCGTCATGGTGAGGGAAGGCGGCGCCGAACCGTACATCCTGCTGACCAAGACCGATTTGGTGGATGCTGCCGTTCTAGCGGGGCAGTTGGCGGAAATAGAATCCATCGGCATCACCGCGCCGATCGTGCCCTTGAGCAGCATGACGGGCGACGGCCTGCAGGATCTCGAGCGGCTGCTCGAGCCCGGGAGGACCTACTGCTTCGTCGGCTCCTCGGGCGTGGGCAAGAGCACGCTCATCAATCGCTTGATCGGCCGCGAAAGCCTGGAAACCGGCGCGGTCAGCGGGACCGGCGAGGGACGGCATACGACTGTACGTCGCGAGCTGATACGCCTCGCCGGCGGCGCGCTGGTCATCGACAACCCGGGGATGCGCGAGTTCGGCATCCTCGGCGCGGATGGCGGCATCGGCAACAGCTATTCCAACATTGCCAAGCTCGCGTCTCGCTGCCGCTTTGGCGACTGCAGCCACAGCGGTGAGCCGGGCTGTGCCGTGCTCGCGGCGGTGCAAGCCGGTGAAATCAGCAGGGAGTCCTTCGAAAACTTCCGCAAACTCCGGCAAGAGTCCGAGTTCAACGACCTGTCCTACGCCGAGAAGAGAAAGAAGGATCGGGACTTTGGTCGCTACCTCAAATCGGCGAAGAAGGATTTAAGGGATCGCTAGTGCGTCCGCGGCGGCGGGAAAGAAGGAGAAGAGGGGCCAGGCCCCTTCTTGACCCGTGTTTCGGTGAGTTCGACCTCATCCGAACGGTTTAGACCGAAAGGTTTAGAAGAGGCGGCGGCTCAGGCGACGTACAATCTTCGTCGACCCGAGCGCGCTCGATGCGGGCACCAGAATAAAGGCGGAGGATGAAGATCACCAACATCAACGGTACATCCCAAAGGGCGTGCGCGTGCGGTTCGTGGCTGAAACACTGGGAGAAGTTCAGCGGGCAAAAAGCCGCGTACTGTCCTGCCACTGCCTGCTTCAAGTCGGACCTGGTGGGCGCTCACGTTCAGAAAGCCAACAGCTTCGACGACAAATGGTATATCTATCCTCTCTGCAACGCGCATAACCAGAGGCCGGGCACTCTGGACGTGTCCGATTCGTTCAAGCTGGTCTCGGCAGACGAGAACGAAACTTGCCATAAGTAGTGGCGAAGCTGGGATCGGCGACCCCAGGGGGCCTGGCCATTCTTTTGTTCATAGACACATGATCGTTGAAAGCGCAGTTCGCGCTTTACACTCCAGCATATGAAGCAGTTCGAAGCCGTCGTCTTCGACATGGATGGGCTGCTCCTCGACACGGAGCGGATCGCGCTCGCCGCGTTCTTCGAAACCTGCGAGCGGCTGGGCGTCGCCGCCGGGCGCGATCTGTTCGAGCGCTGCATCGGCACCAACCGCTCGCTGCAGCGCGAAGTACTGAAGAACGGATTGCGCGAGCAAATCGATCATCTGCTGTTCGAGCAGGCCTGGGATGGCGCCTACCTCGAACGCATTTCGAGCGCGCCGATCCCGCTGAAGCGAGGTGCGATGGCGCTGCTCGAGCATGTCGCGTCGCTTAAGATCCCGGCCGCGGTCGCGACTTCCACGCGCACGGCGCGTGCGCGGGAAAAGCTGCAGGCCTGCGGCATCCTGGAACGGTTTCGCGCCGTCGTCGGCGGCGAGCAAGTGGCGAACAGCAAGCCCGCTCCCGACCTGTTCCTCCGCGCCGCGAAACTCCTCGGGGTATCGGCAGGAGCCTGCCTCGCCCTGGAAGACTCGGACAACGGCGTGCGCGCCGCGGTCCGCGCCGGCATGACGGTGGTGCAGATTCCCGATCTGGTTCAACCTTCGGCTGATCTGCTCGCGCTGGGACACATCGTGCTTCCCAGCCTCGCCGACGTGGCATCGTTCCCCTTCGCACGGACGGCGCGGGCAGCTTCGGCAAAGCGCGGCGCTTAGGATCGCGGCACCGGAGGCCGATCGCCGCGAATGCGCTAGACTTCAAGCCGCGCACGGCCGCGAGAAGGATGGGACTGCTCGGGGCGCAGGCGCCAGCCAAACACGGAGAAGCAAATGGGCCAGCGCTTCAGCGAACTGACCGAGCGGCATATCCAATTCATTGTCGAACAGAAGATGTTCTTCGTCGGCACGGCGACCGCCGACAGCCGCGTGAACGTTTCGCCGAAAGGCCTGGATTCGTTCCGGGTCCTGGGGAAATCGCGCGTCGCCTGGCTCAACCTCACCGGCAGCGGCAACGAAACCGCGGCCCATGTGCAGCGCGCGCCGCGCATGACCATCATGTTCTGCGCCTTCGCCGGCCCGCCCATGATCCTGCGGCTCTACGGCACGGCGAAGGTCGTGCACCGCGGCGACGCTGAATGGCCGGAGCTCGTTGCCCTGTTCCAGCCGAACCTCGGCGCGCGCCAGATCTTCGACGTCGCGGTCGATCTGGTGCAAACCTCCTGCGGCTTCGCCGTGCCCAAATACGACTATGCCGGCGAGCGCGAACTGCTCAAGGACTGGGCCGGGAAGAAAGGCGAAGACGGCGTGAAGCGCTATTGGGAGGAAAAGAACCACACCAGCATCGACGGCATTCCCACCCACATCGTCGCGAAAAGCGGCTGAGGCGCAATCATGGACATGAGCGGCATTCCTTTCGGCACCGTCGACTGGTCGGCGGTCGAGCAGACCGAGCACCCGGGCGAGTCGGGCACGGCCTATTGGCGCACGCGCCAGTTCGGCGCGATCCGCGTGCGCCTGCTCGAGTACACGCCGGGCTACGTCGCCGACCACTGGTGCTCGAAAGGCCACATCCTCTTCTGCCTCGAAGGCGAGCTGACTACGGAACTCAAGGACGGGCGCAAGTTCGTCTTGAAGCCGGGCATGAGCTACCAGGTCGCCGACGACGGCGACGCGCCGCACCGCTCGGTGACGGCGGTGGGCGCGAAGCTCTTCGTCGTCGACTGAAGGCCAGGAATCGAGCCCCATGGCCATGAACAAAGTCCTCATCGTCACCGGCGGCAGCCGCGGCATCGGCGCCGCGGTCGCGCGCCTCGCCGCGGCGCAGGGCTATCGCGTCTGCCTCTCCTACCTGAAGAACTGCCAGGCCGCGGACGAGGTGGTCGCCGCCATCCGCGCGCAGGGCGGCACGGCCATCGCCGTGCAAGCCGATGTCGCCCAGGAGCCAGACGTGACGCGGCTTTTCAGGGAGGCGGAGGAGGCGCTCGGGCCGATCACCGCGCTCGTCAACAACGCCGGGATCTTGGAGAAACAGATGCGCGTAGAGAGCATGGACGCGGCGCGCATCAATCGCGTGTTCGCAACGAATGTCACCGGCAGTTTCATTTGCGCACGCGAAGCCGTGCGCCGCATGTCGGCCCGCCACGGCGGATCAGGCGGCGCCATCGTCAACCTGTCCTCGCGCGCCTCGCGCCTCGGCGCGCCGGGCGAGTACGTCGACTACGCGGCGTCGAAGGCCGCGATCGACACGCTCACCGTCGGGCTTGCCAAGGAGGTGGCGGCAGAAGGCATACGCGTGAACGCGGTGTCGCCGGGCGTGATCTACACCGACATCCACGCGAGCGGCGGGGAGCCGAATCGTGTCGAGCGGGTGAAGGATTCGATTCCGATGAAGCGCGGCGGCACTGCGGATGAGGTCGCGCAGGCCGTGCTGTGGCTGTTGTCGGATGAGGCTTCCTTCACCACCGGTGCCACCATCGATGTCGCGGGTGGAAGATAATGGCGGCTGCGGCGCGAGGCGCGCCATGAGCGGGAGCGAGTGATGACCATCCGCGTGGTGAGACTGGGAACAGCGAGGGCCGCGGGCGAAGGCGCGCGACTCGGCACGGTGCGGCGTCCGCCGCGCGGGGTGCCGAAGAGCGAGTTCGCGAAACAGAACTGGTACGACGTGTGGTTTCCGACGCTCGCGCCCAGCATCGAGACTATGAAGCTCGGGCTTGCTGCCGAAACGCCGGCGCAGTGGACCGCGTTCAAGAAGAAGTACCGCGCCGAGATGGCGAAGCCCGATGCCGCGCATGCGCTCGAAGTTCTCGCCACGCTGTCGCATCAGACGAACTTCGCCGTCGGCTGCTACTGCGAGGACGAGCAACACTGCCATCGCTCGGTGCTGCGCGAGCTCCTGATCGAAAAAGGCGCGGACATCAAGTAAGGCGCTCGGCCGACCGCGGCAGCGCGCCTCAAACCAAGGAAGACCCTGTGTTCGGCATCCAGAATTATGCGAGCTTCGTGCTCGCCATCCTCGCGTTCCAGATGACGCCCGGCCCGGGCGCCATCACCATCCTGAACGCCACGGCGCGCGGCGGCGTGCGTGCAGGGCTCACCGCGGTGTTCGGCACGTTGAGCGGCGACTTCATCTACATGGTCTCGGCGGCGGCGGGCCTGGCCGCCGTCATGCATGCGAATCCCATGGTGTTCAACGCGCTGCAGTGGTTCGGCGCAGGCTATCTCTGCTGGATGGGCTTGCAGCTCCTGCGCGCCAAGGCGCGACCTGCCGGGGCACAGGTCCAAGCGGCGCGCAGCCGCTGGAGCTATTTCCGCCAGGCGTTCGCGGTCGCGGTGACGAACCCGAAAGTGATCATGTTCTTCGTCGCCTTCTTTCCGCTTTTCCTGCGCGTCGATTCGTCCGCCGGGACACTGATTGCAATGATGGTGCACGTCACCACGCTCAGCTTCATCTACCAGTTGAGCCTAGTGCTCGTCGGCAATGCCGTCGCCCAGCGCCTGCACGCCTACCCCTACGCCCGCCGGCTGACCGCGTGCGTGGCGGGCAGCGCACTCATCGCCTTCGGCGTGAAGCTCGCTGCGAGCAACCGCTAGGCACGGCGGCGCATGACAACTTGTGCCGCCTTATTGCGCGGCATCAACGTCGGGCGCGCGAAGCGCATCGCCATGGCCGATCTGCGCGGTCTCATCGAGAAACTGGGTTACGGCGAAGTCCGCACCCTGCTCAATAGCGGCAATGTCGTATTCGAAGCTTCCCGGCCGAAGGCTAAGAAGATCGCAGCCGAACTGGAAGCGGCGATCGCGGACGCGTGCGGATTTCCGGTGCCGGTGGTGGTGATCACCGCCGCCGATCTCGCCGCCATTGTCCGCGCGAATCCCTTGGCGCAAGGTGCTCGCAACCCATCACGGCTCCTGGTGGCGTTCGTGTCGAAACCCGCCGTCCTCGTTCAGGCAAAGCCGCTGCTCGCGCAATCCTGGGAGCCCGACGCACTGGCAATCGGCAGCAAGGCCGC
This sequence comes from uncultured Enterobacteriaceae bacterium, assembly GCA_964565875.1. Lineage (GTDB taxonomy): Bacteria > Pseudomonadota > Gammaproteobacteria > Burkholderiales > SG8-39 > 2-12-FULL-64-23. The sequence continues at coordinate 10,045 of CAZMGP010000021.1, forward strand.
CTATCTGTGGTGCGCGAACGGAGTGATCGAATCGAAGCTCATGCAGGGGTTTGCGCGTATCACCGGCGACGCGGCGACGACGCGCAACTGGGCGACGGTGCTGAAACTCCAGGCGCTCGCCGGCACGCGCGGAGGCTGAACGCCGCCGCGCGACGCTCAATAGCGCTTCGGCAATAGCGGAACTTGCGCGCCGAACCCGGGCGGAGTCAGCTTCGGGTTGCCGCGAATGCCGATGTAGCGCGTCTTCAGTTTCCATGCGCCGGAGGCCGAGGTCCAGGCATCGAGCACAGCCCAAGTGATACGCCGCGAGTTGGAGGCTTGCCGCTCGTCGAGGTAGAAACTGACCAGCGTCGTCGCGCCGAAGTCGCGCACCGCCATTTCGCGCAGGTTCGGAACGCGCTCGCGCTGCCGGCTCGCCTCGGCGAATAACTCATCGAACGAGGTGGACTGGCCGAGTCCGGCTAGAGCGACGAGCTCGAACTGCGGATCAACCAAAGCGAGCGCTGCGGCGCGATCACCGCTTGCAAGCGCGTGGGCGAGCGCCTGCTCCCGCTCCGAAAACTCCGCCACCAGCCGCGTCGCCAGCGGTGCTGCCGCAATCGGTGCAGAAGGAAACGCCGTCTGTACCTGTGCTGCGAACGCCGTGGCGAGGAGGGCGAACGCGAGCGCGGCCCGTCCCGCTCGCCCGCATCCCCGCCGGACGCGTGTCATCGTCGTTCGGTCGCTTCCCGCGGATTCACTGCGCCAGCGTCGTCGCGTCGACGTAGCACTTGGAGTTGCTGGGCGCCAATGCCCTTTGGAGGAGGTAGTTGCGCAGGCCACCGCCCGCGGGCAGGGTCGCGTTGTAGTACGCGCCGAAGTTCGTGCGCTGCAGCGATTGACCGTAGGTCCAGGCGCACTTGTCCGCGTTTTCGGAACCATTTGCGTCGTACCAGGCGTTCAACAGCGGATCGGTCGCCGATTCCTCCAGCTCGTGCGCGATGGTCGACACCATGGCGTCGACGCCCGCGTTGCCGTTGGGACTGGTGCTCTGCACCGAGCAAGCGTTGAGGCAGCGATTGGCGTTGCCGACAAAGCCGAACTTGACCGGGGTCCGCGCGCTATCGAAGGACGTCGAATAAGTGTGCCAAGCGCAATACACCGTGCAGAAGCCCGAGGATTCGTTGACGTCGCTTGAGGTGAGCACGAGATAGACCGCGTTCGGGTTGGCCGTGGACCAGGCGTTGCCGCCTTTCGCCATCGCATTCTTCACGACCTTCAGAACGGCCGAGTCGGAGAGACTCCTCCCTTGGCTATAGCTGTCGGTATACGCATAAACGGTGGCCGAAGAGAACTGGCTCACCTTGCCGTTCCCGCTCTGCGTATATGCGCCCAGCGTTTGACTGCTTCCGGTCGTGATGCCGGCGTAATTGGTGTAGGGCGCACTCACGCTCTGCGCGAGGCCGTGCAGTGCGTCGAGGATGATCTGCTGGCCCGAAGGCGTGTCGCTGCCGTTGTTCTGATTCCAGTTGCCGTACCAGACCACGTAGATCGCGTTCACGCTGGTCATCACCGGGCCGCCGTTATAGGAGATCGACGGCCGCATCTTTCCCGTGGAACCCGCTGGCGGAGCGGAGATCCGAGCACTCTTGGCGTCGGCGGCCCAGGGCGGAATCAAGTACACCTGCGGATTGAGGCGGTGAACGATCTTTTGCACGATCGTTCCGGACTTATCGATGTCCGGCTCTTTCGGCGGCTCGGCCGATGGACCCGTCTCCGCGGCGGACACTGCGCGCAGCGCGAGCGCCATGCAGACGAGGGCGGCCCAGGGCCGTGCGCAGCGTAAAATAGCGTGGTGTCTTGCGCGCATGGTCGCGATCACGATCGATATCCTCCTTTTTATGCGGCCGATGCGGCCAATCCCACGCAGTCTGGAGACTCGAATGCCTGCCTCGCATCGGGATCGACCCCTACCATGTGAACAGTAGAAGCCGCTGCGCCTGTTGCGCCGGATTAGGCAGGATTTGTTTGGGAGGAAGGGTGCAATCGCACTATTTGCCTTGGCTGGCCAAGCCAGTTGTCGTACTTGGAACCCGTAACAAAAGTCGTTTGTTACGGGCTGATTTAGGGGAGCACGAGGGGAGGTATCCCCTCGTTTTGTTACAGACTCTTACAGCAACTCACCCGGAAAGAGATGCGGAAGATATGGGGAGCCCCTACAGAGCTGACCTAAAGGAACTCCTGGCGGCGACGCGAACGGAGCGCTGCTAGCATGCTGCGCGAGGTGCTCAATGTGCAGCAGGCGCCGGGGGAAGCGAAGCGGCGCTGGTTCTTTTGCCACGAGCAGGATCTGTCGGTGTGGTTCGGCGAGGACGGCGCGCCGCTCGCGTTCCAGCTCGCCTACGGCAAATACCGCGACGAGCACGCCATCCGCTGGAAGGCGGGCCGCGGCTTCGCGCACGAGCGCGTGGACGACGGCGAGAATGGGGGTCCGGTCAAGGCGACGCCTATCGTGCTCGCCAACGGCTTGTTCCCGGCGCAGGAGGTGCTGGAGAAGTTTCTCGAGCTCTCCGCCGAGCTGCCGCCGGACATCGCCGAATTCGTCGCCGCGCGGCTGCGCGAGTATGCCGCCGCGGCCGCGAACCCGTGACTCGAAGCGTGCGATCGGCGTAGGATAAACGGAGGAAGGATCGCAAGCACCGGAGGAACGATATGGACGATTTCGTCTATCGCCGTGGCCGCTCATGCCGAGGCGCCGCCGACGCCTCGGTGGCCGCGCTTTGGTCGCAGTTGAAATCGCATCTCGAACGGCGCAGCAGCGAACTCAGCGGCGAGGTGCGGCACTATCCGACGCCGATCGCCCGCTGCGACGAGCAGTTGACCAAGCTGATCGAGCAGCGCACGCGCGCCCTCACGCAACTCGAACGCGTCGCGGCCCTCGACCCCCGTCAGCTTGAGCGCTTGCGCGCCTTCGTCGCGAGCGCGGAGGCGGAAGACGAAATCGAGGCGGGGCTCCTCGCGCGGCTGCGTGCCGCGCTGACGCAAGAGCACACTTGCGCCTGAAGGCGGACGCCGTCTGAAGCCGAGGGATCGGCTCAGTCGGCCGGAGCCGCGAGGCGCGCTTCCAGGGCGCGCAACTTTTCCGCGATCGCGGGGCCGACCACCATTTGTGGATTCGAAGCGCTGAGCTTCTGCGCGCGTTCGCGCTCGGCCACCGCATCGCGCGCCAGCCCGAACGCCGCGGTGAACGAGCGCGTGCGCCGCAGCGCCTCGTCGAAATAGGCCTTGCCGAACCAGGTGAATTCGGCGCCGTTCTGGCAGCCGAAGGACTGGTTGTGCGCATCGGTGGCGGTGATGACGAGCGTGTTGTCGTCCTTGAGCGGCTCGATGAACCCGCCCGAATAGCAGGCGGAGATGACCAGCACTTTCCACTTGATGCCGCTGTCGTGCAGGATGCGCGCGAGCGCGGCCGGCTTGATCTGGGTGAGTTCGAGCGGCGGCAGCTCCACCGAGAGCTCGCCCTGTTCCGAGCCGTGGGTGGTGATGTAGAGGAAGAGCACGTCTTCGTCCGCGTCAATCAGCTTGCCAAGCCCTTCGAGCGCCGCGCGCAGGTTGCTCGCGCTCGCGACGGGCAGCTCGGCTAACGTCGCCGGATCGTTGGAAAGCAATAGCGAGCGCCCGGCGGCGTCGAAGCGCGTGTCCATGATCTTCGACACGGTCTCGAGCTCGCGTTCGAACACGTCCTGCGTGCCGTGCGGGGCAAAACCGACGAAATAGAGATCGCTGACCCCAGGGCGCTGCGGCTTCAGATCGCGCAGGCGTGCGGCGAGCAGGCCGTCCTGGGCGTGGAACAGCGACTCCTGCGCGATCGAGGCCTGCGGCGCGGATTCCACATCCGCGTCTTCGTCGGGCAGCCACAGCTCGTTGCGCGGCATGACGTCGACGAGCACGACGAGCAGCCCGACGAGGAGCGCGCTGCCCGCGATGAAGGGGCCGGCGCGCCAGCCCGCCGCCACCCAGAGCGAGCGCACCAGCACCGCCATCACCCACAGCGGATAGCCGAAGTAGATCGCGAGCTGCACGCCGGCGGGCAGGCCGAGGTAGTCCTGCGCCAGCGCGATCGCTGCCGAGGCGAATTCAAACAGGGCGTCGGGCGCGATGACGATGAGCGCGATGGGAAGCAGCAGCTCGCGCCTGCGATAGAGCGAGGCGATCACTAGGCTCGCCAGCAGCAGGAGCGGAACTTCGGCGAGCGCCGCAGGCAGCGCGCCGTAGTCGATCGAGCCGGGAATACCGCCGCGCGCCACGCCGCCGGCGAGCCAGGCGATGAAGTTGAAGGCGACGAGCAGGGCGAAGTCGCCCGGCGCGACGCGAAAGTAGTAGCGGTTCACCGGAAGGAATAGCGCGAGGCGCACGCCGGCGAGGAGATTGCGCTTCAACGCGAGCAGCATGGCCCAGGAGGATTTCACGTCGTCGCGTACTTAGTCGGCGTAGGCGGACTTCACCGCCGCCACGCGCGCCGCGCGCAAGCGCGCGCCGATCCTGTGCGGCTCGGATTCCCCTGCGGCCACGGCACCGGCGTCGAGCGCGCGCGCCGCGGCGAGGGCGCGCGCCAGCCGCGCCGCCGCAGTGAATGAACGCTTGCCGCGCGCGTACCAGCTCCCGGCCACTTCGAGCAGCAGCGCGAAGCGCGCCGGCCGCCGCCAGGCGTCGCAGCTCTGGAATAAGGACACCGTCGCTTCCGCATCGAGCGTTGCACCGCGCCCGACCTCGTCGATATGCCTCAGCGCGAGCAGGGCGAGCTCGGCGCAATCGGAAGGTGCGCGCAGACGCGCATTCATGTGCTTCGCCTGCGCTTCGTCCGCATCACTCTGAGCAAGCGCGCAGCCGAAGAGAGCATAGCGCACGGCGAGCGTTCGCCCCGCCCCGGCGGCATGGTCGAGCGCGGCGAGCGAGCGGGCGTAGCGGCTGCGGCTCGCCCAGGCTCTAGCGAGCTCGGGCAGCACGCGCGCGAGGGCAGCGCAGCGGCGCAGCAGCGCGAACATCTTCGATGGCGCTGCCTCCATCAGCCCGACGGCGAGTTCCTGCCACACGCGCTCGGGCACGAGCGCATCGGCTTCGCCCGCTGCGACCATGGCGCGCGCGAGTTTCAGCGTCGCTGGCGCCACTTCGAAGCTGAAGCGCGCAGCAAAGCGCGCCAAGCGCAGGATGCGCACCGGGTCTTCGGCGAAGGCGGGGCTGACATGGCGCAGGATGCCGCGCTTCAAGTCCGCCGCCCCGTCATAGGGATCGATGATGCGCCCGGCGGCGTCGCGGGCGATGGCGTTGATGGTGAGGTCGCGCCGCGCAAGGTCCTGCGCGAGCGTCACGTCGGGCGCGGCGTAGACCTTGAAGCCCTTGTAGCCGCGCGCCGTCTTGCGCTCGGTGCGCGCGAGCGCATATTCCTCGTGCGTCTGCGGATGCAGGAACACGGGGAAGTCCTTGCCCACCGGCTTGTAGCCGAGGCGCACCATGTCCTCCGGCGTGGCGCCGACGACGACGTAGTCGCGATCCTTGACCGGCAGTCCGAGGAGTTCGTCGCGGACCGCGCCACCGACGGCGTAAATCTTCACCGGGCGCGGTCAGGCGTAGGGTTCATCTGCGCGGATGAATTCCGTTTCGCGGCGCGCCGCGTCCATCCACGCCTGCACCCCGGGGAGCGCGAGCAGCGACTCGGCGTAGCGCTGCGCCGCCGGCGGCAGCGTCACACCGTAGGTGACGAAGCGCGTCGCCACCGGCGCGTAATAGGCGTCGGCGCAGGTGAAGTGGCCGAACAGCAGCCGGCCGTCCTTGCCGAAGCGCGCACGGCAGGAGGTCCAGATGTCGACGATGCGGTCGATGTCCTTCTGCACCGCCGGGCTCATGCCCTTGCCTGGGTGCGACGCGCGGATATTCATCGGCATGCCACTGCGCAAGGCGCGAAAACCAGTGTGCATTTCGGCGCAGATGGAGCGCGCCACCTGGCGCGCGCGCGCATCTTCCGGCCACAACCGCTTCTCGGGAAAGAGCTCGGCCACCGCCTCGCAGATAGCGAGCGAATCCCACACCGGCTCGCCGTCGACGATCAGCACCGGCACTTGGCGCGTGGGCGAATGCGCTTCGATGCCGATGACCTTGCCGTCGTCGGCGAACTTGAGCGCGATCTCCTCGAAGGCGATGCCGGCCTGGCTGAGCAGCACCCAGGGCCGCATCGACCAGGAGGAGTAGTTCTTGTTGGCGACGGCGAGCTTGAGCTGCTTCACGCTGCCTACAGCTTTCTGCCGGCGTAGTTGCGCAGCGCGTAGTTGCGCCGGCGCGGGTCGTTCGTCCCTTGCAGATACGCCGGCGCGGCGGCCTCGAGCGGCGTCGGCTTCATGCCGAAGGGGAAGGGCGCGGGGCTGACATTGTCCTGCGACATCGACAGCACGTTGTCGCGGCTCATGAGCTTGCCCGGCAGATGCTCCATCACCCAGGCGAGCAGCATCGAATAGCCGGCGCTCAAGCCGATGATCGGGCGCGCATGGCCGCTCGCGCGGCCGGCGAAGCGCACCAGCTCGCGCAAGCTGTAGACCTTCGGCCCGACGAGGTCGAAGGTCTTGCCGAAGCTCATCGGCTCCTCGAGCGCGCGCACGAAGGCCTGCGCCACGTCCTCGACATACACCGGCTGGAACTTCGCGTTCGGACAGGCGAGCAGCACGATAGGCAGGACGCACTGCATCCCTGCGAAGACGTTGAGAAACTTGTCCTCCGGCCCGAACACCACCGAGGGGCGGAACACCGTCGTCTCCAGTCGCTTGCCTTCGGCGAACAACCAGTTCTCGCCGTCGCCCTTGGAGCGCAGATAGGCGCTCGGGCCCTTGCTCGACGCGTTGAGCGCGCTCATGTGCAGCAGGCGCGGGATGCGCAGGTGTTCGCACGCCGCCATCAGCTCGCGGGGCAGATCCGAGTGTGCGCGGCGAAAATCGGCACCATAGGGATGTCCGGAGCGGCTTTGCAGCACGCCCACCAGGTTGATCACCGCATCGCAGCCGCGCAGCAAGGCGGTAAGCTGCGCCGGCTCGCACACGTCGGCTTCGACCACTTCGACCGTGGGCAGCATGAACAGGTGCTTCGCCCGTTCGCGCCGGCGCGTCGGCACGAGGACGCGCTTGCCTTGTTCGGCAAGCAGGCGCACCACATGGCGGCCGATGAAGCCGCTGCCGCCGAGTACGGCGATGCGCTCGAGCGTCATCAGGGCTCGCCTTCTTCGGCCGCGCGCTGCGCCATCAGCTTGTCGGCCGCGCCACGCGGCGCAATCACGCCCAAACGCGCTTTGAGCGTACGCACCGAGCCTCCCAGCATCGCGGCGTAATACATGGTGTTGTTCATCACCTTCTTCACGTAGTCGCGCGTTTCGTTGAACGGAATCGTTTCCGCGTAGATCGCGCCTTCCAGCGGGCGCGTGTCGCGCCATTTGCGCGCCCTGCCGGGTCCAGCATTATAGGCCGCCGCGGCCAACACCGGATTGCCGTCCAGCACGTCGAGCACGTGGCGCAGGTAATAAGTCCCGAGCTGGGCGTTGACGCTGGCATCGGTGACCCGCGCCCAGGAATAGTCCTGCATGCGCATGCGCAGCGCGACCCATTTTGCGGTTGCGGGCATCAACTGCATCAGCCCCGCGGCGCCGGCCGCGGATTTGACTTCCGGCGCGAAGCGGCTCTCCTGGCGCACCAGGCCCAGCACCCAGGCTTCCTCGAGCTGCTGAGCGCGCGCGCCCTCGGCGAGCGGCTCGCGGTAAGGCGCGAGATAGCGCACGCTGAAATCGTGCAGCACCAGCGTCTTGTCGGCAGTGTTGATGGCGCGGTCGTACATCTCGTTCTGCCGCGCGAATTCGGCCGCAGCGAGCAAGGCCTTGTCGTCCATGCCGCGGATGGCCCAGACCCATTCGCGCGTCGCATCGTAGCGTTGGCCGAGACGGTAGAGTGCGACCGCGCGCTGGAATCCCGGCTGGCGGGCGATCGCCTCGACTTCTTCCCGCGTCGGCGTGTAGCCCTTGGGCGGCACGCTGAAGCTCGTTCCCAGCTCCTCGGCGGCGAGCTCGGCGTAGAAATGGTGCTCCTCGGCGATGCGTGCGAATAACGCCCGCGCCTCGACCGCGTCTCCCAGCGCCTGCAGCGCACGCCCGCGCCAGTAGACCCAGGTCGGCTCGCTTCTCTGTTGCGGCGACATCTTCTCCGTCGTCGCCTTCACTTCCGCCCAATCGCCCTGGCGCAGCGCCGCGCGCACGCGCCAAGCGAGTTGCTCGTCGCATAGCGGCGCCGCGTCCGCCTGGCGATACCAGTCGAGCGCCTCGGGGAGATTGCGCTTGGCCGCCTGCAGCGCAAGCCGCCCCCATAAGTAGGCCTGATCCTCGGCGGAAAACTTGGCGCGCAGCTTTGGCTCCCAGTGCGCCGCCGCCTCGAGCGGATCGCTCTGCGCCAGGCGCTGGAGCGCGAACAGGGTGAGTTCGCGCGCGGGGCGGCGGCGCAAGTCCTTCGTCTTGTCGGCGAGATAGCGCTGCGGTCCGGCGGCGACCGAGTAGAGCTTCGCGCGCTCGGGCGCCTCTCCCGTCGGCAGGTATTCGGCCGTGCGCGAGGCGGCGCTGACCACACCCGCGTCGAGCAGGAGGCGGATGCGCTGCCACAGCTCGCGGCTGCCGATCTTTCCGTTCGCGATCTGCGCTTCGGCGAGCGGCACGCAGCCCTCGGGCAGCTCGCGCGGCGCGATCCAGTAGGGGTGGAGCTCGTCCAGCGCGGAGGCGTCCTTCTGTTCCCAGCGCGCCTGCAGCGCATAGCAGACGACGTCGGCGTCGTCGTTGACGAGCAGCGGATGTTCGGCGCGGAACAAATCCCACTGCTGCCGCTTGCCGAGCGTCTTGAGCCAGTCCTTGCGCAGCAACTCGGCGACCAGCGTGCCCTGCTGCCGCGCGAGAAAGCCGCTCACCGCGTCTACGGCGACGTCTTCCAGCCGCCGGCGCAGCAGCCAGGACTCGACATAGGGTTCGAGCAGATAACCCTGGAGCTTGGCGTCGTAATCGGCCAATTTGGCGTATTCGCCGGCGCGCGCCGCGGCGCGCGCGGCGAGGAATAGTTCCTCTTCGGTCTGCGGGCGCGGCGCAGCCTGCACGGCTAGCGCGGCGGCAGTGAGCGCCAACCCGCAGAGCAAGGGTGCTATAGTGAGCACGCGCGCGAATCGGCTCGTGAAAGAAGAAGGCCGAAAGGGAGCGCAAGGACCCCGGCGCTTCCGCCGGCCGCCTTCTAGAACTCCCGAATCAGGGCCGTTGAAAAGCGCTTCCCTCTTGCAGGGCATTACAAAGAGATCCATTTTTGCGTTTTGGGGAAGCGTTTCTCAATCACTCGCAACCCCATGATGGAACTAGTATAAACGCTCTAAATCGAACCGGGATGACAGGGATCGAGCAAATGCAGCACACCGAACTCATGGCTTGGCGCAAGCGCCTGCGCGCGGAGCTCCTCGCGCGCCGGGATGCGGTCGGTGCCGGCGAGCTCCATACCTGGCGGCAGGCGATGGACCGGCATTTGCGCCACGGGTTCCCGGGGCTCGCCAAGGGGGTGGTCGCCATTTGCTGGCCGATCCGCAACGAGTACGATGCGCGCTTCCTCGCGCGCGAGCTGCGCGGGCGCGGCGCGATCACGGCCCTGCCCGTGGTGGTGGCGCCGAAGGCGCCGCTCGCCTTTCGTGCTTGGCATCCGGGGACGAAGATGGCGCTGGGCAAGCTCGACATTCCCTATCCGGTGGAAGGCGCAGAAGTCGTGCCGAACACGGTGCTGCTGCCCATGAACGGCTTCGACCGGGCGGGCTATCGCTTGGGCTACGGCGGCGGCTTCTTCGACCGCACCCTCGAGGGCTTCGGCGAGAAGAAGCCGCTGGTGATCGGCGTGACTTTCGAACTCGCGGCGATCGAAACCATCCAGCCTCAGCCCTGGGACATTCCGGTCGATTACGTCGTCACCGAGCGCGGCGTGTACCAACGCGACGGCGGAAAGCTCGAATTCCTCGGCGTGCCGCGGGCGCCGCGCACCGAGCTGAGCTCGCCCGTGTGCTATGCGTCGGAGATCGCGCCGGGCTATTTCGGCGAAGATCCGGACGAGTAGGCGCCGCGATCGAGTCGTTTTAGCCGAGGAACAGGCGGTAAGCGGGATTCTTGCTCTCGTCCCAGAAGGGATAGCCGAGTTCGTGCAGGAAGCGGTGGAACTGCGCCATTTCCTTCGGCGGCACCTGCATGCCCACCAGCACCCGGCCGTAGTCGGCGCCGTGGTTGCGGTAGTGGAACAGGCTGATGTTCCAATCCGGCCGCATGCTGTTCAGGAACTTCATCAAGGCGCCGGGCCGCTCGGGAAATTCGAAGCGGTAGAGTAGTTCGTGCTTGGCGAGCGGCGCGTGCCCGCCGACCAAATGGCGCACGTGCAGTTTCGCCATTTCGTTGTCCGACAAATCGATGGTCTTCAGGCCCTGATGGCGCAGCTTGCGGATCAGGCGCTCGGTCTCTTCGCGGTTGTGCACCTCGACGCCGACGAACACATGCGCCTCTTTCGCGTCGGCGATGCGGTAGTTGAATTCGGTGACGTTGCGCGCGCCCAGCGTCGCGCAGAATTTCTTATAGCTGCCGGGGCGCTCGGGAATGGTCACGGCGAGGATGGCTTCGCGGTGCTCGCCCACCTCGGCGCGCTCGGCGACGAAACGCAGGCGGTCGAAATTGGTGTTCGCGCCGCAGGCAACCGCGACGAAGGTGTGGCCGCGCACGCCCTTCTGTTCGACATAGGCTTTGACGCCGGCGATGGCGAGCGCGCCCGCCGGCTCGAGGATGGAGCGCGTTTCCTCGAACACGTCCTTGATCGCGGCGCAGGTCTCGTCGGTGTCGACCAGGATGATGTCGTCGACCAGTTTCTTGCACAGGCGGAAGGTTTCGCGTCCCACCTGCTTCACCGCTACGCCGTCGGCGAACAGGCCCACCTGCGCCAGGCGCACGCGCCGGCCGGCCTTGAGCGAGCGCGCCATGGCGTCCGAATCCACCGGCTGCACGCCGATGATCTTGATCTCCGGGCGCAGGCGCTTGACGTAGGCGGCGATGCCCGAGATCAGTCCGCCGCCGCCGATGGCGACGAAAATGGCGTCGATCGGCCGCGTCGTCTGGCGCAGGATTTCCATGCCTATGGTGCCTTGCCCCGCGATGACGTCTGGGTCGTCGTAGGGATGGACGAAGGTGAGCTTGCGCGCGCGCTCCAGCTTCAGCGCGTGGCGATAGGCCTCGTCGTAGGAATCGCCCTGCAGCACGACTTCGGCGCCGCGCGCCATGACCGCATCGACTTTGATGCGCGGCGTGGTGACCGGCATCACGATCACCGCCTTGGTGCCCAGGCGCTGCGCCGCGAGCGCCACGCCCTGCGCATGGTTTCCCGCGGAGGCGGCGATGACGCCGCGCTTGAGCTTCACTACGGGGAGCTGCGCCATCTTGTTGTACGCGCCGCGCAGCTTGAACGAGAATACCGGCTGCACGTCCTCGCGCTTCAGCAGCAGCCGGTTGCCGAGCCGCGCCGACAGGATGGGCGCGTACTCCAGGGGCGACTCGACGGCGACGTCGTAGACGCGAGCTTTGAGGATCTTTTCCAGATAATCCGGTTGCATAGGCGTTCGAATGGCTGAGAGCGGGTCGGTGAAGGGAGCGGGCGCGACGTGCGAATCCAGGAGCGTAGCAGGATGTGCTTTGCCGCGGCAAGGCGCAACCGTGCTTGAAGGGGAGGCGCTTTGATCGGCGCCGAAGCGAGCCTCGCGTCGCTGCTCGCAGCGAGTTTCCTCGCCTCGACGCTGATTCCGGTGAGCTCGGAAGCGGCGCTGTTCGCGGTGCTGAAGCTGCACGGCGAGCTCATCTGGCCGGCGATCGGCGTGGCCACGCTCGGCAACACCTTGGGAGGCCTCACCACTTACTGGATTGGGCGCTATATCGGCACGAAAAAGCCGCTTACCCAGCTCGAGCGCGTGCGCAAGTACGGCAGCCCGGTGCTCGCCTTGGCCTGGCTGCCATTCGTCGGCGATGGTCTGTGCCTCGCCGCGGGCTGGGCCAAGCTCGATTGGCGCGCGGTGGCGCTATGGTCGGCCCTGGGGCGCTTCGCACGCTACTGGGTGGTCGCGCAGGGAGCACTTTGGTAAGCTATCCCCACCTTCCAAGCCGCGCAACGATCCGCCATTCAATAATAGGAACGCGTGAGGCTCGTCTCTTCACGCACACGACGTCCATGACCAAGAAAGCCGCCAGAAAGTCGAACAAGCCGAAGCCATTCTGGGAACGCGGCTACCTGTCGCACGGCTACTGGCGCGGCAACGAGCGCCTGGGCACGGTGCAACTCGGCGAGCGCGGCGACTGGGACGGCATCTACCGCTGGCAGGCGGGCCATCACGCGGGGGAGGCGAAGACGCTCGCCGAAGCCAAGCGCGCCGTCGAGGCGACGGTCGAATTCGGCGCGAGCCAACTCGGCCTGTTCGACGCCGCGCCACCCTCGAGCTGAAGTTCGACGCGGCGCTCGAGCGAGCGCCTTGCGTCTCAGGCGGCGGTGAGCTTGGCGTACTCCAGCGCCAGCCACTTCATGCCCTGGCGGCCGAAATTGACCTGCACGCGCGCATCCGGCCCCTGGCCTTCGGCATTGACGATCACTCCCTGGCCGAACTTGGCGTGGACCACGTTCTGGCCGATGCGCCAGCCCATGTCGCTGGCGCGCGGCTGCGCTCTCGGTATGGCGCTGTCGCGCGCCGACGCCAGCACCGGCGCCGGCTGACCCGCGAGGCGCGGCGTCAGCCATTTCACCAGGCCCGCTGGGATTTCGTCGAGGAATCTCGAAGCGACGTTGTAGCGCGTCTGGCCGTGCAGCATGCGATTCTGCGCGAACGACAAGTACAGGCGTTGTCTGGCGCGCGTAATGGCGACGTACATCAGACGGCGTTCCTCTTCCAGGCCGTCTTCCTCGTTGCGGCTCTGCTCGTGCGGAAACAGGCCCTCTTCCAGCCCGGTGACGAACACCGCCTGGAATTCCAGGCCCTTGGCGGAATGCACGGTCATCAACTGCAGCGCGTCCGCCCCTTCGCCCGCCTGATGCTCGCCCGCCTCGAGCGCGGCATGGGCGAGGAAGGCCTGCAGGTCTTGGCTCTCTTCCTCTTCCTGCACGAAGGTCGCGGCGGCGTTCACCAGTTCCTCAAGGTTCTCCACTCGGTCGGCGCCGTCCTTCTCCGCTCTGAAATGCGCGAGCAGCCCCGAGCGCGCGAGCATGTGCTCGACGATCTCGGGCAGGGGCAGCCCTTGCGCTTCCTTGCGCAAGGCTTCGATCGTGCCGACGAAGGCCGCGAGCGCGTTGCCCGCCTTGCCGGCGAGCTTGGGCACGGCGTTGTAGAGGCTGGTGCCGCCGGCCTTGGCCGCATCCTGCAGCGCTTCCAGCGTGCGCGCGCCGATGCCGCGCGCCGGGAAATTCACCACCCGCAGGAAAGCGCTGTCGTCCTCCGAGCTCGCGACCAGGCGCAGGTACGCCAGCGCGTGCTTGATTTCCATGCGCTCGAAAAAGCGCAGGCCGCCGTAGACGCGATAGGGGATGCCGGCGGAGAAAAGCGCGTGTTCGAGCAGGCGCGATTGCGCGTTCGAGCGGTAGAGCACGCCGATTTCGCGCCGCGCCATGCCTTCGCGTGCCAGCGTCTGCACTTCCTCGGCGAGCCAGTTCGCCTCGTAGCCGTCGGTCTGTGCCTCGTAGACGCGCAGCGGCTCGCCCGATCCGGCCGAAGTCCACAGGTTCTTGCCCAGGCGCTTGCGGTTGTTCGAGATCAGCGCGTTCGCCGCATCGAGGATGTTGCCGTGCGAGCGGTAGTTCTGCTCCAGGCGGATCACGTTCTCGACGTGGAAATCGCGCTCGAAGTCCGCCATGTTGCCCACGTTCGCCCCACGGAAGGCGTAGATCGACTGGTCGTCGTCGCCGACCGCGAACATCACGCTGCCGCCGCCCGCGAGCAGCTTCAACCAGCGGTACTGCAGGCGATTGGTGTCCTGGAATTCGTCCACCAGGATGTGGCGGAAGCGCGCGCGGTAATGCTCGCGCAGCATTTCGTTGCGCGACAGAAGCTCGTAGCTGCGCAGCAGTAGCTCGGCGAAATCGACCACACCCTCGCGCTGGCACTGCTCGTCGTAGACGCCGTAGATTTCCGCATAGCGGCGGCTGAACTCGTCGTGGGTCTCGACCGCATTGGCGCGCCGGCCCTCTTCTTTGTTGGCGTTGATGAAATACTGCACTTCCTTAGGCGGAAAGCGGTCTTCGTCGGCGTTCATCGACTTCAGCACCCGCTTTACCAGCGACAGCTGGTCGGCCGAATCGAGAATCTGAAACAGTTGCGGCAGCGCGGCGTCGCGGTAATGCGCGCGCAGCAGCCGGTTGCAGAGGCCGTGGAAGGTCCCGACCCACATGCCGCGGGTGGAAATCGGCAGCATGGCGGAAATGCGCGTCAGCATTTCCTTCGCCGCCTTGTTGGTGAAGGTGACGGCGAGTAGACCCGAAGGGCTGACATTCCCCGTCTGAATCAGCCAGGCGATGCGCGTAGTCAAGACGCGCGTCTTGCCCGAGCCGGCGCCGGCGAGGATCAGCGCCGACTGGTTGGGCAGCGTCACCGCGGCGAGCTGCTGCGGATTGAGGTTTTCGAGGAGGGTCATGTCGCGACAGGCGAATTGCAGAAGCGCGATTCTACCGCAGCCGCCTGCCCGCTCTGCCGCCGAATTGCAGCTTTTCCCGTTCGGGCTAACGCGAAACCTTGGGTTCGGTGACGCCCAAGCGCCCGCGCAGTTGCGTGGCGAGCGCCGCGGCTTCGGCTTGCGACGGCAGCTGCCCGATGGCGACCTCGTAGCGCAAGGCCTCGCCCTCGCGCGCAGGCAGAATGCGCGCAGCGTACCCCGCTGTTCGCAGCGCATCGTACAGCTGCAGCGCCTCGGCCTGGCTGGCGACGCTTGCGGCGAGCACTTTCCACTTGCCGCCGCGCCGGGTCGCCCCCTTGCCCGCATCGATGGCGGTTTCCGCCGACCAGATCGCAAGCTGCTTCGCGTCCACGGGCGCCACGGGCAGCGGCGCCGCCCCCCGCGGCGCGACGTAGAAACTCATCGCCTGATCCATGGTGATCGGCGCGGCGCGCGGATGTTGCACTTCGATTCTTCCCTCGATCAGGCAGACGAGGTCGCGCTCGGGCGTGGACTTGCCCCAGACGTCGGTGCCGCGGATGCCCGCAGTGAGCGTCGCCACGGTGATGTTGATGTTGCGCTTGCGCGTGCGCTGCAGCGCGTCGGTGGTGAAACGGAACGCGCCGTCGAATACGTGCAGCGCGGCGTCGAACACCCGCTCCTTGCCCGAACCGATGCGCTCGAGCGCGAGCCGGGCATTTTCGCCCAGGCGCACGCTCGATCCTTCGGCGAGCTTCAGCAGCAGCTTGGCATTCGCCCCGGTGCGCAGGCGGTCTCCGCTTTCCAGGATCATGCCGGGTGCAAGGGGCAGGGTTTCGCCTGCGCGCTCCACCCAGGCGGGCATTTGCACCGCCTCGGCGATCGCCTGCGGTGCTGCCTGCGCGCCGCCGTGCGCGGCGAGAAGCAGGAGTAGAGCTAGGGATAGTCGCTTCATGTTCCTCCCCGTTGTCTCGGCGTCTTGCCGCGCCGTATTCGTCTGCGCCCCAGCCCTGGGAGCTGGAGCGGCCTTGTATAATGCCTAGTTTGTCACTCATCGAAGCGCCCATGCAAGCCCAGTATCACCCCGAAGAGATCGAACGCGCGGCGCAGCAGCACTGGGAAAGCACCCAGGCCTTCCGCGTCAGCGAGGACGCGAGCCGCCCCAAGTATTACTGCCTGTCGATGTTCCCCTACCCCTCTGGCAAGCTGCACATGGGGCACGTACGGAACTACACCATCGGCGATGCGCTGACCCGCTTCTACCGCATGCGCGGCCACAACGTGCTGCAGCCGATGGGCTGGGACGCCTTCGGCCTGCCCGCTGAAAACGCGGCCATGGCGAACGGCGTGCCGCCGGCGAAGTGGACCTACGACAACATCGCCTACATGAAGAAGCAGCTCCAGTCGCTGGGCTTCGCCCTGGACTGGTCGCGCGAAGTCACCACCTGCCGCGCCGATTACTACAAGTGGAACCAATGGCTGTTCCTGCGGTTGCTGGAAAAGGGCCTGGTGTACTTGAAGACCGGCACCGTCAACTGGGACCCGGTGGATCAGACCGTGCTCGCCAACGAGCAGGTGATCGACGGCCGCGGCTGGCGCACCGGCGCCGTGGTGGAAAAGCGCGAAATCCCGATGTACTACATGAAGATCACCGCTTACGCCGAAGAGCTGCTCGCCGCGCTCGATGCGCTGCCCGGCTGGCCCGAGCGGGTGAAGACCATGCAGGCCAACTGGATCGGCAAGAGCCGTGGCGTGAACTTCGGCTTTCCCTACACCCTGGAAGGCGAGCAGAAGCTGCTAAAGGTGTTCACCACGCGCATCGACACCCTGATGGGCGTGACCTTCTGCGCGGTGGCGGCCGAGCATCCGCTTGCGACTTACGCCGCGAAGGCTAATCGCGAGCTCGCCGCCTTCATCGAAGAATGCAAGCGCGGGAGCGTACAGGAAGCCGATCTCGCCGCGCAGGAAAAGAAGGGCCTGCCCACCGGGCTCACCGTCACCCACCCGCTTTCCGGCGAAAGCATTCCGGTGTGGGTGGGCAACTACGTGCTGATGAGCTACGGCGAAGGTGCGGTAATGGGCGTGCCGGGACACGACGAGCGAGACTACGCCTTCGCCCTCAAGTACGGCCTGCCGATCAAGTGCGTCATCCGCCATCCGGCGGGCGACAGCGTGCCGGCGCCGTGGAAACCCGAATACGCCGAGTACGGCACTTGCATCAACTCGGGCAAGTACGACGGCCTCGCCTACGAAGCGGCGGTGGATGCGATCGCCGCCGACCTGCGCGCGAAGAACCTGGGCGACAAGCAGACGGTGTGGCGGCTGCGCGACTGGGGCATCTCGCGCCAGCGCTACTGGGGCACGCCCATCCCCATCATCCACTGCCGGGCCTGCGGCGCGGTGCCCGTGCCGGACCAAGACCTGCCGGTGACGCTGCCGGAGGACCTGGTGCCGGACGGCTCGGGCAACCCGCTCAACAAGAGCGCGGGTTTCCTCGACTGCAAATGTCCGCGCTGCGGCAAAGCCGCGCGGCGCGAGACCGATACCATGGACACCTTCGTCGATTCGTCCTGGTATTACATCCGCTACGCCTGCCCGGACTCAGGCGCTATGGTCGATGCGCGGGTGAACTACTGGCTGCCGGTCGACCAGTACATCGGCGGCATCGAGCACGCCATCCTGCATCTGCTCTATTCGCGTTTCTGGACCAAGGCCATGCGCGATCTGGGCATGGCGAAATTCGACGAGCCCTTCTCCAATCTCCTCACCCAGGGGATGGTGCTGAACGAAATCTACTTCAGGAAGGGTGGAGCCGGCCGCATCGCCTATTACAACCCGACGGACATCGAGTGGAAGCTCGACGACAAGGGCCAGCGTGCGCAAGCGCTCGCCAAGGCCGACGGCGAGCCGGTGGAGTTCGGCGGCATCGGCACCATGTCCAAGTCGAAGAACAACGGCGTCGATCCGCAGTCGCTGATGGAGCACTACGGCGCCGACACCGCGCGCTTTTTCATGATGTTCGCCAGCCCGCCGGAGCAGACGTTGGAGTGGTCCGACTCGGGCGTGGAAGGCTCGCACCGGTTCTTGAAGCGTCTGTGGGCCTTCGCCCACGAACGCCAGGCCGCGCTCGCGGCAGAGTCGCAAGCGCGCGCGGGTGATTTCTCCGCCTACGCCTATGCGCCGGATTTCGCCAGGGCGCAGCCCGCGCACGCGGCGCTCCGGCGCGAGACGCATCTGCTTTTGAAGCAGGCGACCTACGATATCCAGCGTAAACAATTCAACACCGTCGCCTCGGCGGCGATGAAGATGCTGAACGCCCTCTACGATGCGCCGGCGGACGGCGCGGGTGCGGCGCGCTGCGCGCTGCACGAGTGCGTCGGCATCCTGCTGCGCGTGCTCTATCCCATCACCCCGCACGTCAGCCATGCACTGTGGACCGAGCTGGGCTACGCCGGCGACATCCTCAATGCGCCTTGGCCCGCAGTCGACGAGAAAGCGCTCGAGCAAGACGAGATCGAGCTGGTGGTGCAGGTGAATGGCAAGCTGCGCGGCAGCATCCGCGTCGCCAAGGCCGCAGCCAAGGATGCGGTCGAGGCCGCGGCGCTCGCCAACGAGCAGGTGCAGAAATTCGTCGCGGGGCAGAAGGTGAAGAAAGTGGTGGTCGTCCCCGGCCGGCTAGTGAATTTAGTGGTGTAGAGCTGCGGAGGCTAGTCATGCGCGTATTGGCGATCTTTGCGTTGGCGGCGGCGACTGCCGCCTGCGGCTTTCACTTGCGCGGCCAGGCGAGCCTGCCGTTCGAAACGCTGTATGTCGCGATCCCCGAAGTGTCGCCGGTGGGCATCGAACTGAAGCGCAACCTCATCGCCGGCACGCGCACCAAGCTGGTGAACGACCCGTCGCAGGCGCAGGCCGTGCTCCAGTTGATCTCGGAAGAGCGCGGCAAGGCCATTCTCTCGCTCGACACCTCCGGCCGCGTGCGCGAGTTCCAGCTGCGCTACCGCCTGGTGTTCCGCGTGCACGACGCCAAGGGCCGCGACTACATCCCGCAAAGCGACATCCGCCTCACACGCTATATTTCGTTCAACGACACCCAGGTGCTGTCGAAGGAAGTCGAAGAACAGCTGCTGTTCCGCGACATGCAGTCGGACATGGTGCAGCAGATCCTGCACCGCCTCGCCGCCGCGCCGGCCGAGCCCGTGGCCGTCGATGCAACTGCGCGTTGAAGAACTCGAGCGCCACCTCGCGCGCAGCCTCGCCGGCCTGTACCTTATCCACGGCGACGAGCCGCTGCAGGCGCTCGAGGCGGCGGACGCGATCCGCGCCGCGGCGCGCCGGCGCGGCTATGCCGAGCGCGAAGTGCTCGCAGTCGAGCGCGGTTTCGACTGGAAACAGCTCTACGTCAGCGGCGCGAGCCTGTCGCTATTCTCCGCGAAGAAGCTGATTGAGCTGCGCATCCCCGGCGGCAAGCCCGGGACCGACGGCGCGGCGGCGATCGTCGACTACTGCGCCGCGCTCGCGCCCGATGTGCTCACCCTGGTGAGCCTGCCGCGGCTGGACAAGCGCTCGCAGGAGACGGCGTGGTTTCGCGCGCTCGCGGCAAAGGGCGTGCTGGTGAACGTCTATCCGATCGAACGCGGACAGTTGCCGCAATGGATCGCGGCGCGGCTGGCGCGGCAAAAGCAGAAGGCGGCTCGAGAAACCCTGCAGTTCCTCGCCGACAGCGTCGAGGGCAATCTCCTCGCCGCCCATCAGGAAATCCAGAAGCTGGGCCTCTTGTTTCCGCCTGGGGAACTCGGCTTCGAAGCGGTGCGCGGCGCGGTGCTGAACGTCGCGCGCTACGACGCCTTCAAGCTGAACGAGGCGATGCTCGCGGGCGACAAGGCGCGACTGGCGCGCATGCTCGACGGGCTTAAGAGCGAGGGCGAAGCCCCGCCCAAGGTCCTGTGGGTGCTGTCGGAGGAGATCCGCGCCGTGGCCAAGCTGCAAGCGGGACTCGCCGCCGGCGAAGATCTGCAGCAGACGCTGCGCGCCAATCGCATTTGGGGCGAGGCACGCCAGCGTCTGGTGGGCGACGCCTCTCGCCGGCTGAAGGCAGCGGCGCTGGGGGAGGCGCTGCGCCACGCGGCGCGCATCGACCGCATGGTGAAGGGTCTGGCGCGCGGCGACGTGTGGGACGAGTTGCTGCAGCTTTGCCTGCGCTTTGCACGCTGACCAGCTTTTTGGGCTCGTAGATTGACCGCTGCCGACAATTGCTTTAGCTTGATCGCGTCTTGCACAGTCCGCGGGAGAATGCCATGAACAAGCACTGGATCGCCTTAGCCGCCACTTGCACCCTTCTATCGTTCGCCTGCAATGCCTTCGCCGGTCTCCCCTGTCCGCACGACGACAAGAAGGTGCCGGAGAAGACCAAGGTGTGCCGCTACGGCACCATCCACCAGTGCGTCGACGGGCAATGGGTAAGCACGGGCGCAAAATGCACGCAGAAGCTGCAGGAAGATGCGGCGGCGGCGAAGTTGCAGCGCGTGCTGGGAACTGCGCGAAACGAGCGGCTGAGCGCGCGCCTCGTAGAGCGCAGCTAAGGCTGGCGCCGCACCGCCTCCGCGCTCCGCGCAAAGCCCGCAGCATCTGCATCGAGCCGCAACGCCAGGCTTGCCGCGGGCGCGCGCAGTGAGGGGCCGTTCTCGCGCTCGCCCGGCGCGAACCAGATCGCGGCAGCGCCCAAGAGCAGCGCCAGGCTAAGCCCGGCTGCCGGCGCCAGCGAGCGGCGCAGTTGCGCCGCCAAGTGCCGCAGAAAAAGTCTGGCTCGAGCTAGCATAGCGCGCCTGCGCGCCGCAGCCTCGCTGCGCCGCTGGGCTTCGATCTCCGCCGCTTCGCGCTCGCGTTCCGCGCGTGCAAGCGCCGCCTGCAATGCGGCTTCCTCGGCGCTGCGCTTCTCAGTTTCGGCCTGGGCGAGCCGCCGTTCCGCTTCGAGGCGCGATTGCGCCTGCTGTTCGAGCTCGCGCTCACTCGCCGCACGCGCAAGCGCCACCTCCCTTTCGGCTTCCACCGCCGTGCGTGCACGCGCCGCGGCTTGTTCCGCTTCGGCCTCGGCCCGGGCGCGTTCGGCCACCGCGGCCTGGGCGGCGAGCTCGGCTTGCGTCCGCTTCTCGGCTGCTGCCTGAGCAGTGCGCTCCCGCTCGCTGCGCCCTTGCAGGCGCGCAGTCGCTTCGCGTTCAGCGCTTTCGCGCGAACGCGCCTGGGCCGCTGCCGCCTCCTCGACTTCATTCTGGTTCTTAGCCGCCGCTTCCAGGGCGGCCTCCTGCTGCTGCCGTTGCCTCGCGGCTTCTGCGGCGCCCGCTTCCGCCCGGATGCGCTCCTTCGTCTGCGCTTCGGCGCGCTCGATCGCCGCCGCCGCGAGTTGCGCTGCCTGTGCGGCTTGCACTTCTGCCTGTGCGCGTGCGTTCGCAGCGTCGGTCGCCAAGCGCATTGCAGCACTGCGCTCTTCCGCCGCCGATTGCGACCGGCGTTCCTGCTCCGCGCGCCGCTCGGCGAGCGCCGCGGCTCCACCCTCGGCGGCCTCGCGTGCCTGCGCTGCCGCAGCCGCCGTTTGCTCTTCTTGTTCGCGCGCCGCCGCGGCGGCTTCGGCCGCAGCCTCCTGTCGCGCGCGAGCCTGCGCGGCTTCGCTCGCTCGGCGTTGTAGCTGAGCGTGCTCCTTCGCCGCAGCTTGAGCAAGTTCTTCGCTCGCCAGCCGCGCTGCGGCGGCGCCTTGCGCTTTGAGTTCCGCCGCGGCCCGGCTCTTCTCCGCCGCGAGCGCCTCCTGTTCCGCCGCGAGCCTGGCCTGTGCCGCGTCCTGGAGCCTGTTCTCTTCCGCAGTGCGCCGCTCTGCCTGGTCCTGCGCCGCTCGTTCCGCGTCCGCTCTGCCGCGTGCGGTCTCGGCGAGCTTGCGCTCCTCCGCCTCGCGCGCTTGCAGCGCTGCGAGGGCCTGCGCCTCCCGCTGCACGCGCTGCTTCGCCGCCTGCTCTGCGCTTTCCTCAGCGACAGCGCGTTCGGCGATGGCGTTACGCGCCGCCTCCTCGGCCTCCGCACGTTCCCGGGCGAGTCGCGCCGCTTCCTCTTCGCTGCGAACGCGCGCTGCGGCGGCGGCGATCGCCCGAGATTCGCTTTCGGCCCTTGCCGCGGCTTCAGCCCGCGCGCGCTCCTCTTGAGTAAGCCGTTCCCGCGCGCTGCGTGCTGCGGCCGCTTCCGCTTGCACGCGTTCGTCCGCGCGCTGCTTCGCCTGTTCTTCGGCCTGTAAGCGCAGCGCGAGCGCCTTCACCGCTGCGGCATCGGCTTCTTCGCGGCTGCGCGCGAGCACCGCGGCTTCTTCCTCCGCTTTGGCTTTTGCCGCCAGGGTTTCGGCTAAGGCTTGCTCCGCCACCTCGCGCTCGCGCACGTGCGCGAGGCCCTGCGCCTCGATGCGCGCCCGCTCTTCGGCCGCCGCCTGAGCGAGCTTCTCTTTTTCGATGCGTTCCCGCGCTCGCAAAGACGCCGCCAGTTCGGCTTCGACTCGCTGGCTCGCACTCGCGCGTGCCGCCTCTTCCGCCAGCAGGCGCAATGCGGCTGCCTCCGCCGCCGCGGCCTCCTGCTCTTCGCGCCTCGCCGCCTCCTGCGTAGCGAGCGACTCCGCCTGAACACGCTCGCGCGTCGCATCCTGTTCGGCACGTTCGGCTTGCGCGCGGGCAACTGCCGCCTGCTCGGCCTGCGCGTCTGCCAGCCGTCGTGCCTCCGCTTGGGCCGCAGCTTGCCGCTCGGCTTCCAGCCGTTCGCGCGCGAGCTGCGCAGCAGCCTGCTCCGCTTCTGTCCTCGCCCGTGCCGCTGCGGCGCGCTGCGCCTGCGCTTCGCCATGTTCCCGCGTCAATTGCGCGGCAGCCTGCTCGAGCGCAAGCCGTTCCCGCGCCTGGGCCTCGGCCTTCGTTTCCGCTTCAGTGCGAGCGCGTTCTTCGTTGCGGGCGAGTTGCTGTGCCAGCGCCAGCGCCTTGGCCCGTGCGGCGGCAGCGGCCTCGCTTGCCCGCCGATCCTCGGCGGCCTTGCGTCGCGCTCGCTCGCCCTCCGCGCGCTGCCTGAGCTCGGCCAACTGCGCCTGTTCTCGCCTGGCCTCGGCTTCGCGACGCCCGCCCGCAGCCGTTGCTTCCGGTGTGTCGCGCCGCGCGGTCAGCGCCTTAGCGCCGGTAGCTTGCGCCAAAGCTTGGACCTCTTCCGGCGAAAAGCTCTGCCTTACCTGGCGCTGCTGTCCCTCAGCTGCCAGCCGCTGGCGCACTTCGGCCCAATAGCGCTCGTCCTGCTGCGCCGCGCCCTCCTCGCCGCGTTCGCCTCCCTCCAACGCTAGCCGCCGCCTGACCTCGGCCCAGTATTGCTCGTCCTGTGCCGCCCGCGCCGTGGACTTGCCCTGCGCGCTCGCCTGCCCGCCGGCGGCGGATTTCGGCGGCGCGGCGGGAGTAGGGGCCTCCGCGGCAGGACGCTGCGATCGCGTTTCGCGGCGTTTGCGCTCGGCGTTTTTCAGATGATCGAGCAGGCGGCTCATGCGGACAGCGCGCTGCTGACGTGAATCGACATTACCCCCCCCTCGATGGCAGGCGCGTTAGGCCTTGGCCTACCGACCGTCCCCTCGCTATTGTATGCTTAGCCCATTCTTCGAATGCGCGCGTCTCCTGCAAACCCCGGCCGAGACGCCGACTCTATCCGCAGCTTTCATTCTCCCAGAAAAGGAAATCGATGAAGAAGACCCTGCTCGCCCTTGCCGTTCTCGCCGGACTAACGTTCACAACAGTCGCCGCAGCAGCCGACGCCTATCCGCTGAAGCCGGTGCGCATCGTCGTCCCCTTTGCGGCGGGCGGCGCCATCGACATCATCGTGCGCGCCGCCGCGCAGCAGCTATCGCAAGAACTGGCGCAGCCGGTGATAGTCGACAATCGGCCGGGGGCGGGCGGGAACATCGGCGCCGACATGGTGGCGAAAAGCGCCCCGGACGGCTACACGCTGCTCGCGGGAACGTCGGCGACCCACGGTGCTAATCCGGGCTTGTACGCCAAGATGCCCTACGATGCGCGGCGCGATTTCGCGCCGATCGCCCATATCGCCGGTGTGCCCAACGTGCTGGTGGTGACGCCGGCCTCGGGCCTGCGCAGCGTCGATGACTTGGTGCGCGAGGCACGCGCCCATCCGGGCAAGTTGAGCTACGGCTCGGCGGGCAGCGGCACGTCCTTGCACCTCGCCGGCGAACTCTTCCGCGGCGCGGCCCAGGTGGACTTGCTGCACGTGCCTTACAAAGGTGCCGCGCCCGCCACCACCGACCTGCTCGGCGGCCAGATCACCATGATGTTCAATACCGTGCCGGTGGCGCTGCCGCTCATTCGCTCGGGGAAGCTGACTGCACTCGCCGTCACCTCACGCGAGCGCCACTTCGCGCTACCCGAGGTGCCGACCTTCGTGGAAAAGGGCTACAAGTCGGTGGAATCGGCTACCTGGGTCGGGCTGTTCGCACCGACTGGGACGCCGCGCGAAGCGATCGACAAGCTGGCGCAGGCGATGGACCGGGCGCTGCGCGACAAGACAGTCGCCGGCACTTTGCGCGCCCAGGGGGCCGAACCGCAATTCTTGCCGCCCGAGGCGTTCGGACGCTATGTCGATGCGGAAATCGCGCGCTGGGGTGCGGTGGTGCGCACAGCCGGCATCAAGCTCGACTGAGCCTGCCGCGGACGCGCCGGCGAGCCGCCCTCGCCGCGTGGCGTCGCAGCCTCCACTAGCGTAAGATTGGCCGATGAATTTAGTAGCAGAAATCGCCGATATTCGGGCCTACATGCGCAAAATCGGGGAGCAGGCGCGCGCCGCTTCGCGCCTGCTCGCGCGCGCCGACACGACCAGCAAGGATCGCGCCTTGGCCGCTGCGGCCGAGGCCATCCGGCGCGATAGCGCCAAGCTCCTCGCCGCGAATGCGGCCGACGTCGCCGAAGCGCGGGCCGAGGGGCTCGAGCCGGCGCTGCTCGACCGCCTGCAGCTTGACGCCGACAGCATCGAGGCCATGGCCGAAGGCCTGGAGCAGATCGCCCGGCTGCCAGATCCCATCGGCGCCATCACCGACGTGCAGGAGCGCCCGAGCGGCATCCGCGTCGGCAGGATGCGCGTGCCCCTGGGCGTGATCGGCATCATTTACGAGTCGCGTCCGAACGTCACCGCCGACGCCGCCGGCCTGTGCCTGAAGTCGGGCAACGCCGCCATTCTCCGCGGCGGCAGCGAGGCGCTGCGCTGCAACCAAGCGATCGCCGCCTGCATGCGCGAAGGCCTGAAGGCCGCCGGATTGCCGCTCACCGCAGTGCAGGTGATCGCCACCACCGACCGCGCGGCGGTGGGCGAGCTGCTGCGCATGAACGAATACGTCGACATCATCGTCCCGCGCGGCGGCAAGGGGCTGGTCGAGCGGGTGATGGCGGAATCGCGCATACCCATGATCAAGCACCTGGACGGGGTGTGCCACGTCTACATCGACGACCGCGCCGACTTCGACAAGGCGGTAAGCATCGCCGACAACGCCAAGACGCAGCGCTACGGCACCTGCAACACCATGGAAACGCTGCTGGTGGCCGAAGCCATCGCACCGAAAGTGCTGCCGCCGCTTGCCAAGATCTATTGCGCCAAGGGCGTGGAATTGCGCGGCGACGAAAGCGCGCGCGCCCTCGTGCCGGGCATGCTGCCGGCGAGCGAGGACGACTGGTATGCGGAATACTTGGCGCCCATCCTGGCGGTGCGCGTGGTGAAGGATCTGGACCAAGCGATGGAGCACATCGAGAAATACGGCTCGCACCATACCGACGCCATCGTCACCGAGGACGACGCGCGCGCGCAGCGCTTCCTGCGCGAAGTCGATTCGAGTTCGGTGATGGTCAACGCCTCGACGCGCTTCGCCGACGGCTTCGAATACGGCCTGGGAGCCGAGGTGGGCATCTCCACCGACAAGCTGCACGCGCGCGGACCGGTCGGGCTGGAAGGCCTCACTTCGCAGAAATACGTCGTCCTCGGCGACGGCCAGATCCGCACATGACGGCGCTGGTCTGGTACTTCGACTTCGTTTCGCCCTATTCCTACCTGCAGATTGCGGCCTATCCGCAGCTCGTGCGTGAATCCATACTGCGGCCGGTGCTGTTTGCGGGACTCCTCGGGCACTGGGGCGGCAAGGGTCCGGCGGAAGTGCCGGCCAAGCGCCTGCAGACCTACCGCTTCACCGCCTGGCAGGCGGACAAGCGCGGCATTCCCATGCGCTACCCACCGGCGCACCCCTTCAATCCGCTGCCGGCGCTGCGTCTTGCCCTTGCGCTCGAGTCCCGCTATGAGCCGGTGCGGAGCATTTTCGACTTCATCTGGGGCGAAGGCCGGTCGATCGCCGACGAGTGGCCGGCGCTCGCCGAGCGCCTGGGTCTCGGCCTCGCCCAGGCCGAGGCGATGATCGCCGAGCCGCGGGTGAAGGAGGCGCTCGCCGCAAACGGGCGCGAAGCAGTCGCGCGCGGCGTCTATGGCGTGCCCACCTTCGACACCGGCAAGGAGCTGTTCTGGGGGTTGGATGCCACCGACATGCTCTGCGACTACCTGGCCGACGCGGCGCTGTTCGACGCGCCGGAAATGCAGCGCATCGCGAACCTGCCGGTCGGCGCCGCGCGTAAGGGCTGACTCCCCGCTTGAGCGCCTCCCACCTGAACGTCTGCGGCATCCTCGGCGGTACCTTCGACCCTGTTCACCTGGCGCATGTCGCGCTCGCCGAAGCGGCGCTGCGCGCGCTGCCCTTGGACGAAATCCTGTGGCTGCCCACGGGCAGTCCCGGCCATCGGGCGCCGCCCGCCGCGAGCGCCGAAGCGCGCATGGCGATGCTGCGGCTCGCCACTGCCGGCAATCCACGCTTTCGCATCGACGACGCGGAGCTGAAGTCGGGTGAGACCACTTACACCGTGCACAGCCTCACGCGGCTACGCGCGCAGCTGGGCGACCGAGCGCCGCTGGTGCTGCTGCTCGGAGCGGACTCCTTCCTAAGCCTGCCGACTTGGTTGCGCTGGAAAGAGCTGTTCCAACTCGCGCATATCGCCATCGCGGACCGCCCCGGGCATCCCGCCATCGACGGCACGCTCCCCGCGGAGCTGACAGCCGAGACCGCCGCCCGACTCGGCGCTCCTGCCGAACTGCGCGAGCGGGCGGCAGGCAGAATCGTGACCTTCCCCATGCCGCAGCTAGACATTTCGGCATCGGCCGTGCGAGCCAGCGTCGCCACCGGGGCGGACGCGAGCGCCGTGCTTTCCCCTACAGTGCTCGCCTATATTCAAACGCATCGTCTTTATCGAAAGGAGCCACACACCAACTGATGGATATCCGCAAAATGGAAAAAGCAGTCGTCGCCGCACTCGAGGACATCAAGGCGCGCGACATCGCCGTGTTCAAGGTGGCGCATCTCTCCCCCTTGTTCGAGCGCATGGTCATCGCCAGCGCCGACTCGGCACGGCAGGTCAAAGCGCTCGCGAACAACGTGCAGGAAAAACTGAAGGCGCTCGGCGCCCAGCCGCTGTCGGTCGAGGGAGAACAGAGCGGCGAATGGATCCTGGTCGACCTCGGCGCGATCGTGGTGCACATCATGCAGCCCGCCGTGCGCCAGTATTACAACCTGGAGGAACTGTGGGGTCAGCCCGAACCCAAACGGCCGCGCGCGAAGAAGAAAGCGGCTCACGCCAAGTCGGCAGCAGGCTGAGTGCGGCGCCCGGCGGCGCAGCCGCACGGCGCGGCCGATGAAGCTCGCGATCGTCGCCGTCGGCACCCGCATGCCCGAATGGGTCGATGCGGCCTATCACGAATACGCCAAACGCATGCCGCGCGGCGCCGGCCTGGAACTCGTCGAAATCAAACCTGAACCGCGCGCGGGCGGCAAATCCGTCGCGCAGCTCCTCGCTGCGGAGGCAGCGCGCATCCGCCAGGCGCTGCCCAAGGGCGGGCGCGTCATCGCACTCGACGAGCGCGGACGGGAATTCGACAGCGTGCGCCTGGCGCGCGAGCTTGAAGCCTGGATGCAGGCAGGCGGGGCGGCGAGCTTTCTCATCGGCGGCGCCGACGGCCTGGACGAGGGATTGAAACGGAGCTGCGACCTGCAGCTGCGGCTGTCCAGCCTGACCCTGCCGCACGGCCTGGCGCGCGTGCTTTTGGCGGAACAGCTCTACCGCGCGCTGAGTATAATCGGCGGCCACCCATACCACCGCGAGTGACCGTGCCGGTACGACATACACGCATCTACCTTGCCTCGCGCAGCCCGCGCAGGCGCGAACTGCTGCGCCAGATCGGCGTGCACCACGACGTGCTGATGCTGCGCGTACGGCCGCCGCGCGCCCGCGACGTGAACGAGGACGCGCTCCCCGGGGAAGATCCGCGCAGCTACGTGATGCGCGTCTGCCGCGACAAGGTCGAAGCGGGCTGGAGTTGCCTGCTCGAGCGCCGGCTGCCGCCGCGCGCGGTGCTTGCCGCGGACACCACCGTGACCCTGGACAACGAGATACTCGGCACGCCGGCGGACGCGGCGGAAGCCGCGCGCTTTCTCGAACTCCTCTCCGATCGCGAGCACACCGTGCTCACCGCGATTGCGCTCAAGTTCCAGGAGCGCACCGAGCTGCAGCTCTCGACCACGGCGGTGCGCTTCCGCGAGCTGGAGCGCGCCGAAATCGAGCGCTACGTCAGGAGCGGCGAGCCCATGGACAAGGCCGGCGCGTACGGCATCCAGGGGCAGGCGGGCGCGTTCATCGCCGAGATCCGCGGCAGCTATTCCGGCGTCATGGGTCTGCCGCTGTACGAAACCGCGCTCCTGCTCAAGCGCTTCGGCCTGCGCGACTGAACGAACCGGCCGCGGCGCTTGCGCGGAAGTGGATTCGGCGCACGCTGCTAGAATGCGCGCATGAGCGAAGACATCCTGATCAACGTCACGCCGCAGGAGACGCGCGTCGCGGTGATGGCAAGCGGCGTGGCGCAGGAATTGCACATCGAGCGCGCCGCGAACCGCGGCCTGGTCGGCAATATCTACATGGGCAAAGTCGCGCGCGTGCTGCCCGGCATGCAGTCCGCCTTCGTCGAAGTCGGCTTGGAGCGCGCCGCCTTCCTCCACGTCGCCGACATCTGGGAGGAACGGCAGAACGGCCACGCCGGCACGGAAGCGGGCAAGGCGCATAAGCCGATCGAGAAGATCCTCGCCGAAGGCCAGCCGCTGCTGGTGCAGGTGGTGAAGGACCCGATCGGCACCAAGGGCGCGCGCCTGTCGACCCAGATCAGCATCGCCGGCCGCATGCTGGTCTACCTGCCGCAGGACCCGCATATCGGCATTTCGCAGCGGATCGAGGACGAAAGCGGTCGGGCGCTGTTGCGCGACAAGGTGCAGCAGATGCTGCCGGCGGACGAGAAAGGCGGCTTCATCATCCGCACCATGGCGGAAACCGCCACCGATGCCGAGCTGATGAACGACATCCAGTACCTGCGCAAGCTGTGGCAGGACCTGCGCGCGAAAAGCGCCTCCTCGGCCGCGCCTTCGCTTCTGTACCAGGACTTGTCGCTTGCGCAGCGGGTACTGCGCGACCTGGTGAACGAGAACACCGGGCGCATCCTCATCGACTCGCGCGAGAACTTCGTCAAGCTGCAGACGTTCGCGCGCGACTACACGCCGAACGTGCTGACGAAGCTCGACCACTATACCGGCGAGCGGCCGCTGTTCGACCTCTACGGCGTCGAAGAGGAAATCGAGCGCGACCTGGCGCGCCGCGTCGAGCTGAAGTCCGGCGGCTATCTGATCATCGACCAGACCGAGGCGATGACCACCATCGACGTCAATACCGGCGGCTTCGTCGGCGTGCGTAACTTCGACGACACCATCTTCAAGACCAACCTAGAGGCGGCGCAGGTGATCGCGCGCCAACTGCGCCTCCGCAACCTCGGCGGCATCATCATCATCGACTTCATCGACATGGACACCGAGGAGCACCGCTCGGCCGTGCTGCTCGAGTTCAACAAGGCGCTGGCGCGCGACCGCACGCGCATGACCGTGAGCGGCTTCACTCAGCTCGGGCTGGTCGAAATGACGCGCAAGCGCACGCGCGAGTCGCTCGCCCACGTGCTGTGCGAAGCCTGTCCCACCTGCGGCGGCCGCGGCCAGGTGAAGACCGCGCGCACCGTGTGCTACGAAATCCTGCGCGAGATCCTGCGCGAATCGCGCGAGTTTTCCGCGCGCGAATTCCGCATCCTCGCCGCGCAGGTGGTAATCGACCTATTCCTGGAGGAAGAATCGCAGTCGCTCGCGATGCTCGAGGACTTCATCGGCAAGCCGGTGTCGATGCAGGCCGAATCGAGCTACAGCCAGGAGCAGTTCGACATCGTGCTGCTCTAAAGATAGTCGATGCCGGAAGACAAGCTCTCAGCCAAAGAAGCCGCCCTCGTCGCCGCCGCGCGCGCCGCTGTCGAGCGCGAGGAAGCCCCGCCTGCGGCGCAATCGGTAGCCGCGCCGGCGGAGCCGATGCCAGAGAAGGCGCGGAATGAGCGGTCGGCAGATATGGCCGAGCGGCTGGCAGCGATGTTTGCCGCGGAGCGCGAGCGTTCGGAGCGGCTGCGCCGGCGCCAGCGGCTGCTTCTCGTCTGGACGCCTTCGGCGTTCGCGATCTGCGTCGGCCTGTGGACGCTCGTCTGGATGTGGCGGCAGTTCCGCGGTTGAGCGCGGCGATGCGCCTTGGGGGAAGCTCTAAGTAATGGCCTATTTCCCCGGAACGGACGATGAGCTTCCCTCTGAAGTGAGGGATATACGCCCCGAAGGAAGTCCCCTCGGGGGACAAGGGGGCCGTGCCCCCTTGTTCGAACCTATCTAGCGGCGCTCGCGCCCGAGAGTGTAGAACTCCTCGTTCGGCCGCATGTTGACGAGGTTGGCCATGCGGTTCGACAGCGCGAAAAACGAGGCGACCGCACCGATGTCCCAGATGTCCTCGTCGGAAAAACCGTGGCCGCGCAGCGCGTCGAAGTCCGCGTCGCCGATGGTCCAGGGTTCGAGCGCGGTCTTCATCGCAAAATCGAGCATCGCCCGCTGCTTCGGGGTGATATCGGCCTTGCGGTAGTTGACCGCCACCTGGTCGGCGATCAGCGGGTTCTTCGCGCGGATGCGCAGAATGGCGCCATGGGCGACGACGCAGTACTGGCACTGGTTCGCGCCCGAGGTCGCCACCACGATCATCTCGCGCTCCGCTTTGGTCAAGCCACTTTGTTTCTCCATCAGCGCATCGTGATAGGCGAAGAATGCGCGAAATTCGTCCGGGCGATGCGCGAACGCGAGGAACACGTTCGGAATGAAGCCGGACTTCTCCTGCACTGCGAGGATGCGCTCGCGAATGTCCTGCGGCAGCTCTTCCAGCTTCGGTACGGGATAACGGCTGATCGCGCTCAAGCTCTTCTCCTGATCATGACTGCTGTACGCCGGCATTCAGTCAGCGTAAACGCCCGCCTTCTTGATGATCGGGCCCCACTTCTCGATTTCCGACTTCAGGTGCGATTGCAGCGCCGCCGGCGTTGCGAGCGCCTGCGGCACGGGCTCCGTTCCCAGATCGGCGAGCCGCGCCTTGACGTTCGCATCCTTCAATGCCGCCTGCAGCGAGGCGACGAGCCGGTCCATCACGGGCTTGGGCGTGCCCTTGGGCGCATAGATGCCGTGCCACACGGCCACCTCGAAGCCTTTGAGCCCCTGCTCGTCCAGCGTCGGGATGTCCTTGAGCGAAGGCACGCGGGTCTTGGTGGTGACGCCGTAGACCTTCACCTTGCCGCCTTTGATCTGCGACGTGGTGTTGGTCGTTTGGTCGCACATGAAATCGACCTGGCCGCCGAGCAGGTCGTTCATCGCCGGCGCCGTGCCTTTGTACGGCACGGTGGTGAGATCGGTCTCGATCGCGCTCATGAACAGCAGCCCGCACAGATGCGAGGCCGCCCCCAGGCCGGCGTTGGCGTAGGTGACCTTGGCCTTGTTCGCTTTCACGTAGGCGAGGAGGTCCTTGAAATTGGTGGCCGGGAAGTCCTTGCGCGCGATCATGGTCATCGGCACGTCGGCGACCATGCCGACGTATTCGAAGTCGGCGAGCGGCTTGTACGGCAGATTGCGGTACAGCGCCGGCGCGGTGGACATGCCGATGTGGTGCAGCAGGATGTAATAGCCGTCGGGCGTCGCCTTGGCGACGCGGTTGACGCCTATGGTGCCGCCGGCGCCACCGACGTTCTCAATCATCACCGTCTGTTTCAGGTCGACCGTCATCGCCTGGGCGATGGTGCGGCCGAGGGTATCGGTCGGCCCGCCGGCGGAAAACGGCACCACCATGGTAATCGGCTTGGTCGGATAGGTTTGCGCCTGGGCGGCGCCGGCCAAGAGCGCGAGCAATGCTGCCTGCGCGAAGCGTTTTAGTCTCATCCTGGTAACCCCTTTAGTAATTATGGTAAAAGCGGATGCTAATCTAGCCCGCAGGCGTGCCATTGATCAAGATCAAGCACGGGGGGCGCGAAGCGCGACCGGCTGGCGCGCTTCGCGCCGCGCTGATCGGCCGACTGGGATTTGGCGCGCCCGACAGGATGAATCTGGGCACTGGCTAGAGATTATAACCTTGCTCTAACCGCGGATGTTCGCAACGGCGATGCCTTGCGCGGCGCAATTACTCGTGTCGATGCCGTCCGCGCCGGTCGCCGCTACCGCGATCAAGCGAAGATCGGGCAGTTGTTGCACCGCCTCTGCTGTAAGTCGTGTCCTGTTTACGATCGCGACCGCGGCACCGATCAAGCGCGCCACCACTTCTTCTGGCCGCGTGTAACCGTATTCGATCAATCTATGCGCGAAGCCTGGCTTGCGCTGGTGAATCTGCGAGGCGATAGTGGCACGGTCGAGACAGACGATTTTCCGCACGTCAGATTGAGGGGCGCGCGTGCAGGCAACGTTTTGCCGCGGTGACGACCGCCGCTGAGGTGATGCCGAAATGCTGATAGAGGACGTCGGCAGGTCCGGAGGCGCCGAAGCCGGTCATGCCGACGAATTCGCCGAACTCGCCAAGGTAACGGTCCCAGCCGAAACGCGCGGCCGCCTCAACTGCCACCCGTGCGCCAGTTGCCGGGAGGATGGACGATCGGTACGCCTTGTCTTGCGCTTCGAACAGTTCCCAGCTCGGCATTGAGACCACGGCTGTTGCTATGCCCTCGGACTGCAGCATCGAGCGAGCCTGCAGGGCGAGCGTAACCTCCGATCCGGTCGCCAGGAGCGTAACCTCGCGACTGGCGCCATCGGCCTCGGCCAGCACGTAAGCGCCTCGCCGTGACAGGTTTTCGTCCGCGTGCAGGCTGCGTACGCTCGGCATCGCCTGTCGCGCAAAAATCATCGATACCGGGCCAGTGCGATGCTCCAGCGCGATCTCCCAGCATTCCGCCGCTTCCACTGCGTCGGCGGGCCGGAACACCAGCATGTTGGGCATGGCGCGCAACGCAGCGAGAATCTCGACGGGTTGATGGGTGGGCCCGTTCTTGCCCACACCGATGGAATCGTGGCTGAACACGAACTTTACCGGCAAGCCCATCAGGGCTGCCATGCGTAGCGATGGGCGTTCGTAATCGGCAAATGCGAGGTAGGTGACCGCAAGAGGAATAATTCCGCCATGCGCGGCCATGCCTACGGCCATCGCCCCCATAACGTGCTCGCGTACGCCGCAGTGCACATAAGCACCGCTTCGGTCTTGTGCGGTAAACGCCTTCAGACGACGTTTGTGACTGGTGGGCGCCTCCAGATCGGCGCATGCCACCATGCGCTCGGGCAAGAGTTCGACCAGCAAATCGTTGATCTCGCCTGAGAGCATGATTCCGCCTTGCGGCGGATTCTGCGCGGGTGCGCCGCGCTTGTATTCGAGCAGTTTGTCGCGCCATCCATCGGGCAGTTCTCCCGCAATGACGCGATCGAACTCCGCTCGGTCTGCGTCGGACAAGGCCGCACGGCGCTCTTGCCACGCCTTGTACTCTGCAGCGCTGCGCCGGCCCGCGGCCCGCCACGTGCTTAGCACTGCCGCGGGCACTTCGAACGGCGGATGGGGCCAACCGAGCGCTTCCCGCGCCGCCTGCGCATCTTCATCATATAGCCTGGCGCTGTGACCGCCGCGCTGACCTTGCAGACGCATGATGCCTCGCGCGATGACCGTACGGCAGGCAATCAAGGATGGACGCGGATCTCGCTTAGCCTGCGCAATGGCGGCGGATGCCGCCTCAATATCATGACCGTCAATCTCGATCACATGCCAATCTGCCACTCGGAATCGCGCAGCGACATCCTCGCTGATCGACAGCGCCGTTCCACCGTCGTCGGTGATGCGGTTGTCGTCCCAGAACAGAACCAGCTTGCCGAGTCGCAGATGACCTGCCAGCGCGATCATTTCTTGTCCGATGCCTTCCTGCAGGCAACCGTCGCCGACGAAGGCGTAAGTAAAATGGTTTACCAGGTTCGCGCCGAAACGCGCGTTCAGATACGCCTCGGCGACCGCCATGCCCAGGGCGTTGGCGATCCCCTGACCCAGTGGTCCCGTCGTTACCTCGATGCCGTGCGCCGGGTTGTGTTCTGGATGACCTGCGCAATGTGAGCCCAATTCGCGGAATCGCTTGATCTCGTCAAGCGAGATCGCCTCATAACCGGTCAGATACAGGAGCGAATAGAGCAGCATCGATCCGTGACCGTTGGAGAGCACGAAGCGGTCGCGATCCGGCCAAGTCGGGTCTGCAGGATTGAACTTCAAATGGCGAGAGAAAAGCGCAGTGGCGATCTCCGCCATGCCCAGAGGAACGCCCTGGTGGCCCTCAGTGGCACGCACGATCGCGTCAATCGACAGGAAGCGGATCGCATGCGCCAGCAACTGCGAATCGACTCCAGTAGCGGAAACAGGACGCTCCCCAATCTCCCGCGCGTTCGAATTACTTGCCATCGGCGTCATGACTTGCTCCGTCAGCCGAGCCAGCCCTTGATGCGACGTGCCAGTGCCTCGCGACTGATGCCGTAACGCTCGTGCAGTGTCGGCAGCGCCCCGGCGTCGAGGAAGGCGTCGGGGAGACCGGCTAGTTCAAAACGAGCCGGCTGCACGCGGTGGCGCATCAGCGCGCTCGCCACTGCCTCCCCCAAACCACCCACCACGGAGTGGTTCTCGGCCACGACGACCAGCCGGTGCTTGTAACGCACCGCTTCGACGATGGTCTCCTCGTCCAGCGGCTTGATGGTGGGACAGTGCAGCACCGCGACACTCACTTTGTCACCAGCCAGTGTCTCGGCCGCCTCCAGCGCACGCATGGTCATGAATCCGCTGGAGATCACGACCACGTCTGCGCCGTCGCGCAATTGTTTGGCCTTGCCCAGCTCGAAACGGTAGTCGTACGCATCGAGCACGAGCGGGACGTTACCCCGAAGCAGGCGCATGTAGACGGGGCCTTTGTGCGCATAAATCTGCGGCACGGCCTGCTCAATATCGAGCGCGTCGCAGGGATCGACAATGGTCATGCCCGGGATGGCGCGCATCATGGCGAGGTCTTCAGTGGCCTGATGGCTTGGGCCATACCCGGTTGTCAGGCCCGGCAGCGCACAACACATCTTGACGTTCAGGTTTTCCTCGGCGATCACCTGGTGGACAAAGTCGTAAGCGCGCCGTGTCCCGAAGACCGCATAGGTCGTCGCGAACGGCACAAATCCCTCCTTGGCAATGCCGCCGGCCGCACCCATGAGCAACTGCTCAGCCATGCCCATCTGGTAGAACCGCTCAGGGAATGCCTGAGCGAACAGGTGCAAGTCGGTGTACTTGGAAAGATCGGCCGTCATGCCGACAATGTCAGTGTGCTTCTCGGCGAGTTCCACCAGCGCTTTGCCGAACGGTGCTGCTTTGACGCGTTGCCCTTCCGCCGCGATCGACGCGATCATCGCCGACGTCGTCAGGCGCGGCTTTTTTTCCGTGACGGTGCTCATGCGGGGGCTCCTTCGAATTGCATCTGTGGTTGGTTCCGGTCAAGAACATCGATCGCCTGCTTCCACTCGGGCGGGTCGACTCTTATGAAATGGTTCTTCTCGCGCTGTTCAAGGAAGGGCACACCTTTGCCCATCAGCGTGTCGAAGAGGATGACGCGCGGCTTCGCGTCCTGCAGCCCGCGCGCCGCGTCGAACGCGGCAACGACTGCCGGCAAGTCATTACCGTTCACGCGCTGCACCTGCCATCCGAAGGCGGCCCACTTGTCCGCTAGTGGCTCGAAGCCGAGGACTTTGCTTGACGGACCATCGGCCTGCTGATTGTTGATGTCCACCAAGCAAATCAGGTTCGCGAGCCTGAGGTGCGCCGCCGCCATTGCCGCCTCCCAGGTGGATCCCTCGTCGAGTTCGCCGTCGGACATCGAGTTGTAGACAAAGGCGGGATTGCGCTTCTGCGCCAGACCCAACGCCATGCCCACGGCGATCGGCAGTCCCTGCCCGAGCGAGCCACCGGAGATCTCCATGCTTGGTGTGTAACTTGCCATACCCGACATCGGCAAGCGGCTATCGTCGCTGCCGTAGGTGTCGAGTTCGGACTCAGGAATGAGGCCCGCCTCGATGAGCGCTGCGTAAAAAGCGATGGCATAGTGGCCATGCGATAGCAGGAAGCGGTCGCGGCCCTCCCAATGCGGATCGTCCGGGCGGAATTTCATGGCGTGGCAGTAAGCGACGGCCAGAACGTCGGCATAGCCGAGCGCCTGACCGATGTAGCCTTGTCCCTGCACCTCGCCCATGCGAAGGGCGAAGCGCCGGATCCGATAGGCCCGCTGCGCAAGCTTGGCGAGCGTGGCAGTGTTATTGCTCATCGAAGTTTCTCCTGTGTAAGCAGTTTTCGCGACTCAGAATATAGTCAGCCAGGGCAGATAGGCGAACGCGAGCAGGAGCCCCAGCCCTACGGCATAGAACGGAATCAACTCGATTACGACGTCGCCGATGCGGACCTTGGCCAGCGTGCTGGTAATGAACAAAGTCGTGCCGATCGGCGGGTGATACAGTCCGATCGAAAGGTTCACGATCATCATTATGCCCAGTTGGACGGTGTCCATCCCCACCGCGGCCGCGAGCGGAACGAACATCGGTGTCAGCAGGAGCACCGCCGCCGGCAGGTCGATGAACATCGCTGTCGCGAGCATGATCAGATTCATGGCAAGGATGATCAGCCATGGCGATTTAAGTGTCTGCGTTGCGTAGCGCGTGAATTCGGCTGGCAACTGCTCGTAGGTCACGATCCAGCCTACGATGCTCGATGCCATGATGATCAGCAGGACGACTCCGGTGGAAATTCCGGCCTCGACGGCGGCGGTTTTGATCTTCGCCACAGTGAGATCGCGATAGATCAGCCCGGCGACGAGCAGCGCGTACAGCGTCGACATCACGCTCACCTCGGTCGGCGTGGCCACACCGAAGCGCAGGAAGATGATGATCAGGACCGGCATCGCCAGGGCGGGACCCGAGTGTGCGAGCTGGCGCCAGAATGCCGGCCACTGAAAGGGCGTGGTGTCGCGCGGGAAATTGCGGCGGCGCCCCTGCACGTAACACACGGCCATAAATCCGGCGCACATAAGCAAGCCAGGAAGAAGGCCTGCGACGAACAGCGCGCCGATCGAGGCGCCCGAGACCAGAGCGTAGATGATCATCGGGATCGACGGCGGAATCAGAATGTCGATGGTAGCTGCGGCCGCAAGCGAACCGGCCGCAAACGCGGGCGGATAGCCGAGCTTCTTCAGCCAGGGAATCAGCATCGATCCGATCGCGGAGGCGTCGGCTACGGCCGAGCCTGACACGCCGCCGAAGATGGTGGAGGACAACACGCCGACCTGCGCCGGCCCGCCATGGATGCGCCCGATCAGCATCGAAAGCAAAGTCACCAGACTTTGCCCGAGTTTGCCGCTCACCATCAGCGCCCCCGTCATCATGAAGAACGGGATGGCGATCAGCGGAAAGCTTTGCGTCTGCGCGAGCATCTGCTCGACCGCAAGGTGGACTGGAATCTTGTCCGCGATAAGCAGTCCGCCGACCGATGCCAGCACGAGCGCGTGCGCGATCGGGATCGATAGGAGCGCAGCCGCAATGAAGAGCGCGATGATCAGCGTTGTCACGTTAAACGCCCTGCCTCGCGTCCGTCGTCGCATCGTCATGTCCGTGCGCATCCGCCTTCCCAGCCCAGACGTCGGGGAGCCGGCACAAAGTCGCCAGGGCAAGCAGCGCGAAACCGACCATCAGGCAGCCGACGCTCGCCGAGCCCGGCACTTTCAGCACGGGTGTGCGTTCGTCTGCTGCGACCTGCAGTACCGGCCAGGAGATCCACGCCAATGAGGTATACAGCGCGGCCACGGTTAGCGATCCGGCTGCAAGCACCCAGCGCCGTGCCGCGCCGAGCTTTTGCGTCAGGATTACAACCGAGATGTGCGAGCCGTGCTGGGCCGCGAGCACGACGCCGGCCATGATGAGCCACGGAAACAGCAATTCCGGAAGCTCGGAGGCCCACGCCAGGCTGCCGCCCGCCATGTAGCGCAGCGGTACATTGACCCCGAGGATGGCAAACACCACGGCGAGCGTCACGTACAGCACGCCGCGGCAAACAAAACCGATCGCACTATCGATAAGTCGTAAGAGTGCCATCACGGATTTCGCCTTAGTTTGCCTGGCTGACGACGCGCTTGACGAAATCGCCGATCGAACCAGACGACCACTTGCTGTAGACGGATTTGGTCGCTTCGACGAAGGCTTTGTTATCGACCGTGTCGATCTGTACGCCCTTCGCTTTCAGCTCCGCAGCAAGTTTGTCGTCCGCTTCTTTAGACAATTTGCGCTGTAGCTGGGTGGCTTCGGCGGCCGCTTCAGCAAAGATCTTCTGGTCCGCAGCGGCTAGGCGGTCCCAGGTGCGTTTGCTGACCACGAAAGGCGTGGCCTCGTATTTGTGGCCGGTCAGGCTGAGATACTTCTGCACCTCGTAGAGCTTCGACGACGCGATGTTCGCGAGCGGATTTTCCTGGCCGTCCACCACCCCCTGCTGCAACGCGACATAGAGCTCAGCAAACTTGATCTGCTGCGTGGCCGCACCGAGGGCCTGCATGATATCTGCGGTCATCTCGTCGGGCGGGATGCGGATCTTCAACCCTTTCACGTCCGCCGGCGACTTGATCGGCCGCTTGCTATTGGTGATGTGGCGGATGCCGTTGTCCCAGTAACCGAGGACAACCATGCCTTTGGCCGCGTTCAGCTTGGCCAGATCGGCACCGATCGGGCCGTCGAGCAGCTTCCAGGCCTTTTGCACGTCATTGAAAAGGAACGGCAGTCCGAGTGCGGCGTACTCCGGGACGACGTTCGCCATTGCACCCTGGCTATTGGCCGACATGTCCAGCGTGCCGGAGCGCAGTGCGGTAACCATTGCTGCGTCATCGCCGAGTTGGGCGGAATGGGCCACTTGGATCTCAATGCGACCGGCCGTCTTCGCCTTCACCCTTTCGGCGAATAGCACCGCCGCCTCGTGCCGCGGATTACCGGGCGCGGCGCCGTGTCCGAGAGTCAGTTTGACCGCTTGTGCCTGCACCGCAAGCGGCGCCATCAGTGCGCCGAGCGCCAAGGCAATCGCCGCGCGAAAGAATACTTTGCGTTCCATGATTTCCCCCCTCCTTCGAAAATGCGCCGCCAATCGGCGCCGATTAGTGAATCAACATGCCGCCATTTACATCGAGCGTAATGCCCGTGAGATAGCTGGAAAGATCG
Source organism: uncultured Enterobacteriaceae bacterium (assembly GCA_964565875.1). Taxonomy (GTDB): domain Bacteria; phylum Pseudomonadota; class Gammaproteobacteria; order Burkholderiales; family SG8-39; genus 2-12-FULL-64-23. The sequence continues at coordinate 49,551 of CAZMGP010000021.1, forward strand.
CTCGCCAGGAACAGACAGCAGTTCGCGACATCGAGCGCATCACCGAGCCGATTCAACGGAATCCCTTTCAGGATTTCCGCCTTCAGTTCGGGCGTGAGCTTTCCGCCGGTGATGTCGGTCTGGATCAGGCCTGGCGTCACAGAATTGACGCGCACGTTGTCCGGGCCCAGTTCGCGCGCCATGGCCTTATGCAGACCGAGAACGCCCGCCTTGGCTGCGGAGTAGTGCGGTCCGCCGAAGATACCGCCACCGCGCTGAGCCGAAACCGACGAAAGGCAAATGATCGATCCCGCTTTGCGCTGGCGCATGTGCGGGATCACGGCTTGACTCATGTAGAGCGTGCCCCGCAGCGACACATCGGTCACGGCTTCGTAGTTTTCTGGTTGAATTTCCATCAGTTTCAGCGGTTGCGTGATGCCGGCGTTGTTCACGAGTATGTCGACGCGTCCGAGCTTCTCAATGACGGCCGCTGCCGCGCGTTCGCAATCGCTCTTTTTTGTCACGTTGCACGCGAGCCCGATGTGGTCGGAGCCAATGTCGGCAGCGGCAGCCGCCGCCGCGTCCGCACTCAAATCCAGTATGGCAACACGCGCGCCCTGTTCTGCGAAGAGTCGAGCCGTCGCTTTACCGATACCACGCGCCGATGCAGCCCCCGTAACGATGGCAACCCTGTCCTTTAAAAGCATGAGACCTCCCTCTGTCAGTCGGTGACATGCAAAGCGCCGCCACCGCAATTCCGTGTCTGGAATTCTGGGCATGGATGATCATGAAGACAAGAGATACTTTATCAGCGTAAGATGACGTTTTGTCATGTTACCTACATAGCGATAGTGATGAGCTCGCATCCGCCGATCAGCAATTTGCTTGCTTTCGAGACCGTCGCCCGACGCCGCAGTTTTGCGGTGGCCGCCAAGGAACTACACCTCACCGCCTCGGCGGTGAGTCATCAGGTTGCGCGTCTGGAATCTGCATTGGGCGTGCGCTTGTTCGAGCGCAATGCGCACGGCGTGAAACTGAGCGCTGCAGGCGAGCGCTATTTGACGCGTGTGAGCGGAGCGCTTGCAGCCATCAACAGCGCGAGCGACGACCTGCGCCAGGGCGTCGGCAACAGTTTGTATCTGCACGCTTCGCCCAGCTTTGCCAGCCTTTGGCTGATGCCCCGCCTCAGCGACTTCACGCGGTCGCATCCAGAGGTCTCGCTCAATCTTTCGGCTGCGCATACGCACAGTGATTTCGCGCTCGGACAGGCCGATCTCGACATCCGCTATGGCGTGCCGCAGTGGCCGGATCTTGAAATCGTTCCACTCTTCGAGGAAAGGATTCTTCCCCTGGCCAGCCCGTGGTTCATTCGCGAGCATAGGCTGCGGCGAGCGGAACGTTTGCGCGATGCCCCGCTGATACAAAGCAACGTTAATGTCGTACAGTGGTCCGACTGGCTGCGTCGCTTCACGAATTTGCAAACGCCTGAGCGCTTCGCGCTGCGATTCGATCGCGCGCAGATGTCACTCGATGCGGCGATACAGGGTCTGGGCATTGCGCTGGAAAGTGCCACCATTGCCGGCAAGCACATCCGCGAGGACAAGCTGCGGCCGGTTTTCGGACTCGACAAAGCGATCAAGGTTAAGGCGCATTTTGCGGTGTACCCGGCGCGACACGCTCGGCGCCCCACTGTTGCGACTTTTCTGCATTGGTTGCATAGGCAGTCTGCAACGTAACGTCGGCAAGATACTTTGTTGGATCGGGGCATCGTCCAGAATGATTCCTTTGGCTCGATAGCGCCAGTTTGTCCTTAGAACATGTAGCAGAAGATCATCGGCGCAAAGCGGTCGGAAGGAATTTCGCGCTCAGAGCTACTGAATGGAGTGGAATCGTCGGTGTCGCCACCTCGCGACGACCGCCCGCAGCGCAAGCGAGGACGGACGCCGCGAGGCGGCGGACCTGGTCAGCCTGGCCCCCGTTGTGTAGTAACACGGGGGCCTACGGATACAACAGCCCCCTTTCTGCCCTCGTTTGCCTGATTCCAACTTTCCTAAAGCAATCCGCGCTCGGCAAAGCTCAGAGTCTTGTTGCCTGCGATGATGAAGTGATCCAGGGTTTTGACGTCAACCAGCGCCAATGCCTGCTTTAGCGTACCCGTAAGCAGTTCGTCTGCCCGGCTGGGCTCGGCTACGCCGGAGGGGTGATTGTGGGCAAAGATCACGGCGGCAGCATTGACCTTTAGTGCGGCCTTTACCACCTCCCGAGGATAAACGCTTGCCTGCGTCAGCGTGCCCCGGAACAGTTCTTCGGTAGTAATAACCCGGTTCTGGGCGTCCAGAAAGATCACGGCAAAGACTTCATGCGGCAGACCTGCAAGGCGAAGTCTAAGGAAATCACGCACAGCGGCCGGACTGCATAGGGCGTCCCGGTGCTTCAGCTCTTCGGCCAGGGATCGGGCGGCTAGTTCCTTGGCTGCCTGCAGCTTGGTCAGGGGGTCGCCCGTATAGCTGCGCTTCACTTCAGAACAAAAGAGGTCGCCCGCTTCCTGCGGGGTCTGGTGCAGCAGGGCATACAGGGACCCTTTCGCATTGCGTAGCAGAGTTTCCGCCGTCTTACGGTTACCTAACAGCACGGTAAGCAGTTCGATATCGGAAGATGCCGAGATAATCATTTCAGAGTTGAGCAGCATTTGCGCCTCCTTTGCGCTGGTTAAAAACTGCTGCTCATGCGAAGTTCTCTTCGCCTCCCCCTGGGGGGACGGGAGGGGGAGGTTTAGGTTGGAAATGCTTTAGCCGCCCAGCTTCGGCGGCTTGTCTTTGCTGCTCACGCTTTCGTCCCCTTCACTCGAAGATGAGGGGCGAAAGAAAGAGAGCAGCGACCATGCCGCGTTGGGCGGTGCGTTTCGGATGGGCTACGGGGGGCAAGGCGACGCGGCAGTTCGCGTCGTAGGTTTGCAACCGCGTGACAGGAAGCTTTGTCCTGGCGCGTGCGTTGCGGGGGCGAGGTAAGCAGCAATCACGTGACAGGGTGGTTCATCCTGGCGCGTGGGTTGCGTAAGGCTGGCGCCTCTATTTGTGGGGATCATGGCTTGCCGGGCCCGCGAGAACTAGCGACGATTAACGAGCATCGAAGAGATCCAGCGAACTCCAAGCGCAATATCGAGCGGGAATTGGCGACCTGTATAAATTGACAGCCTCTAGGATTTCGTCTAAGCTTTGCGAACAGCTTGGATAGAAGCTTGCCGCCCACCAGTAGGCGCAGTCGCTCCGACACTATCGGCAATTCAAATCTTTTTTCGGTGAGCTTAGTCGCAGCCGGATCATAAGTGGGCGGTGATTCAATGCTGCATGGACTAGGAGCACTGAGAGATGCCTGATGTAATCGTCATTCCCTCCGCGGCGGTTGAGGCGCTACGCCGCAAGGCCAAGAAGCTACGCAAGGAACAAGGGGTGCCGCATCACGCGGCGCTCGATGCGGTTGCGCGCGCGGGCGGCCGGTTTCCCGACTGGCACCATTTGATCGAAGCGGCAAAGGCGACGGAGCCCGCCGAAGAAGCCTTCAAGCACGGCCTTGTGATCGGCATGGACATCAAGGACGCGCTGCAGATGCCTGCGGCGAAACTTACCCATTTCATCGAAGATGAACGACTGCAGTACTTTGTCTTCGATGACTTCGACCTGCACCCGACGGGTGGCCTGGGGGTGGACGAAGATTTGCGCATCGACTCGGTTTATCAAACCGTGTTCTACCGGTCGCGCCGGATCGTGCCCGCATCGCTTGAAGAAGCGTTCAAATTATGCCGCGCGGATTTCTTCTTCGCGCCACGGTACGTGCGCCTGGGCGGCATCGTCATGTTCGATGTGGTGGTGGGTGAAGAGGGCGAAGAGGATGAAGATGGCAAAGGGGGGCGCGATGAATGAAGCACCGGCGCCTGGAGTAAAGCTCCTGCTCTTCGGGTGCGACACCATCGAATGCGCCTATTACCTGCAGCCGGGACGCGGGCAGGGTCTGGACTTTGGCGGGCTCATCCTGGAACGCGAGCGCCTGCGCCAGAGCAAGAGCCGGGATCCCAAGCTCGTGACCTTGGGCGGGATGGAATTCCTGCTGCAGCGCTACGGTTCGAGCTCCGGCTACCCGATCGTGCTCGATAACGCCGACATGACCATCCAATGCGGCGAGCTCAATAGTCCGTCTTTCTTCGTCACCTACCGTTCGGAAGCCCTCTGGCGAGATTCCCCGCAGGTGCTGCACGACCGGTTCATGTCCTGGGCGGATGGCCTGGGATTCCAGGCGCAAAAGCGCGAAGGCTTATCGAGGGTAGATTTCACCTTCGATTATCACCTGCCAGCGGTCGATTTCGATGAGGAGAGCTTCGTATCGCTCTCCTCTGCCGATAGCAAGTTCCGGCGCGACCGCAAGCTCCGGGGGGTGGCCTTCGGGCAGTCCGACGTACGGCTGCGGGTCTATGACAAGGTGGCGGAGATCGAGGAGCAAAGCCTCAAGGTCTGGTTCTATGACCTCTGGGGCCGTAAGGACGAAGTCTGGCGCATCGAATGGCAGGTAAGGAAGGAAGTCTTGAAGCGCTTTGGCATCCGCACCTTTGCGGATCTGGCGGATCAGCAAGGCGACGTACTGCGTTACCTCGCCACGGAACACGATACCTTGCGCATCCCGAACTCGGATCCGAATCGCTCACGCTGGCCGCTGCACCCTCTTTGGATCGACCTGCAGGCGCAAATCGCGCAGCTCCCGGCCCAGGGCGTGTATCGGGAGATGGACCCCCAGGCTGCGCTGCGCGAGCGCCTCTACCGCCTCGCCATCAGCATGTACGGCAATCTGAAGCGCCTGGCGGCGCTCGATGGCGTACAGCGCGGCGCGGCGGAGGTATCCAAGATCGAGGCCATGGAACGGCTAAGTGAGCTCGTTAGCCGGGTGCACGATCCTCTCAACTGGCAGATCGACGTGCAAAAGCGCATCGACCAGGTGAGGCTGGGGCAATGGTGATGCTGCAGGCGATCGTCGATGCGCTGAACGCCCGCAAGAACAAAGTGCTGCTGCTTGCGCAGGCTGCGCTGCCGGATACGCAGTTTCAGGCATTTCGCAAGCTCTTTCTCGGTGAATTTGGCAGGGACGGACTGGAACGGGAGTTGGAACACCTCTTCGCCGGGAAAGACAAGGAACGGAGCCGCTAGGGCGGGAATAGACATGCAAGAAAGGAGGTGCGCTATGTGTGCGAGACGACACGAACAATTCCGAAGTCCGAAACGTCAATGTGGTGTTTAGGCGGGACTTCAAAGATGGGACGCTCTCAGAACGGGAGCGGGAGTGCCTGCGCGCATTCCTGCCCGGACTGATAATGGAGCTCGTCCAAACAGGTTTGCAGGATCACGACGAGGAGTAATCGATCATGGCGGCAGCGCTCTATGCTCGGGTATCGACCACACGGCAGGCGGAGAACGAGCTCTCCATTCCGGACCAGTTGCAGCAGATGCGCGACTGGTGCAAGGCGCAGGGCATGCTCGTCGCCAAGGAATACGTGGAGCCGGGGGCCTCGGCGACAGATGACCGGCGCCCGGTGTTCCAGGACATGATCGCGGATGCCACGATCAGCCCGGCGCCCTTCGAGGTCATAGTGGTGCATAGCCTGTCGCGCTTCTTTCGGGACGCGATCGCCCTGGGGCTGTATGAGCGAAAGCTCGCCAAGCATGGCGTGAAAGTGATCTCGATCACGCAGCAGACGAGTGATGACCCCTCAGGCGAGCTCACCCGGCGCATCTTCTCGGTGTTCGATGAGTATCAGAGCAAGGAAAACGCCAAGCACACCTCCCGTGCCATGCGCGAGAACGCAAGACGCGGGTACTTCAACGGCTCGCACGCCCCCTTTGGCTACCAGGTGGTCGCTACCGAAGCGATCGGCAACCGCGGCCGCAAAAAGAAAAAACTCGCCATCGATGAAGGGGAATCAACCATCGTGCGGCGCATCTATGAACTCTATCTCGAAGGGCTCGACGGCAGGACGATGGGGATCAAGGAGATCGCCAAATACCTGAACGCCAGGGGGCAACTCATGCGCGGCCGGCCCTGGCGCATCCAGAAGGTGCACGAGGTGCTATCTGGCCGGGCCTATCTCGGTGAGCACTACTTCAACGTCAAGGACTCCCGCACCAAGAAGAAGCGCCCGCCGTCTGAGTGGATCAAGGTCATGGCCGATCCGATCGTGGACGAGGAAACCTTCGAGCGGGTGCGCCAGCGGCGCGAGGAACGCTCGCCGGCCACGCAGGCGCCACGCCTGGTGTCTTCCCCTACCCTACTCACAGGCTTGCTCAAATGCGGGCATTGCGGCGCGGGTATGACCTTGACGACGGGCAAGAGCGGCCGCTACCGGTATTACAAGTGCACGAATCGCTTGAGTAAGGGCAATGCGCAGTGCGCAAGCGCGAATGTCCCGATGGAGAAACTTGACGAACTGGTGATCGAGCGGCTCGCTGATCGCGCCTTCACCCCGGAACGGCTGCAGCTGATGCTGGCAGAAGCACGCCATCTGCTGAACGCCAGGCAATCGGAAGACAAGGCGAAGCTTGCGACCCTGCAAGCGGATTTGAAGCGTGCGGAGGGCCGGCTAAATCGGCTCTACGATGCGCTTGAAACCGGTGTGGTCGAGCTCGATGACACCTTCCAGCGCCGGGCTCACCAGGCCAAGGCTGGGCGCGAATCGGTGCTGATCGAAATGGCGGGCTTGAGAAGGCGTCAGGCACTGCCGCTTGCGCGCATCCTGCCAAGCCATGTTGCGGCGTTCTCCAAGGTCATACGGGCGCGGCTTCGGGACAAGTCCTCAGGATTCGCCAAAGACTACCTGCGTGCCGTGGTGGACGAGATCCGTATCGAAGGGAAGGCAGCGACGATTTCGGGAAGTTATGAACGGCTGGTCGCAGCGGTTGCAAACAAAAAAGAGGGCACCGGTCTAGTGCCCTCTTTTATGCGTGAATGGCGCGCCCGACAGGAGTCGAACCTGTGACCTTTGGCTTCGGAAACCAACACTCTATCCAGCTGAGCTACGGGCGCGTAGGCGAAAGTATACCGGCTTTTGCCCTTAGCCTCCATGCGCACGCGCTTTCAAGGGGTTGGCGTTTGCGACTATAATGCGCGCGTTTGCAAGGACTTAAGAGCGCTCGCCAGGCTTGAGCCGGCGGGCGCGAGAACAGAGGGAGAACAAGGGCGCGCGCCCGCAAAGCGGAGTGCCGACGCCAGAGGAAATCCATGAGCCAGAACGAGAAACACGAAGGGCACGAAAGCCCGATCAAAACCCCCAAGCAGCTGATCACCGTGGTCGCGATCGCATTTCTCGCGCCGATCGCGATCATCGTGCTGCTGTCGCAGTTCGTCGCCAACATGCGCCACATCGACCCGAACAGCGCGGAAATGGCGCACGACGCCGTAGCCAAGCGCCTGAAGCCGGTCGGCGACGTGGCGTTCGCCGAAAGCGGTACCGGCGCAGCCGCGGCGGGGCCGAAGAGCGGCGAAGACGTATTCAAGGCCGTGTGCAGCGCCTGCCACGCGAGCGGCGCCGCGGGCGCGCCCAAGCTGGGCGACAAGAGCGATTGGGCGCAGCGCATCAAGAAAGGCGACAAGATGTTGATCCGGACGGCGATCAAGGGCATCCGTGCCATGCCGCCGCGCGGCGGTGCCGCCGACCTGAGCGATCTCGAGGTCGCGCGTGCGGTCGTGTTCATGGCGAACAAGGCCGGCGCGAATTTCAAGGATCCGGCCGCACCGGCCGCGGCCCCCGCAGCCGCCGCCAAGGTCGACGGCAAGAAGGTGTATGAAGGCACCTGCGTCGTCTGCCATGGCGCAGGGGTGGCCGGAGCGCCGAAAGCCGGCGACAAGGCAGCCTGGGCGCCGCGGCTGAAAGCGGGCATCCAAGCCCTCTACGGCAGTGCGCTGAAGGGCAAGGCCGCCATGCCGCCCAAGGGCGGCAATGCTGCTCTCAACGAAGCCGAAGTCAAAGCCGCGGTCGATTACCTCGCCGGCCTGGCCAAGTAGCAGCGGCGCATTCCAGACAAAGGGGCGGGATCCGCCCTGCTTCGTACGCGCGGCAAGCGCGGCGAATTGACAGTCGCGACCACCCAGGGTCACACTTCCATGGCTTGCCGGTCCATGCGATGCCGCAAGGCACGCACGACATCCCGGCCTGGATAGAACACCAACAACCCTGGAGGAGAAAGACTATGTTGAGCTTTGCGTGGCGCTTTGCGTCTGGCGTCTTCGTCGCGGCCTTGATCGCATCGTCGGCGTGGGCCGCGTACCCCGATCGGCCGCTGACCTTGATCGTCCCCTGGGGTGCGGGCGGCGGCACCGACGCGACCGCGCGCATCATCGGCAGCCTGCTCGAGCGGGAACTCGGCCAGCCGGTGAACGTGGTCAACCGCACCGGCGGCTCCGGCGTGGTCGGCCATCAGGCGATTGCTTCGGCCGCGCCGGACGGCTACACCATCGGGATGCTGACGGTCGAGATCGCGATGATGCACCATATGAAGCTGACGGAGCTGACCCCGGCGAACTACACGCCGATCGGCATGGTCAACGTCGACCCGGCGGCGGTGCAGGTGCGCGCCGACGCTCCGTACAAGAACCTCAACGACCTGATCGCGGCCATCAAAGCGCATCCGGGCAAGTTCAAGGCCTCCGGCACCGGCCAGGGCGGCATCTGGCACCTGTCCATCGCCGGTCTGCTCAAGGATCTGAAGATCGATCCGGCCGCCTTGCCCTGGGTGCCGAGCCAGGGTGCGGCCCCGGGACTGAACGACCTCGTCGCCGGCGGCGTCGAAGTCGTGCCCTGCTCCCTGCCGGAGGCGCGTGCGCTGATCGAGGCGGGGAAAGTGAAGAGCCTCGCCATCATGGATGCGCAGCCGGCCGCGCTGTTCCCGAACATCCCGACGGTGAAGAAGGAAACCGGCAGCGACTGGACGATGGCCGTCTGGCGCGGAATCGGTGCGCCGAAGAACATTCCGAAAGACGTCGAGAACCGGCTCGCCGCTGCGCTGAAGAAAGTCTACGACAGCAAGGAATACAAGGATTTCATGGCCGCGCGCGGCTATGGCGTGGCCTGGGCGCCGCAAGCGGAGTTCGGCAAGGTCATGGCGAAGACCGATGCCGATATGGGCACGGTCATGAAAGCCGTCGGCATCGCCAAGTAGGGCCGCCAGCCCGCTCGCGGGGCGCGGCCGGAACGGATCGGACGACGACGTGAAGCTGAACGACGCGATCATGGGCGCGCTGCTGCTCGCGCTCGCGCTCGCGATCCTGGTTCATATCCAGGGCTTCCCGAACATACCGGGACAGAACATCGGACCGGCGGCGTTTCCGGGCCTGCTCGCCGTGCTGCTCGCCGGCTGCTCCCTTGCGCTGATCTGGCGCGGCTGGCATGCGCGCCACGGCACGGCCTGGGTCGAATTCGGTTCCTGGCTCGCATCACGCGAACACGTGGTGAATTTCCTGGTGACGGTCGGCGGGCTGGTGTTCTACCTTCTCGCGGCGGATTATCTCGGATTCCTGATCACCGGCACGCTGCTGCTCGCGGTCATGTTCCTGACGCTGCGCGTGCGATTGACGCTGATCCTGCCGATCGCGCTCGTCGCGACGCTCGCCGTACATACCATTTTCTACAAGCTGCTGCGCGTCCCCCTGCCGTGGGGTCTGCTGCAGCCGATCGCCTGGTGATCGCGTGAGCGCACTCTTCGCGCACTACGCGGCGGCATTCGCGCTGGTGTTCGATCCCTACGTGCTGCTGGTCATCCTGTGTTCGGCGCTGTTCGGCCTGTTCGTCGGCTGCGTTCCCGGGTTCACCGCCACGCTCGCGACGGCGCTGCTCGTGCCGATCACCTTCTTCATGCCCCCCGTCCCCGCGGTCGCGGCGATCGTCACCGCGACCGCGATGGCGATCTTCTCCGGCGACATCCCGGGGGCGCTGCTGCGCATCCCCGGCACACCCGCCTCCGCCGCGTACACCGACGAGGCCTATGCCATGACGCTGAAGGGGCAGGCCGAGATCGCCCTTGGCGCCGGGCTGGTGTTCTCGGCGATCGGGGGGCTCTTCGGCACCGCGGTGATGGTCACCTCGGCGCCGGTGCTTGCCGAGATCGCGCTGAAATTCACCTCCTTCGAATACTTCTGGCTGGTGGCGCTCGGGCTCGCCGGCGCGGTGTTCATCGGCAACATGAGCATCCTGAAGGCGTCGATATCGCTGATCCTCGGCCTGCTCGTGGCCTGCATCGGCGGGGAGAACCCGGCCGGCTTCCCGCGCTTCACCTTCGGCAATGTGGACCTGCTCGGCGGTGTGGACCTGATCCCGATGATGGTGGGCATGTTCGCGATCTCCGAGATCCTGCGCTTCGTCGTGAACATGGATCCGCCGGCGGCGATCGCCACCGAAAACATAGGCAACGTGTTCAAGGGCATGTGGGGCCTGCTGTTGAAGTACCCTTGGCCGCTGGTGCGCGGCAGCGCGCTCGGCACCATCATCGGCATCCAGCCCGGCTCGGGCGCGGACATGGCCTCGTGGATGTCCTATGCGATGAGCAAGAAGCTGTCGAAAGAGCCGGAGAAGTTCGGCACCGGCCACGTCGAAGGCATCGTCGAGTCCGGCGCCGCCAACAACAGCTCGCTCGCGGGCGCCTGGATACCGGCGATCGTGTTCGGCATCCCCGGCGATTCGATCACGGCGATCGGCATCAGCGTGCTCTACCTGAAAGGGATGAATCCGGGACCGACCATCTTCACCAATCACCCGGAGAACATCTACGCCATCTTCCTGGTGTTCATCCTCGCCAACATCATCATGATTCCGCTCGGCTGGCTGACGATCAAGGTGGCGACCCAGGTGCTGCGCGTGCCGCGCCGCATACTCATGCCTATCATCCTGCTGTTCTGCGTGGTCGGTTCCTTCGCCATCAACAACTCGTCCTACGGCATCGTGGTGATCCTCGTATCCGGACTGATCGCCTTCCTGCTCGAGGAAAACGGCTTCCCGGTGGCGCCGGCCATTCTCGGCGTCGTGCTCGGCAAAATGCTCGAGGACACGTTCATCACCTCGATGATCAAGTCCGACGGCAGCCTGGCGACGTTTTTCGAGCGGCCGATCTCCGCGGGTCTCGGGATTTCGACCTTCATCATCCTGTTCTGGCCGGTCGGGACCTGGCTCTGGCGGGAATACGGCCGGCGCAGGCTGCGCCCGGCCTAGCACCCCCGGCTGCATCCCAGCCGCGAACGCGGCGCGAAGCCGCCCGGCGCCTGCGCCGCGCTGCTAGAATCGACCTTCCGATTCGACACCGAGGCCGTCTGGGCGCCGGTATTCGCCCCAGGCAAGCCGCGACAAACCGCGCCCCCCGATGAAGATTGCGATCATCCTCGACCCACTGGACGGCATCAAGACCTACAAAGACACGACCTACGCCATGATGGTCGAGGCCGCCGGACGCGGCCACGAACTGCACGTGCTGATGCAGGACGGCATCCTGTGGAAGCACGGCCGCGTGATCGGCGAGTCCTCCCGCCTGGAGCTCACCGGCGATGCGGAGCACTGGTATCGCATCGAGCCGGCGCGCGAGACGCCACTCACCGATTTCGACGCGGTGCTGATGCGCAAGGACCCGCCTTTCGACATGGAGTACGTCACCGCGACCTGGCTGCTCGAGCTCGCCGGGCGTGAGGGCGCCCGGGTGTTCAACGATCCGCGCGCGCTGCGCGACCACAGCGAGAAGCTCGCCATCGCCGAGTTTCCGCGCTTCACCGCGCCGACCCTGGTGACGCGGCTGGAGGCGCAGATTCACGCCTTCATCGACGCGCACGCGGACGTGGTGGTAAAGCCTCTGGACGGCATGGGCGGCGCGCAGGTGTTCCGCGTCACCGACGCCGACCCCAATCGCAACGTCATCGTCGAGACGCTCACCTGCCATGGCACACGCTCGATCATGGCGCAGCGCTACATTCCGGAAATCCGCGACGGCGACAAGCGCATCCTGCTGATCGCCGGGGAAGCCGTGCCCTATAGCCTGGCGCGGATTCCCAAGCCGGGGGAGTCGCGCGGCAATCTGGCGGCGGGCGGCACCGGTGTCGCGCGGCCGCTGTCGCCGCGCGACGCGGAGATCGCGGGCGCGCTCGGGCCCGAGCTCGCGCGACGCGGGCTCCTGCTCGTCGGCCTGGACGTGATCGGCGACTATCTCACCGAGGTCAACGTCACCAGTCCGACCTGCTTTCAGGAGATCCGCGCCCAGACTGGATGCAACGTCGCCGGCCTGTTCATCGACGCGCTCGAAAAGGCGTGCGCGCGCTGACGCTCGTCGCCCTCGTGGCGGCGGCGCTGCCGGCTTGGCCGGCGCAGCCGGAGCCAGCGGCGCCGCCAGGCAGGGGCGCAAACTCCGCGGCGGAGGACAAAGCCGCGACGGACGCGGCATTGCAGCTTTATCGCGCCATGCTGCTGCAGTCCGCCATGCAGCGCCGCGGCTATCCGGCGCAGGCGCTCGCTCGCCGCCTCAGCGGCGCCGTCGACATCGAGATCACCGTCGGCGCGGATGGTAAACTGCAACACGAGACCCTGATCGGCAGCAGTGGGCACACCCTGCTCGACGAGGATGCGCTCGGCTTGCTGCAACTGGCGGTGCCGCTCACTGCGATTCCGCCCGCGCTCGTCGGCCGCGCCTTCCGCCTGACGGTCAGCGTCAATTACGCTATTCCAGAGTGAGAACGATGGTCGGAATCCTGATAGTCGCGCACGGGGCCTTCGGCGAAGCCCTCATCCATTGCGCGAGCCACGTGCTAGGCAAGCGCCCGCCGCGCGTGCTGCAACTCGGCGTCACCGTGCACGACGACCCCGAGGCGATCCTGCCGCAAGCGGTGGAAATGGTGAAGCAGCTCGACCAAGGCCAGGGCGTGCTGGTGTTCAGCGACATACTCGGCGCCACGCCGTGCAATATCGCGACCCGGCTGCTGGTGCCGGGCAGGATCGAGGGGGTATCCGGCATCAACCTGCCGATGCTGATCCGCGCCCTCACCTACCGCGAAGAGCCGCTCGCGACCGTCGTCGCCAAAGCTATCAGCGGCGGCCTGGCGGGCGTCGTTCACCTGACTACCGATTCCTGCAATGCCACAAATCGAAGCTGACATCTGCAACAAGCTTGGGCTGCACGCGCGCGCTTCCGCCAAACTGACCCAGCTCGCGAGCGGGTTTCAAAGCGAAATCTGGCTCACGCGCAATGGACGCCGGGTGAACGCGAAGAGCATCATGGGGGTGATGATGCTCGCGGCCGGCAAGGGCGCGAGGATCAGCATCGAAACTAAAGGCAGCGACGCCGATGCGGCCTTGCAGGCCATCGTGAAGCTGATCGACGACAAATTCGGGGAAGGCGAGTGAGCGCAGTCGCATACGCCAAGCAGCCGACTGCAGCGAAGAGATTCGCGCGCAAGCCGAGCGCCGCGCCATGAGCTTCATCCTGCACGGCGCCGGCGCAGGCGGCGGCATCGCCATCGGCCAGGCGCACCTCTTTTCCAGCGCGCGGCTGGAGGTCGCGCGCTACGAAATCGAGCCGAGCCAAACCGAGCTCGAAGTGATGCGCTTTTCCACGGCGGTGGACAAGGTGCGCGCGGAATTGCAGGCGCTGCGGCGCAGCGTCCCGGCCGGCGCGCCGGCCGAACTGGCCGCCTTCCTCAACCTGCACCTGATGATCCTCGACGATTCCACGCTGTCGCAGGCGCCGCGCGAGCTGATCCGCAGCATGCGCTGCAACGCCGAATGGGCGCTGGTGACGCAGATGGATTATCTCGCCGCGCAATTTGACAAGATCGAGGACGCGTATCTGCGCGAGCGCAAGGCGGACATCGTGCAGGTGGTGCAGCGCGTGCTGGACGCCATGCTGGTCGAGCCGCGCCGCCCGAGCAGCGCGCCGGCCCACGAAGAAAGCGTGATCGTGGTGGCGCACGATCTGTCGCCCGCCGACATGATCCTGTTCAAGCAGCACCAGTACGCCGGCTTCGTCACCGACCTGGGCGGCGTGACTTCGCATACCGCCATCCTCGCGCGCAGCCTCAACATCCCGGCCATCGTCGGCGCGCACACGGCGCGGCGCATGGTGCGCGAAGGCGAGCTGCTGATCGTCGACGGCGTGCAAGGCGTGCTCATCGTCAACCCGGACAAGCTGGTCCTCGCCGAATACCAATGGCGCAAGCACCAGCTCGAGCTGGGACGGCAGAAGTTGAAGGGCCTGCGCGGCACGCTCGCCGCCACGCGCGACGGCACGCCGGTCGACCTGCACGCCAACATTGAGCTGCCGCAGGACATCGAACAGGTGCGCGAATCCGGCGCCACCGGCGTCGGGCTGTTCCGCAGCGAATTCCTGTTCCTCAATCGCGAGGATCTGCCGGGCGAGGACGAGCAGTTCGAAGCCTATCGCCAGGTGGCGCAGGCGATGGAAGGCATGCCGGTGACCATCCGTACGCTCGACCTGGGGGCCGACAAAACGGTGAACGGCGGGGCGCGCGGCGGCCCCAACCCGGCGATGGGCCTGCGCGCGATCCGCCTGTGCCTGGCCGAGCCGCAGATGTTTCTCACCCAGCTGCGCGCCATCCTGCGCGCTTCGCATTACGGCAAGATTCGGCTGCTGATTCCGATGCTCGCGCATGCGCACGAAATCGAACAGGCGCTCGCCATGATCGCGCAGTCGAAGCAGGTGCTGGACGAGCAGAACGTGCCCTACGATCGCGGCATCCAGGTAGGCGGCATGATCGAGGTGCCGGCGGCGGCACTTGCGCTCGGCGTGTTCGTGCGCAAGCTCGATTTTCTGTCCATCGGCACCAACGACCTGATCCAGTACACGCTCGCCATCGACCGCACCGACGATGCCGTGTCGCACCTGTACAACCCGCTGCACCCGGCGGTGCTGCATCTGATCGCTCACACCATCAAGACCGGCAACGGCAGCAAGGTGCCGGTGGCGGTGTGCGGCGAGATGGCCGGGGACGCCATGCTCACTCGGCTGCTCCTCGGTTTCGGATTGCGCCAGTTCTCCATGCACCCGGCGAACCTGCTCACCATCAAGCAGCAGGTACTGAGCAGCGATATCGCCAAGCTCGCCGAGCTTTCCGACCGCATTCTGCACGCGGAGGAGCTGGATCAAGCGCGAGAGCTGCTCGACAAGTTAAACGCTTAACGCGGCTGCGGATTGACAGCAGCCGGCCTTCGCGGGTATCTTTCAACCACAGCGCCGATTTGATAGTCAGCTTGCGGGCGCCGTCGGTCTTCCAACCGAGCGAAAAACAAATACGGCTAAAGCGCGGGAAACCCGTTTAGCAGGCAAGCTGAACGGGTTTTTTCATTTGGGACTCCGCTGACGAAAGCCCTGCGCTCGACGCCGCGCGGTCTTTCGTTTCGGCAACGGAATTGGACGATGGGCGAACCACGCTCGGTCGGTGTTGTCCGGCCGCAGATCATGCAGTTCGACACGCCGCTCGCATGCAGGAGCGGCGCGCAGCTCGATCGCTACGAGCTGATGTACGAGACCTACGGCACGCTGAACGCCGACAAATCGAACGCGGTGCTGGTGTGCCATGCGCTCAACGCCTCGCACCATGTCGCGGGTTACTACGCCGACAATCCCAAGAACGTCGGCTGGTGGGACAACATGATCGGCCCGGGCAAGCCCCTGGACACCGAGCGCTTCTTCGTCGTCGGGGTGAACAATCCCGGCGGCTGCTTCGGTTCCACCGGTCCGGCCTCGATCGACCCCAAGACCGGAAAGCACTTCGGCTCGAGCTTTCCGGTGGTCACCGTGGAGGACTGGGTCGAAGCGCAGGCGCGGCTCGCCGACCGCCTCGGCATCAAGCGCTTCGCCGCCGTGATGGGAGGAAGCCTGGGCGCGATGCAGGCGCTGCAATGGGCGATCAGCTATCCCGAGCGGATCGCCAATGCGATCGTCGTCGCCGCTGCGCCGAAGCTATCGGCGCAGAACATCGCCTTCAACGAGGTCGCGCGCCAGGCGATCACCACCGACCCGGATTTCCACGGCGGCGACTACTACGCCCACGACGTGGTGCCGCGCCGCGGCCTGCGCCTCGCGCGCATGATCGGGCACATCACCTATCTGTCGGACGACGCCATGATGGAGAAGTTCGGCCGCAGCCTGCGCTCCGGTGCGATCAACTTCCACTTCGACGTCGACTTCGAGGTCGAATCCTACCTGCGCTATCAGGGAGACAAGTTCTCGGAATATTTCGACGCCAACACCTATCTGCTCATCACCCGCGCGCTCGACTATTTCGATCCGGCGGAGGCGGCGAACGGCGATCTGTCGCGCGCGCTGGCGCAGGTGCAGGCGCGCTTCTTCGTCGCCTCGTTCACCTCCGACTGGCGCTTCTCCCCCGCGCGCTCGCGCGAAATCGTCAAGGCGCTGCTCGACAACGGCAGAGACGTCTGTTACGCGGAAATCGACGCGCCGCACGGGCACGACGCTTTCCTGCTCGACGACGCGCGCTACCACGCCCTGGTGCGCGCCTATTTCGAAAACATCGCCCGCGAGTGCGGCGCCACGACGGGAGCGGCGGCATGAGCAGGGAGCAGGGGCCCCGTCTCGGCCTGACGGGGATGCGACCGGCCGCGATTGCCGCCGGCCGCCGACGGAGATCGGGTAAGCACTATCACGCAGGTTCGGAGGCGGCAGCATGAACGCGGCGCTCGCGTTGCCGCAGCTCGTCGGCCGCGCCGACCTCGACGCCATCGCCGCCTGGGTGCCGCAGGGCGCGAGCGTGCTCGACCTGGGCTGCGGCGAAGGCCTGCTCTTGAAATATCTCAAACAAAGCCGCGGCGTGCGCGGCTACGGCATTGAGATCAGCGACGCCAACGTGCTCGCCTGCGTGAAGAACGGCGTCAACGTGATCCAGAGCGACCTCGAGGCGGGCCTCGCCGGCTTCGACGTCGGATCGTTCGACTGCGTCATCCTGTCGCAGACGCTGCAGGCGATGCATCACACCGAGCAGATCATCATGGAAATGCTGCGCGTCGGGCGCCAGGGCATCGTTTCCTTCCCCAATTTCGGCTACTTGCCGCAGCGGCTGCAAATCATGCGCGGCCGCATGCCGGTATCGGACGTTCTGCCCTATTCTTGGTACGACACGCCCAACGTACATCTGTGCACGCTTGCCGACTTCGAGGATTTCTGCGCGAGCCATGCGCTGCGCATCCTCGAGCGCATCGTCATGAAAGACGGCCGCCCGATCCGCTTTGCGCCCAACCTGCGCGGCAGCGTCGCGGTCTATCGCTTCGAAAAGGCTGCGCCGGGGAGCTGAACGACCAACGTCCTAGCTAGGCCGGCTGCGCCCTTTTACGCCGGCTGCGCCGCGTCGACAGCGGCGATGACGGCGCGCATTCGCCAGGCCAGCCACAGCCCGGGTAGCGCGGCGAGGAAAGTGAGGACGAAGAAGTTCGCCCAGCCCATCGCTTCGACCAGGGCGCCGGTTGCCGGGCCGAACAGGATGCGACCGAGCGAAGCCACCGCCGAGAGCAGCGCGTATTGCGTGGCGGAGAAGCTGTGGTTGCACAACGCCATGGCGAAGGCGACGAAGGCCGCGGTGCCCATGCCGCTCGCGAGATTTTCGAAGCCGACCGCGAATACCAGCAGCGCATAGCTCTTGCCCGCCCAGGCGAGCACGGCGAAAGACAAGTTCGATATCGCCTGCAGCCCGCCGAAAAAGAGCAGCGCGCGCGTGAGCGACATGCGCACCAGCAGCACACCGCCCACCAGGCCGCCCACCAGGAGCGAGGCGAGCCCCAGGACTTTGTTGATGGTGCCGACGTCGGTGAGCGAGAAGCCGACGCCGCGCAGGAGGAACGCCGTGGTCAGGGTGCCGGCGAGCGCATCGCCGAACTTGTACAAGGCGATGAGCGCAAGCAGTTGCAGCGCACCGGGGCGATGCAGGAGATCAGCGAGCGGATCGATCACCGCCGCGCGCAGGCTGCGCGGCGGGCTGGCGCGCACTGCGGGCTCGGGCGCGACGAGGCTGGTGACGATGCCTACCCCCATCAGCGCCGCCATACACAGCAACGTCTGCCGCCAGCCCAGTTGATCGGCGAGGATGAGGGCGAGCCCGCCCGAGGCGAGCATGGCGACGCGATAGCCGAGCACGCCGACCGCCGCCCCCATGCCGCGCTCCTGCGCCGGCAACAGATCGGTGCGATAGGCATCGATGACGATATCCTGCGACGCCGAAGCGAACGCCACCGCAACCGCAATCCAGCCGAGCAGCCACAGCTGTTCGCGCGGCGCGCTGTAGGCCATGGCGACGATGCCGAGGATGAGCGCGAGCTGTGTGAGCAGTATCCAGCCGCGCCGGCGGCCGAGGAACGGCGGCACATAGCGGTCCATCAGCGGCGACCACAGGACCTTGAGCAGATAGGGAATGCCGATCCAGGAGAACCAGGCGATGGTCAGGATGTCCACGCCGGAGACGGTAAGCCAGGCCTGCAGCGTCCCGCCGGTGAGCGCAAGCGGCAGCCCAGAGGAAAATCCGAGGAGCAGCACGGCGGCGATGCGCGGGCTGCGCAGGATCTCCAGATAGGGCGACGACATGGGCGGATTCTACCTGCGTTGCCGGGCATCAAGGTTGATTTGGCAGGAGAAAGCCGGTAGCCTTGGGGAAATCCGCCAGCGTCTCAGCGAGAGCGGAAAATGCTTTGAACCCGCAACAATTGCTGTTGCGGGGCAAATCAGGGGAGCACGAGGGGATCTGTCCCCTCGTTTCGTCACGCAATCCAATTAGAAAGGCAATAAATCATGAGCAACAGCACCGACGCATCAAGGGAGAAGCTTGCCTCCGACTTCAGGGTCGTCATTGCCGATGCTGAAGAATTGCTGCGCGCCACCGCCGGCCAAGTGGGAGAGAAAGCGGTCGTTGCGCGCGAGCGTGTCGAGGAAAGCCTGCGCGTAGCCAAAGATAAGCTCGCACGCGCCGAGGAAGTCATGGTCGACCGCACCAAGGCTGCGGCGCGCGCCACCGACGATTACGTGCACGATCATCCCTGGGGAGCGGTCGGCATCGCCGCCGCCGTCGGCCTCGTGCTCGGCATGCTGATCAGCCGCCGCTAGGCATGGCAGAACGGGAAGGCGCCGCGCACGGCGGCCTTCTGCATTCGATTCGACATTTCGGAGCCGCGCTGCTCGCCGCCGGGCAGACGCGACTGGAGATCCTCGCCACCGAGATCGAAGAGGAGCGCATGCGGCTGGAGCAGCTGCTGCTCCTCGCCCTGGCGGCTGCGTTTTGCCTCGGCATGGGATTGGTACTTGTCGTCGCCTTCATCGTCATCTATTTCTGGGACACGCATCGCCTGCTCACCGTGGGCGTGCTTGCGCTCGCCTTCCTCAGCGTGGCCGCGGCCTGCGCGACTGGCTTGTACGCCAAACTGAAATCGCGGCCGAAGCCGTTCGCGGTGACGCGGGGCGAACTCGCCAAGGATGTGCACGCGCTGCGGGAGCCGCCGCCATGAACGCGCGCCTCGCCGCCATCGAGGCGAAGCGGGCACGGCTGGTCGAGCGTGCCGCACGCGAGCGCGAGGACGTGGTACAGACCTTCGCGCTATGGGCGCGACCGCTCGCGTTCGCCGACCGCTGCGTGGCAGCGGTCTCTTATGTCGTCTCGCGCCCGCCGCTGGTGATCGCTGCAGTCGCGCTCTTCACCCTGCTCCGCCCGCAGCGCGGTTGGCGCTTGTTGCGTCGCGCCTGGAGCATGTGGCAAGCCTATCGCTGGCTGGCCAAGAAGGTGGCGATCTAACCCATGCATAAGCCGGCCGTCGTTCAATCCCTGCTGGACATGATGGATCGGGAGCGAAAGTACGTTCTCGGCGAAGTCGTGCAAGTGACGGGCTTGATGCCGTTGCTGATGAAACCGCGCAACAAGCAGAAGTGGACGCCCGAGGACAAGCGCCAGATCGTCGAACACCTGCGCCGGCTGTCCATGGTCAGTCCCTATCTTGCGGTGATGGTGATGCCCGGCTCGTTCGTGGTGCTGCCGGCGCTCGCCTGGTGGCTCGACCGGCGGCGGCAATTGCGCAAGGGTCTTCCGCCCGGCAGCAGAACCGCCTAGGCTCCGCCTCTGGCTCGATGCGGTTCCGCCGCACGCTTGCGCATGCACCAAGACAACGCGGGCATGCACCAAGCAATCGCATTTTTCGCTTCTCCTGCGACGACCACTAGCGTCTCTTCCCTCTGAACGCTGCTATGGCACAGCCCTTGCGTTAGTCGGGCGGTCACCCGTTCAACCAGGAGAATGCCATGTCTTCGTCGTCCGTCCAGGCAGTCCGCCTCGAGGCTGCCGTGCCGTCCGTGCTTGATAACCGCTGGGTGCAGTTGGGCCTGGGGCTCATTTGCATGATGGCGATTTCCAGCCCGCAATACGTCTGGGCGCTGCTCACCAAGCCGATGATGGCTGCGTTCGGCGTCAAACTTTCCCAACTGCAAGTCACCTTCTCCATGCTAATCGTGTTCCAGACCTTTCTTTCGCCGTTCCAAGGCTATCTGATAGACCGCTTCGGCCCGCGCATGCTGCTGTCGATCGGCGGCGTGCTAACCGGAATGAGCTGGGTCCTGGCGTCCCAAGTGAGCGACCTCAGCCATCTCTATCTCAGCTATGGCCTTCTCGGCGGCATCGGTACCGGCGTCATCTATGTCGGCATCGTCGGCCAGATGGTGCAGTGGTTCCCGGACCGCAGGGGCTTCGCTACCGGCATCGTAGCGGCCGGCTACGGCATGGGCGCGGTGCTGACGACGTTTCCGGTTTCGTCCAGCATCGCGGCGATCGGCTACCAGCAGACGCTGCTGCAATTCGGTCTGCTGTTCGGCGCCATCGCCTTGCTCGCCGCGCAGGGCATGCGCCGCGCGCCGGTCGACTGGATGACGCATGCCGTCGATCAGTCGAAGAGCGCCGCAGGCGCAGGCCCTGCCACGATGCTGCGTTCGCCGGTATTCTGGTTGATGTTCCTGATGTTCTCGCTGATGTCCACCTCGGGACTGATGGTGATCTCGCAGATGGGCGCGTTTGCGAAGGACTTCGGCATCACCTCGGTCGAGGTATTCGGCATGGCGGCGCTGCCGCTCGCGCTGACCATCGATCGCTTCACCAATGGCCTGACTCGGCCGTTCTTCGGCTGGGTATCCGACCGCATCGGCCGCGAAGCGACCATGCTCATTGCCTTCGCCCTCGAAGGCCTGGCGATGACGCTGTGGCTGCTCACCCGCGACAACGCTCTGCTGTTCGTGCTCTTGTCGGGCGTGGTGTTCTTCGGCTGGGGCGAGATCTTCTCGCTCTTCCCGTCGACCCTGACCGATACCTTCGGCAAGAAGCATGCGACGACGAACTACGGGTTTCTCTACATGGCCCAGGGAATCGGCTCGATACTCGGCGGGCCGCTCGCCGCGTGGATGCATGAAGCCACCGGCAACTGGACGAGCGTCTTCGCGGTGGTCATCACCCTCGACTTCGTCACTGCATTCCTCGCCATTGCAGTGCTGAGGCCGATGCGCAAGAGGCTATTGACCGTGCAGGCCTGATCGGCGAAATACCGCCGGAGCCCCGGCGGTCTTCAGCTCTTCGGCCAGGCGTAATCGACGGTGAGCGGCGCGTGATCGGAAAAGCGCTGCTCTTTGTAGACCGAAGCCTTTTTCGCCTGAGCCGCGATCCCGGGTGTCGTGATCTGATAGTCGATGCGCCAACCGACGTTCTTCGCCCAGGCCTGGCCGCGGTTGGACCACCAAGTGTAGGCCTCGCCGGTCGTATCCGGGTGAAGGCGGCGGTAGACGTCCACCCAGCCCTGCTTCTCGAACACTTCGGTGAGCCAGGCGCGCTCCTCGGGTAGGAAGCCGGAGTTCTTCTGGTTACTGCGCCAGTTCTTCAGGTCGATTTCCTTGTGCGCGATGTTCCAGTCGCCGCAGATCACGATTTCGCGGCCGCTCGCCTTCAGCTTGGCCAAATGCGGCATGAACTCGCCGAGGAAGCGGAACTTCGCCTGCTGACGTTCCTCCGAGCTCGACCCCGAAGGCAGATAGACGGAGATCACGCTCAGCTTGCCGAAATCGGCGCGCAGGTAACGCCCCTCGGCATCGAATTCCTTCGAGCCAAAGCCTTTCTTCACCTTATCCGGCTCGCTGCGGCAGTACATGCCGACGCCGCTGTAGCCCTTCTTCTCGGCGCAATCGAAATGGCCCGAATAAGGGTGATGGTTGAGCGTCTCGGGCGCGAGGTCGGGCAACTGCGCCTTGACCTCCTGCATGCAGACGATGTCGGCCTTCTGCTTGCTCAGCCAGGGCAGCAAGCCTTTGCTGACCGCCGAGCGTATGCCGTTGAGATTGATCGTGATAATGCGTAACATGGCTGGATTAGAAAAAGCATCGCGGCCGCGGCGGGCCGCCCGCGCAGAAGGAATGACGCATATTCCGTCCCCTTCGGCAACCTAGAGTCCCGCGCGTGCCGCGCGGGCGCGAAGGGTCGAGGCAGTACGCCGCCCGCACCAACGAATGTCGGATTTTCGCAAAGAATTCATCTCCTTCTGCATCGATTGCGGCGTGCTTCGCTTCGGCCAGTTCACAACCAAGGCCGGCCGCATGTCGCCCTATTTTTTTAACGCCGGATTGTTCAACGACGGCGCCATGCTCGCGCGCCTCGGCGAATTCTACGCGAAAGCCATACTCGCGGCTGGCGCGCGCTTCGACATGCTGTTCGGTCCCGCATACAAGGGAATTCCGCTCGCGGCGAGCGTCGCCATTGCCCTGGCACGCGCCGGGCGCAACGTTCCCTACAGCTTCAACCGCAAGGAAGCAAAGGACCACGGCGAAGGCGGTAGCACCATCGGCGCGCCGCTCGCCGGAGGGGTGCTGATCGTCGACGACGTGATTTCCGCCGGGACCTCGGTGCGCGAATCGGTAGACCTCATCCGCGCTGCAGGCGCGACGCCCTGCGGCGTCGCCATCGCGCTCGACCGCCTGGAGCGCGGCAGCGGCGCCCGCTCCGCGGTGCAGGAAGTGCGCGAAGGTCTGGGCCTACCGGTCATCGCCATCGCCGACCTCGACGATCTGGTGCGGCTGCTTGCCGCCAAACCCGAACTGAAGAGCCATCTTGCAGCCATCGAACACTACCGCCAACTCTATGGAGCGGACGCCCATGTCTGAAGCCCATTCGATCGCAAAGCGCAGTCCCCTTTCGCCCCTCGCCGGTTCGCTGGCGCTCGCGGCCATCGCGCTCACGCTCGTGGCGCCCGGCGCGCTTGCCCAGCAGCATCTGTACAAGTGCAAGGACGCGAAGGGCAAGACCTACTACACGCAGACTCCGCCGGCGGAGTGCCTGGGCAAGGAAATGGACGAATTGTCCAAACAGGGCACAGTAGTGAAGAAGCGCGAAGCGACGCTCACGCCCGAGCAGCAAGAGGCGCGAGACGCCGAGGAAAAGCGCAAGAAGGCGGAGGAGCTGGCGGCGAAGGAGGAGCGGCGCAAGAACCAGGCGCTGCTCAATACGTATTCGAGCGAGAAGGATATCGAAGACGGCCGCCAACGGGCGCTGAAGCAGGCCGAGGACCAGTCCAAGGAGATCGAGAAGCGCATCGCCGAAGCGCAGAAGCGCACCAAATCGCTCGACGCGGAGAAGGAGTTTTACACCAAGAAGCCGATGCCGAAGAAGTTGCAGGACGACATCAAGAACAACGAAATCGACATGAAGGCGCAGCAGGACGCGCTCGCTGCGAAGAAGAAGGAATTGAGCGAAATCAACGCCAAGTACGATGAAGACAAACGGCGCTACCTAGAGCTAACGCAGGGTGGGAAGTCGAAAACGACCGCACCGCCAGCAAGCAAGAAATAGCGCCGTTTGCGGCGTCCCCCAAGGGGACTTCCCCCCACAAGGGAGGATCGAGACCTTCGGGGCGAAGGCTAACTTTCGCGCTAGCGAAAGTTAAGCGCAGCGGCCGTAGCCACAAGCCTCAGCCATCTTGAGCGAATACGCCGCAGTTAGGAAGAAGTTGTAGCGGCGCGCGCGCTAGCCCGCGAGCTTCTTCTTCAGGATTTCGTTGATCTGGGCGGGATTGCCCTTGCCCTTGGTGGCCTTCATCGCTTGGCCGACCAGGGCATTGAATGCCTTCTCCTTGCCAGCGCGGTATTCGTCGACCGACTTCTGGTTCGCAGCAAGCACCGCGTCGATCACCTTCTCGATCTCGCCGGCATCCGATATCTGTTTCATGCCGCGCTTTTCGATCACCGCGTCGGCCTCGCCTTCCCCCACCCACATGGCATCGAATACTTCCTTCCCCATCTTGCCGGAGATCGTATTGTCGCGGATGCGGCGCACCAAGCCCGCGAGTTGCTGCGCGCTCACCGGCGAGGCGCCGATATCGAGCCCGGCGCTATTCAAGGCGCCGGCGAGTTCCACCAGGATCCAGTTCGCCGCGAGCTTCGCGGCGTCCACACCCAGGGACTGCACCACGCTCTCGAAATACTGCGCGACTTCGAGCGATTGCGTGAGCGAGCTTGCGTGCGTGCTCGACAAGCCGAATTCACGCTCGTAGCGCCCACGCTTCGCCTGCGGCAGTTCGGGCAGGCTCGCCTTCAACTCTTCGATCCAGGCCTCGCCCACTGCGAGCGGCAGCAGGTCGGGATCGGGAAAATAGCGGTAGTCGTGCGCGTCTTCCTTGGTGCGCATCATGCGTGTCTCGCCTGTGTCGGGATCGAACAACACCGTCGCCTGCTCGATCGCGCCGCCGTCCTGCAGCGTCTCGATCTGCCAGCGGACTTCGTATTCGATCGCTTGCTGCAGGAAACGGAAGGAATTGAGGTTCTTGATTTCGCGCCGCGTGCCGAGCGGCGCGCCGGGACGGCGCACCGACACGTTGGCGTCGCAGCGAAACGACCCTTCCTGCATGTTGCCGTCACAGATGCCGATCCAGCGCACCAAGCCGTGCAGCGCCTTGGCGTAGGCCACCGCTTCTTCGGCACTGCGCATATCGGGCTCGCTCACGATCTCCAGGAGCGGCGTGCCCGCGCGGTTGAGGTCGATGCCGCTCATGCCGTGAAAATCCTCATGCAGCGACTTGCCCGCGTCTTCCTCCAAGTGCGCTCGTGTGAGTCGCACCAGTTTCTCGCCGTTTGCAGTCTGAATGGCGACCGCGCCACCGGTGACGATGGGCAGCTCGAATTGGCTGATCTGGTAGCCCTTGGGCAGGTCGGGGTAAAAGTAATTCTTGCGTGCGAACAC